>JAFQQD010000032.1 GCA_017411435.1 Clostridia bacterium
CCCGCATATCCATTATAACAGATGCTTTGAATTCTGGCGAGTACTTTCTTTGTTTTTGCCCTTTTTTGCTCATAAAAATATGCACCTCCAAAAGTGTCTAACTTTTGGGGTGCATATCATTTTGAAACTTCCTCTTTTTATTATTTGTTTTCTTCAATAAATTCCGAAACTATCCGGGCGGCGCTTACAACAAATGCAGTACACGGTCTTTTTTCGTAAAATTCAGGATTTCGGGGAGTGGGGGTAGGTTTCTGTGCCCCTTCAACGCCTAAAAGTTCACGGCAGATGATTGTGTCGTACTCGCGCTTAAATTCATCTGCGAAATTCTGCACTCTTGTATAGAGGATTTTTTTCGCTTCGTCATTTTTTGCATCATCATATCCATACAGTGCGCCAAGCACCATAAACATTCCGCTTACCGCACCGCAGACTTCACGCAGTCTTCCCATTCCGCCGCCGAAGGCTGAGGAAAGACGAAGCGCTTCCTTCTCATCCATCTCCATTTCCTCGTGAAAGGCGGCAAATACACTCTGCGCGCAGTTGTAACCTTCGGTAAAATATTTATGTGCAAGCTGTTCGTGTTTGTTCATCATTAGTCACCTCGTATTTATTTTAGCATAAAAAGTCACTTTTTGCAAATAGTAAAAAGGTTTGGAAACCCTTTTTATTGCAGAACTACAAGGATTATGTTCTTTTGTAACCAAAAGAACCAAAAGTTCCGGGGTTGCGATTCCCCGGACCCACCGCCCTCGCCGGGGCGAAGAAATAAATTATTCCGTTGTATTAACTGTGTAAGTATCGTTTTTTCAGCTTCCTTGCCTTTGCGCCACCGAAACGCAATCGATAAACCTATTATCGTGCATTTCTAAATCGTGTCCACCGGCAAAGGAAACTGATGTGGACACGATTTTGGCGGTCGGCTTCGTTACTTCAAAAACCGCAGTTTACCTCATAAGTTAGTTTGATATTGAACTAACAAGAGTGGAGCAGTAGGGTTTTTGTAAATTTTTTGTCGGCTACCGAGAAATCGCGAGCATCATTTTCCGCTGCTGGCGAGCGATTTCAGACGGAACAGGGAACTGAGTGTTCCCTTTGAAGTCGGCGGTACAAAGACGAAAAATTTACAAAAAACAAAAAGGGAATCTGAAATTCAGATTCCCTTTGATTTTGTAAAAATCAATGCTTTTTAGTTTACACCATATGCAAGCATTGCATCCATAACCTTCTTAAAGCCTGCGATGTTAGCGCCTGCAACAAGGTCATAACCAAGACCGTATTCAGCTGCAGCTTCTTCACTAACCTTATGAATGTTAGCCATGATGCCCTTAAGTTTTTCGTCAACTTCTTCTGCGCTCCAGCTGTAACGCATAGAGTTCTGAGCCATTTCAAGAGCAGATACTGCAACGCCGCCTGCGTTAACAGCCTTTGAAGGTCCTACGATAAGGCCATTTTCACGGAGAAGTGCAACTGCTTCGTTAGTTGTGGGCATATTAGCAACTTCGATATAGTATTTTGTACCGTTTGCAATAATCTTCTTTGCTTCTTCAATGCCGATTTCGTTCTGTGTAGCACAGGGCATGCAGATATCAGCCTTAACGCCCCAGGGCTTCTCGCCTGCGAAGAACTGGCAACCGAACTTATCAGCATAATCCTGAGCCTTGTCACGGCCGGAAGCTCTCATTTCAAGCATAAAGTCAATCTTTTCCTGAGTTGTTACTCCATCGGGGTCATATACATAGCCGTCAGGACCGGAAATTGTGATAACCTTACCACCGAGCTGGCTAACCTTAGCAGCAACACCCCAAGCAACATTACCAAAACCTGAGATTGCAACTGTTTTTCCTTCGATTGTTTCACCGAAGTGCTTAAGAACTTCACAAGCATAGTATGTAGCGCCGTAGCCTGTAGCTTCGGGACGGATAAGAGAACCGCCGTAAGCGAGACCCTTACCTGTAAGAACGCCGTTTTCCCAGCATCCCTTGATTCTCTTGTACTGACCGTAAAGGTAACCGATTTCTCTTGCGCCTACACCGATATCGCCTGCAGGAACATCGACATCAGGACCGATATGACGGTAAAGCTCTGTCATAAAGCTCTGACAGAAACGCATGATTTCGCCATCGCTCTTACCACGGGGGTCGAAGTCGCTGCCGCCCTTACCACCACCGATGGGAAGACCTGTAAGGCTGTTTTTGAATGTCTGCTCGAAAGCAAGGAACTTCATAATTGAAAGGTTAACAGAGGGATGGAAACGAAGACCGCCCTTGTAAGGTCCGATAGCACCGTTGAACTGTACACGGAAACCGCGGTTTACCTGTACCTTACCGTTGTCGTCAACCCACGGTACGCGGAAAATAATCTGTCTTTCAGGTTCAACAAGTCTTTCGAAAAGACCTGATGTTTCAAGTTCGGGGCGCTGTTCAACAACATGCTCAAGGCTCTCAAGAACCTCTGTCACAGTCTGGATAAATTCGGGTTCATTGGAGTCTTTCTTTTTAACATCCTCCAAAATACCAAGCAAAAACTTGTTTTTCATAATAAAACCTCCTAAAACTCTAAAATTCTACATTAGAAACATTATAACACTGTGAAAAAAGCATGTCAATAATTTTTCTTTCACGATTTTTATCTTATTTTATCTCGACAACCGTCACTCCTGCTTCGCCCTCTCCATATTTTCCCGGGCGGAAACTCTTTGCGTGGGGATGATGGCGGAGCATATCGGAAATTGCACTTCGAAGCGCGCCCGTTCCCTTACCGTGAATAATGGTAACGGATTCAAGGTGGCTTAGTGACGCATCGTCAAGATATTTATCCACCAGTAAAAGTGCATCGTCAACCGTTTCTCCGCGGAGGTCAAGCTCCATCTTGACATCACGCGGAGCGTGACCGCCACCAACAATGTAACTCTGCGCGGCTTTCTTTTTCTTCTGCACTTCAGCAGGGGCGAGGGCAGAAACATTCGTTTTGATTTTGAGTATTCCCACCTGAACTGTAAGGTCGCCCTTTTTATCGGGAAGTGTCAGCACATTTCCGACAGAATTCATCGTAGTAACTTCAACTTCCATACCAAGTGTGATTTTTGAGGGGTCAAGCTTCTTTTTCGATCTATTCTTAAAAACATCTTCGCTGAGCTTGTCCTCCGCCTTGTCAAGTGCGCGTTTGAGATTTCTCCTTCCCTCTTCGATTTCGGCGCGGTTACTACTTGCCGATTCCTCAAAGAGCTTTTGCATCTTCTTGACGATTTCGTCAGCCTCGCGTTTCGCCTGCTCATAAATCTTTTTGGCGTCACGCCTTGCGTCAGAAAGCATTTTTTCTCTTTGCGCACGGATTCTGGCGCGTTCCTTTTCGGATTCTTCCTTCTGCGCCATGGAAAGCGCTGCCGCCTCGGTTGCTTTGTCAAGCTCTTCCTGTGCTTTTGCGCGGTGCTCCTCAAGTGATGTTATAACATCTTCAAAACGCGTGCTTTCACCGCTTACAAGCTCTTTTGCGCGGTCAATTATATCTTCGCCCAGACCGAGACGCTTTGAAATTGCAAACGCGTTACTCTTACCAGGTACACCGATAAGAAGACGGTATGTCGGGCGGAGCGATGCGACATCAAACTCACACGCGGCATTGCAGACGCGCTCGGTAGAGAGTGCAAAGAGCTTAATTTCGCTGTAATGCGTTGTTGCCGCAACCTTTGCACCGAGTTCTTTCGCTCTTTCAAGTATGGAAACGGCAAGAGCAGCACCCTCAGTCGGGTCCGTGCCCGAGCAAAGCTCGTCAAAAAGGATAAGAGAATTGTAGTTTGCGTTTTCAAGTATTTTAATTATATTAGTCATATGCGCAGAAAATGTGGAAAGTGACTGCTCGATTGACTGTTCATCGCCGATGTCGGCAAATACATTTTCAAAAACTGCTATATTACTTCCTGCGCTTGCAGGGATTAAAAGTCCCGACTGTGCCATAAGCGTGAAAAGGCCGAGCGTTTTAAGAGAAACCGTCTTACCGCCTGTGTTGGGACCCGTTATGACGAGTGTGTCAAATTCGTCCCCAAGGTAAATATCGGTCGGTACAACCGTTTTTGCATCGATTAAAGGATGGCGTCCCTTTTTGATGTTTATGATTCCGTCAGTGTTGAGAGAGGGCTTTGTTGCATCCATTTTTTGTGCAAGCTTACCCTTTGCAAAACAAAAATCAATTTCAATTATCGTTTTGTAGTTTTCTGTAATTTCGCTACTGAATTCCGCAACTCTGCCCGAAAGCTCAATAAGAATTTTCTCGATTTCGTCCTTTTCATCGCCCGAGAGTGCACGCAGAGAGTTGTTTATCTCAACTGCCGCCATAGGCTCGATAAAAAGAGTTGCACCGCTGGCAGAGCTATCGTGAACAACGCCGGGGACACTGCCCTTATGCTCGCTCTTCACGGGGATAACATATCTGTCGCCGCGCATTGAAACAATCGGCTCCTGAAGATAGCTTGCATAAGTGCTTGAATGTACCATATTATTAAGCACATCGCGGATTTTTGAGTGGAGAGTACGCATTTTTCTGCGGATAGCAAGAAGCGTGGGGGACGCGTCATCCGCCATTTCCTCATCGCTTACTATTGCAGAAAAAATGGTGTTTTCAAGTTTCTTATTATCGGAAAGTGCGCCAAAAAGATTTGAAAGCGAGGGGAATTTTTCGTCAAATCCGTCCTCATCAAAATAACTTTTAAGACCGCGCGCCATACGGAGTGTATGCGCTATCGCGAGAAGCTCTCCCATAGAAAGAGCACCGCCGGCATCGGCTCTTTTTGCAGCACCCATGACATTTTTTACGGGGCTGATTGGCGGCGCACCCTTTTTGAAAAGTAGGGAAACCGCCTCGTCAGAAAGTGACAAACGCGACTTTGCCTCATAAATATCATCAGTAGGACTAAGTGACGCGCACATATCACGCGTGTCAGAGCAAACCGCCTGCGCTGAAAGCATTTCTTTTATTTTATTGTATTCAAGAACATTCATGGTGCGTTGTTCCATAAGTATCAGTTCCTTTGTTTGCTGTTGCGTGTGGTATGGGGACGGGGTGTTTTTTGTTAGCCGTAAGTGCTCCCAATAGCAAAGCTTGAAAAAACACCTTCTCGTTTGGGGACAGGTCAATTTTTGTTGCACCTGCGGATTACAAAAATGTCCCCGTCCCCCCCATAGTTGCTCTTAATAGCAAAGTGTGAAAAAACACCTTTTCGTTTGGGGACAGGTCAATTTTTGTTGCACCTTCGGATTACAAAAATGTCCCCGTCCCCTATGGGCGCTCTCTTTTAGCGTTTGATGTGAGAGGGAAGTCCGTTTTCAAAAATGGGGACAAGTTCGCCCTCAATAAGAGGACGCGCATAAGTTATAAATTCCTCGGTAACATTGTCGCCGCGCTCGTTAATCATACTGCGTGGAACTTCTTTTGCAAGGTTTGCAATCTCATTAACATCGGCAGTATCAGTTTCGCAGATGTAGGGATTATCGGAAACCCTTTTAAGAAGAGCCATCTTACCGCTTTGTCCCTGTGCTGCTGCCTTCACGGCTGCGCTGCCCACAGCAAACGATTCATTGATATCTGTAAGCGATGCAATATGTGACGCACAGCGCTGAAGTGTAGAAAGCTCTACCGCGCGTGTTTTGATTCCTAAATCTTTCTTAAGCATAGCCGCAATTGTAGCCGCTGTGCCCGTAAGCATTGTATGTCCGAATGCATCGGTGCCCTTTTCGCTTCCGAGTTCACATACATATTTGCCGTCCTTTGTTCTTACACCCTCGGAAACTGTTATTACAAGAGATTTATCCCCTTCCGTAAGCTCTTTTACGCGGCTTTTAACATATTCGTAGTCGAACGGAACCTCGGGAAGAAGCACCATTGCCGCGCCTTCGCAGTCATCGCCCTTTGCAAGAGCGCTTGCAGCGGTAAGCCAGCCTGCGTCTCTGCCCATGATTTCAACAATCGTTACACTTTTAAGGTCGTAAACAAGTGAGTCACGCACAAGCTCCTTGGTAACTGTTGCAACGAATTTAGCCGCACTGCCAAATCCAGGAGTGTGGTCAGTTTTTACAAGGTCGTTGTCAATCGTTTTCGGTACACCCATAAATTTAATATCGGTGTTTTTGAACTTGTTATACGCGGAAAGTTTTTTGACTGTATCCATAGAATCATTGCCGCCGATATAGAAGAATCCCTTGATGTCATACTTTTCAAAAATCTCAAAAAGTTTTTCGTAAACTTCGTTTCCTTCCACAGGCTGAGGGAGCTTAAATCTGCACGAGCCGAGGTAGGATGACGGAGTTCTTTTAAGAAGCTCTACATCATTATCCGTTTTAAGGTATTCCTTCATATCAATCATATTTTCGGCAAGAAGTCCCTCTACACCGCCAAGCATACCGAAAATTTTGCCTTCGCAAAGGTTTTTACCCTCGCAGAAAACACCTGCAAGAGTTGCATTTATTGCAGCGGTGGGACCGCCTGACTGACCTATTACAATATTGCCCTTGATTTTCATAAGTGTATCTCCTTTAGTTGTTTTTATGCAGAAATGCCGCACCGATTATGCCTGCATCTCCGCCGATTTTTGACATGGATATTTCAGGAATACCGATTTCGTCTGCACAGAATGCGTGTTTCTTTGCGTAATCAATAAGCGGAAGAAGTATTACATCCCCCTGTGCCGAAACGGCACCGCCGATTACGATTTCATCGGGCTGGAAAATATTTATCATATCAACAACGCCGATAGCAACCTCTTCAATCCAGTCGGAAACGATTTTCTTTGCACCATCGTCGCCTTTTTCGGAAAGGTCAAAAATCAGTTTTCCTGTAATTTCATCGTTTTTGCCAAGGGATTTCATTTCATCCCTGCGCTCTGTGGCGGTCTCGATAAGTCCGGTCATAGAACCGTATTTTTCCCAGCAACCGCGTCTGCCACAGTTACACTCTCTGCCACCTGCGCGCGTAACGATGTGCCCAAGCTCACCTGCTGCACCGTTTGAACCGAGGAAAAGTTTTCCGTCAAGAATTACTCCGCCACCGATTCCAGTGCCGAGAGTTATAAAAATAAAGTGAGGGGATTTCTTTGATTTATAATATTCGCCAAGTGCGGCGCAGTTAGCGTCATTATCCACGAAAACAGGAATATCGCCCAGGCTTTTCTGCAGAAAATCACGGGCATAAATTCTCTTGTAGCCGATATTTTCAGCTTCAAGCAAAATACCTTCTTCTCTTTCTACTGCACTGGGAGAGCCAACACCGATTGATTTTATTTCGTCTATGCCGATATTTGCCTCATCCATAGCTTTTTTAATACATTCAAGCATTGCACGGCAAAACGCATCTTCGTCATTACACGGAGTGGGAACAGCGCATTTGGTGAGGATTTTTCCGTCCTCACTTACAATGCCTGCCTTAATGCTCATTCCGCCTATATCTACACCTATGTACATAGCAATTCTCCTCTAAAGTAGTCTTAAATATATTTTAATATATTTGAAGTTTGGTGTCAACTATATCCTATCCCATGAGCGAGGAACATAAATGTCGTTGAAGGTATAAATTGCGAAGCGGTCGCTCATACCTGCAATATAGTCACACACAGCTCTTTCAACGCCGTCCTTCCACGCAATTTCCTGAAGATGAAGGGGCATCGCACCGACATTTTCGTAGTAGTACTTAAATAGCCCCTCGATTATGCCTGAAACCTTTTTCTCCTCCGCCTTTGCCTTGGAGCCAATATAAACATGGTCAAAAAGGTATGTACGAAGACGAATCATAGCCTCTTCCACTTCTTCGCTCATTAAAATATCGTTTTTGCCGTCTGACGAATTTACAATGTCAAGAACAAGTGTGTTTACACGCTCGGCATTTGTTTTACCAAGCACATCGGTAATAAACGGAGGGATATCCTTTTCGTCTATAATCCGGGCACGGCACGCATCGTCAATATCGTGTGTTATGTATGCGATTCTGTCGGCAATCTTAAGAATTTTACCCTCAAGAGTGGCGCTTTCTCCATCGCCCGAATGATTTGCAATTCCGTTTAACACTTCCCATGTGAGATTAAGGTTTTCCAGAATTTCCACCGTGCGGATAGACTGCCTGCTGTGAGAAAATCCACCGGGGCAGAGCTTGTCAAGTGCGTTTTCGCCTGCGTGCCCGAATGGTGTGTGCCCGATATCGTGGCCGAGAGCCATTGCCTCGACTAAATCCTCATTAAGTCTGAGACTGCGTGCAATAGTGCGCGCTATCTGTGAAACTTCAAGCGTGTGGGTAAGCCGTGTCCTGTAATGGTCGCCCTCAGGCGTTATAAAAACCTGTGTCTTGTGCTTAAGACGGCGGAAAGATTTTGAATGTAAAATCTTGTCACGGTCACGCTGGAACTCTGTCCTTATTTCACAAAGGGGCATTTCTTCTCTGCGTCCGCGGGTGCTTTCGGAAAGTGTTGCAAACGGAGAAAGCGTTTCCCTTTCAATTTTTTCTGTCATTTCGCGTATGTTCATAAAGTTAATCATCTCCAAAAAGAAAAAGGTGTAAAAACATTTTACACCTTTTTGGCTAGCCATTCAAGTATTATCCGAACTCTGTTTTTTACAGCCTGTTTTCAGCCATTTGGGGCAGGTTCGGATAATGCTTCCATGGCTATAAAATCAATCGCCAAAGCAGATACCGAGACATTTCGCTACCTGTACAAGCTCGCTATCGGGGTCAACCTGTTTGTTTTCCTGACCGATAACATCTTCAAGCGATGCATATTCAATCTTGTCACCCTTTAAGATTACCATATTACCGAATTTACCTTGCATAGCAAGTTCCACTGCGGCACATCCGTAACGGGATGAGAGCACTCTGTCGTGCGCGGATGTAGAGCCGCCGCGCTGAATGTGACCGAGCGTTGTTGCGCGCGCTTCGTTGTTGCAAAGCTCTTCAAGTTCGTCCGCAACAACCTTTGCAATACCGCCAAGTCTGATGGGGTCGGGGCTGTCTTCACGAACGCGGGCAACCACAATTTCGCCATCCTTGGGTTTAGCGCCTTCGGCAACCGCAACGATTGCAAAATCCTTTCCGGCTGCAAGGTCATCTTTGATTTTTGTCGCAACCTTGTTAATGTCAAATGGAATTTCGGGCAGAAGGATTACATCGGCAGCACCCGCGATACCGCCATGAAGTGTAAGCCAGCCTGCACCGCGTCCCATAATTTCTGCAACCATAATTCTGCCGTGGCTTTTAGCAGTCGTTCTGAGACGGTCAAGACAGTCTGATACAACTGAAACAGCTGTATCAAAGCCGAATGTATAATCTGTACAGTTAAGGTCGTTATCGATGGTCTTGGGAATAGCAATAACATTTACACCAAGGCGTGCAAAGTCGCGCCCGCTTGTAAGTGTACCGTCTCCGCCGAGGATGAAGAGTGCGTCAATGCCCTCTCTCTTAAGATTTTCAACGGCCCTCATAGAGGCATCGTGATAAACGATTTTACCGTCTTTTCTGATAACTGCACCATGTTCGTCACGGGCAGGATACTTAAAAAGGTTGTCCTTGTTGGAGCTTTTTAAGATTGTACCGCCTTCGCTGAGGATTTCCTGAACGCTGTCAAGTGTAAGCGGAATGAAATCGTTGTGATAAAGACCGTGATACCCCTTACGGATACCAACAACCTCAAGTCCGTATTTAACTACAGCAGTTTTTACGACAGCGCGTATAACTGCATTAAGACCGGGACAGTCACCGCCGCCGGTAAGAATAGCAATTTTTTTAATCTGTGCCAATTTATATTCCTCCGTTCCCACCTGGGATAATAAGCAAAAAGTCTTTCCAATCTATATTACTACACCTTGCCCTCAATTTCAAGCAAAATTTTCAATAAATTCCTGTTTTTTTACAATAATTTCCCCGATTGTGAAAAAAGGCAAGAGGATGCCACGGCATCCTCTTTAGTATTTTACTTTTTTTCAATTTTTATTTCATCATTTTCAGCCTTTATTATAACACTGTCGCCTTTTTCTATTTTCCCGTCAAGCATTTCTTCCGCGAAAAGGTCTTCAACCTTTGATGTGATGGCACGGCGCAGCGGCCTTGCTCCATATACGGGGTCAAAGCCTGCTTTTGCAAGCACCTTTACGGCACTTTCGTCAATTTCGACCGTAATATCGCTTTGCAGAAGTCTCTTTTTAATATCCTCCATCATAACAAGTGCAATCTGCCCGATTTCATCTTCGCTTAAGCGGTTAAAGACAATTATATCGTCAACACGGTTTAAGAATTCAGGGCGGAATGCCTTTTTAAGCTCATCCATAACACTGCCACGGATATTCTTGTTGACTTTTTCAAGGTCCTCTGTCGCAGATGCAAAACCAAGTGATTTCGGCTCGGTAATATTTCTTGCACCGAGGTTACTTGTCATTATTATAACACAATTCTTAAAATCCACGCGTCTTCCCTGACTGTCTGTTAAGATACCGTCATCGAGTATCTGTAAAAGAATGTTGAAAACATCGGGATGCGCCTTTTCAATTTCGTCAAAAAGGATTACGCTGTAAGGCTTTCTGCGCACCTTTTCGGTAAGCTGTCCGCCCTCGTCAAATCCAACATATCCGGGAGGCGAGCCAACCATTTTTGATACGGAATGTTTTTCCATATATTCTGACATATCAATGCGTATGAGTGCATCCTCGTTACCGAAAAGTGCTTCGGTAAGTGCTTTTGAAAGCTCTGTCTTACCTACACCCGTAGGACCGAGGAATATGAATGAGCCAATCGGACGCCTGGGGTCTTTAAGCCCCATTCTTCCGCGGCGGATTGCACGGCTTATTGCCGTCACTGCATCGTGCTGACCGATAACGCGCTTGTGGAGAACTTCTTCGAGATTGCGAAGACGCTCGCTCTCCTCCTCGGCAAGCTTCTTCACGGGGATTCCCGTCCAGCCTGACACGATTTCAGCGATTTCGTCTTCGCCGATTTCTCCCGATGTGCCGGTTGTGTTCTTTTTCCATTCCCCGTGAAGAGAAGAAAGTTTTTCGTTTTTCTCTTTTTCTTCATCGCGAAGAAGAGCCGCTTTTTCAAAATCCTGTGAATTTATCGCCTCTTTCTTTTCTGCGGCGATAAGTTCAATTTCTTCTTCAAGCTCCTTTATTTCAGGAGGCAGGGTAAGTGCACCGAGTTTTACGCGGCTGCACGCCTCGTCAATAAGGTCAATAGCCTTGTCAGGCAAGAAACGGTCTGTTATATAACGGCCGCTCATTTTTGCAGCGGCAATAATTGCTTCGTCTGAAATTTTTACACCGTGGTGCGCCTCGTACTTTTCGCGGATTCCTTTTAAGATTTCGATTGTTTCATCGCATGTAGGCTCGCCAACGGTTACGGGCTGGAATCTTCTTTCAAGTGCGGCATCTTTTTCAATATGCTTTCTGTATTCGTTAAGTGTGGTCGCACCGATAAGCTGCAGCTCTCCTCGTGCAAGAGACGGCTTTAATATGTTTGCCGCATCTATCGCGCCCTCTGCCGCACCTGCACCGATGATAGTATGCATCTCATCAACAAAGAGTATTACATTTCCTGCTTTTATAATTTCATCAACAGCTTTTTTAAGTCTTTCTTCAAATTCGCCGCGGTACTTTGCGCCTGCAACGACACTTGAAAGGTCAAGAGAAACCACCCTTTTTCCTTTCAGGAGCTCGGGAACATTACCCTTCACAATTTCCTGAGCAAGACCTTCCGCAACGGCAGTTTTACCGACACCGGGCTCGCCAAGGAGAACGGGGTTGTTTTTCGTTCTGCGTGACAGAATTTGTATCACGCGCTCGATTTCCTTTTCGCGACCGATTACGGGGTCAAACTTTCCTGCCCTTGCAAATTCGGTCAGGTCACGGCCGAACTGATTAAGCGTGGGCGTATCTGCGCCTGCTTCCTTTTTCTTGGGGCTATGAGGAGTTGCATCCGTAAGGGCAGAAACAATATCCTCGTAAAGATTATTGGGCACGCCAAAAGACATTAAAATCTTGAATGCAACACTGTCGCGTTCGCGCGCAAGGGCGAGGAGGATATGCTCCGTGCCTATATACGCACTCTGGAATTTGTGCGCCTCGGCTACCGATTGCTGGAGTGCGCGGTTTGTCCTTGGGGTAAATCCTGCAAAATTACCTGAAAAAGCTCCGCCCTTGTTGTATTCCTCGATTTTTTCCAGAAGCGCCTCGGAAGTAATATTAAATGCACCAAGGTATTTTGCAGCAAAACCGCTTCCTTCGGCTAAAAGACCGTAAAGAATATGCTCTGTTCCTATATAATTGCAATTTGTATCGGCTGCACATTTCTGCGAAAGTGAAATCGCTTTTTGTGCTTTGCCGGTAAATCTGTTTTCAAAACTCATTATAATTTCCTCCTTTTACAATGTTTTCTGAAGAATTTGTGCGCGCCTTACATCCCTCTCGGGAGCAGACAGGCTTTCTCCATCCAGAACGAGTGTCGCAGGCATAGAATTAAACAGTGCACGGCGCAAAGCGACAACATCTATATTTTTTATTATGCCTGCATTTGCGCCCATGCAAACATTGGAAACAAGACCAAGTGCTTCGCTTGACGCAATTGTATACGCATATTTAAGTATTCCCAGACTGCGCAGACATTTGTCCTTTAATTCGGATTCGCTTTCCTGGAAAAGCTCGGCACATATTCTTCGTTCCTCACTTATAAGCGAGCACGCTGCTGCGCTGAATCTTGCAAGGATATCCTCCTCACTTGCACCGAGGGTAATCTGATTTGACAGCTGGAACAGTGCTCCGCTTGCGCGGCTGCCCTCACCGTAAAGTCCGCGTACCGTCATTCCAAGGTTTGCCGCCCATTTAAGAAGCGGATTTATGCGTCCTGCCGCACTTATCGCAGGAAGATGAAGCATAACCGATGCTCTTAGTCCTGTGCCTGCGTTGGTGGGGCAGCTTGTAAGGAATCCAAACTCGTCATCCTTGTCAAATGTCAGCTTTTCGGAAAGAAGCATCTCAACCTTTTTTGCCATATCGTATGCACTTTCCGTGTCAAGTCCGTCAGAGAAGACCTGTATACGAAGATGGTCTTCCTCGTTTATCATGATGGAAATCTTCTCGTCACTGCTGATTATCATAGCGGCAGGTGCTTTTGATGTGCAAAGCTCACTGCTTATAAGATGCTTCTCTATAAGCGCCTTTTTCTTGATGTCGGAAAGGTCAGAAACTTTGTGCATCGTAAGTTCGTTTTTAAGGGGCGAATTTGAAAACGCGTCCCATACCTTTTCTATAAGCTCCTCCGCCTGTAAAACCGTCATTTTGCGCGGATATGGGAGTGATGCTATGTTTCGGGCAAGACGGATTCTGGTTGTAACGGCGATGTCTTTTTCGTTTATGTTACTCATCATTTGCCCTCCTTTTCGCGTATTTCGTCACGGATTTTTGCCGCTTCCTCGTAGTTTTCGGTTTCGATTGCATTTTTGAGGTTGTCTTTTAAGATGTCAATCTCGCTTTTTTCCTCTTTCCTGATTTCAGGAGCAGGAGTATCGTCAGCTTTTGCTTCGCGGTGAACCGATGTTCCGTGAATCTTCTGAAGCATACTCTTCGCCTGTGCGCGGAATGTTTCGTAACACTTTCCGCAACCCATTCTGCCCTTGTGCGTAAATTCAGACAGTGTCATACCGCAAGTGGGGCAAACGGTCTTTACCGCCTCTGTGCGTGTGCCGAACGAAAGAAGCGAGCCGAAATTGTCAAAAATCGATTCGCCCGATGCACACTTGGAGCAGAGATTAAGCGAGCTCTTCTTTCCGTTTATAATTTGTGTATATAATACTGTGGCGTTGTTTTTGCCGCATTTTTCACATAACATATAAATCGCTCCTTTTTTGTAGCGGTCGTGATAAATCAGCACCGACCGCAAAACGCGAAATATAATATTGTATTTCTTTTATCGGGATATTTTGCATAGTGCCTTTGATTTTTTAGTGTAGAAATCCGCAAACGGATTTCGGATTTTATGCGTTTTGCTCCGCACAAACTTCGCCTCTCGCTGTACCATCGTACAGCTTCGGATAACCCTTCGGCTCAGTTTGTACGCTCTGCACTACTTTCTCCCAACCTTTCTTGCGGTCGTGATAAAGCGGTGTCATTCTGAGCGAAGCGAAGAATCTCATTCCGCACTCCGAATTCCGCATTCCGCATTTATTACGCTCCTGCTATGCTTATAAGCATACTCTTAAATATCCTCGCTCTTACACTGTCGCGGATATCAGCGGTAAAGGGAAGAACCTTATCGTTTACTGCACCTAAAATTATGTGCGCCTCACGGGGGGTGATACATTCATAATCAACAAGATTTTGTACGAACACCGCTGCTGTGCGATAGGAAAGCGTGCTTCCGACTGCATTTACTATGTGCATGGGGTAGGTTGAACGGTCAGTCTTGACTGTGCGTATCCGCACACCGCCACCGCCGCCGCGTCTGCTTTCGATGATGTATCCGCGCTCGGGGGTAAAGCGTGTCTGGATAACATAGTTTATCTGACTTGGCACGCAGTTGAGTTCCCCCGCAAGTGTGTTTCGCTGAATTTCCACATTACCGTCTGATTCTTTCAGCATATCTATAAGCATTTTTTCGATGATGTCTGACATATTCATATATAAACACTCCTTTCGCGATAAAATTTGACTTTGACTTTCTTTGACTTTAATATATCACTCCTTTTTCCGTTTGTCAATACTTTTCCAAAAAAAAGAAAGAATAGCGAAGAAATTCGCTATTCTTTCACAAAAAATTATCTTCTGCGTCTTCTCTTTTTAAGTTTTTTACGGATTTTGTTTGTAATCATCGCTGCTGCCATAAGTGCGAGGAACGCCATCATAAAATATGAAAACGCGGAAATATTGTTGCTTTTAACCTGCGTCCACATTTCAAGCACCGCCTGATTTTTATCGCCGAAATCTTCCATAATTCCGCACCGTGCAACTTCATCGAGTGACGGATACTGTGTGGTAAGCTGTCTTCCTAAGGCGTTTGTTTTTATGATTGCCTTCCCGTTTGTATAATGTTTCTCGGAAAGCGTTCCCTCGAAGAAATAGGAAAGGTCATATTCGTATTTCCCGTCCTCATCCTCATAATTTTCTTTCACAAGCTCAAAAATCTCGTCACCTGCAATCGCACTTGTATAGCCGATGTAGTCCATATTCATAACTGCAATTTCAGGCCTGCACAGAAAGTCAACAAAATCCTGAGCAAGCTCTGTGTTCGCGCCCTTGGGCATTACCCAGCCGTCAAACCATATGGTTGAGCCCTCATCGGGGATTTTGAAGGCGAGGAGCTTGTCATCCTCATCTTCGGCAAGGTCCATTGCATAAACGGCATCACCGCTCCACGCAAGGTTTGCGTCAATCTTGCCCGATACAATATCTGTCTTGCCCGAGTCAACCTCAAATCCGTAGATGTTTTTCTTCATTTCGGAAAGAGCCGTGCCGACATTTTCGATAGTTTTATCAGTCGTATCGTTTGCAACCGCATTTACGGTTTTCTGCAGCTCTTCAGCCTTTATTTCACCGTTTTCGTATTTTCTGTTTGCCTCGCGCAGTTTTTCACGCTGAACATAGAGCGAGCCTACAACATACGCATCGCGCGAAACATCCTTACATGTGACGCGGTTTTTGTAGTCCGTGTTCCAGAAAAGGTCCCATGTTGAAACATCTTCATATTTTATTGTTTCAGGGTTATACAAAAATCCGACCGTACCCCACATATACGCAACTGCGTAATCTGTCCAGTCATTCTTCTGGAATAAGTCCGAAATGTAGGGAGATACATACTTTGTATAATTCTCCATTTTGGAAATGTCAAATTTCTCAACGGAAATTGCATCGTCCGTACCCTCTTTTGTTGCAAGAAGCATCTTTTGTATTATGTAGTCGGACGGACATACAAGGTCGTAGCTCGTTTTCCCTGTGCGCAGGGTGTTGAGCATTGTTTCGTTTGTTTCAAATGTATCGTACTGTACGCGTACTTTTTTTCCTGTACGGCGCTCGTAATCCTTTTCCCACAGCTCCATAACAGAGTCGGCAATTTTTGCGCCATCGTCATCCTTGCCTTCGTTTATGTAATCCTGCCAGTTATAAACGCGCAGGACCTCCTCCTCGGCAAAGGCGGACGGAGTATAAAGGAAAAGAAGCATCATACAAAGAAGCAGTGCATTAAATCTTTTCATCGCTTTTTTTCTCCTTGGAGTTAACATTTACAATGATAAGTATTACAAGGGCAATCAGCGTAATAACCGTTGTCAGCGCACGAAGTGACGGGGGAAGAGTTCCCTTTTTACTTGTAACACCGTAAACATAGGTGCTGAGTGTCTGGAACGCCGTATCCCTTGTAAAAGCAGTTATGATATAGTCATCGAGTGAAAGTGTGACTGACAGTATAAATCCTGAAAACACACCGGGCATAATCTCGGGCAAAACGATAGAGCGAAGAGCCTTCGCCGGTGTTGCACCAAGGTCAAGCGCCGCCTCATAAATATTGGGGTCCATCTGCATCAGCTTCGGACGGACGGACAGCACTACAAACGGAATAGTCAGCACTACATGACCGACAAGAAGTGTGATAAAGTTAAACTGCACACCGAAAAATACGAAAAGAATTGTAAGCGACAGAGCCGTTACGATTTCCGCATTCATAACGGGTATGTTGCCGATACCCTCCATAATTGCCTTGGTACGCTTTTTGCTGTAAAAAATACCTATCGCACCGAGTGTGCCGAGGATTGTTGACACCACCGCAGAGGATATTGCAACGAGGAATGTGTTGTAAAACGCCTGCATAATCTCTTTATCGCGGAAAAGAGTGCGGTAAAGGTGCATGCTGAACCCGTCCCAGTTGCCGATAATTTTTGTGTTGGTAAAACTGAACGCGATAAGGAGAAGTATGGGTGCATACATCACAAAAAGAAGGATGTACACATAGAATTTGCACAGAAAATCTGTAAGCGAAAAATTCTTTTTCATTACCACAGACCTCCTCTTACTTCTTCTTCGGGCGCGGAGTCAGTGCACAGCGAGCCAAACGCAATAATTACAAGCATAATAAGTGCAACAAGGCTTCCTATATGCCATAAGCCCTGGTCAAAATAAAGCTGAATACTGTTACCTATAAGAGAAATTTTCCTCTCACCCATAACATCGCTTATAACATAACTGCTCATAGTCGGCATAAATACCATTGTCGATGCCGACACAACACCTGGCATCGTCATGGGCAGAATTGTTTTGAAGAATGTCTGCACCTTGTTTGCGCCCAGGTCATAGCTTGCCTCAATAAGCGAAATATCCATTTTTGTCATCGTAGTATAAAGCGGCAGAATTACAAACGGCAGATAGTTGTAAACCATACCTATCATTGTCGCAAGATACGGATGCTCACCGCCCGATATCCCCATCCAGAAAAGAAGGTCGCGCGTTGCTGCGGTGCGCAGAACAAAGTTAATCCACATCGGCATCACGAAAAGAAGCACAGTCGCCTTGCCGAATCCCATGCCCTTTTTCGCAAGGAAAAATGCGGCAGGGTAACCAAGGAGCAGGCATATAGCCGTATTTAACATCCCTATAAATATACTGAACATCAGCGTATTTATATTGTGTCCGCCCGAAAAGAATGTGCTGAAATTAGAAAGTGTCAGCATGCCATTTTCATCGGTAAAGGCATACGCCACGATAAGAAACAGCGGAATCACAACAAAAAGTATCAGAAATACAGCATAGGGCACGGCGAGAGTTTTTCTGGAAAAAATCTTATTTTTTCGCATACTGCTTCGCCTCTCCCTTCAATTTAAGCTTTATATCTTCGGGCTTTACATTAAGACCTACAAGGTCATTTTCATCATAGGTGTATTCGGTGTCAAGTACGAAATCCTCATCCTCAGGTGTACGGATAGTCAACTGATAATGGTCACCCTTGTAGATGATTGACACGATTTCGCCACGCACAATACCCGATTCGTCATCGTCAAGGATTTCAATTGCGTCAAGACCGATTGTTGCAACAACATCGGCATCGGTAAAGTCATACTTCGTTCCGTCAGGACCTACCACATAACCCTCATCGTCAAGCGAGGAGCCCTGCACAAGAGCTGTTATATCGCAAGGGAACGGAGTTTCAGAAATAACAACGCGGTTCTGCTTGTCAATATACGCATCGTTATAAATATTCGCCGTAAGCTCTTTCTTCATGATATGAATACCGTCAGGCTCAATGTCAAACATATATGTCTTGCCCACATCAAAACTGCGTGTATCAACAACTACAAGCTCATTTCTGCCAACCATAAGGATATATTCATAGTGAATACCCTTGAAAATTTTGCTGACGATTTTGCCTTTTGCCATCCCTTCTTCATTTTCTTTGATATGAACATCTTCGGGGCGGATTACGATATCAACCTTTTCATTTTTCGGGAATTCATCAACACAGTCGAAGGTATGGTTGATGAAACGCACCTTCATATCGCCCTTGTAAGTACCGCTGTAAATGTTGCTTTCGCCGATGAAGTTTGCAACGAAAGCATTATTGGGTTCGTTATAAATGTCCTCGGGCGAGCCTACCTGCTGAATCATACCGTCCTTCATAACAACAACAGTATCGGAAAGTGTAAGCGCCTCTTCCTGGTCGTGTGTAACATAAATAAATGTAATGCCGAGTTTTTTATGCATCGCTTTAAGTTCAAGCTGCATATCCTTACGCATTTTAAGGTCAAGTGCGCCGAGTGGCTCGTCAAGAAGAAGTATTTCAGGCTCGTTAACAATCGCGCGGGCAATGGCAATTCTCTGCTGCTGACCTCCTGAAAGAGTTGAAATATCACGGTAATCATAATCCTCAAGGTCAACTATTTTAAGCGCATTTTTAACTTTTTTATCTATTTCTTCTTTTGTAAGATGGCGCATTTTACCGCCGTCTTCTATCTTTTTGAGTTTAAGACCGAATGCGATGTTGTCATAAACATCCATATGGGGAAAAAGTGCATATTTCTGGAAAACCGTATTTACAGGGCGCTCATAAGGCGGAAGCTGTGCAATATCCTCCCCGTTTAAGAGAATTTCGCCGCCTGTCGGCAGTTCGAAACCTGCAATCATACGGAGTGTGGTGGTCTTACCGCATCCGCTGGGACCAAGAAAGGTTACAAATTCCCCTTTTTTGACGCGCAGCGAAAAATCCTCAACCGCGTAAGTCTGGCCAAAGTGTTTGGACACATTCTTCAGTTCGATAATTACTTTTTCTTTCATCTGTAAACACCTCTTAAGCACACGGAAGTCGAACCCCGTATGCCTTAAATTTGTAAAATTTGCACACTTTTCATTTGTCGTCCGTAGAAGGCGTCAGCCTATCTTCGTCCTCCGCATAAAAATTGCACTAAATTTTATGCATTTAAGGTCGAAGAGTTTTAAGGTAGACAATTTTCGGTTAAGGCAAGTAAAATTCTGCAGAGAATACAGTTCGTATTTTCAAGGAATTTTACGCAGTATTAATCAAAATTGGCATCTTAAAACCATACCGGGTTCGACTTCCGTGTGCTTAAAATAAAAAATGCAGGTTGCATTACACAACCTGCGATAATATCTGCTTTTTAAGAGTCCTCCAAACGAGTCCTCTCGCGGATTTCGGACATACAGAGTCACTACTCTTATTGACCATTTCACAAGTTTGCGTAACACGCATTTCGGTTATAAAGTAACCAACTTATAAAACTGAGCTTTTAACTCAATCAATAATAAGGCGAAAAATTCGCCAATCGGCAGTGGACCCGGCTGTCCGTATGGCCTTAACTCTTGCGAGTGGTCCGAAATATTTGTTGCAGAAATTATCTGCTTTAGTTATTATACTACTAAAAGGTGGGGGCGTGTCAAGAGGTTTTTGAACTTTTTTTGTCGATTCAAGGAGGATTTTACCTAAATTGAAAATATCTATTGCGTTTTTATCTGAAAAAGTATAAAATTATAAGATGTAAAGTGCCTATAAAGGAGAATTCCTATGATTATTAAAATTGCAGGACTTGTCATTGATGTAAAAAATAAATACAAGCATTTTGAAGATTATTGCAAGGAGTTTGAGTTTGACGGAAAGCCGCATTTTTCCGTCAAAGTTCCCGACAAGGTAATGCGCGAAGTCACGAAGAAAAACCCCGACTTTTCTGACGGATATCTTGAAACGCTTGAAATCTACAGAATCATCTGCCGCAAAATCTTAAAATATGACGCAATGCTTATGCACTGCGCCGCAGTTGCCGTTGATGGTGAGGCGTATCTTTTCACCGCAAAAAGCGGCACGGGAAAGACAACTCATATCAATTTATGGCGTGAAAAATTTGGTGACAGATTTGTCGTTGTAAACGGCGATAAGCCCATCTTGCGCATCCGTAACGGAAAATTCTTCGCCTGCGGCACTCCCTGGCGCGGCAAGGAAAATTACGGGCACAATATTGTAGCACCCGTCAAGGCGGTTTGCATCTTAGAGCGCGGCGAAAAAAATGAAATAGAAAAGATAGCCCCACACGAGGCTATCTCGACAGTTTTAACACAGACACTTCGCACAAACGATATGTACGAAATGGAAAAAATGCTTGTTCTGATTGATAAACTTTTAGCATCCGTTCCCTTTTACCGTCTTCGCTGCAATATGGAAAGCGAAGCCGCAACAGTTTCTTACGAAGGGATGCAGAATTAAGTCTTTAATCAGAGTTTGAAATCAAGCGGGTCAAACATGGTGGTATCAAGGTTTCTGACTCTCGGCACGCGTGGGGCAAATGGGTTAAATACATATTTCCTGCAAACGGAGGACGGCTTAACCTCACCCTTATACTTACATGTATAAACCTCGCCATCCTTTGTCACAAACTTACAGTAACGGCAAGTGTCGGTTTCTTTAAGTTTTTTTGAAAAAAGTGCCATTTTAATCTCCTCCACCAACATAATAGCATATTTTACTACATTATTCAACCGAAATTTGAGGGATGCATTATGAATATAGAAAAAATTGAAAGCTTCAAAATAGACCACAACAAATTAAAGGAAGGTATTTATGTTTCGCGCATTGACGGCGATATCGTGACATATGACCTGCGCACAAGAAAGCCAAATATGGGCGATTATATGGATAACTGTACAATGCACAGTGTGGAGCATATGATTGCGACATATATCCGTTCGTCAGAACTTGCGGGGGATATAATCTACTTTGGCCCTATGGGATGTCAGACGGGATTTTATCTGCTCGTAAGAGACGCGGAAAATGAAAAAGTGCTTACCGTCCTTAAAGAAACTCTTGAAAAAGTAATAAATCACGAGGGAGAGGTTTTCGGCGCATCGCAGATAGAATGTGGAAACTACAAAAACCTTGATATAACTCTTGCGAAGGAAGAATGTAAAAAATATCTTGAAATCTTAAATAGCTATACACCCGATTTTAAGTATGAGTGAGGAATAAATATGTTAGGAATTATCGGTGCAATGGACATTGAAATTGAAAAAATCAATGCCTGCCTTAAAAACAAAAAAGAAGAAATAATAAGCGGAGTTACCTACACGCAGGGCACACTCGGAAAATGCGAGGTTGTAACCGCCATATGCGGTGTTGGCAAGGTTTTTGCCGCAATCTGCACGCAGACTATGATTCTCCGCTATAGGCCCGATGCAATTATAAACACAGGCATCGCAGGAACACTTTCTGACAAGGTCGGTGTCCTTGGCAGTGTCGTTGCGACAGCACTTGTTCAGCACGATATGGACACATCGCCACTCGGTGACCCGAAAGGGCTTATTTCGGGCATCAATGTTATTGAATTTCCGACAGATGAGACTCTTGCGCAGAAGATTTGCGAAAATATTGACACTCCATACATCCGCGGAATTATCGCATCCGGTGACTGTTTTGTTGCAGATATCGAAAAAAAGGGAAATATCCGCGACACATTTAATGCCGTAGCCTGTGAGATGGAGGGCGCAGCCGTTGCCCATGTGTGCTATATGAGTCGCGTCCCCGTATGCGTAGTCCGTACAATTTCTGACGGTGCAGACGGCGGCGGAGAACTCAGTTACGAAGAATTCCGCGTAAAAGCGGCAGACCTCAGCTCAGAAATTATGATTAAAACGATTGAAAGTATGTGATTTAGATGAAAAGTATAGTTCTTGCGGCAGGATATGCCACACGCCTTTATCCCCTGACAGAGAATTTCCCGAAACCGCTTCTTGAGGTGGCAGGGAAAAGCATCCTCGACCATCTTTTGGATGATATTGACACTCTTCCCGAAATAGACGAGCATATTATAATTTCAAACCACAAGTTTTACCACCATTTTGAAGAATGGAAAAAGACCTGTAAACTGAAAAACCCCGTTACAATCATTGATGACGGCTCGATGACCAACGAAACGCGTCTTGGCGCCGTGAAGGATATTCAGTTCGCCATTGAAACTCTTAATCTTGACGACGACCTGCTTATAGTTGCAGGCGATAATCTTCTTGATTTTTCACTTGGAGAGATGGTAAAGCTCTTCCACGAGAAAAACTGTGCCGTTGTAATGTGCAACTATGTGGAGGATGTAAATCTTCTTCGCAAGCGCGGTGTTATGATTCCAGACAGTGAATTCCGCGTAATCTCTATGGAAGAAAAACCCCAGGACCCCAAGAGCAATTGGTGTGTTGGCCCATTTTACATTTATAAGCGCGAACAGCTTCCCCTCGTTAAAAAAGGGATTGAGGAAGGCTGCGGAGTGGATGCCCCGGGCAGTTTCATTTCCTATCTGTGCGGTAAAGAGGATGTGTATGCCCTTAAAATGCCTGGCGAGAGGTATGATATAGGGGATTTGAACAGTTACGAGGAAGTAAAGAAAATCTTTGCAAACTAAAATGTATTGACAAGATACAAAATATCTGCTATTATGACATAAATAAACAAAATTGGTAGAGGCGCGGTTATTATCAGTACCTTTTACATCAGGCAATCGGTAAAAGCGAAAGGAATCACCGCCGAAGCAATGTGTATGCCAGTGCATATCTGCTGGGCCGTCAGAGAATATCTGCCGGACTGTCACAAGGGGGAAACCCTCGTGGAGCGCTATCGTGATTCAAAATAATGGTAAAGAATATATTTTCATTGTTCTTCCACAGGTCACGGTACATCCGTGGCCTGTTTTGTTTGGATTCGCACATACCCTAAATACCTAAAATAAGGAGGAAAAACAATGAAAAGAAAAAATCATCTTTTCGCAATCTGCGCGGCACTGATTCTTTTAGTGCTGTGCCCCGCGGCAGCTTTTGCCGAGGAAGGAGAAGTAGTCTCCAAAATGGCAGGAACATTCTGGTCGCTCGTTCCGCCGATTATCGCGATAGGTCTGGCACTTATCACAAAGGAAGTTTACAGCTCGCTCTTTGTAGGTGTTCTTATGGGCGGACTCTTTGCCGCAAACTTCAGTCCCCTTAAAACAGTTGACACTGTTGTAAATGAAGGTCTTATCGCCGCAGTTTCAGGAACAGCGGGAATATTTATTTTCCTTGTTGTTCTGGGCGCAATCGTAGAGCTTGTCAACAAAGCAGGCGGCAGCGCCGCTTTCGGCGAGTGGGCAAAAGAGAACATCAAATCGCGCACAGGTGCAATGATTGCAACATTTATCCTTGGCGTACTCATCTTTATTGACGACTACTTTAACTGTCTCACAGTAGGTACAGTAATGCGTCCCGTTACAGATGCTCACAAAATTTCAAGGGCAAAACTTTCATACCTTATTGATGCTACTGCAGCACCTATCTGTATGATTGCTCCTATTTCTTCATGGGCAGCGGCAGTATCCGAATTTGCTCCCGAAGGACAGGGGTTAAAGCTCTTTATTCAGGCAATCCCCTATAACTTCTATTCACTTCTTACACTTGTGTTTGTTGTGGCAATGGCAGTTATGAAGGCGGATTACGGCCCCATGGCACTCCACGAAAAGAACGCGATGGAAAAAGGCGACCTCTTCACAACAGGTGAGCGCAGGGAATCAGTACAGACACAAGTTTCTTCAAGAGGCAGAGTTATTGATTTAATAATGCCCATAATCGTACTTATCGTAGTTTGCGTGTTTGCGCTTGTTTATGTCGGCGGAATCCTTGACGGTGCAAACTTCATTGACGCATTTGCAAATACTGATGCAACAGTCGGTCTTCCTCTTGGCGGACTTATTGCTCTTATCGTTGCTATTATCTATCTTATAGCACGCAGAGTTATAACATTTAAGGAAGCCATGGACTCTATCCCAAAAGGCTTTATGGCGATGGTACCTGCTATCACAATTCTTACACTTGCAACATCACTTAAGAATATGACAGGACTTCTCGGTGCAGACGCCTATGTTGCAGGACTTATGGAAGGCGCAGCAGCAGGACTTGCTAATTTCCTTCCTGCGATTATTTTCCTTGTTGCTTGCTTCCTTTCTTTCTCAACGGGAACATCATGGGGAACATTCGGTATCCTTATTCCCATTGTCGTTGCAATTTTCCCTGCAGGAAGCGTAAATCTTATTATCGGTATGTCAGCCTGCCTTGCAGGTGCAGTATGCGGTGACCACTGCTCGCCTATATCAGACACGACAATTATGTCATCTGCAGGTGCTGAATGTGACCATATCAACCATGTTTCAACTCAGATGCCCTACTCAATAAGCGTTGCAGCGATATCATTTGTAATGTATATTATTTCAGCGTTTATAAAGAGTGCGTATATTCTTCTCCCTGTGGGAGTGCTCCTTACCATCCTATTCCTTTTCATAATTAAAAAGAATATGGCAAAAAACTAAAAACCAAATATACCAAAGGGCAAAAAAGAGAGGAAGTTTCGTTTGAAACTTCCTCTCTTTTTTTTGAAAGGCACATTAACGGGGTTGTAGACTTTGTTAATGCGAGTGGTATGGGGGCGGGGTGAATTTTGTTAGCTGAAAGCGTCACAAAATTCGACCTCCGCTTCCTGCGGCGGGCCCCTTTTGTCCTCCGGACATTTTCCCCGCTACCGGGGAAATCAACCCCAAACATAAGATTATCGTCACTTTCTATTAAAGTTTTGATAATGCCTCAAGAACCTTTTCATACATTTCTCTGTACTTTTCGCCCTTCGCCTTTTCTTCTTCGATAAGTTTTGCAGGAGCCTTTGCAACAAAGCCCTCGTTTGCAAGCTTCTTTTCTACTCTGTCGATTTCAGATTCAAGCTTTTCCTTTTCTTTTGTAAGACGAGCCTTTTCTTTTTCAGTATCGATAAGCTCATCCATCGGCATAAATATCTTTGCGCCTTCAACGATTACACTTACACTGCCTTCAGGAACATCAGCCTCGCTGTCTGTAACAGTAACATCCTTCGCACCTGCAAGTTTTTCATAGAAAAGGATACCACTTTCAAAAAGCTCTTTATCCTCTGTCACGATAATCATGCTCGCTCTTCTTGACGGGGGAACATTCATTTCTGTTCTGATGTTACGAACACTCTTTATCGCATCGCAGATAACTGCCATCTTCTTTTCTTCCTCGGGGAAGGAAAGTGTTTGTGTGTATAAGGGCCACTGAGAAGTCATAATTGTCTCCTCACCCGTGGGAAGTGCGCAGAAGATTTCTTCTGTGATAAAGGGCATAAACGGATGAAGGAGCTTTAATACGCCTGAAAGGACATAGCAAAGTGTCCTCTGTGCATCGAGTTTGCTTTCTTCATTATCACCGTAAAGACGCGGCTTTACAAGCTCAATATACCAGTCGCAAAATTCATCCCAGATAAAGTCGTAAAGATTGCCAAGCGCTACGCCAAGCTCGAATTTGTCAAGGTTTTCTGTAACTGATTTAACAACGCTGTTATAACGCGAAATAATCCACTTGTCTTCAGTCTGCGGTTTTTCGGGCATTGAGCACTTATCAACCTCAAGGTTCATAAGCACGAATCTTGCCGCATTCCAGATTTTGTTTGCAAAGTTACGGCTGGATTCAACTCTTTCCCAATAGAAACGCATATCGTTTCCGGGTGCGTTACCTGTTGCAAGAGTAAAGCGGAGTGCATCGGCACCGTATTTATCAATAACTTCAAGCGGGTCAATACCGTTGCCGAGAGATTTACTCATCTTTCTGCCCTGACTGTCACGCACGATACCGTGAATGAATACATGGCGGAACGGAGGCTTCTTTGTATGCTCACAACCGCTGAAAATCATTCTTGCTACCCAGAAAAATATGATGTCGTAACCCGTTACGAGAGTGCTTGTGGGGTAGTAGTATTTATATTCGGGAGTTTCCTCAGGCCAGCCGAGTGTTGAGAATGGCCACAGCGCTGACGAGAACCATGTATCAAGCACATCGTTTTCCTGACGCATGGGCTTGCCACACTTGGGACAAGTGTCAACATCGGTCTTGCTTACAATCATTTCGCCACAAGTGTCACAGTAGAACGCAGGAATTCTGTGTCCCCACCATAACTGACGGGAAATACACCAGTCATGAACATTCTCCATCCAGTTTGTATATGTCTTGGTAAAGCGTTCGGGAACGAACTGTACCTCGCCCTCGTGAACTACGCGGAGTGCTTCCTCGGCAAGAGGCTGCATCTTAACAAACCACTGGTCGCTTGTAAGAGGCTCAACAGTAGTACCGCAACGGTAACAAGTACCAACATTATGTGTATAATCTTCAACCTTAATAAGTGCACCACACGCTTCGAGGTCTTTTACAATCTGCTTGCGCGCTTCATAGCGGTCGAGTCCCTGATATTTACCACCCTCAGCATTGATTGTAGCATCAGGGTTCATTACATTGATAATGGGGAGATTGTGACGAAGACCAACTTCAAAGTCGTTGGGGTCGTGCGCAGGTGTAATTTTAACCGCACCTGTACCGAAGTCCTTTTCAACATATTCGTCTGCAACGATTACGATTTCACGGCCTACAAGGGGAAGAATACATGTCTTCCCTACAAGGTCAGCGTATCTTTCATCCTCAGGATGAACGGCAATTGCAGTATCGCCCAGAAGTGTTTCAGGACGGGTTGTAGCAATCTCGATGTAGCGGTCAGAATCGCTCATCTTATAGCGGATGTGCCAGAAATGGCCGGGCTGTTCAGTGTACTCAACCTCAGCATCAGAAAGAGCAGTTGCACAGCTGGGACACCAGTTTATAATCTTGTTACCCTTGTAGATAAGTCCCTTTTCGTAAAGGTTTACGAAAACTTCACGAACTGCTTTGGAGCAACCCTCGTCCATTGTAAAGCGTTCGCGCTCCCAGTCGCATGAACAACCGAGCTTTTTAAGCTGATTTATAATTCTGTCGCCAAATTTGTTTTTCCAGTCCCATACACGCTCTAAGAACTTTTCACGGCCAAGGTCGTAACGGGTAAGACCTTCGTTAACGCGGAGAGCTTCCTCAACCTTAATCTGTGTAGCAATACCTGCGTGGTCAGTTCCTGGCACCCAGAGGGCACTGTAACCCTGCATTCTCTTATAACGGATAAGAATATCCTGCAGAGTTTCGTCAAGAGCATGTCCCATATGAAGCTGACCTGTAACATTGGGCGGAGGAATTACGATTGTGTAAGGCTCCTTCTCGCTGTCAGGTTCAGCGTGGAAATATCCGCCGTCAATCCATTTTTTATAGAGCTTATCCTCGATTTCTGACGGATTATAGGTCTTTTCTAAATTTTTCAAAATATATCATCCTTTCAAGATGTTATTTCCCAAATATAAATAAAAGAATCACCGATACAAGTACGATGGCAAATGAGCAAACTTTAACGGAAAGTTCGGAAAACCTTGTTTTTTGGGAAACTGTCTTTGCAGTAAAGTTAAGGATTGCGCCCAAAACCGCGAAAGATATAAAAATTATTCCCTTTATACTCATAAAACCACCTACTTATCGCAGTATATCATTTGATTATTTTATCACATAAAAAAATATATGTCTACCATTTTTTGCAGTTTCGAGGGGTATTTTTCAAAAAATGAATAAAAAAAGCCACCATTGACAATAATGACAGTAGCCCAAGGCTAGAAAAGGAGGCGCATTATGAAGAGAAAACGCATATTTATAATAGCTACCATAATGGTAATACTTGTAGCACTGTGCGTAAACGCATTTGCCCTGTCAAAAAGCGGCTCGCGCGGAGAAGAAGTGCGCAAAATCCAGACAAAACTTAAAAACTGGGGATATTACGGCGGAACCGTTGACGGAATCTATGGCTGGCAGACCGAAAATGCTGTAAGAAGCTTTCAGAAGAAAAACGGACTTACCGCGGACGGCGTTGCAGGGGAGAAGACGCTCAATGCCATGGGAATTTTCAGCAGCACAAGTAGCGGAGGAAACAGCGCATCTCCCAACGAAGCAAATATAGAGCTTCTCGCCAGAGTAATCAACGGTGAAGCACGCGGAGAACCCTACGAAGGACAGGTTGCAGTAGGTGCAGTTGTGTTAAACCGTGTTGACCACCCGTCATTTCCCAATTCTATCTCGGGAGTAGTTTACCAGAAGGGCGCATTTACCGCCGTTGATGACGGGCAGATAAACGCGCAGATGTATGCAAGCAGCCGCCGTGCCGCGCGTGATGCACTAAACGGATGGGACCCGACAGGCGGAGCAATATATTATTATAATCCGGTAACAGCCACAAATAAATGGATAAGGACGCGTGAAGTAATTTGTACTATCGGAAGACATGTTTTCTGTAACTAAGGGCGAGTGGTATGGGGGACGGGGTGTTTTTTGTAAGCCGAAGGCGTAACAAAAATGACCCGTCCCCAAAGAGGCAGACATGTCTTCTGTAACTAAATGCGAGTGCGCTAAATTGCACAGATCGTAAAACGCAGGAAATAGTATATAAAGTTCTTTTATTAAGAAATTTAACAGACTGACTTTGACAATCTAAAGTGGAAATTCGCCATAGCGAATTTCAGAATCTATGCGTTTTACTACCCACAAACTTCACCCGCGGAGTATCTATATACACCTACGGGTTCAGTTTGTGCGTTCTGCACTAATTTATCTCACTCTTACGAAATGGACGATAATCGGCACAATAAAGCGGAAGTTTCTTAAGAAACTTCCGCTTTATTAATTCTATCTTCTTGATTTGAATTGAGATTTTATACTATAAAGAGTGTTTTTGCAGAAATAACAGATATCATCCAGCCGCACACAGAAAAGATATAATCTGTTCCTCATATCCATCTTGCACTTGTAACCTATAACGACTTTCTTTATTCCGCAACATTCCTCGCAAAACTCTGGCCCATCGGACATAATAAACTTGCTTTCAGGGTCACTGGTTCCATTAATTTTATTCCAACATTCAAGACAAAACTCCGCCATAATAATATCTCCTCTCAAAACACCAACGATTGTTGGTATATTAACAAGTTTAATTTATTATACTGTTTTTGTCAAGAACAATTGTAGGTGATGTGTTATGAGAAAAATTTTGGCTCGGCGACTAAGGGAGTGCCGCAAGGAAAAAGGTTACACTCAAAATCAAGTTGCAATATATTGCGACATTACCGAAAAAACTTATCAGAACTATGAATTGATGACGCGCGAACCCAAACTTGAGATATTGATAAAAATAGCAGATTTATTCGGAACAACGATTGATTATCTTGTCGGAAGAACAGATTAAATTGGGTGATTAACGTGAACATTGAGTTTAAGGATAATTATATAAAGATAGGATTGAAGATTTCTTACTACAGAAAGTTAAAATCTTTAACACAGGAACAACTTGCTGAAATATTGGATTGCGGTGTATCTTTCATAGGGCAGATTGAAGCTCCGAATATCTACAAGGCTATTTCATTAGATACATTATTCAAAATTGCAAAAGCGCTTGAAATACCACCATATAAACTTTTGTATTTTGAAGATTAAAACAATTTTTGCGATAAAAAAGGCTGAACGATTGATTTCGTTCAGCCTTTTTAGTTGATTATTTCTTGTCTATAACTCTGCGATAACCTCCATCGCCATAATTAAGACAACGGTTAACTCTTGAAATAGTTGTAGTTGAAGCACCCGTCTTTGCGACAATCTCATTAAATGTTGCTCCGCCTGAAAGCAGTTTTGCAACCTCAAGGCGCTGTGACATTGTTTCAAGCTCCTTTATCGTGCAGATATCTTCAAAAAACAGCCTGCACTCTTCCTCGTCAGAAAGAGAAAGTATTGCTTTATATAACTCGTTAAAATCTTTGGATTTCGTCATAAATATCACCTTTTAATTTTCACTGAGTTAGCCTTAACGACCAACACTGAAGACGCCTCAAACCGCGAATTTTCGGTATATTTCGGTTTGTCGTCCTTGAAAGGCGAGTAGCCTTCCTGCGTCCTCCGCATCAAAATCTTCTCAAAAATTCATCGATTTGAGGTCTGCGGAGTTTTAGAATAATGAATTTTGTCTTAATCAAGGCAAAAATACAGGAAATATGGTAATATTTCCGAGGCTTTTAACGATGAGTAAGGCGAAATTCATATTATAAAACCGACTTTAGTGTTAGTGGTTAAGGCTACTGAGGAAATGCTGTGTTTTCTCGTTTTTAGGATGGTCAAGAACTTCCTCGGGAGTGCCGTCCTCAAGCACGACACCGTCCGCCATAAAGATAATGCGGTCGGCTACATTTCTTGCAAATTCGATTTCGTGAGTAACGATAACCATCGTTACATCTTTATTTGCAAGGTCGCGGATAACACGCAGAATTTCACCTGTAAGTTCAGGGTCAAGCGCACTTGTCGGCTCATCAAAGAAGAGTACCTTTGGATTAAGTGCAAGTGCGCGCGCAATTGATACTCTCTGCTGCTGTCCGCCTGAGAGCTGACAGGGATAGCTTCCCATTCTGTCTTCAAGCCCTACTCGTGCCAAAAGCGCCTTTGCGTTTTCCTCGATTTCGTCTAAAATTTCCTTTTTGTTTTCTTTATAATCTGCGCGTTCTTTTGCCAAAAGTTTGGGCGCAAGAGTCACATTTTCAAGTGCAGTATACTGTGGAAACAGATTGAAAGACTGGAAAACAAGCCCGAAATTGAGCTGAGCTTCACGAATCTGTGCAGGGGTGCGTTTCTCGGTGCTTTCGCCGTCATAAATGCACTGTCCGTTAACAAAAATCTGTCCCTTGTCGGCTTCTTCAAGGAAATTTATACAGCGAAGAAGCGTTGTCTTGCCGCTTCCTGATGAGCCGATAATTGCAACAACCTCGCCCTTTTCCATAGAGAAGTCAATTCCCTTGAGAACCTGTATTTTACCGAAATTTTTAACTATATTTTTAACTTCAAGTATGCTCATATGTGCCACCTCAACTCTTGTAATAATCAAGCTTCTTTTCAAAGTAAGAGAAGAGAAGTGTAAGAATTCCTACGAATGCAAGATAGAATACAGAGGTATAGAAAAGTGGCCACATAAGACCGTATCCTGCAAAGTTCTGGGCTGCCTGAATAATTTCAACTATCATAATAACACGGGCAAGCGCAGTATCTTTAACAAGCGTGATAACTTCATTTGCCATAGGTGCAAGGATGCGCTTTACTACCTGCATAAGTATAATCTTAAAGAAAACCTGCGTTTTGGTCATACCGAGAACCTGACCCGCCTCGTACTGACCCTTGCTGATGGATTCAATGCCTCCGCGGTAAATTTCCGAGAAGTAGCAGGCGTAATTTATGACAAATGCCGCCACAACCGACGAAAATCTCGAAAGAATCGGGTAGCCGAGAATAAAGCCCGGTACATAAAAGAGTATGATTACCTGAAGCATCAGCGGAACACCGCGGATTATCCAGACAAATGTTTTTACAAGATATGAAAGAGGCTTGAACTTCGACATAGAGCCGAAAGAAATGATTAAACCTAAAGGAAGCGCTAACACGAGTGTTAGCGCAAAGATCATACAGGTTTTTTCAAGACCTTCCAGTAGACTTAAAGTAATGTTCCAAAAATTCATTATTACTTTTTCCTTTATTTATAAATTATTCGATAGTTTCTGATACCTGAAGAACGTTTTCAAAACCGTACTTCTTAGCAAGTTCCATAAGCTTACCGTTAGCTTCAAGTTCCTTAATAGCTGCGTTTACCTTTGCAGTAAGGTCGCTGCCCTTCTTGAAACCAACTGCGTAGATTTCAGAGGGAAGTTCGATTGATTCTGCGATAGCAAGATTCTTGTAGTCGCCCTTACCGCAGATGTTCTTTGCAAGAATGATATCTACAACGATAAAGTCAACTGCACCGGAATTAACCTCCTTGAAAGCGTCAATCTGCGCGGGAGCAGCTGCGATTTTATCTGCATCTGTAACAGTTGCCGCATATGATGCACCTGCACTGCCGCTTTCTACACAAGCGCTTTTGCCCTTAAGGTCAGCTTCGGTCTTAATCTTTTCAACATTTTCTGCCTTCACAACAACGCACTGCTGATTGAGCATATAACCGTATGAGAAATCAACAAGGTCGCTACGCTTTACTGCTGCACCGTTAACTTCATCAGTTGAATTAGCTGTGAAGCCGTTCCATACGCAGTCGATTGCGCCTGAGTTAAGTTCGTTGTATTTCTGTCCCCAGTCGATAACCTGGAATTCAACATCCATATCGAGAATCTTACCAACTTCCTGAGCGAACTCTGTTTCGAAGCCTGTCCATGTTCCGTCAGCTTCCTGTTCGTTCATGTTTTCAAAAATTGTAACACCGCAGGTAAGAACTTCTTTTTCGCCTTCTGCAGCTTCTTTTTTTTCGCCGCAAGCAGCAAACATTGTAACTGCAAGAACAAGAGCGAGTGTAAGTACTAATAATTTTTTCATTTCAAAAACTCCTTTTTGTTAATGTGTTATTATATTACCACTCTACCGCGCTAAAGTCAAGCCTTTTTTGAAAAATATTTTCCTACTTCATCGAGTATCTTTTATAAAGAATGTTAAGCGATTTATAAAATGCCTTGTCAACACTTGACAGTGCATCCTCTGTAATTCTGAAACACCAGTTGCCTTTTGCAACACCGGGATGGTTCATTGAGGTATCTCCACCGAATCCGCATAAGTCCTGAATTGGCACGATGCTTATAAGTGCACCCGAGCGCCACAGCGTACGGATAACCGCGCGGATAGATTCGCTGTGAGGACCGCCCTGACCCCAGTCACCGTTAAAACCGCAGTACTGCATTGCGTAGTTACGGCTTCCCTCACTGCTTTCCCACAGCCACCCAAGGAGAGTGTTATTGTCGTGCGTACCTGTGTAGCCAACGGTTTTCTTTGTGTAGTTATGCGGAAGATGGGGTGTATCATCGTCCGTAATGAATGCAAACTGCATCACGCCCATTCCGGGGAAATCTGTTTTACGGAGAAGCTCTCTTACATCGTCATCTATATCGCCAAGGTCCTCGGCAATGATATTTGCATCGGGGTAAACCTTTTTAAGTGCATCAAAAAATTCGATGCCGGGACCCTTTCCCCATCTGCCCATAGTAGCCTTTTCCTCGGCAGGAATTGACCAGAATGCCGAAAACGCACGAAAATGGTCAATTCTGACCGCGTCATACATACTGAGCGCGTGACCAAGGCGCTTTATCCACAGACTGTAGCCTTCTTTTTTCAGGTTATCCCAGTTGTAGAGGGGATTGCCCCACTTCTGACCTTCCTCACAGAAATAATCGGGAGGCACACCTGCACACCTTGTAAGATGCATTGATTTATCAAGCGAGAAAAGATGCGGATTTGCCCACACATCTGCGCTGTCGTGTGCGAGGTAGATGGGCATATCGCCGATAATACTCACGCCATTTTCGTTTGCGTATTTTTTCAACGCATTCCACTCCTGGAAAAATTCATACTGTAAAAATTCGTAGAAGAAGATATCCTCGGCAAGTTCTTTTTTCGCTTTTGCCATCGCATTTTCTTCACGGAGCATAAGAGCACTGTCCCATTCCCACCAGGGAAGATTTTCGTATTTCTTTTTGAGCGCGCAGAAAAGTGCGTAATCCTCTGCCCACGGATTTTCTTTGCAGAAATTTTTCGCTTCTTCCTTTATTTCATCCGTCATATGTAAAAGTGCTCTGCGGAAAATATCCTCACGCGTTTTGCGGAGAAATTCGTAGTCTGTTACATATATATCGGAGCAGCTGCACGCTTTTACATCTTCTGCGGTAAGGAGCTTTTTCTCAAGCAGAATTTCGGGGTCTATAAAATATTTATTTCCTGCAAACGCACTTTTTCCCGAATAAGGGGAGTTGTAACTGTCACACGGACCGCATGGAAGCACCTGCCACGCACCGAAACCGCCTTCACGGAGAAAATCCACAAATTTTCTTGCGCCTTTTCCCAGCGTTCCTATTCCATATTCTCCGGGAAGGGAGGAAATGTGCATCAGCACACCGCCGCATCTTTTCATCATATTTACCTCCATAAATTAGAAATTAAGTACCACACAAGCGGAATAAACATCGCGGGGAGCATATTTGCAAGGTTAAGGCGCGGTTTATAGATAAAGTTAAGCCCGATTCCTGTAATCAGTATACTTCCCACAAAAGACATCTGTGCGATAATTTCGCTTGTCAGAAGCGGAGAAAGGAATGATGCGCACACGGTTAAAAGTCCCTGATACACAAGCACGGTCAATGCCGAAAAAATTACGCCGATTCCAAGTGTCGATGCAAAAACCACAGACATAATCATATCGAGAAGACTTTTTGTAATAAGAATTGTTGGGTCGTGCAGAAGTGCATCGTTAAATGCACCGAGGATTGTCATTGAACCAACGCAGAAAACAAGAGACGCTGTCACAAACCCCTGCGAAAATGAAGACGAATCGTCTGAGGAAAACTTTTTCTGCAGAAAATCGCCCATATTGTCAAGGCGTTTCTGAATGTTGATAAGCTCGCCTATAAATGTGCCGATTGCCATTGAAAGCACCATCAGGATTGTATAGTTGCCTGAAAGCGTGCCGTCCTGATTTGCGGTGGACGATGCATTTATAATCCCGGTAACACCAATCGTCATCGTTGCAAGAGCAAGCGCCTGCACCATACTTTCCTTTAGCCTTTCGGGAATTGCCTTTTTAAGGAGTAGTCCTACAAGCGAGCCGATTATTACCAAAACTGTATTGATGATAGTTCCGATTCCTGTCAAAAAAAATCAGTCCTTTGTAAAAAGATATTTTAATTTTATCAAAATTGATGGAAATATACAATAACGATTTTTATCTTTTTCGAAAAGAAACAAATATTTTGCAGAAGTGCAAACCTAATGCCATTTTGAGCGCCAAAATGGCGAAAAGCGCCGGGGGATTCCGATTTCCCCCGGACTCCTTGAACCGGCCTAGCAGGGGCTCAAAAAAAGAGAATATTTATCTTTTAAGCAGAGCAAGTTTTGTTTTTGTAAATTTTTTGTCTTTGAACCGCCGGCTTTAAGGAAAACTCTTTTTCCTGGTCGCCTGAAATCGCTCGCCTGCAGAGGAAAATGATGCTCGCGATTTCTCGGTAGCCGACAAAAAATTTACAAAAACCCTGCTGCAGCGCTCTTGTTAGTTTGATATAGAACTAACTTATCGCAACAAACTGCGGTTTTTGAAGTGACGAAGCCGACTGATAAAATCGTGTCCACATCAGTTTCCTTTGCTGGTGGGCACGATTTAGAAATGTCTGATAATAAGTTTATCAATACATTTCGTTATCATAAAGGCGAGGAAACTGAAAAAACGACACCCACTCATTTAATTTAACAAGATTATTAATTTTTTCGCCCCGGCGAGGGCGGTGGGCCCGGGGAATCGCAACCCCGGAACTTTTGGTTCTTTTGGTTACAAAAGAACATACTCTTTACGCTTTCGTAAAGTTTTTCGTTCTTTCAAATTAAAAGGACATAACACCCCTCATGCCCTCATATATTAGACCGAAAGGATGAAACACTATGGAGATAAATTCACTTATGCAGCATTTCCCTCCCAATCTTACGGAGACATTGCTCATTATGGGGACAAAGGACATGCAGGAAATCCGCATCATTGCCGAACAGAATGCGTCAGTAATAAAAAAAGGTATACTTATGGACTGCGGAGTCCGTGTAACGCGTGAAGAACTCAAAAAAATAATAAACTCCATGTGCCGCGGCTCGCTTTACGCCATGCAGCAAAACCTTACCCAAGGATACATAACGCTTTCGGGCGGTCACCGCGTTGGCGTATGCGGAAAATGTGTATGCGAAAACGGTAAAGTCACTCATATGACGGATATTTCGGCAATCTGCGTACGGCTCTCTCGTGGAATTATCGGTGCGGCAGACGGCATAATGGAATATATAATGTATCAGCACAGGATTTATAACACCCTGATAATCTCCCCTGCAGGATGCGGAAAAACAACACTTCTGCGCGATATCGCACGGCAAATCGGCACAACACACAAGGTATGCATTGTCGATGAACGAAGTGAAATCGCCGCCTGCAAGGATTCGGTTCCAACGCACGATGTCGGGCGCTTTACCGCCGTGATGGATGCCGTGCCGAAAGGGCAAGGGATAATGATGCTTCTGCGCACTATGTCGCCCGAGGTTATCATAACGGATGAAACGGGAAGCGAAAGCGAAGAGAAAGCAATAGGTGAGCTTATAAACTGCGGAGTGAAAATCATAACAACCGCGCACGGCTACAGCGAAAGGGATGTCATGCGAAGAAAATATATAAGAAATATCATCGAAGACGGAATTTTTGAGCGTATTATCGTCCTTGGAAAACTGCGCGGGGAGATAAAGGTAGAAAAAATCATATCAGACGGAAGGAGCTTAAGGCGTGCTTAAAATCATAGGCTCGGCAGTAGTTATATTATCTGCAACGCTTTTTGGAATAAAAAAATACAATACACTTTTTGAACGGAAAAAAGCACTCTCTGAAATTCTTGACGGAGCGAGGAGCATAAACTCAAAGCTTTCTGCTCTTCACGCACCTCTGCATGAAATATTTATGGACAGCGGCACATTTTTTGAATCAGCGTCAAAAAGAATTCTTGCGGGGCAGCTACCCGAGGAAGCCGTAAAAAGCACAGCTTTTCAGGTTACATCGCTGAAAAAAGACGATATCAGGATAATTGAGAGTTTTGCATCGGGGCTTTGTGCATCTTCGTGCGAGGGACAACTTTCAAACCTTGCAGTTTTCACAGGCGAGATTGAGAAAAAGCTTATGGAAGCATCGACAGATCTTGATATCAAGGGGAAGCTTTGCGTAAAAGGAAGTATTCTTACCGCGGCGGCAATTGTGCTTCTTTTAATATAGGAGAAAACTATGAACACAGAACTTATTTTTCAGATTGCAGGAATAGGAATTATAATTTCCGTTATGAATATGCTTCTTTCGCGCAGCGGCCGTGACGAGCAGGCGCTTATGATAACTATTGCAGGGCTTGTAGTCGTTTTAATGGTGGTAGTGGGCGAGATAGCAAAACTTTTTGAAACGGTAAAGACGGTGTTTGGAATATGAACATTCTGGCAATCGCCTCGGCAGGCATAATGATTTCAATAATTGCGCTGACGGTTAAAAATATGAAAAGCGAAATAGGCCAGCTTATTTCAATTGCAGGAGTTGTGCTTGTTGTATCTGCTATTATTCCTTATGTAATAACCGTTGTAAAATCAATGTATGATTTTGCAAAAATGAGTCCTGCCGGCGAAAACTTCCTGATGCCGATACTTAAAATAACAGGAATTGCGTACATAAGCCAGATAGGAAGCGAGCTCTGCACAGACAGCGGAGAAAAAGCACTTGCATCGCACATACAGACAGCAGGGAAAATAGCCATAACCGTAATAACGATACCAATCGCAAAGGAAGCATTTTCAAAAATAATAGGAATACTGTCATGAATACAGAAAACATTACACCGCAAATAACGGATTCTGCCGCGCAGAATATAGAAAAACTGCTCGGAGATTTTGATTTCGGAGGCATAATAAATTCCATCGCATCAGGAGAATTTTCTCCTGATGCGGGAAACATTATAAACCGCCTTATATCGCTTTTTCTCGGCGAACTCAGGAGTGCATTTGTGCTTGTGGGTTCGATTGCGGCGGTAATACTTATCGGTGCGTTTATAAAAAATCTTGACAATTCGTTTGGCAAAAGTTCTGTAAGCCAGGCAAGCGGAATTGCACTTTTTTTATATATTGCAACAATCGCTGCAACGGCATTTCAGGTAGCAACCGGGTATGTGCTTGAAACACTTCAGGATATAACAATTTTTGTGCACAGCATAATTCCATCTATGACAATGCTATGTATCTCCGGCGGAGAGATGGTATCTGCCACAATGAGCCACCCCGTGATGTATTTTATCTGCTCGGCATTCGGCGCACTGATAAAAAATGTTATCACACCGCTTGTGCTTTTGCGCGCAGTATGTACTCTTCTGTGCGCAATAACGGGGAATGATTCCCTCTCGGAATTTACGGCTCTTTTTTCAAAACTTCATAAAACACTGCTCGCTCTTTCAATGTCACTTTTTGCAGGAATAATGGGGATAAGCTCCTTCGCAGCGGCGAGCTTTGACTCGCTTGCCGCACGCGGAGTCAAATTTGCAATCAGCGCATCAGTTCCCGTTGTCGGAGGCTCGATAAGTGAGGCAATGAGCTCTGTTGCAGGAAGTGCGATGCTCCTTAAAAATGCAGTCGGTCTTGGCGGAGTAATAGTAATTTTCGCAATGTTTGCCATACCCCTTCTTAAAATGTGGGCGCTTTCGCTTGCATTTCGGCTGACGGCGGCATTTACCGCACCAATCAGCGAAAAGACAGTCAGCGAAACCTTAAGAAAGCTGGGAGAATGTATAGATATGTTTTTTTCATCAATAGCATCAATAGGCACGGTCATGATAATCGCAATAGCGTCAATTTTGTGATATGAAAGAGTATATGACATCACTTGGCGTAATCCTTATGCTGATTTCCTTTTCAAATATGCTTATCCCCGAGGGCGGCATAAAAAAATACACCTCACTTGCGATGGGTTTTATGCTCATTTGTGCGGCACTTTCGTTTCTTCCGTCAGATATGGGAGAAACAGTTTTTGATGCGCAGTCCTACACATTAAGCGAAAAGGAGGTAGCCACCGCAGAGGCTCAGTATAAGGCAGAAGTCCTTAAAAGGCATAGGGAAAACCTTGAAAAAAGTATTGAAGAAAAGCTCAGATACGGCGGACGGGCATATGTCGAGGTCTCGCCCGGAGGCGAGGTCATTTCCGTCACACTGCTGATAAAGGGTGATGAAAGCCGCGCGATATCTTATATAGTATCAAATCTTGGAATAGACAGAGAAAGGATAAACCTTAAATATGATAAAAATTGACAAACTTTTCGGGGATAAAAAGAACAACGGACTAATATATATATTATTAGCTATGGGAATAATGCTCCTTATTTTAGGGAACACTACGAAAAAGGATCCGCAGCAAGAGGTAAATAATGTATACAGCTCGCGTGCGGCAGAGGCGGAGGAAATTCTCTCCGAGATTAAGGGCGCAGGAAAGGTCTGCGTGATGATATCGGACGGAGAAAAAGACGAAACTTCCCTTCTTGTAAGTCCGGAAAAGAAAGAAAAAAGAGATGCAGGTGTACTTATTGTAGCCGATGGAGGTAATAACAGCACCATCCGTGAAAAACTTGTACGCGCGGCATCGGTGGCGCTTGGAGTATCAGCCCATAAAATAGAGGTTTTTGAAAGGAAGTAATAACTATGATGATGGTAATTAAGAAAAAGCAGCTTGCCGTAGCGGCGCTTGCTATTATTATAGGAACGGCAGGGTACATAAATGCAGGAAGAAACAGTGAGGAAGCAGGCAAAAAGTACCTTGGCGAAGCCCAGCTTGTGAATTCAAGCGAAGATGCACAGACAGAAAACACCGACTTTTTTGCACAGGCGCGTCTTGACCGCGAGGCAGGGCGAAGCCGCAGTATAGAAACATATAACGCAGTGCTTCAAAACGAAAACAGCGATGAAGCCGCAAAGGCGAGTGCTCAGGCAGGCGTGCTTGAGCTTGCACAGAATACGGAAACTGAAACTGCCGTTGAAAATCTTTTGCGAGCACGCGGATTTGAAGACGCAGTTTGTTATATCAACGGCGGTATGGCAAATGTAGTTGTAAAGACGCAGATGCTTGACGGCGAAGGCGCGGCACAGATTTCCGAAATCGTGTCTGCACAAAGCGGAATCGCGCAGGAGAAAATCAAGATAATGGAGATGAACTGATAAAATATCTTGATTATTTACGATAATAGTGATAAAATAAATACAGGCCAAGGGGCAATATTTACCCAGGCTCAGGAATGTACGAAAGGAAGTAATCAAATGACTGATAATTTCATCGCTACTGAAAACGGTAATATAAAAATTTCTGAAGAGGTTATTATGCGTATAAGCGCAATTTCCGCGCGTGAGGTTGAGGGGGTAACAGGCCTCGGCACAAGCGGAAGCTGGAGTGACTTTCTCGGAAAGAAATCTGCAGACAAGGGCATCAAGGTTGAAATGAGTGAGGAAGCTACAAAAATTGATGTTCATGTAACTGTTAAATTCGGTGTAAAAATAAACGAGATTGCATATAAGCTTCAGAAAACTGTTAAAAATGCAGTTGAGTCTTATGCAGGTCTTGAAAACATCAGCGTGAATGTTTATGTTGACGGTATTGAGCCTGAAAAAACAGTTGAGGAAAAAACACAGGAGAAATAATCTATGATCAGTGAATATACAAACCGCGGTGTTTGTTCAAGAAAAACGGTAATTGATCTTGCCGATGACGGAACAATAAACGATATCAGAATTGTTGGCGGCTGCAACGGAAACACAAGCGGTCTTGCAAAGCTTCTTGTGGGCATGAATGCCCGTGATGCAATTGAAAGAATGCGCGGCATAGACTGTAACGGACGCGGAACAAGTTGTCCTGACCAGGTTGCAAAAGCATTAACAGAGGCACTAAAGGCGCTTGATTAAAACGCGCAGACTGTTCGTTGACGAAAAAAATATTGATTTATGTTTTGGTAGAAATCCGTGCTTTATGTACGGATTTCTTTTTTATAAAGCCAACGAACTACGAACAAACTTCGCCTCTCGCTGTACCTTTGTACAGCATCGGATAACCTTCGCTACGCTCAGCTCAGTTTGTCCGTTCTGCACGCTTTTCTCTTCGCGCTAAACCAACCGTTCGTTGGGAAATCAATTGCTGTACAGTTTGGGGACGGGGCCCTTTTTGTGTAACAAAAACTGCCCCGTCCCCAAACAAGAAAAACAACAAAAAAAGGAATCTTCTACGAAGAGTATTCTTAAGGACAGTTAAAAAGGAATCGCAGAAAGTAAAATTTCTACGATTCCTTTTGTTTAGAAACTCTTATAAATTAAACACATGCCGTTAATTTATTCAATGTATTTTCGGTTATTCTTAATTCGATTGCTATATATTTTTCCATACATTTGTAATCAGGATTCCCGTCTATATCAGCAGGCAATGGTATTTTGCTCTTTTCCATATCTTCCTTTTTCCACTTATCTATAAAAGCATACCTTTTACCTGCTGTTTTCAAAAGAGGAATAATAAAAAATGCAATTTCTCTGTTTATTTCAAACTTTGGATATAAAACATTTACATCGTCTGATGCCCAAAATATTTCATCTTGATAAAACGCTTCACCGATAGAACCATTGTAACTCAGTGTAATTGTGTTTTGCGGATGTAGGTGTTCATCGTTCGAGATGTAAGCAGTAATACCATTGTTAATGGCACTTGCACCTATAAATCTTATTTTGCCTTCTTTCATATCTGCCTTTGTTAGTCGCTTGCCTTTTTGCACAGTAAACAAATCGGATATTTCAAACATTTTCCAGTTGCTTATATCAATTTCGCCTGAAACACCAAATTTCTTCGCTGACTGCAAGTCAGTCAGCGAAGAGCTGACTGCAAGTTCCAGATTTTTCATATATGATTCCATATATAAAAAATCTGGATTTCCTATTTCATCAACAGGCAGTTTTATTTTTTCTGATCCAATTGTATCTTTGTTTGCCATATCACTATACGCATATTTTCTACATACCGTACGTATTACAGTTGCAATAAAATAACCATTATATGGATTCAGATTAGGATTATATAATAAAATTATTGAACTGCCAGCACCACCTCTACCAAGAAAATCATCTTCTTGATAAAAACTACTACCATCAATTGGACTAACAGTTATACAGTTGCCAGAATCCAAAATTTCATTTTCTTTTGGTTGCAAATATTTTAATACACCGTTATTAAAGTTTCCCGATGCAACAAACGGAACATCACCATCTTCATAATTTGCCTGACTACGAGCTGATGGTCTTTTGACAGTAAACAAATCTTTTATAACAAATTCTTTCCATTGTTTTGTATCAATCTGTTTCATTTTGTGCTTCCTTTCCCTTCAAAACGATGGTTATATCGTTTTCTTTAGAAGATATTTCGCTATCATACA
>JAFQQD010000033.1 GCA_017411435.1 Clostridia bacterium
ATACAAGCAAAATATGACGGATTCTTCGAAATCTTCTTAGTAGCCTTATCTACAGGCTTACGGCGAGGAGAAGATATGGCACTGAAATGGGAAGACTTGAATCTAGATACAGGAGAACTAAAGGTGCGAAGACAAGTCAAACGGACAAAAGGCAGATTAGTCATAACAGAGCCAAAGACCGAAGAATCGGTAAGAACGATAATACTACCAAAAAGCCTTGTAAATATCCTGAAGGAATATATGGAAACAATAGACTCAGAGTGGATGTTCCCATCACCAAGAGTTGAAGGGATGCCAAGAGATCCCTCAGCAGTATATGGAATGATGCAGGTAATATTAGAAAGAGCAGAATGTAAGAAGCTCCGATTCCACGATCTCCGCCACACCTTCGCAACCACATCGGTAGCAAACGGAATGGACATCAAAACCTTATCTACCATCCTTGGACATGTATCAAGCAAAACAACACTTGATATATACCTGCATAGCACCGAGGAAATGAAGAAAGAAGCGGCAGAAAAGATTAACGCACGATTCAACAAGGATACAAACGGCAACGAAGAAACAATCACGAAAGAACAAGAAAAACCGCCACAAGCCAAATTTGAGCCTAAAAAGGGCAAGATGCGAAAGCCTGGTACAGGATGTATAAGTAGAATAAATGACCATCTCTATGAGGGCAGATACTCGCCAAAGGATGCCTACGGCAAACGAATGGCAAGAAACATATATGCACCTACAAGAGAAGAGTGCGAAGAAAAGCTCGCCATACTGATAAAGAAAATGAATGCCGAAATCGCAGAACAAAAAGCGAAGCTCAGAAATGCCCAATAACACAAATGGCACGAATAAAAAAATCCGTGCCAGAGCTTTTGGGCGTATTAAATTTTGATACGGTGTAAACAAAGAAAAGGAGTTTTATTTACTTTTTACATATTTGGTGTTATAATTAAATTAGTAAAATAAAAACGATTAGATAAACCTGAATTCGTTGAACTCAACACAAAACAATATTTATGTTGTTCAAATAACCTCTTTGAGTTGTTAAAATAGAAATGTAAAACAAAAGGAGGTTTTTATTATGAACACAGACAAAATTATTGCAGAATCAATCGCAAAGGACTATGCTCCAAAGGAAAGTTCAAAAATAGTTGCACTCAAAAAATTAGACAACAGAGCGAAATTACCTGCCACGATTTTCACTTACTCTTGCGGTATCATATCCGCACTTGTTTTTGGTACGGGAATGTGTCTTGCAATGCAAGTAATCGGAAGTGGCTTGGTAGGTATGGTATTTGGCATTGTCATTGGTATTATCGGAATGATCGGTTGTGGTGCAAATTATCCAATTTACAAGAAAATGCTTGAAAAAGGTAAATCTAAATATGCCTTTGAAATCGTTCAGCTTGCAAAAGAAATTGCTGATAAATAAATAGTATTTTTATGAAAGGAGCGTCTATATGAATAAATCGGAAAGCAAATATTTTAATACTGCCGTCAGATTTGATAAGGCACTCCTATCTTTACTTGAAAAGAAAACTTTTGAATACATAACGATTAGCGAAATTTGTGAAAAAGCAGGTGTTAATCGTTCGACCTTTTACCTTCATTATGAAAACACACGAGATTTGTTAAAAGAAACAATTGACTATGTTCTCAATAGTTTTACTTCGTATTTTGATGTCGATGCTGAAAATATCACATCAAGATTTGAAAAATGTGATTTGCGAGAACTCAACTATATCAACGAGAAATATCTTCATCCGTATCTTTTATTTATAAAAGAAAACAAACGAGTGTTTTTGGCAGTATTGTCACAACCGGTAACATTTGACTCAAATATTATTTTTCAAAGGTTGTTTGATAATATATTTAACCCTATTTTAGATAGATTTCGCTATCCACGAGATGAACAAAACTATGTTATGATGTTTTATCTCAATGGTATTACAGCCATTATTACGGAATGGTTGAAAGATGATTGTAAAAAAAGTATTGAAGAAATTTCAAATATAATTCGTTACTGTATTTTCGGGAGAAAATGAATAACCCCGATTTAACTATTTAAAACAAAGAGTCTTAAATTTTTAAGCTTAAGACTCTTTGTTCATATTTAAGGAAAAAAATAATTAAAAAATCTGCAAAGCCTTGCTGCGACTGCGTTTGAGGCATAAAATGTGGCTAACATGTGGTCAAAATCATATTTTTGCAAAAATTGAAGCAAAGCAAAAACCTCAGAAACCGCTTGGTTACTGAGGTTTAAGGTGGTCGGGATAACAGGATTTGAACCTGCGGCCTCTTCGTCCCGAACGAAGCGCGCTACCAAACTGCGCTATATCCCGAAATAAAATATTTAGTTTTTTCTATATTCCCGTGTCTGTGGGATAACATGTGGTCAAAACTTGTTTGACCACATGTATTTTGTTTTTTAAGTCGCCGTAAAGTGGCGATGTTAAAAGGTTTGTGGGAGTTCGGCTTAATACTAATGAATTGAATAGTACCGTGTCCCGAACGAAGCACGCTACCAAACTGCGCTACACCCCGATAAGATACCTATGTATTATACTATCTAAATAAGCGTAAGTCAAGAAAATTTTTGCCATAATTGACTTTGGTTTTTCTGCGTGATATACTTAAGTTGCTCAATTTAACTTGATATAAGGATGTTTTGTATGATTGTAAAGATAAATACAGGGACACTCTGCGGTCTTGAGGGAAAAAGTGTTATAGTGGAAGCCGATTTTTCAAACGGACTACCGTCATTTGATGTTGTCGGTCTTCCTGACGCAACGGTAAAGGAATCGAAGGAGCGCGTCCGCGCTGCTCTTAAAAACAGCGGATTTGATTTTCCGCCAAAGCGTGCAATAATAAACCTTGCCCCTGCCGACCTTAAAAAAGAGGGCACGCAGTTTGACCTGCCGATTGCTATTTCAATTATGGCAGGAACAGGACAGCTGAGATGCGATTTTGAAGGATGTATGTTCATCGGCGAGCTCGGACTTTCAGGTGAACTTCGCGGAGTTAACGGTGTTCTGGCGCTCGTTTCATCCGCTAAAAACTACGGTATAAAGAAGGTTTTTGTGCCCAGTGACAATGCTGAGGAAGCGGCTCTTATAAAAGGTGTTGAGGTGTTTGGAGCCAATAGCCTGAATGATATTTATATGCATCTTACAGGCGAAAAGGAAATTGAGCCAACCAATTGCGATGTAGAATCGATTTTCAAGGACTCTTCACAATATGACATTGACTTTTCTGATGTCCGCGGACAAATCGGACTACGCCGTGGTATAGAACTCTGTGTCAGTGGCGGTCACAATCTGCTTTTTATCGGAACTCCCGGTAGCGGTAAGTCGATGCTTTCACAAAGAATTCCCACAATTCTTCCCGATATGTCGCTTGAGGAAGCGATTGAGGTTACAAAAATTTATTCCATAGCAGGTGCACTTGAAAATGGGACAAATCTTATTGCAAAGCGTCCTTTTCGTTCACCTCATCACAGTGCCAGTGCGGTAAGCATCATCGGTGGCGGTGCAAAGGCAAAACCGGGCGAAATATCGCTTGCACACAACGGTGTATTATTTCTTGACGAGTTTCCCGAATATCGCAAGGATGTTATTGAATCCATGCGCCAGCCGCTTGAGGACAAAAAAATCACAGTGACGCGTGCAAACGCGGCGTTCACATACCCGTGTAATACTATGCTTGTCGTGGCGCTCAACCCTTGCAAATGTGGACACTATGGAGACGGAACAAACCGTTGCCGATGCAGTGAAACAGATGTGAAGCGCTATCTTGGTAAAATCAGCGGACCCATGCTTGACAGAATTGATATCCAGCTTGAAGCGGCACCCGTAAAATATGCAGACCTCAAGGCGATGAAGGGAGAAAGCTCGGCAGAAATCAAAAAGCGGGTTAATAAGACCCGCGAAATTCAGAAAGAGCGCTATAAAAATGATGGTATAACAACCAACGCACAGCTCTCCGGAGCGCTTGTTGAAAAGTACTGCGTAATAGGTAAAAACGAAAGTGATTTGCTTAAAGATGCGTTTGAATCTTTTGGACTTACAGCAAGAGCGTATACGCGCATACTCAAGGTGGCGCGTACCATCGCTGACTGTGACGGACGCGAAAATATATGCGAAATGGATATCGCCGAGGCTATCGGTTACCGAAGCCTTGACAGAAAATATTTTGGATAATATTGACATATGTTAAATATATGATAAAATATAAAAGATAAACAAAATCACCCTATAGGGTGGTTTTGCTTTTTAAGGAAAATTGGAGGTAAAACTTATGTCTAATGAAAATAGAGGAAGCTTCACAGGTAAAATCGGCTTTGTCCTCGCTGCCGCAGGCAGTGCGGTAGGTCTAGGAAACATATGGCGATTTCCTTATCTTGCAGCAAAATACGGCGGAGGAATATTCCTGCTTACATATATTATCCTTGCGCTGACATTCGGTTTTGCTCTTATGACTGCAGAAATCGCTCTCGGCAGAAAAACGGGACTCAGTGTAGTAGGTGCATTTTCCAGGCTTAATAAGAAATTTTCATTCCTTGGATATCTTGCAGCTCTTGTTCCTGCAATTATTTTACCGTACTACTCTGTAATCGGCGGCTGGGTAACGAAATACCTGGTTGCATTCTGTACAGGAAAAGGCTTTGTCGCTGCAGGAGACCAATTTTTTGGAGAATTTATATCATCAGCAACTGAACCCTTAGGGTGGTTTTTGATTTATATCGGTCTTACTGCACTTGTTGTTCTTTTTGGAGTTGAAAAAGGTATTGAAAAGGTAAGCAAGGTTATGATGCCTGTGCTTTTACTCCTTTCTGTCGTTATTGCAGGATATTCGCTCACCATTCCCGGAGCATTTGAAGGTGTGAAATATTACATTATGCCCGACTTTTCAAAGTTTTCTGCGGCAACCGTGCTTTCGGCTATGGGACAGCTTTTCTATTCAATGTCTCTAGCTATGGGAATTATGGTAACCTATGGCTCATATATGAAAAAGGATGTAAACCTTGAAGGCTCTGTTACTCAGATAGAGTGCTTTGATACAGGTATTGCGTTTCTTGCAGGTCTTATGATTATCCCTGCTACATACGCTTTTTCAAACGGCTCACCCGAAGCGCTCGGAAAGGGCCCGGGACTTATGTTTGCAACACTTCCCAAGGTTTTTGAAACTATGGCAGGCGGTCAGGTTATAGGTGCACTTTTCTTCCTGCTTGTGCTTTTTGCGGCACTCACATCATCGATTTCGCTTATGGAAACTGTTGTTTCAATCGTGTGCGATAAGCTTAAATGGACAAGAAAATTTGCCTGCGCAATTGTATTCATTTTCTCAGTTCTGATGGGACTTTTATCGTGCTTTGGATACAGCATCTGGGACAATGTAACAATTATCGGTATGCAGATGCTTGACTTCTTTGACTTTATAACAAACAGTGTAATGATGCCAATTGTTGCATTCTTTACCTGCATTTTTGTAGGCTATATTATAAAACCGCAGGCGGTTGTTGACGAGGTTGAGCTCTCAGGTAAATTCAAGAGAAAGGCGCTCTTTACCTTTGTTATCAAGTATCTTGCACCGATTTGTATTATTGCAATTCTTGTTTCATCCGTGCTTGATGCGTATTTTGGAATATTCTAAAAGCCTCTTTGTTTATAAAAAGTTCATAAAACAGACTAAATTTGTCCGCATTTATGCTTTATAATTGACACAAGAACTCACAGAAGGAGGATTTTTATGAATAACGAATTTGAAAATAATATTCCAGAGGAACTCAGAAACATAAATTTTGAATCCCACACCGCTGACCCTGCAGTCGAAACGCCTCTTCCGACTTATGAAGAGACGATTCCCCAGACGGTTTATGAAGCACCCACGCCGAAAAAAAAGAAGAGAAAAATATGGCGTTATGTCATAGGTATCCCCCTCATAGCAGGACTTTTCTTCGGGCTTGGTCTTACGGCATCAAAAACTATTGAAGACAGACTGCCCTCCAATCCTCAGGATATCGAGACTACAAAAGTAACACTTCATAAAGCGGAGGAAGGCACCTCTTCTCAGAGTGCAGTTGCTGCTATTGCTGAGGAATGTATGCCCTCGGTTGTTGCTATAACAAACCGCAGTGTTTCGGATGTTGTGACATTTTTCGGAACATATGAACAGGAGAGCACTTCAAGCGGCAGCGGTATTATAATAGGAAAAAACGATACCGAGCTTCTGATTGTTACAAATTACCATGTTGTAAACAACTCAAAAGAGCTCAGAGTAGTTTTCAGCTCTGTTGAAAAGAGAATGGAAAATCAGAAGGAAACCGATAAGCTCAACGAAGACGATATTCCCACCGCAACTGTAAAAGGCTACGATTCAAACAAGGACCTTGCAGTGATTGCGATAAAGCTTGACGATATCTCCGAAGAAGTCCTTTCAGAAATCAAGATTGCCACAATCGGTGATTCGACAAAACTCAAGGCAGGCGACCAGGTAGTTGCAATAGGTAATGCGCTCGGTTACGGACAGTCTGTTACAACAGGTATAATAAGTGCAATAGACAGAAAAATAACAATGGAAAATTCTGACGGCAGCTCCACTGTAACAAATTCTTTCATTCAGACTGATGCTGCAATCAATGCAGGAAACAGCGGTGGCGCACTTTTGGATATGCGCGGATGCCTTATTGGTATAAACTCAGTAAAGATGGCTTCAACAGGTGTTGAGGGTATGGGTTATGCTATCCCCATTTCAGATGTTGAAGAAATCATTGACGATTTGATGTTAAGACAAACCCGCGATAAGGTTGATTCACAAAAACAGGGATTTCTGGGAATAACAGGCGCCGATGTTTCTTCATCGGAAAGCGAAACATTCGGAATTCCCATAGGTGTGTTTGTAAGCTCGGTTACAGACGGTCTTGCAGCAGATAATGCCGGGATTAAAAAAGGTTATGTAATCACAAAGTTTGACGGATATACCGTTACAACAATAGCACAGCTTCAGGAAAGACTGCAGTATTATAAATCAGGGGAAAAGGTTAAGCTTACTGTACAGATTCCCTCAGAAAAAGGATACAAGGAAAAAGAGTTTACTGTAATACTCAGTAACAGAAGCGAAAATATTGACGACTAAAAACGAAGCGTGCCGCTTCACCCATTTCGCGCCCAGCTAAACTTAAAACCAATAAATGTTGCTCGCAATAAGAATACGCAATTTCCTATACGGTAAAAAAATGGCAAACCCACGATGGGTTTGCCATTTCTGTTTTCAAAATTATTTTTGGTCAGCCGCCGCCTCAATAGCTCGCCTGTCGCGGTTTGCGGCACTTAAAATGAACTGCATTGCAATAGCTACAAACACGGCTACTCCGCCGAAGAGTGCAAATGCAATATTATAACTTCCGAAGAAGTCGAAAATTATGTTTCCGAGGGGAGAGCCTACTGCAAAACCTGCTGTGCTTGCAGCGGCGAAAAGACCTACTGTCTTGTCAAAGCATCTGTTACCGAAAAGTTCACTTGCAAAAAGAGGAACCATAACAGTTTCAAGAGGAAGGGCAAATGTAGTGAAAATTCCTCGCATATAAGCAAGGCATATGCCTGCACGGGAATTGTCTACGAAAATAAGGCTGACAAGAGATATGAACGAACACGCATAGCAAATATTCATAGTAATTCGCATACCAAGGCGGTCATACATAAAGCCCGATGAAAACTTGCCGGCAGTAAGAAGAAGACTTGCAAGACTGCTGATGGCAGCAACCGTTGCTACGGGAATTCCAACATCGTACAAGTGCGGTGTTGCAATATTTCCGAGCCCCTGAAGATACATACCGATTAAGAACATACAAACGAGTGCCACATAAAAGTAAGGCTTTTTGACAGCGTCCTTGTATTTCATACCAACCCAACCGGCTCCACGAGCCTTTTTCTTTTTGCCGACTTGTGTGCCCGGTTCAATTTCCTTTTCGCGATACAGGAAGATGATGAGTGCAAGCACTATTGCAAGGAATACGCAAACAAGACGGTATGAATTCTGGTAGCCGAAGGGATTTCCTTTTTCAAAAATAATGGGAGAAAGAACCTGAATCGCGATAGCACCGCCGACACCGTTAGCCGCAAGTACAGCACCGGTGAAGGTCCCCTTGTTTTTTGTACACCACAGATTTACTACTGTGCTCGCCATGGTGGTACCTGTCCAACAAAGACCTACTCCGAGGAATACGCTTGCGATGTAAAATCCGATAAGGCTTGTTGCGATTGAATTTATGAACGCAAAACAGATAAGACACATAAATCCTGCAATGATAAGCTTCTTTGTTCCAAAGCGGGCAACCGTCTTCCCGAAGAAGAGGTTGGCAATAGTTGTTACTATGTATCTTATAGAATCATTGATTGAAAAGGCACCGCGTCCGAAGTGGAGCGCATCGCAGATTGCAGTAAGGTAATTTGCTCTTCCGCTGCTGCAAAGGCCAAGGCTTGTCGCAACCATAAGAAAGGCAAGCCCCATCATGACCCACATATAGTCAAATTCAAACTTCTTTTTTTCCATAATATTCGCCTCGATTTCTATATTAACGCGCTTAATTATAGCAAAACGAGGGGCGGATGTAAATAGAATTATTGAAACAATATGGATTTTCTGAAACAAAGTTGTTGAAAATGTAAGATTATGGTGATAGTATAATAATATAATGGATAATATCATACTGAAAATGGTGATGGAGAATGTTTGAAAATATAGAAAATTTGAAAATAGAGTCAGTGGTGAATCAGACCAGTAAGCCCTTCGGTGTGACACGGAAAAGAAGAATGAACAGCTTCAGCATAAGGGTAAGCGGCTCAGTGCGATACGATTTTGAAGATAAGAGCATAACCGTAAACGCAGGAGAAATGATTTTCCTTCCGAAGGACACAACTTATGAATACACGGTAGAAGGAACGGATGAAAGTGTTCGCACAATGATAAATTTAAGTGGGGATTTCAACGGCATTAAGCCTGCCTGCTTTTCACTCAAGGACTTTTTTGATGTGGACTTTCTGATGTATAAGTTTGCTGAAAACTGGAAATTCGGCACGCCCTCTGAAAAATATAAATGTATTTCCGTTGTATACAATCTTCTTTCATATATTTCAAACATTGAAAATATGAGCTATCAGGACAAGAAGAAGCTTCATATTATAACGCCTGCGGTTGAGTATTTGAAAAAACATATTTATGACCCTGCCCTTGAGATTACACAACTTCATAAGCTTTGCGGAATTTCAGATACTTATTTCAGGAAGATATTCATTTCAAGATTCGGAAAAAGTCCCAAAAGCTATGTTATGGAGAAACGCGTTTCTCACGCAAAATCCATTATAGACAGCGGAGATTTTGTAAGCGTAAAAGAGCTAGCACTTTCTGTGGGATATAAGGATGCACTTTATTTTGGAAAAGTTTTCAAGATGCACTACGGGATTTCCCCGACAGAAATGAACAGATAGTAAAATTTCATTATTTTTGCTGTTTAGACATTAAAAATTTCACAAAAATGTGCCAAAAAAGTAAAAGTAAAAAAATGTGTTGACAGTTATTGCGATACGGTGCTATTATAAAGGCAACGAATTTATAAGGAGAAAAGACATGAGCTTATTTGTGTTTGCAGCTGCATATTTTTACTTTTACTTTATCATGACAAGAAGTAAAAGTGATTTGTGCTGCAAATAATAAGAGTGTTTTTTACATGGCTCTGCAGTGACAATCACTGCAGAGCTAATTTTTTTATACGGAGGTAACAGAAATGATTGTAGTAGTAAACAACAACGCCGCAAAGGAACAGTTTGATAACCTTGTAGCATGGATAGAAAGCCAGAATGTGCGTGTGCACATTTCTGCAGGTGAATACCAGACGGTGCTCGGCCTTATCGGTGATACAAGCCGTATTGATACAGAGCTTCTGGTTGGTCTTGACATCGTGTCACAGGTAACCCGTGTTACCGAACCTTTCAAAAATGCCAACAGAAAGTTCCATCCCGAAAATACAGTTATTGACTGTAAGGGTACAAAAATGGGCGATGGACATTTCGGCATAATTGCAGGCCCCTGCTCAATTGAGAGCGAGGAGCAGATTATAGAGGTGGCAAAAGCCGTTAAAGAGGCAGGTGCGAATTTCCTTCGTGGAGGAGCTTTCAAACCCAGAACCTCTCCCTATGATTTCCAGGGTATGCGCGAAGACGGGCTTAAGCTTCTTATTGAAGCGAAAAAGGAAACAGGTCTTCCTATCGTAACTGAGATTATGAGTGCTGACCATCTTCCGCTTTTTGATGAAGTAGATGTTATTCAGGTCGGCGCAAGAAATATGCAGAACTTTGAGCTTTTGAAGGAGCTTGGTAAAACTAAAAAGCCTATTCTTATAAAGCGCGGTCTTGCAAATACTCTTAAGGAGCTTCTTATGAGCGCGGAATATATTATGAGCGAGGGAAACGAAAACATAATCCTTTGCGAGCGCGGTATCAGAACATACGAAACAGCAACACGAAACACGCTTGATATTTCGGCAGTTCCGCTTCTTCATGATTTGAGCCATCTTCCCGTAGTTGTTGACCCCAGCCACGCATGCGGCATAGCAAAACTTGTTAAGCCACTTGCTCTTTCAGCAGCTGCTGCAGGGGCTGACGGACTTATGATTGAGGTTCACAACAATCCCCAGCGAGCTCTTTGTGACGGTGCACAGTCACTTACACCCGAGCAGTTTAAGGAAACTGCAGAGGCAGTAAGAAAAGTACGCGAGGCTATCAAATAAACGAAAGCAAAAATCCGCCTCTAAAAATCAGAGCTTAGGATTATTAACTTTCGGTTGAGGTGATTAGAATGAAAATAGCAGTTGTAGGGCTCGGCCTTATTGGCGGCTCCTTTGCGAAGGCGTTTGCACAAAAGGATAACATAACCCTTTACTGCCTTGACCGTGACGAAGAAACGATTGCAAGGGCAAGGCTTGAAGGCGCAATGGATGAGCTCCTCACAAAAGAAAATATAGGAAAGTGTGACTATATTTTTGTTGCACTTTACCCCAAAGCGACTGAAAGCTTCCTTCAGGAATACGCCCCTTTTATTTCAAAGAACACAACCGTAATTGACTGCGGAGGTACGAAGAGGGGAATCTGTAAGGCAGGTTTTGGGCTTGCAGAGAAATACGGCTTTTGCTTTATGGGCGGTCACCCGATGGCAGGAACACATTTTTCAGGCTTTAAGTATGCCCGTGCATCACTTTTTGCAGGCGCATCAATGATACTTGTTCCCCGTAAGAACGAAACCATTGAAACGCTTGAAAATGTCAAAAAACTTCTCGTTATGGCAGGCTTTAAGAGTGTTACGGTAAGCTCAGCTGAGGAGCATGACAGAATTATTGCCTACACCTCACAGCTTGCTCATGTCGTTTCAAATGCTTATGTAAAAAGTCCCAACGCAGTCGTACATAAGGGGTTTTCAGCAGGAAGCTACAGGGATTTGACGCGAGTTGCAAAACTCAACCCTGCTATGTGGGCAGAACTTTTTATGGAAAACAGCGAAAATATAACATTTGAAATAGAAAATCTTATAAAAGAACTTCAGAAATACAGCGATGCCATAAAGAAAGGCGATAAAGAAGAACTTGAAAAGCTTCTTGCAGAGGGAACAAAAATTAAGGAAAGTATTGGTTGATATGAGAAAAGTCACAGTAAATGCCTCGAAAACATACGACATTATAATAAAGAAGGGTGCAATAGACCTTGTAGGTAATTTAACAAAAGATATTATCGCGCAGGGCAAAGTGTGTGTGATTTCGGATTCTAATGTTGCACCCCTTTACATGGAAAGAGTGAAAAATTCTCTTTCAAAAGAGGGTATAAAAGCCAAGGAATATGTTTTCCCTGCAGGCGAAAAATCCAAAAATGCACAGACCTATATAGAAATTCTTAATTTCCTTGCGCAGGGGGGATTTACAAGAAAAGACACTCTCATCGCACTCGGTGGCGGTGTTACAGGCGATTTGACCGGATTTTGCGCAGCAACCTATATGCGCGGAATTAAATTCATACAACTTCCTACATCACTTCTTGCGGCGGTGGATTCATCAGTCGGCGGAAAGACGGGCATTGACCTTTCCTGCGGTAAAAACCTCGCAGGTGCATTTTATCAGCCGTCTATGGTCATTTTTGACAGCGATGTTCTCAAAACTCTCAGCAAAGAATATTTCGCAGACGGTATGGCAGAGGTTATAAAATATGCCATGATAAAGGGCGAGGGACTTGACAAGCTTATCCTTGCAGAGGAGCTTGACATAGAAGAAATCGTAGAAAGATGCGTAAAAATAAAACGCGACATAGTAAACGCAGACGAATTTGAAAGCGGAATAAGGCAGATTCTCAATTTCGGCCACACAGTAGGTCACGCGATTGAGGCACAGTCAGATTATACCATATCCCACGGGCGATGCGTTGCTATGGGAATGTATATAGTAACAAAGGCATATAAATGTGAAAATCTGTGTAAGCAGCTTTTCAAAATGCTTGAAAAGTTTAATCTCAAAACAAATTGCCCCTACACTCCAAAAGAAATTCTGGAGAGGGCAAAGAAGGACAAAAAAGCAGATTCTTCAGGAGTAAATCTTATCGTCTCCAAAGAAATGGGAAAATGCGAAATCGTAAAAATCACGATGGATGAACTCCTGCTACTCATAAAGGAAGGGATGAAATAAGATGAAAGTCAGACTTTCACCTTCAAAACTTAATGGAGAGGTAGCACCGCCACCGTCAAAATCATGCCTGCACAGAGCGCTTATCTGCGCAGCGGTTGCAGATGCGCCTACGAAGATTTTGGCATCCTCTTTTTCAAAGGATATTGAGGCAACGGCCTCGTGTCTTACAGCTCTGGGTGCGCGGATTGACTACGAAGACGGTTTTGTTATTGTCCACCCGATAGAAAAAGTGCAAAGTGAGTGTACTCTCGACTGTAACGAAAGCGGTTCAACACTCCGATTTATGATTCCCTTTGCAGCGGCACTTGGCAGTAAATGTACATTTGTTGGTGCAGAAAGACTCGGAAAGCGTCCGCTTTTACCCCTTTGCGATGCACTTACAAAAAACGGAGTAAAGGTAAGCTATGGCGAAAGCTTCCTTCCCTGCACAATAGAGGGCAGACTTTCGCGCGGAATATATGAAATAGAGGGGAATATAAGCAGTCAGTTCATAACGGGGCTACTTCTTGCACTGGGTGTTCTCGGTGGCGGAGAAATACGCAGTACAACACCGCTTGAAAGTGCCTCTTACATAGATATAACTACCGATATACAAGAAAAATTCGGTGTGCTGGCAGAAAAAAAAGGGAACTCCTTTGTCGTTGCCGGGGGACAGAAATACACATCCCCGTCAGTTTTTAAGACAGAGGGCGACTATTCAAACGCGGCATTTTTCCTCGTGGCAGGAGCGATATCAAGTGACAGTGGACTAACGGTTTCCTCGCTCCACGAAAAAACTTGTCAGGGCGACAGTAAAATTATTGAAATTCTTGAAAAAATGGGCGCACAAGTAAAGCGCAATGAAGATAAAGTAACAGTTTTCAAATCAAAACTCTCGGCAGTGGAAATCGATTGCAGCGATATCCCCGACCTTGTGCCGGTTCTCTGTGTTGCGGCAGCCTCAGCAGAGGGACGGAGCGTATTTTATAATATAAACCGCCTCAGAATGAAAGAGAGCGACCGCGTGCAGTCAACTGCGGATATGATTTCATCTCTCGGCGGAAAAATAGAGTTTGACGAAAACAATATCTATGTCACGGGCACAGCTCTTAAAGGCGGCACAGTTTCAAGCGCCAACGACCACCGTATAGCAATGAGCGGTGCAGTCGCATCGCTTGTCTGTGATGGAGATGTTATAATAGAAGACGCGCAGGCAGTAGAAAAATCCTACGGAGACTTCTACGAAAAATTCAGACAGTTGGGAGGTAAGTGCAGTGAGTTTTAATTTCGGCGATAAAATTAAAATATCTATCTTCGGAAAATCACATTCCGAAGAAATCGGTGTCACAATCGAGGGCCTTCCCACAGGCTTTAAGGTAGACGAGGAAAAGCTCTCTTCATTTATGCTCCGCCGTGCTCCGGGGCGTGACAAGTTTTCAACCCCCCGAAAAGAAGCTGATAAAGTTGAAATAATATCGCATACGCCTCTGCGTGCAATAATAAGAAACACCAACAGGCACTCAAGCGATTACGACAATCTTAAAGCAGTCCCCCGTCCGGGGCACGCCGACTTTGCGGCGTATTCAAAATACGGCATCGATTACGATATGACGGGAGGCGGCGAATTTTCGGGAAGACTTACGGCACCCCTTTGTATAGCAGGCGGTATCTGCAAGCAACTTCTTGAAGAAAAGGGCATCCATATCGGCGCACATATCGCATCGATAGGAAATACCGAAGATGACCGTTTTAACCCAGTAACTGTGAATGAAAATGATTTTGTACACGAAAAAGAATTTCCCGTCATAAATGATGCTAAAGGCGAAGAAATGAAAAAAGAAATCCTTACCTCAAGAAGCGAGGGCAACAGCATTGGCGGAACTGTGGAATGTGTCATAACGGGCATCCCTGCAGGCGTGGGAAATACCTTCTTCGGCAGTTGGGAAAGCGCGATTTCTTCCGCCGTGTTCGCAATCCCTGCGGTAAAAGGCATCGAATTCGGACTTGGCTTTGAATCGTCAAAGCTCCGCGGCAACGAAAATAACGATGCCTTTATAATAAAAAACGGAAAAGTCGTTACCGAAACAAATAACCACGGAGGAATCCTGGGCGGTATCGCAAGCGGAATGCCAATTGTTTTCAGGGTGGCGTTCAAGCCTACTCCGTCAATCAGTAAAGAACAAAAAAGCGTATCTCTCTCCAAAATGGAGGAAGTGCCGCTCATCATAAACGGAAGACACGACCCATGCATCGTAAAGCGTGCAGTGCCGTGCGTTGAGGCAGCAGCGGCAATCGTAGCTGCAAATATAATTTTGTGAAAGGATGATAAAAAATGAGTATTGAGAATTACAGAAAAGAAATAGACGGTATTGATAAGGAGCTTGTAGAACTTTTTGTCAAGAGAATGAATGTTGCAAAGAATATTGCACAGTACAAAAAAGAATCAGGAAAAGCAGTATATGACTCTGAAAGAGAAAGACTTCTTTTAGAAAAAGTAGAAGAGTGCGCAGGCGAAGAATTCGGCGACTATACAAGAAGACTCTACAGCTCCATTTTAGAGCTTAGCCGAAACTATCAGAGTAAGTCCCTTGCACAGACATCGGGGCTTTCAAAAGCAATCGTAAATGCAGTAGAAAAAACACCCTCTCTTTTCCCCGAAAAAGCAATTGTAGCTTGCCAGGGCGTTGAGGGTGCACACAGCAGTGCAGCTTGCCAGAAGCTTTTTGAAAAACCTTCTCTTATGTACTGCCAGTCATTCGAGGCAGTGTTCCAGGCTGTGCAGAGTGGCCTTTGTGCTTACGGCGTAGTACCGCTTGAAAACAGTAGCAGCGGCTCTGTTACACAGATTTACAATCTTATGAGCGAATATAAATTCAGTATCGTCCGCAGTACAAAAATGCAGATTCAGCATAATCTCCTTGCTAAACGCGGAACAAAGCTTGAGAATATAAAGGAAATTTTCTCTCATCCTCAGGCAATCAGCCAGTCAAGCGATTTCCTTTCATCTCTCGGCAAGGATGTTAAAGTCACAGAATGTGAAAACACCGCAGTTGCGGCAAAAATGGTTTCAGAATCAGACAGATGCGACATTGCCGCAATTTCTTCAGAGCTTTGTGCAAGTCAGTATAATCTCGAAACCTTAAAAACCTCTGTACAGAACACGAAAAATAATTACACACGCTTTATCTGTTTTTCAAAAAATCTCGAAATTTACCCGGGCGCAGACAGAACAAGCCTTCTTATCAAGACTCCTCACCGTGCAGGTGCGCTTTACAGTGTTATCGCGAACTTCTATTCTCTGGGCATCAATATTATAAAGCTTGAAAGCCGTCCCATTCCCGAAAGCGACTTCGAGTTCATGTTCTATTTCGATATAGATGTTTCAGTATATTCTGAAAAACTCCCCGCAATTATAGATTTGCTCGAGTATTCTCTCGGCGAGCAGAATATAAAGTACCTCGGAAGCTATAGAGAGGCTTGATTTAATGAGAATTTACCTTATCGCGAAAAAACTGTCACATTCCTTTTCAAAACCTATCCATAACGAGCTTTCAGATTATTCTTACGAATACAAGGAACTTTCAGAGGATGAGGTGGAGGAATTTCTTCGAAAAAAGGATTTTGACGGACTAAATGTAACAATTCCATATAAAGAAAAGGTAATACCCTTCCTTGACTATATCTCGCCCGAGGCACAGAAAATCGGTGCAGTAAATACAATCGTAAACAAGGACGGAAAACTTTTCGGCTACAACACTGACTACTACGGCTTTTGCTATGAAATAAAGGAAGCCGATGCAGACTTAGAAAACAAAGATGTAGTAATCATGGGAACAGGCGGTACGGCAAAAACTGCCTCTTGTGTTGCTTGGGATATGGGTGCAAAAACTGTGCGCACTGTAACCTCTGCAGAGCTTCGTGCAGGAGAGGTGGGGAAATATCTTGACGCACAGATTGTCATAAATGCCACCCCCGTGGGAATGTATCCCAACACACTTATTTCTCCCGTAAATATATCAGAATTTTCAAAGTGCGAAGCAGTGCTTGATGTTATTTACAATCCATCGAGGACAAAGCTTATTATGGATGCACAGAAATTGGGAATAAAAACTGCAAACGGTCTTGGTATGCTCGTGGCACAGGCAAAACGCGCGTGCGAACTCTTTGAAAATCGCACGGTAGATGATAAAGAAGTAGCAAGGATAAAAAGAATAATAGAAGGAAAAACAAAGAATATAATCCTTGTAGGTATGCCCGGATGCGGTAAATCTACCGTAGGAAAAGAGCTTGCCTCAAGATTGGGAAGAAAATTCTTCGACAGCGATGAGGAAATTACAAAACTCGGCGAATCGCCTTCCGGGCTTATTAAAAAGCATGGCGAAGAACATATGCGAAATATCGAAAGCAGTGTTCTTGAAAACCTTTGCAAGGAAAGCTCGCTCGTTATCGCAACGGGCGGTGGCGCGGTTACAAAAGAGCGTAATTTTGACATAATCAGTCAGAATGCAACTGTAGTATTTATCGAGCGTCCCCTCAGGTTTCTTTCAACGCGAGGAAGACCTCTTTCGCAGGGTGGAATAGAAACCCTTGAAAAAATGTATGAGGTGAGATATCCCCTCTACAAAAAAATAGCTCATTTTTCAGTAGACTCACAAAAAACATGGCAGGAAACCACTACCCTCATCGAAAACGAGCTGAATAAAAGGAGATAAATATGAAGATACTTGTTATTAATGGTCCTAATATGAATATGCTTGGTATCCGTGAGCCTGACATCTATGGAAAAGTAACCTACAAGGATTTAATGAAGATGATTAAATCTCACGCAAAGGAAAAGGGCGTCAAGGTGTGCTTTTTTCAGTCAAATCACGAGGGCGCGATTGTGGATGAAATTCACCGCGCGTATAAAAAGATGGATGGCATTATCATAAATCCTGCCGCTTATACGCATACAAGTATAGCTATTCACGATGCGCTTAAAACCGTTGGCATACCCACTGTCGAGGTGCATATCAGCGAAATCAGTGAAAGAGAGTCTTTCCGCCAGGTTTCCTATGTGTCGCTTGTAGCACAGAAAGTGATAGCAGGAAAAGGAACAGAAGGATATCTGGAAGCGCTAGATGAACTTTGTAAATAAAGCAAAAAAGAACTTGGAAAAAAGTGAAAAAAACACTTGACTTTTGCCCGACACTATATTATAATAGCCAATGTGTCGGGCAAGACTCGATATGTGGCGGTGTAGCTCAGTTGGCTAGAGCAAACGGTTCATACCCGTTAGGTCGGTGGTTCGAGCCCACTCGCCGCTACCACTTCGGCCCGTTGGTCAAGCGGTTAAGACACCGCCCTTTCACGGCGGTAACACGAGTTCAAATCTCGTACGGGTCACCATATGGGAGCATAGCTCAGCTGGGAGAGCATCTGCCTTACAAGCAGAGGGTCATAGGTTCGAGCCCTATTGTTCCCACCAAAACAAAAAAGCCATCCATAGCGGATGGCTTTTTTGTTTTGGTGCATAATAAAGAATTCAATCTATACTTTCTTGTAAGGCAGATGCTCTTCCGGCTGAGCGGGCGAAGTTGGGAGTTTGCAGGATGCCCGCTTCCTGTGGAAGATGAAGGGCATCCTGTAAAAACGCAGTAGCCACAGATTAAAGCAGTGGCTATGCCACTGCGCATAAGCTGTGCTGCTACAAGGTGTCGATTGCACTTGGTAGCAATTTTAACTAAAGTAACAGAGTTTGATTCTTCGAGCCCTATTGTTCCCACCAAAAAAGCACTTACTTAAAAGTAAGTGCTTTTCCTTTATCTCTCTTCTACCTTTACCCCATCCACAGTTGTAAGTTTGGGTATCTCCGAATAATCAAGACCACTATACAAAACATTACCCGTGCCGTGACCGCCGAAAACACTGTCCATATATTTCCCGCATTTCATATTGTCAAACAGTACCTTTTCCACCTTTGAACCGTTGAAATACACGCACGAAAATCCTTTTGATTCTGTCTTGTTCCAGTCAATGTATATATGCTCATCGCTTTTTAAGGGCTTACACTCCTTGTCGTAAGAAAGGTTTGAAAATCTGACATTTTCAAATTCGCCCTCTCCAAAATACACCGCCATAAAGCCGTTTCCGAACATTCTGATATTATCAAAGCTTGAATCAAGCAGAGTATTGTTTAACCATACGCCGTATCTTGAATGTGACATAACATTTGAAATGGAAATTCCGAATGTATCGCCCATTTTCGCCTTTTCTTCGGCATACCAGTAGGATTCGCCTATAATAATCGTTGCTTCGGTGCGATATCCCTTTTCCCCGGGAATAAGCTTCTTCCACGGAAGAATATTACCCTCATCATCCGTTTTAATCACAAGGTCGGGATTCTGCGCAACAGAAGCATCATTTTCCGACCAGGGCGATGCCTCAATGACATTATCAATCCTTACATTATAAATTCTGTAACCGTCGTGGTTTAAAAGCCGTATAAGCGCGCATCCGCAAACGCCGTATGCAATAACATTACGCACGGTAATATTATGTATATCGCCTTCACGGAGAGTGTTTGTTACTTTTCTGTATACATTACCGCCTGATGCAAGAATAGCAATAATATTATCGCCGATGGAACCTGTGATATTTTCAACTATAACATCGTGACAACCGTTTAGAATGTCCACGCCGTCCTGATTGGGCACATTACTCTCGCTTATAAACCTTATATTCGAAACCCGACTGTATGAGGTCGTATACATACAGATACCCCAATAACGCTGGTTTTTTATAGTGATATTATCAATTTTCAGATTTTCAACATTACGGAAATACATCATACAGTTTTCCGTCATATGGTAATCATATTTTTTCATTACCTTTCGTGCTATCCCGTTGTCTTCATACATACCATTATGCATTCCGCCGTCAAGGATAGCACTGCCGATACCGATAATTGAAATATTGCGTTGTGTGTGTTCTTTGCCTATCGCACCGCCAAGCTTTGAATTTCTGTTTGCAAACGCGTTGCAGAATGCACCGTCGCCAAGGCGAAGATGTGCGTTCTGAAGGACAACAGTGCTCTCATCATCGAGAAGAATTGTTTTTGTTATATCCCACACACTTTTTCCTGTGCGGGCGTTAATCTTGGGTATTACAACAGTTTCTCCGGTCAGTGCGGCTGCATCAACCGCCGCCTGAATCATATCGCTGTCCGTTTCAAGATTTTTATAGATATTTACATCAATAAACATAAGCTTTTCATCCCTCTCGAAGCCTTTTTCTTTATTTATAATATAAGCGAATGGAAAAGTCAATAGGAATGCAAAAAAAAACACCTGTTAACAAAAAATTCACAGAATTATAACCTGTAATTAACCTTTATATATCATAATAGGAAAAAATCACACAAATTCACAAATACTTAGAATATTGATTTGTGTACGGTTTTTATGATATAATAAAATGCAAAATTCGAAAGTATTTTTTGTTGGAGGTAAATCAATGAAAAAAGCAGCAGAAAAAATCGAAAAAGAAAAGAAGGCAAGGAAGAAAATCAAACTCGGCAAAAAGGGCAAGGCAGTTTTATGTATTTTTCTTGCAGTCGTGGTTGCCATCGCAGGTTTTGGCATATACAAGTGGAAAAAAGCGAAGAAAACGGCTTCGAATACAGATAACGGCACTTCCATTGTGCAGTCAGGAAATCTTACCAACAGTATCAGTGGCAGCGGCAGCGTGGAGCCGATTGACCAGCGCGATATCGTGCCGGTAGTAAAGGGTAAAATAATCGAAGCACCCTTTGCAGAGGGCGATGAGGTTAAAAAAGGCGACATCCTTTACCGTTTTGAAATGACTGCTGCAACGAACGCTATCGAAAGTGCTGCGAATAATGTTGAAAAAGCACAGACAAATCTATCTAATAAACAAAACAGTCTTTCAAAAGTTCAGGAAAACATAGAAAAGCTAACGGTTACCGCAACAGCATCAGGTAAAATCGATAATCTCAACCTGCTTCTTGGAGAAGAAGCAAACGGCGTGATTTGTACTGTCACAAACTATAAAGAACAGACAGTTACACTGCCCTTCAATTCTGCAAAAGTGGGCGAAATACAAATCGGTGACCGCGCATCTGTTGCTGTTGACAAATATATGATAAACACCTCCGGAACAGTGACAAGGAAATACAGCACTTCTCAAACCCTTTCAAACGGAGCCGTGGTTTATAATGTGGAAATCCTTTTGGATGATACATATGTACTTGAGGAAGGCGTCAGCGTTACAGCAACTGTGGACGGTATAACATCTGCATCTTATGGAAGCATCAAGTATGCAGACCCTGTAACAATCAACGCATCTGAGAAAGGCGAGGTTAAGAAGCTTAATTTCAAGAACGGAGACTGGGTTGAAAAAGGCGATGTAATAGCCGTTCTTGAAAATCGCGACCTTAGTGACGAGCTCAGAAATGCCCAACAGGGTGTAAAAGAAGCCCAGATGAACCTCAAAGAGGCAGAAAACACTCTTGAAGACAGAAAAGAAGAAGCAAGCGAGTATGTCCTTGAATCGCCTATTGATGGCGTAATCCTCACAAAAGACTATGAAGTAGGAGACACCATCAGCGGACAGACTTCTACAGTTATGATGGTTGTTGCCGATATGAGTAAGATGAAATTCACAATATCTGCCGATGAGCTTGATATTTCCAAAATCAAGATGGGACAAAGCGTTTCTGTCACCGCAGACGCACTTACAGGTCAGAGGCTTTCAGGAAAAATCACGGCGATATCAAAGCTCGGAGAATCATCAAACGGTGTTACGAACTATCCTATCGAGGTAACTATTGATGAGCCCGGAGATTTGATGCCGGGCATGAATGTAAACGCAAATATAATAGTGGAGCAGGCGTTTAACACTCTTTATCTTCCCGTAGAAGCAGTTGAATATTACGGAGGCAAATACTATGTAACAATAGTCGGCGAAGTTACAAATATGCCCGAAAGAAGGGAAATGCCAACAGGTAATTTCAGGGGACAGATGCAGCTTGGCGAAAATACCGATAAGACGCCTTCGGATGAAGACAGTGAAAAAACTCCCTCACAGATGCCCGACAGAGGACAGATGCCAGAGGGCGGTCAGATGAGAGAGAAACCTCAAAGTTCACAAACTATCGAAACAGAAGAATCTTCTGAGGAAAAAACTGATACAAAAGAAACAGCGCAAAAGAAGTCTGATGACGAAAAAGCAGAAAAAAGTGGAAGCAACTCCTTGAAAGAAGGAGCACAGCGAAGCTCGCAGAAACAGCAGGAAGAGCTTCAGATTAAAAAATATAAGGAAGAAAAGCGTGTAGAAGTAGAAGTAGGTGTCATCACCGACACATATTACGAAATAAAGAGCGGCGTGGAATATGGTCAGGTCGTGAAAAACACCACGCAAGTATCATCCTCATCCAGGGGTGGATTCGGTATGATGGGTGGAATGAACGGTGGTATGCCCGGCGGAATGGGTGGCGGCATGTCCGGTGGAATGGGCGGCGGTATGTCCGGCGGAATGGGACAGAACCGCAATTCAGACAACCGTGGTGCAGGAGGCAGATAATCCATGATAAAAATCAAGGATATGTATAAAATCTACAGAATAGGCGATATTGAGGTCCGCGCATTAAACGGGGTGTCGCTTAATGTAAAACCCAAGGAATTTGTGTCAATTATAGGCCCGTCAGGAAGCGGAAAATCCACACTTATGAATATGATTGGATGTCTTGATGTTGCTACAAGCGGAGAATATATTCTCGATTCCCGTCCTGTAGTAGACCTCACCGAAAATGAACTTGCACAAATAAGAAACGAAAAGATAGGATTCATATTTCAGGGCTTCAATCTTTTAAGCAAACTTACGGCCCTTGAGAATGTAGAGCTTCCTCTTATATACAGAGGCGTAGATTCTGCGCGAAGACGCGAACTTGCTGAGGCTGCGCTCTTCCGTGTAGGACTTGAGGAGCGAATGAACCATAAACCAAAGGAACTTTCAGGAGGTCAGCAGCAGAGGGTTGCAATTGCGCGGGCACTTTCCTCGAAGCCACCGCTCATCCTTGCTGACGAACCAACAGGTAATCTCGACTCTAAAAGCGGTGTTGAGGTTATGAAAATGCTCAAAGAAATCCATAGCGAAGGTAACACTATTGTTCTTATTACTCACGACAGCGATGTTGCAAAACAAGCTGACCGTGTAATAAGAATTGCTGACGGACAGATTACGAGCGATACTACAGGAGCAGAGGATGTGAAGTGTGAATGAATATATTTATGTCGTTCAAAATGGCTATCAGCAGTATCCTAAGCTCAAAAGTGCGCTCATTCCTCACTATGCTCGGAATCATAATAGGCGTTGCAGCCGTAATTATTCTTGTTAATATGGTCACTGCTGCGACACTTAATATGCGTAGCCAGCTCGAAGGCATGGGAACAAACCTTATTAATGTTTCCATAAGCCGCGGAGGCTGGGGTATGACCCGAAGCGTCAGCGTAGATGAAATTGAAAAGATAGCAGAAGAAAACGAAGATAGCATTGAGTACATAACCCCAATCGTTAACAGTCGCGGTACAGTAAAGTACGGCAACAGCAATGTTTCAACAACTCTTTACGGAGTTAATGAGCATTACGGGAAAATAAGGAACCGCGAGATCTCGGAAGGCAGATTCCTTACCGAAGCTGATGTGACTGACCGCAAAAGTGTTGTGCTTATAGGCGAATATGTCCGTTCACAGCTTTTTGGAGCTCAGGACCCCGTGGGGCAGGAAATCAAAATAAATAATGAGGTTTTTACGGTCATAGGGCTTTTGGAAGCAAAGTCATCCAACGCATCGCAGGGAGGCGAGGACGATGTTATTATCATCCCTTATTCAAGAGCGACCCGCCTTATAAGGAATGCTAACATAAATTCCTTTGCCGTATCGGCAAAAAGTGCCGACACAATGACTGCGGCAACAAGTGCGATAGAAACCTTCCTCTACCGAAAGTTTAAGTCGGATGATTACTATACAGTTACAAATCTTGCAGCGACAATTGATATCATTGATGATGCGCTTTCCGTAATGACGCTTCTTATGGCAGGAATTGCGGGTATCTCGCTTGTTGTCGGCGGTATAGGAATTATGAATATTATGCTCGTTACAGTAACGGAAAGAACTCGTGAAATAGGAATCAGAAAAGCGATAGGCGCAAAAACGGGGACAATACTGGTGCAGTTCCTTATCGAGTCGGCAGTTGTAAGCTGCCTCGGAGGTGTTGTGGGAATTGTGCTGGGCGTCGTCGGCAGTCACTTTATGTGTGTGGGTTTGGGTATGCCGGCGGTGCCTCTGGCAAAACAGACAACTGTAATAGTAGGTTCATTCCTGTTCTCGGCGGCAATCGGAATTTTCTTTGGGCTTTATCCTGCCAGAAAGGCAGCAAAATTAAATCCCATTGAAGCACTTCGGTTTGAGTAAAACCAAAGGGAGGCGATAGTAAATATGAAAACAAAAATCACAGCAATTTTTATTATAATAATGCTTCTTTTGCAGACGGTATCGTTTGCGGCATTTACAGATGTTGATAAAACAAGCGATGTCGGAAGTGCGATAACACAGCTTGTAAACCTGGGGGTATTAAGCGGCTATCCGGATGGCTCTTTCGTCCCTGACGGACTTCTCACACGCGCTCAGTTTGCAAAAATTGCAGTTTGTATGCTTGGTGCTGAGAAAGAAGCTTTATCCCTTTCAGGAAACAATGTGTTCAGCGATGTAGGTGCAAATCACTGGGCAAGCGGATATATAAACTGCATTGCGCAGAAGGGAATCATAAACGGCTATCCGGATGGCTCTTTCGGTGCAGAGGATACAATAACCTATGCCCAGGCGCTTACAATCCTTGTAAGGCTCCTCGGCTATGACGGGAAGGATGTTAATTACAACTGGCCTGACGGATATATAAAGAAGGCACAGTCTCTTGGCATTACCAAAGGGATGATTTTTGATACATATGAAAATGTTACCCGCGGTAATGCGGCTTACATTATATATAACACTCTTTTTGCGGATAAAAAGGAAGGCTCCTCAATTAATCTTTTGAGCTCAAGCTCTGTTGAAGATGTCGTTATATATGCCGACAGCACAATCAGTGCTTCCGTACCAAACGGCTCTGTCTTAACAACGGCAGGAACATATAAACTTTCCGCCAACTCAACTATCAGTGAGGCGGATTTCTGGAAATCGGGAACACTCTATCTTGATTCTGACAAGAAAGCAATATCCTTCGTGCCTGAAAACGAAACTTCAAGGGCGGTAACAATTATTTCTTCAACTGTGAATGCAGACAAGGTTGAAATCACATTTACAGAAGACGGTATAATAAAGGAAGAAAAATTCAGTGCGACAGCACCTGTGTTCTATGAAGGAGCAGCGTCTGTCTTTGCATCGGTTTCCCCGAGTGTTGAAACAGGAAGCGAAGCACTCTTGTTCTATGATGAAAACGGAAACTTTGCGCGCGCTTATGTTAAAAAATCAAGTCTTATCGGTCCGGTAACAGTTACATCGGGCGCTTCTCAGGTTTATTCTTCCTTTAATATAAAAGGAAACGATATCAAAATAATCCGTGACGGACAAAATGCAATTCTTTCAGATGTGGAAGTCTACGATGTAGTATATTATATGGAAAACACAAATACTATCTACGCGTACTCCGACAAGGCAAGCGGTATTTACGAGGAAGCATATCCGTACAAATCTGAAGTAACAAGTGTCAAAGTTGGTGGCAGGGAATATGCTCTTTCCACTCAGACAGCAATGCGCAAGATGAATACATCAGAAGGTGCATTTGAAATAGGCGAGCGCGTAACACTACTTTTCGGACGAAACAAGGAAGTAGTCGATGTAGTATCTCTTTCCGCAGGCGAAGTTTCAGACCTTGTGGTTCTTACAAGAAGTTATAAGCAGATTTCAACTGACAGGGAAAACGCGGGAGAAAGCATAAGCTACATTGATGTTGTTCTGACAGATGGCACAAATACAACTTACAGAGCAGACAGTGATTACAGTGATTATATCGGCGAAGTTATGAGGCTTGGATTCGATGGAAATATTGCAACCCTTGAATATGTGACGCCCAATGTTATTCACGGTGAATTTGACAAGAATGTTCCGTCCCTTGACGGACACTGGCTTTCAAAAGATTGCCCAATATTCGAACTGACACGAATCAGCGAAAGCGTTGCAGAAGTCAAGAAAATTGATGTCCGTGACATCGAAACCACAACTCTCAACAGTGATCAGGTTATTCACGCATATACAAGCGGAACAATGCAGGATATCTATTTCCTGTTTGTAAAGGATGTCACAAAGAAAGAATCCACTTTCGGTGTTGTTACTAAAGTATCGGGCAGAAATCACACCATTTTGGTTGAAGACGAAACCATCAATATAAACACAGCTCTTCTGATGAGTGTAAGTAGTGCCGTTGAAATCAAAACAACCGAAAACGGAATGCAGGCAGACCCTCTTATAAAAATAGCAACAGGCTACAATATCGAAGGCTATGAGGATGGCCGTATCCGCATAGACGGCAGAAACTATAATATTAGCGACTATGTGAAGGTATACGGCGCAAGCTCCGAAAAAGGACACGAGTCGATGAGCATGTCGCAAATATTGAATAATAAAAACATAACAAAGATAGATCTCTTCTCTGACAAAATCCTTTCAGCAGGTGGCGTAGTAAGAGCTATAGTGGTATCATTAAAGTAGTGTGGCGGAGGGGCACTTGCCCCTCCTTGTTCCTATATAATAGTAAATAAAGAAAAAACTCCAAATTTCGCAAAAAAATATATTGACAAAGAACATACCTTGTGGTATATTATTCTTACCTCGCTATGCAGGGCTTTTTTTTCGTGCATAAAAACGGGGAAAATCTTACTCGGGAGGCGCAAATCATGAGAGTTAAAATAACATTGGCATGTACAGAGTGCAAACAGCGTAACTACAATACTATCAAGAATAAGAAGAACAGTCCTGACAGACTTGAAATGAACAAGTATTGTCCTTTCTGCCGCAAGCACACAGTGCATAAAGAATCTAAATAATAGAAGGTGAAGTAAATGGCTGAAAATGTTAAAAAAGACGGTTTTTTCCGCCGCATAGGCAAGTTTTTCAAGAGTACAAAATCTGAATTCAAGAAGGTTACTTGGCCTACAAAGAAACAGCTTTTGAACAACACCATGATTGTTATTGCAGCGCTTGTTATCATTGGTCTTGTAATATTTGGGCTTGATACGCTCTTTACTAAGTTGGCTGAAATATTCATTATTCGCTAATTTATTCTGAAAAGGAGGAAGGGCGCTTCGCCTGATAAACTATGAGTGCTGAATTTAAGTGGTATGTTGCTCATACTTATTCGGGTTACGAAAACAAGGTAAAAGACAGTATTGAAAAAACTGTTGAAAACCGCGGTCTTGGCGAACTTATCGGCGATGTGTGTATTCCTGTTGAGGAAGCAGTTGAAGAAAACGATAAAGGCGAAAAGAAGACCGTTTCCAGAAAGATTTATCCCGGATATGTATTTATAAAGATGAAAATGACTGACGAAAGTTGGTATGTGGTTCGCAATACCCGTGGTTGTACGGGATTTGTAGGACCCGGAAGTAAACCCGTTCCGCTTTCCGATGCAGAGGTTGAGAGACTGGGTGTAGAAACTGCAGTAGTTGACCTCGGCTTTGAAGTTGGCGATACAGTCCGTATTACTGACGGAAGTATGGAAGGCTTCATGGGTGAAGTAGTGGAAATTAATCCCGAAAAACGCAAGATAAGCGTTATGGTTACTATGTTCGGCGGCAGAGAAATGCAGGTAGAGTTTGACTCATACCAGATTGAACCTCTGGAATAAATAGCCGAAAAAGAATAGTTTTGTTAATAAGTCCTTTGGACTTGTTATAGATGGGAGGACGCATAAAGTGCGTTCGTTATCACCACATTTTTTTCAAGGAGGTGCAAACCATGGCTCAGAAAATCGCAGGTTATATCAAGTTGCAAATCCCCGCAGGTAAGGCTACTCCGGCTCCTCCGGTAGGTCCGGCTCTCGGCCAGCACGGTGTTAATATCGTGCAGTTCACAAAAGAATTCAACGAGAGAACAGCTAAAGACGCAGGCTTAATCATCCCTGTAGTTATTACCGTATATGCGGACAGATCCTTCAGCTTCATCACTAAGACCCCCCCGGCTGCAGTCCTCATTAAGAAGGCTTGTAAGATCGAGAGCGGTAGTGGTGTACCTAACAAGACGAAGGTTGCTCAGCTTTCAAAGGCAGACTTACAGCAGATTGCAGAACTCAAGAGACCCGATCTCAACGCTGCAAGCCTTGAGGCTGCTATGAGCATGATCGCAGGTACAGCAAGAAGCATGGGCGTAACAGTAGAAGAATAATCTAAGAAGTATGTGGGAGGGATTTTTCCCGATGAACCACAAGGAGGTTAACAGTAATGAAACATGGTAAGAAATATGTAGCCGGCGCATCACTTATTGAAGCTGGCAAGCAGTATGATCCTGCCGAAGCTCTTGCCCTTGTTGTAAAGACTGCTAGCGCGAAGTTCGATGAAACAATCGAATTTCATGCAAAGCTTGGTGTTGACTCTCGTCACGCTGACCAGCAGGTAAGAGGTGCTGTTGTTCTTCCCCACGGTACAGGCAAGAAGGTTCGCGTTCTTGTTTTTGCTAAGGGCGAAAAAGCGACAGAAGCACAGGCAGCAGGCGCTGAATATGTAGGCGCTGAAGAATATGTTGAAAAGATCCAGAAAGAAAACTGGCTCGATTTCGATGTAGTAATCGCTACACCTGATATGATGGGTGTGATCGGTCGTATCGCAAGAATCCTTGGACCCAAGGGCCTTATGCCCAACCCCAAGGCAGGTACGGTTAGCATGGATGTTGCAAAAGCTGTAAACGATGTAAAAGCAGGTAAGATTGAGTACCGTCTTGATAAGACAAACATCATTCACTGCCCCATCGGTAAGGCTTCATTTGGCGCTGAAAAGCTTCAGGAGAACTTTGATGTTCTTATGGCAGCTATCATTAAAGCTAAGCCCGCAACAGCTAAGGGTCAGTACATTAAGAGCCTTGCAGTAGCAAGTACAATGGGCCCTGGCATTAAGATTAATGCATCCAAGATTAACTAATTAATTCTTGACAAATGCTTAAAAGCAGTGTATAATAGCACTGTTCGTTTCCATAGACAGCAGGCATAAAGGTAAGCCCTGCCGAGGAAGTATTCCTGAAAACACTAGTGGGATTCTTTGCGTCTATGGGCAGAGAATCCCTTTTTCATTATTATTTGTGAGGTGAAATCATGCCAAGTCAGAAAGTTCTTGAAGAAAAGAAGCAGATCGTTTCCGCTATGACAGAACAGTTCAAGACAGCAGTTTCCGGCGTATTCGTTGACTACTGCGGACTTACTGTTGAAGAGGATACACAGCTTCGTAACAAACTTCGTGAAGCAGGCGTTGAGTACAAGGTTATAAAGAATACTCTTACACGCTTTGCTGCGAAGGAAGTTGGCTTTGACGAGCTTGACCCCATCCTTAACGGACCTACATCTCTTGCTATCAGCATGACTGATGAAGTTGCTCCTGCTAAGGTTATCGCAGACTTTGCAAAAAGTCACGAACAGCTCGAAATCAAGGCAGGTTTCCTGGATGGAAAGGTGCTCGCTCTTGACGAAGTTAAGAAGCTTGCAGCTACTCCCAACCGCGAAACACTTCTTGCCAAATTGCTCGGCAGCCTCAACGCTCCCATCAGCAACCTTGCTCGCACATTGCAGGCGCTTGTTGATAACGGCGTAGAGCCCGCTGACATTAAGGTAGAAAAGGAAGAAGCTCCCGCAGAGGAAGCTGCTCCTGAAGTAGTGGAGGCTCCCGCAGAGGAAGCTCCCGTAGCAGAAGAAGCTCCTGCCCCCGAAGCAGAAGCTCCCACAGAAGAATAAAAATATTAAACTTATTATAGGAGGTAAGTTAACAATGAGTAAGATTGAAACAATTATTGCTGAAATTAAAGAACTCAAGCTCCTCGAAGTAGCTGAGCTTGTAAAGGCTATGGAGGAAGAATTCGGTGTAAGCGCAGCAGCTCCCGTTGCTATGGTAGCAGCAGCTGGTGACGCAGGTGCTGCAGCAGGTGCTGAAAAGACAGAATTTGATGTAGTACTTGCAGATGCAGGCGCTGAAAAGATTAAGGTTATCAAGGTTGTTCGTGAAATCACAGGTCTTGGCCTTAAGGAAGCTAAGGAAGCAGTTGACGGTGCTCCCACAACTCTTAAGGAAGCAGCTTCTAAGGAAGACGCTGAAAAGATTAAGGCTCAGCTTGAAGAAGTTGGCGCAAAGGTTGAACTTAAGTAATTTTAGTTTTAGCTATGCAAAAAGGCAGAGGCTCAGCCTCTGCCTTTTTCTCTTGGGGACGGGGCGTTTTTTGTTTGGGGACAGGGCAATTTTTGTTGCACCTTCGGATTACAAAAATTCCCACCGTCCCCCAAACCTCGTTCTAGCAACAAAAGGAGGTAAAATTATGACTGATTATATAGTAAATGCAATAACTTCAAACGGAGCAATCCGTGTCGTTGCAGCAGACACGACCGAGCTTTGCAACCGCGCGCAGGAAATTCACAAAATGTCGCCCACCGCGGCGGCAGCACTTGGCAGAACGCTTACCGCGGCGGCAATTATGGGAAGTATGCTTAAAAGCAGTGACGATTCTCTTACGCTTCAATTAAACGGCGGCGGTCCTATCGGAAAAGTAGTTGCAGTGGCAGACGGAAAAGCTAATGTGAAAGGCTATGTAGGAAACCCCCTTGTTGACCTTCCCCTAAACGAAAAAGGAAAGCTTGATGTAGGCGGAGCCATCGGCCGTGACGGTATGCTCGGTGTGGTGCGTGATCTCGGACTTAAAGAGCCGTATGTTGGACAGGTACCCCTCGTAAACGGAGAAGTTGCCGAAGACCTTACCCGTTACTATGCAACAAGTGAGCAGCTTCCGACCGCAGTAGCGCTCGGTGTTCTGGTGGATGTTGATTATACTATCAAGGCAGCAGGCGGCTTCATTCTGCAAGTGCTCCCCGGTGCATATGACGAAGATATCGATAATGTCGAAAAGACGGTTGCATCGCTTTCTTCTGTTACCCAGATGCTTGACAGTGGTAAAAAACCCGAAGATATTGTTGAGCACTTGCTCAGTGATTATGAAATCGAGTATTTTGACAATGTTCCTACAAAATATTCCTGCGACTGCTCTCGCGAAAGAACTGACCGCGCACTTATCAGTATTGGCAAGGAAGAACTTACAAAAATAATTAACGAGGACGGGAAAGCGCAAATTACTTGTCATTTCTGTGACAATGTGTATGACTATACAAAGGAAGATTTGGAAAAACTCCTCGAAGAGGCAAAATAAAAATGCGGTTAAAAAGACCAAGGTGATTTTCACCTTGGTCTTTTTTGCCGTTATCGCGCTCATAATCAGTTCGGCAGAATAACGAACTCACCCCTCGTAGCGGTGCCCGACATCTGCCATCGGTGGCATAGCCACCTCGTCATCTGTCTACCGCTATCGCGCTCACAATCAGTTCGGCAGAATAACGAACTCCCCCCCTCGTAGCGGTGCCCGACATCTGCCATCGGTGGCATAGCCGCCTCGTCATCTGTCTA
>JAFQQD010000034.1 GCA_017411435.1 Clostridia bacterium
GCAGCGTAGGTCGCCATGTCGTTGACATGGGAGGCGTACACATCAAAGATGCTATTCAGCATGACCGCATTGTTGGCGTGCGGGGTCACGCTCTTGGTGAAGCCGCGCCCGGCGATGGTGGCCGCCTGGGCCTCCTTGGTGATGTCCCGCTTGGTCTGGTTTTTATCTACCTGGATGGGGAAGTAGTCCCGCTCGTTGAACTTGCGGTAGCCGTAGACCTCCATGCTGGCCTCGTTGCCCAGCTCGGCAAGGTCGCCGCCCATGAACTTTTGCAGGCCGTCAGCCATGCGCCGCTGCTCCTCGGTCAATACGCCCGTGATAGTGGCGATGTCCTCCAGGCTCACGCGCACAGGGTCCGCCTTGCGGCTCTCTCGCAGCCCCTTGTTGGTGCTGATAACCTCCGGGCGGATGCCGCCCTTGAGGATGTGGTCCTGGGCCTGCTGGCGTTTCATAAGCTCATACAGCGCCATGATCTGCGCCGTACTCATGGTCAGTTTGCCGCCCTCCAGGTCGAAGGTGTGGGTCTCGCGCTCCAGCTTGTTGATGTCAGCCTTGCCCGTGATTTTGCGGGTCGCCTCCTGGGCCTGCCGCATGATCTCGATGTGGTGGTCCTGGGCGGAGCGCATCATGCGGAACATCTCCTCGCCGGTCTTGCCGAGCCGGTGGAAGTAGCCCTGCGGGGTCAGCATATCAAAGTTGGTTTTCTTATCCAGCCAGCCAGCAACGCCTCGGAAGTCGCCCCGGTCCTTGCGGGTCAGGTTGTCTCCCTTGATGCCGTCGGCAAACTGGGAGATGGTCTGGAAGCGGGTCTGGCCCAGCATCTTATTGGCCGTGCGGATGCTGGCCTCCACCGCCTTGACGGTGGCCCAGACGGTTGCGAGCTGCGCGGTGCCCATCTCCATGAGCGGGGTGTCCTTCATGGCCTCCAGCTCGTTGAGATTGTCCATCAGGTCGGGGTCGATAATGAGGGTGTAGTCGCCGCCCTCCTTGGTGATGTCAGCGTAGGCAAGCCGGAGCTGGCGGAAAGCCTCGGTCCTCTTGGTGGGGGTGCCGGTGCCGTCCTTCACGCGCTTGCCGGTGGCCGGGTCCACGCTGTACGCACTCTCCAGGTTGATTGCCTCCAGCGCGGCGGCGGTGGCCTGCCGCAGCTTCTCCGGGATGTGCTGCTTGTCGCTGGGGCGGAGGAGCTTCTGGGACAGCGCATTGACATGGCGGATGATTTTTGCCCGCAGCTCGCGTGCGTTCCGGCGCTCCCGGCCCGCCGCGTCCTTCTCGCGGTAACGGGTTTTCAGCTTCCCGATTTCAGTCTCCCGGCGCTGGCGCTCCTTTTCGATGGTCCGACGGACCTTCTCGCGGTTTTGCTTCCGCAGCTCCTCCAGTCGGGCAGCACTCTCCTCGCGGACCTTCTGCACCTGCTGGCGGCCCTTTGCCTTTGCGTCGTCCAGCTTCCGGGCCTGACGATCTGCGAAGGTTGCACGGGTCTGGGGCAGGTCGAAGAACATCTCCATGACCTCGTTTGCCGCGTCGGCCACGGCCTGCTCCATATAACGGGAGAAGGGGTTATACTCCGTGATGTCGTAGATGCCGTCCATGACCTCGGCAATGTGGGCCAGTTGGTCAGCCGGGTGGGTCTCCCGCTGCGGGTCGAAGAACTCCGGCCACAGCTCGGCCATCTCCTCATATACCCGGTCAATGTTGGTGTTGCCCTTGGTCAGCGTCATGCGGCCCATGTTCCGCTTGCGGAAGTCGCCATAGTCCGCGATGTTGTGGCTGTCCTCCTCGGAGATCGTCAGCTTGGTGGTCCGCAGGTAGGAGCGCAGGTCGCTGTACTGCTGGTACATATCGTCGTCCACGGTGACGGCACTCTCCACCAGTTTCTCGGCAATGGCCTCGGCGCGGCGGCGAGCCTCGGTGTAGGTCAGCTCGTCGTTGCCGTCGTAGCCGCTGGCGATATAGTCATACAGGGATTGCAGCTCGCCGGAGATGTCGGTGGTCTCCAGGTCTGCGCCGTAGGAGCGGATAAGCTCCCGGGCAGCACGGGTCACGGCCTTTTTGTCGGTGGTGACGCGCTTGGTCCGGCGGGTCTGGCCCTTCCAGTATTCCACCCGCTCCCGCAGCAGGTTGTTCTCCTCCTGGAGCGCTGCGGCCTCTCTGGAGCTTTCGCTGCCCTTGAGGGAGTGCCGGATGTCAGGGTCCTTTGTCGGGGTCTGATTGGTGGTGTTTTTGATCTGGTCGGAATAGAAAGCCACGGTCTCGGTGTCCAGAATGAGGCCGTCAAAGCCCGTCCCGTTCACATCGTTGAACAGCTCCACCGCTGCCACCATGTCACCGATTGCGGTCTGGCTCACATCATAGAGCATGGCAAAGTCGCTCTTTCCGTAAACGGATTTCAGAACGCTGTCCACCGTGGCCCCGTAGCCGTAATTCTCAAAGCTGAAATCATCCTCGTTTTCGGCAACAGCTTCAAGGAATTTCCGCATCTGGGAGCGGGTAATGGTGGTTTCGCCGGTGGGCACGGGGTTGGTGATATTCAGGTAGAACTCTCTGGCGTTGCCATACTGCCGTGCGTGGGCCTCGCTGTCCGTGAAATAGAAGCCTCTGCCGTACAGGTTGGAGTAGCTGGACTTCTTCCTGTCAAACACGGTGAACTCCGAATTGCCGCCGCGATACATGATCTTGAGGCGACCTTGCTCGTCCACCACTTTACTGTCGCGGAAGTATTCCTGCTGCCCAGCAGTCAGCGAGTGGCCGGAGCTATCACTTTTGATGGAATACTTGATGCGGTTGTCCTTTTTGGAGAATGCGCCGCTGTTTTCCGTGGCGTGCTTGATCTGGTTAGGAAACCACGCGACAAAGTGCTTTTCCCCGTTCTTGAAGTTAATCTGCACTCCGTCATAGCCCAAGACATCACGCACCGCCTGGCGGTACTCCGTGGGATAGTCCCTGAAAATGTCGGTTGCGAGAGAGCCGAGCGTCCACTCGTACTCGCGGGCGAGCTGCGAAATCATGTAGTTTTTCGGCCCGCGCTCCCAGTATTCGTCGAAGTAGTCACCGAGGACAGAGTTTTCAGGGTCCATGATGTCCGGCATCCTGCTGATGATGCGAGATGCCATGACGGGAGACACATCAATGCTGTAAAGATTGGATGTCTTTGTAGCATCAACAACGAGCGGGTGCCTGATGTTCAGATAGGCGGGGATAACATTGGGGTTATCCATGCCGCCGGGTTTGTCCTGCTCATTCAGCGTCCTGGTGGTATACCCATCTGCCGTGCTTTTGTCGGTGGTGAAGTAGAAGCCGCTCCCGTACTGATCGTTGCCCCGCCCCGTAAACTCCGGCAAAAACTCCTCGATGGTGGTGCCGGTGCCGTGATATACCACGAGCGGCCTGCCGTCAGCATCCACGACCTTGCTGCCTTTTCCGCTGCTCCAGTCGCCAAACCACAGTTTGAACGCCTTGCTGTCCACAGGGTCCGCACTTTCAATTTCGGGGGCAGTCAGCTCCGCAATCTTCCTCTCGATGCGGCGCTTTTTCGCAGCAAGGGCATCCTTCTTTTTCATAAAGGCAATCATGCCATCGTTGCCGCTTTCGTTGAATACAGCAAAAATGTCTTGCTTGCTCACCTCTGCAATTTCCGCCGTTACGGCATCGAGGTCGGCAAGGTACGCATCCAGCCCCTTCTTCATGGAAAATCTCGTGGTGGATGCGTTGGCCGCCACCAGCTCGTTCCAGGCCGCCTTGACGGCATCGAAGTCCCGCAGCATGGTCCGCAGGAAGTCGTCGTACACGCCCTCGTGGATGTCTCCGCTGATGTAGGCAAACAGCTCCTCACGCAGCTTTTCCATCTGCGCGTCGTTGTTTAGGTCAGCCTCGCCGCCCAGGTACGCCTCCGCAATGGAGGACAGGTACTCGCGGAACGCCTCGCTGGAGAACAGCAGGTTGTCCTCCACGGTCTCGATATAAGCATCCCGGCCCGTGCCGTTTCTCCAGAGATGGAAAGCCTCATGTCCGGCAATGTTGCGCGGAGAGATCGTGGCGGCGTTGTTGATGAAGATGCGCGCCCGGTCCACCGTGACGGCCTGCTGGACCTCTCTGGTCCCGGTGATGCCGTCCCTGTTCCACAGGAGCGGGCCGTCGATGATCTCCGCGTCGATGCCCAGCTTTTTTACTTCTTCTTGAACCTGTCGGGCATTTCCTTGGGCAGATCGCCCACGAACATTTCTGTATCCGTAGGCAGCGGTTTTCCCTTCATAGACTGCATAGCCTGCGCCAGCCGCTCTTTGTAGGAAAGCTGCTCTTTCTTCTTTTCTTGCTCGGCCATTCTCCAGGTCCTCCTTCAAAGAATTTCTTGTTGCGCCCATTGTATCACCGTCTACCCCGGCTTGCAAGGTGCCCGCCTGCTTTGCAGCGGCCTCCAGGGCAGCGGTCAGCTTGCCCTCTGCGGTCTGGGCAGCGCGGCGCTCTGCGCCGGTCAGCTTGGAAATGAGTGCGCGGATAGCATCCCGGACCTTCTCCAGCATGGAGCGGTTGTCCCGGTGCTTCTCAATGAACTGGTCCAGCAGGGCGCTGTCCTCAATCATGCGGCCCGCGTAGTTGGCAGCAGCCTCGTCCAGGGCCTCCTCGTAGCTGATGTCCTCACCGGCGCGGCGGTAATGCTCCAGCAGGTCCCGTGCCTCGCCTTGTACTTCCTCGGCCACGGCCTCGCGGAAAGCCCGGTACTCCGTGGGGGCCAGCTCTTGCAGGCGGTGGGTCCACTCATGGCCCAGCAGGAACATGACGGGGTTGGGGTTGTTGCGCTCCACCAGGACCTCGGAGCCGCTGATCTGCGCGTTGGCGGTGCCGCCGCGCACGCTGTCCACGAAACGCACCCGCAGGCCCAGCAGCTTTGCCACGGAATTGACCCGCTCGGCGGTGGCAGCGTTCAGGATGTCGGCCACATAGTCGTCAAACACCAGGCCGCTGTCGGTCCCGGCCACCTGGGCATACTGGGCCGCCCGCTGCTCTCTGGCGAGGGAGGCGGCGGCATCGTTCTGGCCCGCCACATAGGCCGCGTACTTCTGCGCCTCATTGAGCTGCGCGCTGTACTCGCTGCGGACCTTGCCCATATCCATGCCGGACACGCCTGCCTCGTAGTAGGCAGCAAAGGCCCCATAGAAGGTGTCGGCGGCCACGCTTCCGTCGTAGGCGGCGGTCAGCGCCTTTGCGCCGTTCTTGCCCAGGGCAGATGCCGCCCGCTGTACGCCTCGGATGTCGTGGGCCTGCTGGGCCACAGAGCGGGCCTGCGTCGCCGTCTGCGCCGCGACGGGCTGGGTGGGGGTGCTGGTCGCCGGAGCGCCGTCTGTGCCGCTCTCGCGGCTTGCAAGGCTGGCAACAGCGCTTTTAACAGCCGCACGCTGCTGGCTGCGCGTCATGGTGCTGTCAACAGTCATTCCCAGAGCGCTGACTGCGCCCTGGTCGGCCAGGATGCGCTCCGCCGTGCGGTTGGTCACGGTGCCGCCCTGTGCCACCTGTGCGGCGGCCTCGGCCAGCAGATCGTCGGCGGTTGCCGTGGCAGTCTGCTGTTCGGTCTCTGCCGTCGGGGTTGCCATGAAGTCCAGGTTGCCGCCCGCTTCCGCGTAGGCAGCGAGGAGCTGCCCAATATTGATGTCGGAGGCGTGCAGGTTCCCGCTCTGCATCCCGCTCGCCATCTTGTACGCCTCGGAGGAAGGGTCCAGAGCCAGGGCGTTCTCCAGCAGGGCCTCATACTGCCCAGCGTTCTTGATAGCCGCGCCGGTCTTGCCCAGGTCGATGTCGGAGGCGGTGATGTGCCCGCCCTCCATCAGGCCAGCGGTCAGCGCACCCAACACGAAGGAATAGGCCGCCTCCTCGCTCACCAGTTTGATCTCGTTGTTTTCGTCGAACACCAGGTTGCGGAACACCGGCTCCAGAATTTCTTGCAGGTATTCCTCCGCGCCCTCGCCCGCCATATTGATGCCGATTTCAGCGGAGATGCGGAGCAGGGCGTTGTCGATGTTCTGCACGGCCATCTGCGCGGTCTTGCCGGTGACTTTGCCGCCCAGAGAGCCGATACCACCCAGGAGGTATTGCAGGCCCGCCTCGCTGGCACCCACCAGCACAGCGTAGTTTCTGGCCTCGTCCTCGGTGTAGCCCTCGTTGACGGCCATGTTGTAGGCGTTGCCGCTGGCAGATGCGCCCAGGGTAACAGCACCGGCTCCTGCGGCGACAGCGCCGGGAGCGCCCAGGCCGCCGGTCAGGGCGGACACCAGAATAGAGGGTGCCATGTTGGCCGTGGTAGTCAGCGCGTCATAGCCCATCTGTCCCAGGCTGCTGCCGAGGACCTGCGGGCCGGTCTCTGCCAGGTCCTCGCGGATGTAGGCAGAGCCGAACTGCGTTGCCGTGGTAGGCAGGCGCTCGCTGGAGAAAAGCTGACGGACACCGCTGCCGAACTGGTCCAGGCCAGCGCCCAGGCCATACAGGGCAGTCATAGCCGTGCGGCCCGCGTCGTTCTCGATGCCCCGGATGTTCTCGCCCTGGGCCGTACCAAAGCGATAATTCAGGGTCTCCTCCAGGTAGTCGAGGTATTCCTGCGCGGCGGCCTCGCCGTTCTTTGCCAGCAGGTAGTTATAGATGCCTACCTCGTCGTCGGTCATGTAGTGGTACAGGCTGCGCCCGGTCATTTGGCTGTTGTTGGCCTCGCCCAGCGCGATCTGCTGCCAGTTGTCGCGGGAGTAGGTGACGATGTTGCCGGGCTTCTCGCCGCCGAAGTTGCGCCCGAAGATGGTGATGCCCTTCTCTACATCTGCCAGCGCGGGGTTGTCGATGTCAGCGCCCTGGGCGGAATACTGGGCGAAGTCGCCCTCATTCAGGTAGGCGCTGTACTGCTGGCCCTTCTGGATGCCCTCGGCCTGCTGGATGTCCCGCTGCAAGGCCGTGACCTGGCTCTGGAGGTCGTCATAGATAGCCGTCTTTTCCTCCAGGTCCGCGCCGTACTGTTCCCGCTGCGCCTGGGTGCCGTAGCGGTTGATACCGACCATCATGTTGCTGGCGGTGGTCTTTGCCTGTTCCGCCTCCTCAAGCTGGCCGTTCAGCTCCTCCAGGCTTGCCCGCAGCTCGTCCAGGTCCAGGCCGGACAGACGCTCGTATTCCTTCTGCTGCTCCAGGTAGCCGTTGTAGGCCGCCTCGTCCTCAAACTGCGCCCAGTAGTCGTACTCGTTGCCCAGATCGGAGCGCACGCTGCCCAGGTAGCTGTCGCCCTCGTCCAGAGCAGAAAGGATGCCCTCCACGGTGCCCTCGCCGTACATCTCGTCGTACTGGTCACGGTAGGTGGTGAAGTAGTCCCGGTACTGGCCGGACTGCCGCGTGAAACTGTCGATGGTCTGGTAGGTCTTGTCCCGGTACTCGCCCAGGGTGTCGGCACTCTGATAAACGCCCTCCCGCTGGGAGTAGTCGTCGCTCACCCGCTGGGAGAAGGTGCCCAGGCGCTCCAGAAACTCATTGATGCCTTTTTCCTCCTCGCGCCACGCGGTCACGCCCTTGTTCTTCCGGGTCCACTCACCGAAGGAGGAGGGGGTGTCGTCGCGCACAGACGCAGCAGAGGGGGACGCGGTTGCCCGCGCCCCTCCCGTGCTTCCGCCGGTGGCGGCGGTGGTGTTGTTCTGCTTGCGCTTTTTGGTCCAATCAGAAAAGCTCATGGTGTCCTCCTTATCAGCCGTAGGTCTCGATGCAATACTGGACATAGGCGGTCAGGTAGTCGGAGTAGCTGTCGTACTCCGTGACCTCCGTGCCGCCCTGGC
>JAFQQD010000035.1 GCA_017411435.1 Clostridia bacterium
GCAAAACAAATATTCGGTGACTATGACGCAGAGGTCACACCCGTTCCCATTCCGAACACGGTAGTTAAGCTCTGCAGTGCTGATGATACTTGGTGGGAAGCCGCCCGGGAAAGTAGGTCGTCGCCGGAACAAAAAAGAACACTTACATTTGTAGGTGTTCTTTTTTTGCTTGGTTTTATTCGCGTTGAGGAATGAAAAAAGCATTATTTTCAAATTGAGTAAAAATTTTTTTAAAAGTGTAACGACTTTTGCTATTTGATATGCTATTATTATAAATATAAAGGAATGGTTTGAAGAATTTAATACTTAAAAAATTTTTTGAAAGTTAAAAATAAATATTTTAGATAAAAAAACATATAACTCTATTATATAAGTAAGTTGTGATAAATCCAAAAATATGTGTAAAATACACAGGATTTTTTGGTTATAAAGCACAGAATAATAAACTCAAATAAAAAAACGCTTGATTTTTTATTTGAAATTTGATAATATTGTAGTTGTAATCAAAATAGGGGGTGAAATTTATGAAATATAAAGAACTAAAGAGTCTGTACTATGGTGATAATGAGGTATATGCCCAAGAATACCTAAAAAGATTTGATTCAGAAGAAACAAAAAAGCTTAATTTTTATATAGGTGAAAATCAGGCGTTCTTTATGGAGAATGCCGAAGTGCTGAGGATGGCGTTCAATATTGCAAAATTAGATAAAGAAATAGGAACCTTGTGTTCAGAACTTCCTGGGGTTGCGATAGATCAGTATTCAAGAAAATGCTTAATTGATGAAATTGTTATTACAAATAAAATAGAGGGAGTACACAGTAGTCGAAAAGAAATTGGTGAAGCTTTAGATATATTAGAGTCACAGTCTAAAAACAAGGGAAAACATCACCGGTTTCTAGGCTTGGTAAATAAATATCTAAAGTTAATTAATCAAGAAAACATCCCCCTAAAAAGTTGTCAGGATATTAGAGATATTTACGATGAAGTGTTCCTTGAAGAAGTTGTTAATGAAGATCCAAGAAATAGACCAGACGGTAAATTTTTTAGAAAAGAAATTGTTACTGTTCATAGTGAAACAGATAAAGTGATTCATCAAGGATTAATACCTGAAAGTAAAATAATAGAAGCGATGACACACGCTCTTGACTTTTTAAATGATGATTCCATAGAGAGTTTGTTCAGAGTCTGCATCTTTCATTACTTAATAGAGTACATTCATCCATTCTATGATGGTAACGGAAGATTAGGAAGATTTATACTGAGCTATGGTATTTCTAATACATTAACACCTCTAATTTCCTTTAGAATTTCAGAAACAATAAAAGAGAATATTAGTGAATATTATAAAGCGTTTAGTATATGTAATGATCAGCGTAATCTTGGAGACTTGACCCCGTTTTTGTTAATGCAGTTGAAAATGATTTTGGAAGCAATGAAAGAACTTAAAAAGTCATTGCTTGAAAAACTAGCCACATGGAGAAAGTATGAGAAAGCTATTGCAAAACAGTGTGATGATTTCGATCTATACAAGTTGCGTAGTTTTTTAATTCAAGCAGCACTATTTAGTGAACAAGGAATTTCTATGGCGGAATTAGAGCAGAATATGGAGTTTAGCAAATATAAGATTAAAAAGATAATGTGCAAAATCCCCGAAGAGATGATAGTTGTTAAAACAAAAAACAAATTCAAATTTTATTCTATTAATTTAGAGAAGCTGAACATGATTATTCTAACGCAAAGCGTAGAACTTATTCAAAAGGCTGAGTAATTGTCACGCGTGATATCAGTGAAAAACTATAGGAAAATACAAAAAAGGATTCGAAAACTCGGAAAGAGCTTTTTCGAATCCTTTTTTATTACTTTTTCGCCTTACAATAAGTTTCAACAAGCGTATCAACGCAAGTTTTTTCGGTGTCGTTTAGGTTACGGTATTTGGAAATCAGATTTTTTTCGCGGTCTGACAGAGCATCTTCCGACAAACAGGGGTTGTCATTATTTCCTACCAAGTAATCGACAGTGGTATTAAAATATTGCGCGATAGCAATTAAAATAGAAATATCAGGTTCTACATCGTGATTTTCGTACTTATTTATAGATTGTTGGCTTATGCCTAAAACACCCGCTAAATGCTGCTGACTTATGCCTTTTTCAGTACGCAACTTTTTAAGATTTTTAATCATTTTCCTCACCCGCTTTAATTATAACAACAATAGATTGTTGAGTAAAACACCCAAGATTAGTTATTGACAACAACTAATAGTTGTTGTATAATTGTGTCGTACTTTGTAAAATATGCTGCATGCAAGGAGTATGAAAGGGTGATTAACATGCGTTTTAATAAAATTATGAAGCTCATAATGGCATTGATGATAGTGTTTTTTGCTTGTATTGTTTGTGGAAATATAACCAAAACGGTAACGAATGATAAAAACATCTACATAAACGAGGTTGACGGATACAAATTCATAATACCTGAAGGATGTTCAGTAGATGCGAGCTTCTTGCCTTATGCAGTTCGGTTTTTGTCAGAAGATTGCATTATTGAAATTTATGTGGAAGAGTGCAAAACCAAGGATGAAATATTAAGTTATATCAATTATAGCAACACATCTATTGCTTCAAATGAAGCCGACTATAATAATGTAACGCAAATAGAACGCGGAGGAAAAACGATTTTATCGTGGAAAAGGGATAAACTTTCTAAAATTACAAAGGACAAAAATCATTACTTAAAAATTGACATCCCTAAGAATAAGAGGGTATATACAATAATTGTTAAGTCTGCACGCGAAATTAACGACTATGAAAAATATATCACGGCGCTTAAAATTACAAAACCTTCCAAGAGCGAGCATAAGACACCTGAAATTAAGTATGCAACAGCGCGAGAATTTAATTCGGAAACCAGGCAGTTTTATAATCAGTATTTGCTAAATGCAGAAAAAATCGAGTGGGGAATATATCAGTATGATTATATGGAAACCGAGGAACTTTCCAAAATAGAAAACAAACTCGATCATAAATTTGGACTTTTGTTGTTGTATTCTGAATTTGAGGATGAATATGACCCGACAAAAGTAAGAGCGTTTCTTGATAAAGCCTATTCTGAGGAGCGAATTGTTGAATTAACTTTGCAGCCTAAAAGATATCATCAGCAGGGAAACGAACTTTTCAGAGTTTTAGACGGATACTATGATGAATTCCTGCATGATTATGCAGAGAGTGTTGCCAATTTCAAGCACCCTGTCTTATTTAGATTCACCAACGAAATGAACGGGGATTGGTGTGAATATTCGGGGTATCAAATGTCTTTGGATACGCAACTCTATCGGGAAATGTACAAATATATATATAATATATTCAAAAAGAATAATGCAGATAATGTGATTTGGGTATGGAATCCGAACGGAAAATCGTTCCCTGATTTTAAGTGGAACGCGGAAGAAATGTATTACCCCGGAAATGATTATGTAGATGTTCTCGGTCTTACTCTTTATAACACGGGAACTTTTTATGAAGGAGAAAAATGGACGGAATTTGATGATTTGTATAAACCCTTATATGAAAAAGAAATAAAGAAATATGATATGCCTTTTATTATAACCGAGTTTTCATGTGCAAGAGCAGGAGGAGATAAGGAAGAATGGACGAGAAAGATGCTTGAGAATATCGAAGAATTTCCCAATATAAAACTTGCCGCATGGTGGAACGGTGCTGATTTTACTGCAGACGGAAAAATAGCAAGAGCGTATTATATTAACGATTCCAAAGAAATGTGCGAGATTTTCAAAAACTATTTTAAGAACAGATAAATTGTACAGAAATTGCCCCGTCCCCAAACTGTACAGCAGAAGACATATCGAATGTAGCAAAAAAGAGCAACTTGATTAATAATCAAGTTGCCTTTTCTTATTCTATCCCGAAAAAGTTTTTTGCGTTTTTGGTAGTTGTTTCAATTACTTCTTCTACAGAAAGTCCTTTGATTTCGGAGATTTTTTCGGCTACATAGTGGATGTAGAGGGAACTGTTACGCTCGCCACGGTGCGGAGTGGGGGAAAGGTATGGACTGTCCGTTTCGATAACGAGGCTCTCCATCGGGATATAGCGTACCGCCTCGACTGTGCGGACATTATTCTTGAATGTCACAGTACCGCCGATTGCGATAGTAAGCCCCATATCAAGAAGTATTTTCGCAGTTTCCTTGCTCTCGCTGAAGCAGTGCATCAGCGCACCGCCGCCCTTATACTCGCTTTTTAATATGTCAAGAACATCTTTACAGGCATCGCGGCAATGAATTACAAAGGGGAGATGAAGTTCCCTCGCAAGTGCAATCTGCCTTGCAAAAGCCTCTTTCTGTACCTCGCGGTCAGTATATTTATGAAAATAATCAAGACCGATTTCGCCAATTGCCTTAACACACGGGTGCTTTGCAAGCATCTTTATACCGTCAAGGCTTCTGTCATTCATATCAAAAGTGTGGTTGGGGTGTATACCTGCAGTAGCATAGAGGAAGTCATATCTTTCGGCAAGCGCGATGCATCTTTTTGTCGTTTCAACATCGCAGCCTGCGTTCATTATATAGCCGACACCGTTTTCTTTCATTTTTGAAAGGAGTTCATTACGGTCGGCATCAAATTTTTTGTCGTAGTAGTGTGCGTGCGTATCGAAAATCATCAGCAAACTTCACTTCCGAGCTGCATATCATCAGACGGAGAAACGATTGAAAGCTGATTGTCGTTTGACGCGCAGAGAATCATACCGTAACTGTCCTCGCCGCAGAGTTTTACGGGCTTAAGGTTTGCAACAACGACTACCTTTTTGCCGATAAGGTCACTCGGCTCGTAGTACTGCGCGATACCGCTTACAACCTGTCTCTTTTCATAGCCGAGGTCGAGTTGAAGTTTTAAGAGCTTCTTTGCCTTTTTAATCTTTTCACATTCTACAACCTGTGCTACGCGAAGCTCTGCCTTGAAGAAATCGTCAATTGTGATTTCTTCCTTGCCTTCGGGCTTTTCTATCTCGGGAGCGCTATTCTTTGCCGCTTCTTCTTCAATAGCTTTAAGTTCAGCCTCAACATCGATTCGGGGGAAGAGAACCTCACCCTTTTTAACTGTAAAGCCGTCCTGCGCGCCCCATACGGATGCACCTGCCCAACCCTTTGATTCGGCACCAATCTGCTCAAGAATTGCAGGCGTGGTGCGAGTCATAACGGGTGCGATAAGCTCGGCTGAAATGCGGATTGCTTCGCAAAGGTTATACATAACTGTCTCGAGTCTGTCGCTCTTACTCTCATCCTTGGCAAGTGCCCAGGGAGTAGTTTCATCGATATATTTATTGGTACGGCTGATGAGCTTCCAGATTTCCGCAAGTGCGTTTGAGAACTGGAATGAATCCATAAGCTCTTCAACCTTTTTGGGAGTTTCCTTGGCAAGTGCAATGAGTTCCTCGTCAAAACTGTCAGAAAAACCCTTGTTTGTAACTGTGCCACCGAAGTATTTTTCTACCATGCTTACAGTTCTGCTTACAAGGTTACCAAGGTCATTTGCAAGGTCGGAATTTATGCGGTTTATAAGCGCTTCGTTATTGAACACACCGTCAGCACCGAAGGGCATTTCGCGCATCAGGAAATAGCGGATGGCGTCAACACCGTACTTTTCAACGAGCTTTACAGGGTCAACAACATTACCCTTTGATTTACTCATCTTACCGCCGTCAAGAAGGAGCCAGCCGTGACCGTAAACCTGCTTGGGAAGAGGAAGGTCAAGCGCCATAAGCATAGCCGGCCAGATGATAGAATGGAAACGAACGATTTCCTTACCCACAAGATGAACATCTGCAGGCCAATATTTCTTGAAATCTGCGTCATTATCAGAGAATGCGCCGAGTGCGTTGATGTAGTTTGTAAGAGCGTCAAGCCATACATAAACGACATGCTTGGGGTCAAACTCTACGGGGATACCCCAGTCGAAGCTCGTTCTTGAAACGCACAAATCCTCAAGCCCGGGGATGAGGAAGTTATTGAGCATTTCGTTCTGACGGATAGACGGCTGAAGGAAGTCGGGATTATTCTTTATAAGGTCAATAAGTCTGTCCTGATACTTTGAAAGACGGAAGAAATAACTCTCTTCCTTTGTCTTTTCAACGGCTCTGCCACAGTCGGGGCACTTGCCGTCAACGAGCTGATGCTCTGTCCAGAAAGATTCACAGGGAGTACAGTACCACCCTTCGTACTCGCTCTTATAGATGTCACCCTTTTCGTAAAGAGTGTTGAAAATCTTCTGCACTGCTTTAACATGCATTTCATCTGTGGTACGGATAAACTTATCGTTACTAATATCCATAAGTGTCCAGAGCTCTTTGATGCCCTTTACGATGTTGTCAACATACTCCTGCGGAGAAACACCTCTCTCCTCGGCGATACGCTGAATCTTCTGACCGTGTTCGTCAGTACCTGTTAAAAACATTACATCATAGCCCTGCGCTCTTTTATAACGCGCAATAGTATCAGCGGCAACTGTGCAGTAGGAATGACCTATGTGCAGTTTGTCGCTGGGGTAATAAATGGGGGTAGTAATGTAAAATTTTTCTGCCATATTTATCAACCTCTTTCTTGTTTGGGGACAGGTCCATTTTTTGTGCACCTTCGGATTACAAAAATGTCCCCGTCCCCGCACACAACTCTCATTAAGTATATTTAAGTCTTATCTTTTCAAGTGTATCTTCAAAATCCTCGGGAAGTGGTGCGGAGAAACTTACATTTTCGCCCGTTGCGGGATGGATAAAGCCGATTTCGCCTGCGTGAAGAAGCTGGCCTGAAAGCACAAACTCCTCTTTCTTAAGTCCATAGGTTTTGTCGCCCAATATGGGATGACCGATTGATTTTGTATGGACGCGTATCTGGTGCGTGCGCCCCGTTTCGAGCTTGCAGCGGATAAGGGTGTACTTTCCGAAACGCTCGAGTACTGTTATATGTGTAACTGCACTGCGCCCGTCCTTTCGCGCGATTGCCATTTTTTTGCGGTCTTTTATATCACGCGCAATCGGGGCATCGACAGTTAAATTATCTTCTTTAATATTTCCGTGAACAATTGCAAAATATGTACGCGACAAGCTGCGGTCACTAAGCTGGTCGGTAAGCGACTGATGCGCTTTATCGTTTTTTGCAACCGCGAGTAGTCCCGTAGTATCTTTATCAATTCTGTGCACAATTCCTGGGCGCAAAACTCCGTTAATTCCTGAAAGATTGTCGCCACAGTGGTACATCAGGGCGTTTACAAGCGTGCCGTCCTCATTCCCTGCAGCAGGGTGGACGACCATTCCGCGCTCTTTGTTTATAACGAGGACATCGCTATCCTCATACACAATATCAAGCGGAATGTCCTGTGCTACGACATCGAGCTTTTTCGCCTCGGGAAGGGTGAGTGAAATCTCGTCGCCTATCTTTAGCTTGAATGATGCGCGGACAGTCTTGCCATTTACGAGTACCTCTCCGCTTTCAAAGAGCCTTTTTAAGAAGCTCCGCGAAAGGTCGGGCATATTTTCTGCTAAATAGACATCACAGCGCGCAGCTTTGCACGCCGTAAGATTTACAGTATTACTCATTTGGATTCTTTCCTTTCGGCTTCATATCAAGGAAAGCGTACAGGATATAAAGCCCTGCACCGATGCAGACGAAGCAGTCTGCGATATTGAAAACAGGGAAATCGATAAATTCCACCATAATGAAATCGCGCACGAAACCAAAAGCCGCGCGGTCGATGAAATTCCCCACAGCGCCACCCGCTATAAAAGAGAGCGCCAGTTTTTCAAGGCGCGAGGTAGGGCGCATTTTTACGATGTAGTATATCGCACAAATCAGAATAACAACCGTAAGAATAATGAAGAAAACCCTTGCTCCCTGAAGTATGCCGAAAGCCGCACCCTCGTTTTTAACATAGGTAAAACTTAAAATACGGGGAATGACTTCCTTTACTTCACCGAGGTGAAAATACTTTACCGTAAGGATTTTTGTTATCTGGTCAAATGCGATAATTAAAATTGCAGATAAAATATATAACATTTCATTAACTCCAGACATTGAGAGTTATAAATATCCTGTCCTTTTTACTTGTGCCACCGACTGAGAGTGTGGCTTTTCCTTTTCCGCGCAGGGAAATTGTGTCACCGTCTTTAAGATGCAAATCGTTTTTTGCGGCCTGTATACCGCCCACGAAGACAAGCCCGCCCGAAATAATCTCAGACGCTTTAGTGCGACCGCATCCTGCAAAAAGAGCGATAACACTGTCAAGGCGCAAGGAAGACACCGTCCCTTTAATCTCGCGAAAACTTTTTTCGGGAAGCTCAATCTGGGATGGCTCTACAATTTGCGTTTTTACACCCTCACGACCTATTTTCGTGAGATTGTTTGAAACATATGACGCGATATCTTCGGAAAAAAAGCCGTACGCCTCGTCCTCTTTTATAATAATGTCGCCACATTTTTCCCTCTTTATACCAAGGGCGAGAATGCTCCCCAGGAAGTCACGGTGGGAAAGCGATTTTATGCGCGGCGAAGAAATTTTTACCACGCATATGGGAAAATCGGGCTCAATATCCTCAGGAACAAAGGCAACCATTTTCCTCTCAGCATCATCGTAGCCGCCGAAAAGAACAGGCTTAAGAGGGAGAAACTGCTCCCTCTTAGAAAGCTCTGAAATACTGTTTTCCGACAGAAAATCGCCGTAGGTTGCGCTGTAATACTTTTCGCACGCAGTCGCCATGTCAAAAATATGCGCAAACATAATATTATGGCGGCTGTCAAGACCGTAGGTAAACGAGTCTTTATTTATTCTTCCCATGGGAAGAAGGCTCCGTTTTCGATTTCATCGCGGACATCGGCCATGATATCAACATTATAGGGAGCAACAAGAAGAATACCCTTGGCAACCTTCTGTGTGCTTCCGCCCAGAGCGTATGAAGCACCGCTGATGATATCGATAACTCGTCTTGAAATATCCTTGTCGAGCTTTTCGAGATTGAGCACAACGGGTTTTTTGTTCTTGAGATGGTCAACAATTTCTCTTGTTTCGTCAAAGCGTTCAATTGAAACCACGACAACCTTCATCTGTGTTGTTGCGGCAATTGACACAACCTTGGGCTTCTTGGAAAATGACTTGGAGGTTGCTTCAAAAGGTGACTCCTCAACAGCGGGAGCGAAATCTACCTCATCGTCTTCCTCGGGACCGAACACGAGATCGCTGAATTTAGAAAAGAATGACATAATAATTCCTCCTTAAAATATACTCATACTAAAAATTTTATCTTTTGAATATTGCACTGCCCACGCGTATGTGGGTTGCGCCCTCCTCAACGGCTATTTCAAAATCCTTTGACATACCCATTGAAAGAATATCGGCACCGTCTTTTTTATGATTTTCAAAAAGAGTGTGTGCAGTCTTGAAAATCTTTCTTATTTCCTCCTCGGGCGCATCGAGGGGAGCCATAGTCATAAACCCCCTGAAATTCAGGTTTTTAAGACTACTTATTTCTTTAATTATATCAGGGATTTGCGCTATCGTCAAACCATATTTGCTTTCTTCTCCTGAAATATTAACCTCCAGAAGAATATCCTGACAGAGCCCTTCTTTTTCTGCTCTTTCATTTATAGCCTCTGCAAGGTGGATTGAATCCACCGAATGAATAAGCTCCGCCTTGCCGACAACATATTTTACCTTGTTGGTCTGAAGATGACCAATCTGGTGCCATACGGCGCCGGGGACACGGTCAAGCTTATCGCGAAGCTCCTGCGGGCGGTTCTCGCCAAAGGTTTTCTCGCCAAGAGAAACCGCCTCGTTTATAACTTCGGCATCGATGGTTTTGGACACACAGATAAGGGTTATATCCTCTTTCTTTCTGCCTGCTCTTTTCGCGGCGTCATCTATTCTTTTATGAATTTCGCAAATGTTATTTTTTAAGCTCACTTTCCCTCATCACCTCAGGATTGACTAAAATATCGTCATAAATTTTAAGCGCAGAGTAGGGGACCTCTGCAGGCGGAGTATAGGGAGTTTTTGCAATGGCAAAATCCTCCTCCTGCAAAATTATATCGGTCGCGCGGAAAGAAACGGCTTCGTTACGGTTTATAACATAAACTCCCGTAACACCGTCCTTTATGCGGATGGCAGCGCTTGGAACATAAAGTCCGTTGTATTCTTCGTAGCATATTTCGAAATTAACGGTTCTTTTTTCAAAGATGCCGTTTGCGTTTCGTGTACACTTTATAATGATTGCTGCAGAATCAATTTCGTCAGGATTTACTGCCTCCACAGTAGCACTCAGGGGGGAACCCTCGTCAATAGAGAGCGTTACCGAAGAACCCGGAGATATAAGATTGGCATCCTCAATCGGGATAGTTGCCACAAGGTACCACGAGTAAGTGTCTACAATTTTGCCTGCATGGGTGCGTGGCTTTTTGTATTCGTCAAGAGTCTTGGGAAACTTATAAATATCAGCCGTGGTAAGGGCGAAAAGCTCCTTTTCGGGACGCTTTTGCTCAAGACCGTCAAGAGAAGTGTAAAAGCACCCTGCAGTCGGAGAGCTGACATTTTCGCGGATGTTACCAAGCTGTGATTCAAGCGAGGCCTTCTTCGCCTCAAGCTCGGAGAGAAGCGCCTGTGCGGCACCGCTGTTTTCGGAGGTGTATTTTTTCTCAAGAAGGGCTTTAAGCTGCTGCGTGTTCTGTGCGGCAAGGGAGAGATTTCCGCCTCTTGCATTTGTGCGGATTTCCTTTGTTATATCGCGAAGGGCAGAGAAAATCCTCGCCTCGTCAGATGCGTAAATATCGGCAAAATCGCCTGATTTCTGAACTTCGTCAATGCGTTTGGTGACATCCTCAAGCTCTTTCACAAGCTCTTCGTTGTAATTGCCGCTTATGGTAACGCCGATACTGCTGCCGCCAGATACTCTTGTGCCGTCCTTGACCGATGCTTCAAAAACACCGTTTGAGGAATTCTCAATCACGGTTTCGTTTCTGAGAATGTACCCTTCACCGCTTACGGTTTTGCGGATTGATATTATTTTTGCAGTTTCCGTATCGAAAGGCGCGCTGCAGTAACTGAGTGTGCTTATAAGCGCGATAATCAGAGAAATCAGTAAGACAGTTTTAATTTTTTTATTCAATCAGCGCACCTCCTTTAATAAGCTTTTCTGCCTCGGACAAAAAGTTTTTATAATCAATGAATTTCACATCGGGGTTGTTTCTTAGCCATGTGAGCTGTCTTTTTGCGTAACGGCGTGTGTTTCTTTTTAAGAGAAAAACCATTTCGTCATAGGTACATAGTCCCTTAAAATACCATATTACCTCGCGGTAACCGATTGCCATGGCTGCGGTTGTCATTTTGTTAAGATTTGGAAGAATGTGGGTTTTAACCTCGGCTAAAAGTCCGTCCTCAAGCATAATGTCAACGCGCTTTTCAATGCGTTCATAAAGCATCTCGCGCGGCATATCGATTGCAAGGTAAATATAGTTATACGGGCTTTCATCGGGACGGCTTTTTTCGTCAATTTCGTGCCTTGTGCATCCCGTTGTGCGCTTTGTTTCAATAGCGCGGATTACCCTTTTAACATCGTTGGGGTGGAGCTTTTCTGAAGCCTTTGGGTCTTCTTTTTTCAGGATTTCAAAAAGTGCCTCGTTTCCATTTTCCTGGGCAAAGCGCAAAAGCTCTGCCGAGAGAGCGTCATCTCTTTTAGGCGCGGAAAAACTTGTGGCATAGATGGTGTTGTCGCGGTAAAGTCCCGTTCCGCCTGCGAGGATGGGGAGTTTGCCACGGGAATAGACATCGCTTATTGCCTTATGTGCGAGGGCGCAGTAACGCTCTACGCTGAATTCCTCCCAAGGCTCTGCCACATCAAGCAGGTGGTGAGGAACAGTTCCCATTTCCTCCTTTGTTGGCTTTGCCGTTCCGATATCAAGGTTTTTATAAATCTGCATGCTGTCGCAGGAGATAACCTCGCCGTCAAATCTTCGGGCAAGCTCAACAGAAAGAGAAGTCTTTCCCGAAGCGGTTGCGCCTGCAACAACAATGAGCGGTATTTTTTTTGTCATTATTATCCTAACCTGCCAAACATTTTTTCAATCTGGTATTTGGTGAGTTTTACTGTGATAGGTCTGCCGTGCGGACAAGTAGTGATTCCTTCAAGCGCCATCGCCTCGGCATAGAGTTTCTCAAGCTCGGGGAGGGTAAGTGACTGATTTGCCTTAATTGCGCTCTTACAGGCGATGGTATAAACCGCCTTATCAAGCATTGCACAAATACTGCCACCCTCTCCGCCTGAAATGATTTCAAGTATTTCTATGAAAAGCGCCTCGCCCAAATCGAATGGACAATCCGCAGGAAGCGAGCGCAGGATGACGGCGTTTGTGCCGAATTCCTCAAGCTCAAATCCCATCGAAAGGAGAAGCTGTCTCTTTTCAAGAGCCGTAACCTTCTCCGCAGGGGTAAGATTTACGCTGATTGGCATTAAAAGAAGCTGTGTATCAGCCTTGTACCCGTTCCCCCTGATTTGTTCAAAGCGGATGCGCTCATGCGCGGCGTGCTGGTCCATCAGGAAAAACTCTCCGTCACCTTCGGCAAGTATATATGTGCCGAAAAGCTGACCGATGATTTTAACATCAAACTCGGGGGTGGGAATCTTTTGTGACTGCGCCTTGTTTATTGCGTCTTTAAGCTCGTCTTCAAAAGAGAGCGTAACTTCCTTTTGGGGAGTTGTAACAGCCTCTTTATGTGGCTTGGGAATATCTTTTATACCCTCAATTTCGCGCACGGGAAGCTTTCCGCCAAAGGGCAAAACCTCCTCGCGAATCTGATTGGTTGTAAGGGGCTTTGGAGAGGGCTTCTCCTCCTTCGGCGGTGCGTAGGGGGTAAATGCACTCTTTTTGACCTCTTCTTTTTTTACAAATGAAATCTGCTGTGCAGAATTCACCGTGACGGGCATTTTGAAAGCATTTTTATTTGCTTTTTCGAAAACCTCACGAGCCGATGCCGATGAAGTTATCGTGTTTCGCACTGCCCAGTAAGCCGTTTCATAAACATCCTGGTCAGAGGAGAATTTAACCTCAGTCTTAGAGGGATGCACATTGACATCTACAAGCGAGGGGTCTATCTCAATATTAAGCACGCAAACGGGGAAGCGGCCAATCATAAGCTCGTTCTTATAAGCCTCACCGATTGCGGCAAGGAGTGTTTTATTGACAACAAAGCGTCCGTTTATGAAGAAAACCTGCATAAGACGGTTGGGACGCGAAAGATTGTTTTTACCTGTAAGTCCGTATATGCGGATACCGTTTTTCTCAAAATCAACCTCGGTCATACTGTTTGCAATGTCCTTGCCGTAAACAGCGTGAACTGCATTTTTAAGGGTGTTGTCCCCGGGGGAAAAGAGTACATCCCTACCATCACGGATAAGACGGATTGAAACATCGGGGTGCGAAAGCGCCTGCTTATTACAAACATCGGTAATTGCCGCCGCCTCGGCACTGTCTTTTTTCAAAAACTTCATTCGCGCAGGGGTATTGAAGAAAAGGTCCTTTACAACAATAGTTGTACCGTCAGGACAGCCTGCACTTTCGAATACAGTTTCCTCTCCGCCCTCGACCTTTACATGAGTACCCTCGCCTGCGGTTTTCTGCTTGGTGAAAAGCTCAGTACGGCTTACTGCCGCGATTGAACAAAGCGCTTCACCGCGGAAACCGAGGGTGTTTATGCTTTCAAGGTCGGTTTCTGTTTTAATCTTACTTGTGGCGTGACGCAGGAAGGCACATTTGGCATCAGAACTGTCCATACCGCTGCCGTTGTCGGAGACGCGCATATATGTAGTGCCGCCGTCCTTTATTTCAACCGTAACAGTTGTTGCACCTGCATCAATGGAGTTTTCAACAAGCTCCTTGATAACGCTTGCAGGCCGTTCAACAACCTCACCTGCCGCAATTTTTTCAGCAGTAAATTTGTCCAATATGTTAATCTTTCCCATAGTCACACCTCTTTTCTGCGGTTTTTGAATGAGAGCACTTATGGGGGACGGGGTGGCTTTTGTTGCGGGGACGGGGTGATTATTGTTAACCGAAGGTGTAACTATAATCGACCTGTCCCCAAACCCGTAACAAAAACGACCTGTCCCCAAACAGGAGATTCTTCGCCTTGCTCAGAATGACAGGGGAGTGCTGCCCCGTCCCCATAAGCGCTCGAATTTAAGGATGGGAGAAAGTAGTACAGAGTGCGTAAACTAAACCGAAGGGTTACCCGAAGCTGTACGATGGTACAGCGAGAGGTGAAGTTTGCGCGAAACAAAACGCATAAAATTGAAATTCGTTTACGAATTTCCACCATAAAAATTCAAAGGCACTTTGACAAATGACTTATTAAAAGTGTATCAATAAATTCTTTGCGTTTTGTGGTCTGTGCTGCTTTATCACATCCGCTTATAGTAGTTTTTGCAGTTCATAAAGTTTGTTCATCGCTTCAATTGGCGTAAGTGTTGTAACATCTATATTGCGGAGTGCTTCGGCGATTTTGGAATTACCCATATCTTCAAAACCGATTTGTGCGACCTCTCCCGATACGGATGCAATCTTTTCGCCTTTTTCACTGCCACGCTCGTTACCCTCAACGCTCGCTAATACTTCCTTGGCGCGCTTAATTACGCTTTCGGGAACGCCTGCAAGCTTTGCAACCTCAATACCGAAGCTGTCATCCGTTCCACCGCGCACAATTCTGCGCAGGAAGGTGATGTCATCGCCTCTCTTTTTGCAGGCGGTGTTGTAGTTTACAACGCCAGGGAGAGCATTTTCAAGTACCGTCAGCTCGTGATAATGTGTTGCAAAAAGTGTCTTTGCACCTACCTTCTTCGCGATATGCTCCACAACTGCCCACGCGATTGAAAGTCCGTCAAATGTACTTGTGCCGCGACCGATTTCGTCAAGGATACAAAGACTTTTTTTAGTAGCATTTTTGAGGATGTAACTGACTTCGTTCATCTCGAGCATAAATGTACTCTGCCCTGCGGCAAGGTCATCCGATGCACCGATTCGTGTGAAAATCTTGTCGATGATACCGCATTCACATTTTTCGGCAGGAACGAATGAGCCGATTTGCGCCATAAGTGCGATAAGTGCACTCTGACGCATATATGTTGACTTACCTGCCATATTGGGGCCTGTAATTACTGCCATACGGTTATTGGTGCAGTCAAGAGTCGTGTCATTGGGAACGAAAAGCGAGTGAGAGAGCACCTTTTCCACTACGGGATGCCGTCCCTCTTTAATGATAAGTCTGTCCGAGAGATTAACCTCGGGCTTTGTATAATTATTTTTAACAGCCGCCTCGGCAAGGGAATAGAGCGTATCCGTAACTGCGATTGCGCGCGCAGTTTTCTCAATTCTTTCAAGATGCGCGCAGATTCTTTCGCGGATTTTCTGGAACTCCTCATATTCAAGTGCAACGAGCTTCTCGCTCGCGCCCAGGACACTGCTTTCAATCTCTTTAAGCTCGGCGGTTATAAATCTTTCGCCGTTTGTAAGTGTCTGCTTGCGGACATAATCATCGGGAACCTTTGATAGCTGTGACGATGAAACCTCGATAAAATATCCGAAAACCTTATTGAATTTAACTTTAAGATTTTTGATTCCCGTTCTTTCGCGTTCTTTTGCCTCAAGCTCAGTTATGAACTTATTTCCGCCGCGGGTTATGTCGCGCAGACGGTCAATTTCTTCCAAAAAGCCGTCACGGATAATGTTCCCTTCACGAAGTGAAATCGGCGGTTCGGGGTTTATCGCGCGTTCGAGTAAATCTCTTAAATCGTCAAGCGTATCAAGATTTGCCGCCTGAACGCTTAAAATAGTGCTTCTCATTCTGCAAAGAATTTTTGAAAGATAGGGAAGACGCGAAAACGACACGCAAAGCGATGCCATATCGCGCGCGTTTGCCGTGCCGATTGAAACACGGCTCATAAGACGCTCAATATCGCCTACGCCTGTAAGCGCCTCACACAAATCCTCACGAAGGGGAAGCGATTCGTAAAGCTCCTCCACACCGCACAGGCGGTTATTTATGGATGCGGCATTCACAAGGGGACGCAGAATCCATTGTTTGAGCATTCTTGCGCCCATGGATGTTTTTGTGTTGTCAAGCACCCAGAGAAGCGACCCTCTCTTTGACTTGTCGCGCATTGTTTCGACAAGCTCGAGGTTCCTGACCGTTGCAGCGTCAAGGTCAACAAACTCCTGCGAGGTGTAAATGTCAATCGTATTTATGTGCGACATTTTCGCCTTCTGAGTTTCGAGAATATACGAAATAAGACTTGCCGTTGAAATTTCAAGAAGACTATCCGTAATATCGCTGCTGTTTTTAAGCTGGGACACCAAAAGTTCACGAGCGCCTTTCTTAACCTCGTCAAATTCGTAGGTAAAGGTCAGTGCATCGGTGCGGCTTTTGATATATTCAGTAATTTTCTTATTCTGATACGAATTTCCGCCAAGCGCAATTTCAACGGGTGAAAAACGCGCAAGCTCGTTTATAAGCTTATCGCAGGAAATGTCGTCGTAAAGCGTGGTTCCTAAAAGTTCGCCCGTTGAAACATCGGCAAAGGTTACTGCACAGTCGTTTCCAACACGGCAAACTGACGCCATATAGTTTGTCTTTCGTGAATTAAGGAGCGCATCGTCAAGGATTGTACCGGGCGTAACAATACGGATGATGTCGCGCTTTACAATACCCTTTACACTTTTGGGGTCTTCCATCTGTTCGCAGATTGCAACCTTGTGTCCTTTTGCAACGAGGCGCGCAATATAGCTGTCTGCCGCGTGGAACGGAACTCCGCACATCGGCGCGCGCTCGGAAAGTCCGCAGTCGCGTCCCGTAAGCGTTATGTCAAGGTCTTTCGATGCGATAACAGCGTCTTCGAAAAACATTTCGTAAAAGTCGCCGAGCCTGAACATAAGAATAGTGTCGGGTGTCTTTTTCTTTATTTCCATGTATTGCTTCATCATTGGAGTAAGTTCCGCCAAAATTTTCAACTCCTTAAGTCACTTTTCCTTTGTTTGTGCCATTGTCAGTGACATCCGCCGCCACAAGTGGAACAGCTGCCGCTGCAGCCGCCGGGCAATTTTCCTGTGATATGGAATGAGAGGATGTTATTCATCTGGTCAATTACTGCCTGGAAAGTCCTCTGCGCGTTAATGTATGCCGTGATTTCGTCACAGGTAGTCATTTTGCCGTATGCTTCTTCAAGTTCTTCGCGGATTTGGGTTATTCTTTCTTCTGAAACATCGCCCTTCTGGATTTCCTGACCAAGGCGCTTGCGGACCTCGTTATATTCTTCTATAAGACGAAGCGCCTCTTCGCTCTGCTCCTGCGCAAGCTCCGCCGCCTTTAATTCCTTGTACTCCTTGCTTTCGATGATTGCCTCACCAAGCTCGCGAGCCTTTTCAAAAATTTCTGCCATTTTTAATTACCTCTCTTTTAAAAATTTAAACTTGTTCTCCAAAAAGCACCCAAGTTTGTGCTTTTGTTATTTTAACATCGGCGAATTTGCCTATAAGGCTTCTGTCGCCCTTAAAGTTAACGATTTTATTTGCGTAGTTTCTGCCTGTCAGCATAGCTTCATCCGTTTTGCTGACGCTTTCAACCAGTACGCGCTCAATATTTCCTTCGTGGCGAAGGTTGAGGGAATAACTGATGTCGTTCTGCACTTCAAGAAGTCTTCTAAACCGTGCATCAATTTCTTCTTCAGTTGATACATTTTCCATTTGCGATGCCTTTGTACCCACACGGCTTGAATAAATGAACGAGAAAATTGAATCATACCTTGCCTCGCGCAGTACGGAAAGCGTGTCCTCAAAATCCTCCTCAGTTTCTGTGGGGAAGCCGACAATGATATCGGTCGTAAGTGAGATATCGGGCATAAGTTCACGCGCCTTTTCAACAATGGAAAGATACTTCCCGCGGTCGTAGTGACGGTTCATATCGGATAAAACCTTGTCGCTTCCCGACTGCAGCGGAAGATGAAGAGACTTGCAAATCTTATCTTCCCTTGCCATGGTTTCAAGAAGCTTTGTGGATATATCCTTGGGGTGCGATGACATAAAGCGGATACGCTCAATTCCGTCAATTCTGCACACCTTTGAAAGTAAATCGGCAAACGCGTCCTCTTTGCCCAGGTCCTTGCCATACGAATTTACATTTTGACCCAGGAGCATTACTTCTTTTACACCGTCTTTTGCAAGGAAAGAAATCTCAGAAAGTATATCTTCTTCTTTTCTGCTTCTTTCGCGCCCTCTTACATAAGGTACAATGCAGTACGAACAGAAATTGTTGCATCCGTACATAACTGATACAAACGCCTTCGCTCCGCCGTCATAGTTCACGGGAAGCCCCTCGGCAATCACGCCCTCACCTGAAATGTCAATAAGTCTTTCGCGGTGCTGTAGCACATCGGCTAAAAATTCAGGGAACCGCCACAGTACATGCGTGCCGAAAACAAGGTCGACATGCTTGTATTTTGATTTAATGCGCTTTGCAATATGCTCCTGCTGAGCCATGCATCCGCAGACACCGATGATAAGCGAAGGCTTTTTCGCCTTCAGGTGCTTTAATGCACCTAAGTTTCCAAAAACCCTTGCATGTGCATTTTCACGGATTGCGCAGGTGTTGAAGATGATTACATCCGCCTCTTCACGCTTGTCCGTCAGCGTGTAGCCCATTTCCATCAGCATACCCTCAATACGCTGTGAATCGTTGACATTCTGCTGACAACCGAATGTTTCGACCATTGCGAATTTCGGGGTTGCGTAATTTGACTTTATTAAATTTATAATACCCCGCTCTCTTTCAATTTCTTCGGGGGCGATATATACATTTTTTTCCGCCAAGTGACATCGTCCGTTCCTGTATAAGAAAATAAAGTGCACCCAATTACATGAGTACACTTTATTATATAATATTTATATATAAAAGTCAATAAATTAGAGCCGTAGAATCGCATCTTTTATGATGTCAAAATTAAGCTTTATACTCTCGTGACTCCAAAACTCATTCGGTCCGTGAATGTGTGCATCTTCGCCCGGGAAAATAATGCCGAATGCAACGCAATTGGGGAATGCTTTTGCATATGTCCCTCCGCCGATTGCAATGGGAGTGGGGTCAAAATCCGTATGCTCCTCGTAAATCTTTGTAAGAGTCGTTACAAGGTGGCTGTCGCGCGGTACATAAAGCGGTTTTTCGTGCAGAGAAAATTCTACACAAAGCCCCTTTTCTTCCACTGCTTTTTTAATGCTGTCCATAATCGCATCTCCGTTTGCGGTCAGAGGATAGCGGATATCGTAGGAAAGCGAGCAGTTTTTACTGTCTGCCACCATAATTGCAGGATTGATTGTAAGGCGTGTCATTTCGTCTTTGATATCGATTCCCAGTGATTGTGCCGAAGAAAGTGAAACAAGGCGCGCAAAGGTGCTTTCGGGGTAGCGTGCGCAGATTTCCGGCGCGAGCTTGAGGATTGCATTTTCGCCAAGCTCAGGAGTGCTTCCGTGTGCGGACTTGCCCTTTGCAGAAAGAGCTTTTCCGTCTATAAATGCGTGCGCTTCTTCAGGCACGATATTTACGATTTTTCCGCCCTCAAACTTAAAGTCGGGAGCGATATTTTTCTCTTCCCCGAAAATTCTTACGCGAAGGATACCCTTCTCGCCAAAAACGACAGGGTAGTCAGCGTCGGGAGAAAATGAAACGGAGGGGGTTTCCTCACTTTCTTTATAGCGATTTATACAGCGGTTGCCACCCGATTCCTCGTCTCCGCCGATAATAAGACGAACGCGTTTGTTAAGACTTTTTCCGCTGTCCATAACCTCTTTCATTGCATAGAGGGCAAGAAGTGCGGGCCCCTTGTCATCGGCAACACCGCGACCGTAAACACCGTCATCTGTAACGGTGCAGGAAAGGGCGTCATAGTCCCATCCATCGCCCGTTTCAACCGTGTCTGCGTGGGCGATAATGCCGACCATTTTTTCGCCTTCGCCAATCTCGATATATCCGCAGTATCCGTCAAGGTTTTTAGTCTTCATCCCCATTCGGTTGCCGATTGACAAAAATTCCTCAATCGCGTCATTTATGCCCTTTCCGAGAGGCGCATTTTCCGTAACTTCTCCACAGTTTGCGTTGATTGAATTGATTGAAATTACCCTTTTAAGGTCGGTTAAAAATTCGTTGTAGTTCATAGCTTATCCTTTCTTTTGATATCGGGGATTTTAATTGAGAGCGCATATGGGGGACGGGTAGCGAAGTTCACATCGCCCCATTTGCTAGTAATCTCTCGTTTGGGGACAGGTCGATTATATTTACACCTTCGGTTAACAATAATCACCCCATCCCCCAAAAGTGCGTTTTAATAACTGTACGAGAGCCGTCACTTCTCGTTTGGGGACAGGTCGAATTTTGTGACGCCGTTTTGGCTAACAAAATTCACCCCGTCCCCTATGTGCGCTCCCAATGAGAAACGCAAAAAATTGTGCTGCTTTATCGCAACCTTATTATAGGGATCCTTCAGTCGCGCAGCTCCTTCAGAATGACAGGTTGAAACTTGTCATTCTGAGCAAAGCGAAGAATCTCGCACTCTGCATTTCGCACTCCGCATTAAAACGAGAAGCGCTCCCTTACCGAGGTTGGGAGAAAGTAGTGCAGAGCATACAAACTGAGCCGAAGGGTTATCCGAAGCTGTACATAGGTACAGCGAGAGGCGAAGTTTGTGCGGAGAAAAACGCATAAAATCTGAAATTCGACACGCGAATTTCCACATTAAACAATCAAAGACTATTCTTTAATTTTCAAATAGTCTGAATAAAAGAAATCCATAAATAATATCTTGCGTTTTTCGTTCTGTGCTGCTTTATCACAACCGCCTACCCACAGTATGACATTTCGGGTGTTATCACTGCAAAATAATTTTCGTTCATATCAGTAAGTACCGCGCGAAGATTTTCGCAAACCTCGTCTTTTCTGGAAAAATGCTCGGGCGGCAGAATCAAATCAAAAATAATATTCGTATGTGTCGGTCCGGGCACGATGCGAAGGTCATGAACATTCGCTTTTTCCGACACTTTAAGACATTCGGCGGTAAGTATTTCGTGAATTTCACGGATGAGCGGATTCTCAAGGTCAATCGGGTCCATATGAATAACCGCCTCGCACCCGAGTTCCTTTGAAATTCTGCGCTCGACAAGGTCTACCGCATCGTGCAGGGCAAACATCTCACCGCGTCCGTCAACTTCCATATGAAGCGACACGAAAATCTTGCTTGGTCCGTAATCGTGCACCACAAGGTCGTGAATTCCGACTGTATTGGGGTTTTCACGAACGATTTCCTCAACACGCTTTACAAATTCGCTATCGGGTGCGCCGCCAAGCAGGGGATTGGCAGTTTCAATAACCGCCATTACGCCTGCGCGGATAATGATAAGCGATAAAAGAACACCTACATATCCGTCAATGTAAATATCGGTAAAATACATAAAAATTGACGAACACAGTATCACGGCTGTCGTGATGACATCACTGATACTGTCCTTTGCCACCGCACGCAGAGCAGAGGAGTGAATTTTCTTTCCGCAGTTGTTATTATAAATTGCCATATACAGTTTAACCGCGATTGAAAAAAGTAGTACGATTACGACATATTTATTAAACACAAACTCGGTCGGGTGAAGGATTTTGTCCACGGACGAGCCGAGCAGTTCAAAGCCGACAAGTATAATTGCAGCGGAGATAAAAATCCCTGCAAGATACTCAATTCTGCCATGACCGAACGGGTGCTCACTGTCGGCTTTCTGTCCCGACAGTATAAATCCGAAAAGGCTGATTACGGACGAGCCTGCATCGGTTAAGTTATTGAAAGCGTCCGCCGTAATGGAAATTGACGCAGAAACCGTGCCTATCGCAAACTTTACTGCAAAAAGCACGAGATTGAGGAAAATCCCCGCGCTTCCGCATACATATCCGTATATACTGCGCGTTTTTTTTGCGTCACAGTCTTCTTTTATAATTTTTTTTAAGAGAAAGGATATCATAAAAACACCTCAGATTGAATTTTGCTTGGAGATTCAGACTCTTTCTTCTTTGCCCTGAGACTCTTTTTTTCTATCAGTCGCAGAACTCTCGGTCTGTTATATCTCTGGATAATTATAAACTGAGCATCAAAAAGCATAGCAAAAACGGCGGTTATAGCAAAAATCCAGGCTTCTCCCCAGACAAGGGAAAACAAAATGCTGACAAGGGAGATAACTTCGTTTACCCAATGGTCCACCTCCGATTTTGTCATAACGGCGGCAATTTCGGGAAGAGTGTGTGCCTTCATCGAAAATGCCTCAGGATTATATGTAAGCGCCTTGTCCTTCCATTTTTCTACTGAAAGTAATTTATAAAGCCCTTTTTCAAACTTTTTTTCCTTAAACCACCAATGGTTTTGATTTATTTCGAATAACTTTGTGACATTCCCCAGGATGATTCTGCCCCAGAAGTGATAAACTATCATAAAGGCAGTGACACCTGACCATAAAACGGCACCATTTTCTGTTTTGCCACCGTAATACAGGGAAAAACAGATGGCACAAGTAAGCAAAGTTACAAAAATCACAATGTACATAAAAAGGGCAGACCCGCTTATCTTTCGTTTTTTCATTATCTACATTCCTTTGATAAAAGTATGACGGATTCAACATGTGATGTATGCGGAAATTGGTCGAAAACATAAACCTCTTTCAAAACATATCCGCGCTCTGCAAGGGTTTTTGCATCCCTCGCCATTGTTGCGCAGTCGCACGAAACATAAACAATTTTAGAAGGCGACATATCGGCTATCGAGGAAAGAAGAAATTCCTCGCATCCTTTTCTGGGCGGGTCAAGGACAACGGTGTCGGCAATTTTGCCCTCTTTAATCAGCTTCGGGGCAACCTCCTCCGCCTTACCGCAGTAAAACTGTGCGTTTTCTATATTATTAAGGCGCGCATTTTCCTTTGCGTTTTCAACGGCATCAAGAATAATTTCAATACCGATAACTTCCTTTGCCCTCTTTGCGAGGAAAAGGCTGATACTACCCGTTCCGCAATAAAGGTCATACACCGTCTCGTTGCCGCGAAGACCAGCAAGGTCAAGCGCCTTTTCGTAAAGGGGAAGAGTGGTATGGGGGTTAACCTGATAAAAACTTTTGTAATGCACCTTGTATTTTATATCGCCGATACTGTCAATTATGTACGGCTCGCCAAATACACAGATGTCTTTTTCTCCGTATATGTTGTTCGTTTCGTCTTTGTTGATGTTTATGACAATACCCTTCACAAACGGGAATTTTGCCGTGAGTTTTTTGGGCAGTGTTTCAATATAGGGAATTCTCTTCGTTGCGACAAGGATAACAGTCGCCTCGTCCTTTCCGCATCTTACACAGATTCTGCGCAGAAGTCCCTTTTTGCTCTGTTCGTCATACGCGGAAATGCCCGCCTCGTTTGCCCAATTGCATACAAAACTGACGATTTCGTTTATTCTTTTATCCTGAAGTGCGCACTCTTCGGGCACAACAACGCGGTGGCTGTGCGGAGCGTAGAAGCCTGCCTTAATGCCATCCTCCGTCTGTACTACGGGGAACTGCGCCTTGTTACGGTAATGGGAACAGGGGTTACTGCCCGTGACAGAAGAAATCTGTGCATCACGAAAACCGCCGATTCGCCTGAGAGCCTCGAGCACTTTATTGCTCTTATATTCAAGCTGAGCGTCATAGGAAACTCCCTGCATACTGCATCCGCCACATTTGCCGAAAATGTCGCAAACGGGTGCAGTGCGCAAGGGGGAAGGCTCAATTATTTCAAGAAGTTTGCCGTAGCCGTAGCTCTTCTTTTCTTTAATTATTAAGATTCTGGCAAGGTCGCCCTTTACTGCATTAGGTACGAAAACGGTAAAGGAATCAATTTTGCAGATGCCTTCGCCGTCACTGCCAAACGCGATAACAGGGACGATATGCTCGGTATTTTTGTACATCATATACAGTCCTTCCTGGTGCTGAAAATTCTGTATGAAAGCGGTGCGAGGTCAAGCGAAATTCTGCCATCCTTTGAAATTTCTTCTCCGCTTAATGTATCTTTTATTTCTGCGCCTAAATAAAGGTTAATTCTGCGCCACTTATCGTGAGAATTTATTATTATGATGACATCTTCGCCACTACATTTTTTGCCGAATGCGTCTTTTCCGCCCTCAAGATGTCTCATATACGAAACAACTCCGTTTTCCGCGGAAAGAAGTTTATAAAACCCTGTGCGGAGAGTATCAATCTCCCCGCGCAGATTGGCAAAAAGCCTCGTCTGGCGGAAAATTTCGCTCTCGCCATGAGCCCAGTCCATACACGCGCGGTTAAACGGGTCGGCATAGCCAAACATCTCGTTCTCGTCACCGTAGTACACGCAGGGTGCACCGGGGAGAGTCATCTGAAGAGCAATTGCAAGCACCATACGGCGTTTTGCAAGTTCTTTTTTATCCTCGGAAATTACATAGTCGTGCTGTGCATTTCTTGAAAGAGTGCGGAAATCAGGACTTCCCGAAAGCACCGTCAGTGCGCGCGGAACATCGTGCGATGAAATAAGATTCATCGCCGTATAAAGCGACTGTGCAGGATAGTTTTCCATCAGCGAATGAAGGCGCATCGAAAAAAGTCGCGCATCGCCCCCTGTCAGGAAGCCTAAAACTGCCTCGCGGAAGACATAGTTCATAACGCTGTCAAGCTCGCGACCTAATAAAAACTCACGCTTTTCGCCGTAACTTACTTTGTTTGACGCGTCTTCCCAGACCTCCCCAACAAGGTATGAATCGGGATTTTCGTCCTTTATTGCGTGGCGCAGAATTTTTATAAATTCATCGGGCAGCTCATCTGCTACATCCAGCCTGAGCCCGCTCGCTCCACGGCGGAGCCATTTACGGATGACGCTGTCCTTACCGCTTGCTATAAACTGTGTGAAATTGGGGTCAAGCTCATTAACATTGGGAAGCGTGTCAAAGCCCCACCATGATTCGTATTTTTCGGGGAATTTCGTGAAGTTGTACCAACTGAAATAGGGGGAATTTTCGCTCTGGTAAGCGCCAATGCTGTTGAAATTTCCGTATCTGTTGAAATATTTACTGTCGGCACCCGTGTGACTGAAAACACCGTCTAATATTATGCGGATGCCGAGTTTTTTCGCCTCTTTTGAAAGTTTTTCGAAATCCTTGACCGTTCCGAGTGTTTCATCGGGAATTTCGTAATCGCCCGTGTCATAGCGGTGGTTTGAAAAAGCCTTGCCGATAGGATTTAAGTAAATGGCGGTTATGCCGAGCTCTTTAAGATACGGCAGTTTTTCGCGGATTCCGTCAAAATTTCCGCCAAAGAAGTCGTTTGAAAGATACTCTCCGCCGAACTGGTCTGCGCGGTAGAAAGGCTCCTCGCCCCAAGAACGCTTTATTCCGTGGAACGGAGTATCGCCTGCGCGACTGAATCTGTCGGGGAAAATCTGGTATATAACGGCATTTTTAACCCAGTCGGGAGTTTCGTAATCTTCTTCAAAAACCGTTATCTGATAACGGCTTTCGGGGATAGTGCGGTAAGTTTCGCCAAGACCTCCGAGGCGGAGTGAGTTGTTGCCGTAATAAAGCGTTTCGTACGGCGACTGTATACGGAAATAATAGAATAATAACTGCGGTTTCTGAGGTGCGGAAAATGTACATTCAAACATACATCCGTTATCAACGCTGTAAGCAAACTGCATAGGGATTTCATCTTCTCCCACGATGCAGAAAACATCCTTAAAGCAGGGGGTGTTTTCCGCAAAAAGACGCAGCGTTATTTTTGTATTTACACTACACGCACCAAAAGGTGCTCTGTAGATTTTATTTCCTGAATTATGCTCGATATACAAGATATACCACCTCACTGTATATTATAACCCATTTTGCCCCAAAGGGCAATAAATTTCTTGTAAAATAAGCACTTTTAATGTATAATAAAAGGAAATGTTATTCTTTTTGTTGAAAGAAACAAAAATATTTTGCAGAAGTGCAAGGATTATGTTCTTTTGTAACCAAAAGAACCAAAAGTTCCGGGGTTGCGATTCCCCGGACCCCAACCGCCCTCGCCGGGGCGTGTGTTTTTCTGGAGTGGTTTTCTTTTACTGTCGTGTTTTTGTTTTTGTAAATTTTTTGTCTTTGTACCGCCGGCTTTAAGGAAAACTCTTTTTCCTGGTCGCCTGAAATCGCTCGCCTGCAAAGGAAAATGATGCTCGCGATTTCTCGGTAGTCGACAAAAAATTTACAAAAACCTAACTGCAGTACTCTTGTTAGTTTGACATAGAACTAACTTATCGCAATAAACTACGGTTTTTGAAGTGACGAAGCCGACTGATAAAATCGTGTCCACATCAGTTTCCTTTGCAGGTGGACACGATTTAGAAATGCACGATAATAGGTTTATCGATTGCGTTTCGTTATCACAAAGGCGAGGATGCTGAAAAAACGCCCCCCACTTATTTAATTTAACAAGATTATTAATTTCTTCGCCCCTGCGAGGGCGGTGCGGGTGCGGGGGAATCGCAACCCCCGCGTTTTTGGTCCTTTTGACATCAAAAGGACACCTTTCTTTGCAGAACTGCAAAACTTTAGTTACAAAAGGAAAATTGGAGGTTTTTATGCCTAATCCCAGATTACTCCTTACCATACCGACATTTTTCGGGACTGAATCAATCCTTGCCCACGAAGTGCGCTCGCTCGGTTATGAAACGACTGAGGTTACTGACGGTAAGGTTACTTTTGAAGGCGACTGCGAGGCGATTGCCCTTGCAAATATAAACATCCGCTCAGGTCAGCGCGTGCTTGTGAAAATGGCGCAGTTTCGCGCGACAACTTTCGAGGAACTTTTTGTAGGTGTCAATAAAATAGCGTGGGAAAACTTTATCCAGAAAGACTGCGCATTCCCCGTCAAGGGAAGCAGCCTTAAAAGCACACTTTCAAGCGTTCCTGCCTGCACATCAATCGTGAAAAAGGCTATCGTAAAACGGCTTTCAGCAAAGTACGGGATTGAACATTTTGAAGAAACAGGTCCAATGATGCGTGTGCAGTTTACCCTTATGCGCGACATGGCTACAATATACCTTGACACAACTGGCGAACCGCTTTATAAACGCGGTTACCGTGCGCAGGGAGTAGCGGCTCCCATGCGTGAAACACTCGCATTTTCGATGATTGACATTACCCGTTGGCGCGGTGACAGACCGTTTCTTGACCCATTCTGCGGCAGCGGTACGATACCGATTGAAGCGGCTCTTTATGCAAAGAAAATTGCGCCCGGAATAAACCGCACATTTGTCAGCGAGAAGTGGCGCATTATGGATAAATCGCTTTATCAGGATGCCCGTGAAGAAGCGCGCGAAAACGAAAATCACGAAATAGAACCGATTATTTTTGCGAGTGACATTGACAAGAATGCAGTCGCGCTTTCGATGGAAAATGCGCGCCGTGCAGGTGTTGATAAATACATTAAATTTTCCGTGCATGATGCCTCAAAAGTGCCCGTTTTTGAGGAAAAGGGCGTTATCGTCTGCAACCCTCCGTACGGCGAAAGGCTTATGGATAACACGAGCTGCGAGGCGCTTTACCGCAAAATCGGCAAGCATTTCTCCCAGTACGAAAATGCAGGGAAATACATTCTGACAAGCCACGAAGGATTTGAAGAATGTTACGCAAGAGTAGCCGACAAAAAGCGCAAACTCTATAACGGAATGCTTAAATGTTACCTTTATCAGTATTTTAAGTAAGTTGTGTTCATAACCTTTAACGAGGTGGTTATATGAACGAAAAAACAAAAAATATACTGATGAAGGAACTTTATAAAGGTGCGGTTGCGCTTGCGATACTGATTGTCGTTTTCGCACTCTGCTCCATTTTTCCCGACATAAAGACGGGAACAAAAACAGTTCTTATAAAAGATACAGACCTTAAAAAGGTGATATCTCTTTTTTTACAGATTGCAAAGGAGATAGTGCCTTTCAGATAGGAGATAGTTATGACAAAGATAAAAAACCTTGACAAAGTCTACTCCCGCGTGCAGAAGGCTACTCACTACTGCGGTGGCGAGCTTAACAGCGTTATAAAAAATCCTGAAGATGTACAAATCCGCTATGCGTTTGCCTTCCCCGACACTTATGAGGTGGGGATGAGCCATCTGGGTATGAAAATTCTTTATCATATACTCAATCAGCGCGAGGATACTTATTGTGAGCGTGTTTTTGCGCCGTGGATTGATATGGAAGAGGAAATGCGAAAGGAAAGCATCCCCCTCTTCACAAATGAGACGCAGACTCCCGTAAAGGAGTTTGATTTCCTCGGAATAACGCTTCAGTACGAGATGTGCTATTCAAACATATTGAATATGCTTTCGCTTGCCGATATTCCGCTTCTTGCAAGCGAGCGCGGAGAGGATGACCCGTTTGTGAACGGTGGCGGTCCCTGTGCGTATAACAGTGAGCCGATTGCAGACTTCTTTGACTTTTTCACTATCGGCGAAGGGGAAGAGGTCATCGGGGAACTTATGGATGCCTTCAAGGAATGGAAAAAAGAAGGCGGAAAGAGGGCCGATTACCTTAAAAAAATCGCAAAGATAGACGGTATTTATGTTCCGTCACTCTACGATGTTACCTATAACGAAGACGGCACGATAAAGAGCATGTCTCCCAACTGTCCCGAGGCAAAGGAAAAAATCAGAAAACGCATTATTTCAGACCTTGACAGCGTAGTGTACCCCGATAAGTTCATTGTGCCTTTCTCAGGCATCGTTCACGACAGGGCAAATATCGAGGTTTTCCGCGGTTGTATCCGCGGTTGCAGATTTTGTCAGGCGGGTATGATTTACCGTCCCGTACGCGAAAAAAGTGCCGACACGCTTGTGAATGACGCGTGTGCGCTTATAAATTCAACGGGTTATGAGGAAATGGGGCTTTCAAGCCTTTCTACAAGTGACTACACCGACCTTCAAAACCTTGCGGACAGGCTTCTTGCTCTTACGGAAAAGGAAAAAGTTTCGCTCTCGCTTCCGTCACTGCGCGTGGATAATTTCAGCCTCGACCTTATGGAGAGAGTACAGAAAGTCAGAAAAAGCGGACTTACCTTCGCGCCCGAGGCAGGCAGCCAGAGAATGCGCGATGTGATAAACAAAAATGTGTCCGAGGAAGACCTTATAAAATCGGCAACCCTGGCGTTCGAGGGTGGCTGGAACAGCGTAAAGCTCTACTTTATGATTGGACTTCCTTATGAGGAATATGACGATATAAAGGGTATAGCCGACCTTTCGGAAAAGGTTGTTGACTGCTACTACAACAGCGAAAAAACGAATAAGAGAAGACCCGTCAGCGTAACGCTCAGCGTGGCAAGCTTTGTGCCCAAGCCTTTTACGCCTTTCCAGTGGGCGGCGCAGGACAGTATGGAAACGCTTTATGAAAAGCAACTTTTCTTAAAGGAAAATATCAGAAACCGCAAGATAAGATATAACTATCATCAGAACGATATCAGCGTGCTTGAAGGTGTTTTCGCGCGCGGTGACAGACGGCTTTCGAAAGTGCTTCTTCGTGCTCACGAACTCGGATGCAAACTTGACGGCTGGAACGAATGTTTCGACCTTGAAAAGTGGAAGAGAGCTTTTTCCGACTGCGGTATTGATATGAATTTTTACACCCGTGCGCGCAGTTATGACGAAATTCTGCCATGGGATATAATCGACATCGGTGTATCGCGCGAATTTATGAAAAACGAAAATGAAAAGGCGCGCCTGGCATCCGTAACTCCCAACTGTCGCGAAAAATGCTCGGGTTGCGGTGCGGCATCGCTTTGCAAAACGAAGAAGGGATGTGTGTGCTTTGAATAACAACTACTACCTTCGATATGAAAAAACGGAAAAAACAAAATATGTTTCACATCTTGATTTTGTGCGGATGTTCGGCAGAGCAATGCGCCGTGCGCATCTTCCCATCGCATTTTCGGAAGGGTTTAATCCCCATCCGCTTCTGACATTTGCGCTTCCTCTTTCAGTGGGGTACACAAGCGAGTGCGAAATTCTTGAGATTGTGCTTTCCGAAGTGGTTTCCCCCGATGAAATCATGGAAAGATTAAACGCGGTTTTGCCCGATGGTGTAAGGATTCTCTCCGCACACACGGGAAAAAGCAATATGAAAAAACTTGATATTGCGCACTACGAGGTTTATCCCGAAAAAACTCCTTCGGGGATAATTGATTTCCTTTTAATGAAAGAAATTTTCATTGAAAAGAAAACAAAAAGCGGAATAAAGGAAGTAGACATCCGCCCTGATATAAAGGATATCAAGGTGTCTCTTGGCAAAATTGAAATGATTCTTTCCGCAGGAAGTCGCGCAAACCTCAAGCCCGAGGTCGTAATTGCCGCGATGAATAAATATATCACGGGATATAAAAGCGGAGATTGCCGTTATCACAGAAAACAAATCTTTGATGCAGAAATGAATGTGATTTAATTGAAAAAACAAAGTTTTCTTCACGGTGCGGCGATACTTGCCGCCGCATCAATACTGTGTAAAATAATGAGTGCGGCACTTAAAATACCGCTTGACCGCCTCTATCTTCACGAAGAGGGGATTGGTATTTATCAGAGCGCGTACTCCATTTATAATGTATTCCTTGCATTCTGCGTGACGGGAATCCCGATTGCTCTTTCAAGCCTTATCGCAGGAAAAGATGATGAGGAGGCTGCAACGCTTACAAAGTCAACCTGCACTGCGGTATCGCTTCTGGGTGCACTTTTCGGTATGCTTCTTTTTGCGTTTTCAACACCGATTGCAAAGCTTCTCTCAGGCGGCGATGAGGCGGTTTGTAAAAGTGCCCTCATAACTCTTTCGCCCGCACTTTTGGTAATGGGTGTAATCAGCTCAAGAAAAGGGTTTTTCCAGGGAAAGAGTATAATGACTCCCTCGGCAATAGGTCAGCTTGGAGAATCGCTTGCAAAAGTAATTCTGGGCATAGGGCTGTGCGCCGTTTTCGTAAAATACGGCATTGCCTATGGTGCGGCAGGTGCAATTGCAGGCGTAACTGCAGGTGCGCTTGTTCAGGCAATCGTGCTTCAGATTTTTTATGTGCGTGCAAATAAGGTGCGTGGCGAATTTTCGGTAAAAAAAGCGATGGAGGTAATTAAAGTATCAATCCCGATGACGCTCGGTGCGTTCGGCTTTACGGCGGTACTTCTCCTTGATTCTTTACTTGTTCCGAAAATTCTTGCGGGCATCGGGGAAGACCTCGCTGAAAGACTTAAACTGATGGGCTATCTTACCCGTTCAGTTACAATTTACAATCTTCCCGCGACAATTATTTCGGCATTTACTGCAAGTGCCGTGCCTGCGCTTGCCTATGCAAAGGCAAAGAGTGACGGCAAAACTTTAGGAGAAAACAGTCTCCGTGTAATAAAGCTTGTTTTCCTTGCATCGCTTCCGTGTGCGCTTGGAATGATGCTCTTCAGCCGCGAGATTTTTGTATTCATATACTCAACGACAAGTCATTGGGCGCTTCTTGTGCTTTCGGGCGTGATGGTTATGATTATGCCATATGTACAGACTACAACGGCGATGCTTCAGACTATGGGCAGGGTGTGGCAGCCTATTTTATCTACTGTCGGTGCAGTTTTGCTTAAGGCAGTCCTTAATATTTTCTTTGTGCGAGCACTTGGAATCTTCGGGGCGCCGGTTGCGACAATTGTTTCGTTTGCAGTTGCATTTATTATAAATACAGTGTGGCTTACAAAAATTACGAAGATGAATGGCGCATTGAAAGAGATTTCAAAAATTCTTCTGTGTGCCGTGATTTCCTGCGGCGGCGCATGGCTTGTTTACAGCTTTATCCGTACTCCGTGGGCATTTCTTCTTTGCCTTGCCCTTGCAGTTCTTGTGTATTTCGTGCTTGTTTTTGCATCGGGCTGCATAACAAAATCGGAAATACTCGGAAAGGAAGAGTAAAATGAAGAAGAAAGACTTTTACGAATTTTGCGATATAATTGAAAAACTGCGCGCTCCCGGAGGATGCCCGTGGGACCGCGAGCAGACTCACGAGTCTCTCAAAAAGCATCTTATCGAAGAGGCTTACGAAGTGGCAGACGCTATCGAAGAGGGAAAAGGCATGGATATTGCAGATGAGCTGGGCGATGTTTTGCTGCAGGTTGTAATGCACGCCCAGATAGGAAAGGAAGAGGGCGCGTTTGACATAAACGATGTCACAGACCTCGTTTCAAGAAAAATGATAGAGCGTCATCCGCATGTTTTCGGGAATGTCAGTGTAAAAGACAGCGAAGAAGTGCTTGATAACTGGGAAGAAATTAAAAAAGCGCAGCGCGGACAAAAGACAGTTTATGAATCAATGAACTCCGTAACAAAATCTCTTCCTGCGCTTTCAAGAACGCAGAAGGTCATCGGGAAGGCAGTAAAGGGAAATCTCTATAACATAGAGGAAGAAACTACGGTAAATGAAGAGGAACTCGGAAGAAAACTTTTTGACCTTTGCGCGCTTGCCTACAAAAACGGTATAGATGCGGAAGAGAGTCTTATTTCTTTCACAAAAAAATTTGTTAAAAATTTTAACAAAATTGAAGAAAACTCTTGAATATAGCGGAAAATTATGTTATTATAAGAAAGACGAATAATGCGAGGACATCGCAGAATTTATAAATTACAATCTTTAAGGAGGAAAAACCATGAATAAGACAGAACTTATTGCAGCTATCGCAGCAAAGGCTGAACTTTCAAAGAAGGACGCTGAAAAAGCTCTCAACGCTTTCGTTGGCACAGTTGAAGAGACTCTTAAGAAGGGTGACAAGATTCAGCTCGTTGGCTTCGGTACATTCGAAGTTAGAGAAAGAGCAGCTCGCGAATGCATCAACCCCCAGACAAAGGCTAAGGTTAAGGTTGCTGCTACAAAGGTTCCCGCATTCAAGGCTGGCGCAGCTCTCAAGACACTCGTTAAATAATTGACTTAAAACGAAACGGAGTATCTACTATGGATACTCCGTTTTTTCATTCTTTGCGGTTGTGATAAAGCAGCACAGACCGTAAAACGCGAAAAAGATTTATGGTCATGCATTTATCAGCGCACTTAACAAAGTGCCTTTTAATTTTCAGTGTAGAAATTCGTCAGGACGAATTTCGGAATTTATGCGTTTTACTCTGCGCAAATGTCGCCTCGCGCAGTACCTTTGTACAGCTGCGGACTCCATTTACGCACCCTGCACTACTTTCTCCCAACCTTTACGGTTGTGATAAAGCAGCACTCGTGTTTGGGGACAGGTCATTTTTGTTACGCCTTCGGCTTACAAAAGCCACCCCGTCCCCCTATAAGCGCTCCCATTAAAAAAGTGGATACTTTCTCCCAACCTTTGCGGCCGCGGTAAAAACACGCAATTCCCTATACGGTAAAAAAGCGGTACATTTCACAAAATGTACCGCTTCAGCGTGTCGATAAACCTATCGGCACGCTGGCAGACGAGGAAAAAGGAAGGTAAATTTGTTCAACACGAACTCGTAGGCGCACGAGGGTGCGGTAGAAGGCGTGTTGGACGAAAGCAAGCAAAAACCCTGAAAATTGCAATTTTCAGGGTTTTTTATTATGTGGCTAATGGTGTCTTTTGTTCTTTTATAAGTTTATCGAAAATTTCCAAGCACTGCAAAAAATATTTATTATTTATTTTTGCTTGCGTTTGACCGACTTTTTCGACAGTCTGAAAAGCGGTACATTTCACAAAATGTACCGCTTTAACTTATTTATTAAGAAATGGAATTGACGCCCATACTGAATCGGGCAGGCAGAAAACCGTGAGAGCTGCAATAATAACAAAGGAAATTATTACAAAAACCTTTTTAACCGCGCCTTCAAACTTGCCCTTTATTCTGAGCGTGTAATAAAACTGTGCCATAATAAACGCCGCTATAAGTGCCGCATAGTTTGCGGGATATGACTTTGATGCGTTTACGAACAGCAGAACCGTTGTGCTGAAAAATACGAAAATGCACATTGCACAGTAAAGGAAAAACCCTTTTTTCTCTTTATAAGCACTCCATGCCGCGCAAGCCATAGCGCCGCAAAGAGAAGTCCAGCGAAGAAGCGATATAAGAGATATAGCACCGTTTACCGTCATCGTAGAAGATGCCATTTTCTGTATGAATAAAAGAAGTAATGCATATGAAAGTGTAACCGAGGAGAAGAAGACGAGCTTGTTGCCGAGTCTTTCTTTTTCCTGCTTGGTAATTTTGTTTTTCATTTTATCCCTCCGAGAAGATTTTTGTCTCGTGTGATTATCAACCGAAATCTTACCGCTTCACGCAGGCTCAGACCAAACTATTTCGGTTATTATATATTGTACAATATATAGGGTAAAAAGTCAATGTTTTTGAAGAAAAAATCACATATTTTGGCTGTAGAAGGTGGAGAGTATCTTGCTGAAAAGCGAGTCCATACCGCTAAAATCCATTGCCTCCACATAGTATTTTTCAAGAATGTCGTGAAGAGCCTTTGCCTCCCCGACACAGCTTGCGGCAAGAGGAATAATTTTCTCTGCCACAGAGAGCCTCTTTTCAAGATGTGCGGAAAGAGGAAGATTCTCGTAAAATCCGCCCAAATCAATTTTTTCGCCATCTGAAAACGAGTGGAAACGGTTTTGTGTGACGATGCTGATTCTGCTCCTGGGGAATATCAGATGGTCGCACTTTCCGCTTATTACGCTGCAGGGGCAGTAAATAACCTCTTGCTTTTGCTCGCGCGCGGCAAGATAAATTTTTCCAAGAATGTAATTCGCCACGGCACCCCATTTGTCGCAAAGAACATAGACCTTATCCGAAAGAATAAAAGGTGTTTTTTCAAAAACCACCAATTCATCAACGCTGACGGCACTCAGAAGTCTTTTTGTAACCTTGCCGTTTGCTTCGCAAAGCACCTCGTTTGTGAGCCTGTGCGCAAACGAAGATGCCTTATCTTTGTCAATGAATTTTTCTGCGTAGCTCATATTCTCGCAAAGAAGCGAAGAAACTGATTTAATGTATGCTGTCGCGCTCTTATGACAGTCTGAAATCTTTTCGGCAAGCGGCTCTATTTCAGCCTTTTTGCTTTGAAGCTTTTTCACATCCCATAAATCGCCTGTATATATAATATGACTCGATACCCCTGCAAGGACAGGGTCTGTCACATGCGGTGCCGTTCCGTCCATAATGGCAAATCCCTGAGTATGGTCTATTACGGCATCAAGCGAGTACGGGTCGGAGGCACAGGGGATTATCTCGACCTCATGCCCGCGCTCTTTTGCGAAGGATAAAACCCTTTTCATAAGCGAGGACTTACCGCTTCCTGCACCGCCTTTCAAAATAAGCAGCTGCAAGCCGTTTTCTTTTGCTTGCAGCTGCTCAAAATAAGACTTAAATCCAGTATCCGAATTAGCACCGAGAAAGAATTTTGAAGTTTTCATAACATCATCTCCTGTGCTATATTATGCCCGGAGATGATTTTTTGTTACCTTTTTATAAGTTTGATTTAATCAATCTTATTTACTGTAGCAATACCTGCGTCCTTATCCCATGCAACCTTTACACCCAGCATACGCTCAATAACATCGCTTGTTACAAGAGTTCTGTTCTCCGCAAGAACGGGAGCCTTATAGGGAACATATTCTTCGCCGTTTGAGAAAATCTTGGCATTTCCAATCTGAAGTGATGATAAAATACCCTCAACACTTACAAAAACGCTCTTTGTCTCTCCGTCCCACGCAACAGTAGCGCCGAGCTTTTCAGCAACGAATCTTAAGGGAATATAGAGAGTGTCCTCCTCAACAATGGGTGCACGGTCGAATTCGACCTGCTCATCGATAACGATAACTGCAACATCCTGCGCGAAAACACCTGTTGCTGCAAAAATCATAATCATTGAAAGTAATAACGCCACTAACTTTTTCATATTCCTTCTACCTCCGTAAATTTATTTTTTTCTTCCTCGAGAGTTTCTGTGCTGTCTACGGCATCTCCTTTTGTGGAGGTACCTTCTTCCGAAGAGGGCTTCTTTTCGTCCTCTTCCAAAACTTTTTTATCCCCTGTAGAAAGGGTGTAGAATCTTCGTCCGTTGTCCGTATTTACATACCAGGCAACCTTTCCGCCGATATCTACAGGCACGCAGCTGTCAGAAAGCCGTGCAAGAACGGATTTTGTTTCTCCTATCTGATTTCCGTCTTTGTCAATAATGGTGTAACAGACGATGTTACTTTCATTACCAAAATCATCAAACTGTTGCCAGAGAGCCATAAAATTACCGTCTTGAAGCTTTACAAGATAAGGCGCACTGCCCGTAAGTCCCGCGCCCGAATAATGAGAGAGCCGCGTGTGACGCATTTCCCAGGTGGTTTTATCCGTCCACAAAAGGTAAATGTCGCGGTTTTCCTGATTGATACCTTCAATGCTTACATTGTTATACCCCGTTGGGAGCGAATGGTCAATACTGCTTATAGCTGCAAGGTATCCGCTGTCAGATTTTTCAAAACCGCCAATCATTGTACCGGTGCAGTTTGCCGCAAGCGGACCGCCGATATTAAAAAGACTTTGCGTCCGTATGACCTTGCCGGATGTGTCAAGCTCCTGCATAAATACTGCGCGGAGCGGTGCCGCATCGGAAAGAGTGGCCGTTATGATTTTTCCGTCATCGACCTGGGTGAATCCTGCGAGCGCGTGACTTGTATGATTGTACTGGAACTTGCCCAGCATATTTGTAACGCGCCAGGTGTGTTTGTCAATAATTACTGTAAGCTGAGTCTGGGGACGCACACCGTTTTCATCACGGTAACCGCTGCGTGAGGTGTGAAGAACAAGATATCTTTCATCCTCACTCATATCCGCGCCTGACGCATCAAACGGGATAGCAGTTTTACAGTTGTTTATTGAAACCTCGCTTATTTTCACAAACTTTTTGTCGTATACAACTATCTTTATTACCTCACAAGAAGGGTCTTCAAGAAGATTTTCCTGACCGAATGCGATATAGTTGAATTTTTCTCCCACATAGAGAGCACCGAATATGGGAAGCTCCTTTTTTATTGCGAATGAGGAAATGTGATTGAAATCACTGTCATATGTTTCAAGATTTATATGCTCATCAACCTCAAGCACGGTGAATGTGCCGTCATCATTTTTTATAATATGGCTCTTGCGCGGAGCTGCCCAACGGTGTGTTGTTTCATCCTTTGTAATAGCGCTCGGCTCTGCGTAAAGCCTTCTCTCTGACTGCGTTACAGTGACGGGGGAGGGGGTTTCTTCGTGGACATTGATATTAACCGTGCGATTCTCCTCGCTCCACTCATATGTTCCGCACAGCTTTGCAAGGTCGTCAGCATATACGCAGGTAAAACCGCCTATGTTAAAGCTTTCAAGAATTGCATCACCGAAAACCGTCCTTATGTCGGTGTAAAGAACATCCATTATCGGTGTGCCGACCCTTTCCTCTGAAACGCCCCAGTCAAAATGAAAATAGTCGCGTCCGCCTGTGGCGAAAATATCCTCCCCGGCAATTGTAAGTGTGCGCGAAGAATCGTCATAGTTCACGCCAAAGGGGAGTGTCATTGCGTTTAAGTTTTCAACCACGACCGCGGTCCGACCCGCTATATTGAAGGAAGGAACCTTAATGCCGTTAATATAAGTTACTATATCAGTAGCAAGCACATCGCCGATTTTGTCGCCGATTTCGTAGGCGAAGGCACTGTGCCCGAAAGAAAGACAGACGAGAAGCAGTAAAGAGACTGCTTTTTTACCGTATAGGAACTTGCATATTTTTTCGCGAGCAACATTTGTCAGTTTGAAATTCAGATGGAACGCGAAATGGGTGAAGCGGCATGCTTCTTTTTTAAGACTGCGCATAATATCACCTCGTTTTGCAATCACAGTAATTCTATCATAAAAAGAGGGAACATTCAATCCTTTTATAAAATTTAATATATGGAAGAGTTTATTTATCCGCATTTCTTGACTTGTATATAAAAAGATGATAAAATCATATGCAGTATGGGGGAGTGTACCCCTCAATGAAAGCGAGGCAAAAAAATGAGTTATGCAGATATATTGTTCAAAAAAAATTGCGAAGATATATTAAATAACGGTTTTTCAGACGAGCTTTTAGATGTGCGCCCCACCTGGCCTGACGGTCAGAAGGCGCATACAGTTAAAAAGTTCTGCATCGTAAACCGCTATGACTTAAGCGAGGAATTTCCCGTAATAACGCTCCGCCAGACATTCTTAAAGGCGGCAGTTGATGAGCTTTTGTGGATATGGCAGAAAAAGAGCAACAATGTAGGCGACCTTAAAACCCGTATATGGGATGCATGGGCGGATGAAAGAGGCTCTATCGGTAAGGCGTACGGATATCAGCTCGGAGTCAAGCATCAGTATAAAGAGGGAGAGTTTGACCAGGTGGACCGTGTTCTTTTTGACCTTAAACACAATCCGCAGAGCAGACGCATTATGACAAACATTTATAATCATCAGGACCTTCACGAAATGGAGCTTTACCCCTGTGCGTACTCGATGACCTTCAATGTAAGCGGAAACACCTTAAATGCAATACTCAATCAGCGTTCGCAGGATATGCTTACTGCAAACAACTGGAATGTGTGTCAGTATGCCGTGCTTGTGCACATGATGGCGCAGGTAAACGGGCTTAAGGTTGGCGAGCTTGTTCATGTTATTGCCGATGCGCATATCTATGACAGACACATCCCGATTGTTGAACAGATTCTGTCGAAGACTCCTTATGATGCGCCCACATTCAGGATGGATGAAACAATTAAGGATTTCTACAAATTCACAACTGACAGCTTCTGGTTTGAAGATTATAAGTTCCATACACTTGATACAAAGATACCCGTTGCAATTTAAGTGAGGATTTAATTTATGAAAATGATAGTTTGCGTTTCCGAAGATTTCGGAATCGGTTATAAGGGGGACCTTTTGTTCTCTCTTCCGCCCGATATGAAGTTTTTCCGCGAGAAGACCAAGGAAAAAGCAGTCATTATGGGACGCGGAACGCTGGATTCATTCCCCGGCGGAAAACCCCTTAAAAACAGAGTGAATATTGTCCTCACACGCGATAAGAATTTCGCGCGTGAAGGGGCATTGGTTTTTAATTCGAAAGAAGAAATCCTTGAATATATAAAAAATTTCCCCGAGGATGATGTTTTTGTCATCGGCGGAGGACAGATTTACGAGATGTTTAAGGATGACTGCAGTGAGGCTCTTGTGACAAAGGTCAGAAAGAAGGTGCCCTGCGATACATTCTTCTTTAATGTTGATAAAGATGAAAAATGGGCTCTTTCTGATGAGAGCGAACTTTTTGAACATGAAGGAACACAATTTTCCTTCTGCACATACAGGAAAATATAAAAGATTTTTTGAAAGGCGGAGTTTTATGTTCTGTCCAAAGTGTGGAAAAATAAATCCTGATAGCAGTGAAATCTGCAGCGGTTGCAGTGCGCAGCTACACACAGAAAACGAAGAAAAAAATTCCCCGAAGAAAGGGAAATGGCTTAAAGGCGCAGCTATAGTTATTGCGGTTTTAATTGTAGTGACAATAGTAGTTCTTCTCCTTAGCGGATGCGGCGGTGCCAAACTCCCCGAGGAGCATATGACATTTTAAGAAGGTGGTTTTTTGAAAACGGTAAAAAGAGTTTTCTCTTTTTTGAAAAGAGCGCTCGATAATCATCCGCTTTTGTTTTTTGTAGTGTTGAGCGTTTTTGAAAACTTTATGATAGAAAGTCTGAGCCGACATTCCTTGCAGGCAGGAATAAACCATGTCATCTCAAGCCCGGTTGTGTTTTTCTATAACTCGCTTATAATTATGATGACACTTTCGTTTGCGCTCCTTTTCAGGCGCCGTCTTTTCGGCGTGGTGCTTCTCTCGCTTCCGTGGATTATCTGCGGTGTTGTTAACAGCATTGTTTTATCGTACAGAGTAACTCCGCTTGGGGCAATCGATTTTCAGATAGTAAAGCTAAGCCTTATTTTTATGTATCTTACCCAATGGCAGAGAATACTTCTCTACATCGCGGTGGGTGTAGGTATACTGGCAATTATTGCACTGTGGATACTCGGCCCGAAAATCAGCGGAAAAATCCACTACGGTAAAAATGCTGCTTCAATCGTAGGGCTTATAGTTGCAGTGGCGGTTGCATCTTCGGTAGCGCATAATATCAAGGCAATAAGCTCGGATTTCGGTAATCTGGTCGGTGCATATAACAACTACGGTTTTGTATACTGTTTTTCAAGCAGTATGCTGGATACGGGAATAAAAAAGCCGGACGGATACGGGGAGGATGCTACACAGACGATTCTGTCGCAATTCCCCCAGACAAATAATACCGATGAGCTTGTTAAACCCGACATAGTTCTTATTCAGCTCGAATCTTTTGTGGACCCAAAAACAATCCGAGATATGACATTCTCCGATGACCCGGCGCCGATTCACACTTATCTTAAGGAGAATTTCTCAACAGGATATCTTTCCGTACCGTCATTCGGTGGCGGTACTGCAAACACCGAGTTTGAGGTGCTGACGGGAATAAATCTTGATAATTTCGGTCCCGGAGAATACCCCTATAAGACTGTTATGCTTAAGGAAACAACTGAATCAATCGCGTATAACCTAAAGGAAAACGGATATACAGCGCATGCAATTCATAATCATACCGGTAACTTCTATGACCGCGACAAGGTTTATCCGCGAATGGGATTTGATTCATTCCAGTCAAAGGAATATATGTACGGCTTTGAAACAACCCCGTACGGCTGGTGTAAGGACAAGGTGCTGACAGAAGAAATTATGACGGCACTTACCTATACCGATGAGGAAAACGGCATAACAGAAGAAAACCCCCGTTTTGTGTGGACTGTTTCGGTTCAGGGACACGGCGCATACCCGACTGAGCCGGTTGCAGGAAGCGACAATGTTATTAAAATTGCCAGCGAAAAATATAACGAAAAAGAGCTTTGCGCACTTGAATATTTCATAAACCAGGTGTGGGAAATGGATATGTTCCTCGGCAGTCTTATCTCTGCGCTTGAAAACCGCGAAAGACCGACTCTCGTTATTGCGTACGGCGACCACTTGCCGTCAATCGGTCTTGAAAGCGAGGACCTTACAACCGATGATGCATATCTTACAGAGTATGTTACATGGAATAACTTCGGCCTTCCCAAGGTTGACAAAGATTTAAGAACTTACGAGCTGTCCAGTGAAATTCTTTCACAGCTTGGCTTTAACAACGGCAACCTTACAAAGCTTCATCAGTACAGACGCTCTGAAAATTCGCCCCTTAACGAGGAAGCATATCAGGAGCAGATAGCATACCTTGCCTACGATATGCTTTATGGAGAAAACACTCAGTTTGGCGGAGAGAAGCCATACAAAAAACAGGATATGCGTATGGGAACACTTCCCATTACGGCAGAGTCGATCAAGGTTATGGGCAAAAATCTGTATGTGCAGGGCGAAGGCTTCACGGAAAAGAGTAAGATTTTCTTAAACGGCGAAAAACTTAATACCACAATGCTCAGTCAGTATTCGCTGATGGCAACAGAAGTGAGAATTAAAGAGGGGGACAAGATAACTGTCGGTCAGTCTTCAAGTAAGAGAGAGGTCCTCAGTTACTCCGACCCGATTATCTACAGCGAGAGCGAGCATCTGGTAATTAATACCCCGGAAGAAGCCCCCGAGGGAGAAACAGAATCTACCAAAAAAGATAATGAATAATAAAAAAACGACATTTCATTCGTTGAAATGTCGTTTTTTATCGCATAGGAAATTGCGTGTTTTTTCGCGAGCAGCATTTGCCGGTTTGAAATTCAGTTGGAACGCGAAATGGGTGAAGTGGCACGCTTCTTTTTATCGTATAGGAAATTGCGCATTTTTTCGCGAGCAGCATTTGCCGGTTTGAAATTCAGGTGGAACGCGAAATGGGTAAAGCGGCACGCTTCTTTTTTATCGTATTATTTAATATCCTTAATGTCATACGGTGTACTCTGATACACAAAGTAGTTAAGCCAGTTTGAATAAATAAGATTTGCGTGAGACCGCCATGAGACAAGCGGCTCTTTTGAAGGGTCATCATCGGGGAAGTAATTTTCGGGGACAAGGGGGTTAAGTCCTGCTTTTTCGTCACGGACATACTCTTTTTTCAGTGTGTCTGCGTCATATTCACTGTGCCCTGTGATGAAAATCTGCTTTCCGTTTTTTGTGGATGCCGCGTAAAGCCCCGCCTCTTCGGAAACTGCGAGGATTTTTATATCCTTACACTTTTTCACATCCTCAATCCTTACGGTAGTATGCCTTGAATGAGGCACCATAAATACATCGTCAAATCCCCTAAGGAGCATTGACTGTTTATAAACCGCCTTATGCGGATAAACGCCCGAAAGTTTTTCCGAAAGCGGAATTTTCGGGATGCCGTAGTGGTAATACATCGCCGCCTGTGCGCCCCAGCAGATGTGGAAAGTGGAGTGAACATTCGTCTTGGTCCAGTCCATGATTTTGCACAGTTCTTCCCAGTAGTCAACCTCTTCAAATTCCATTTTCTCAACAGGAGCTCCCGTTATTACAAATCCGTCAAATTTAAGGTCCTTTATATCATCGAAAGTCTTGTAAAACGCGAGCATGTGCTCTTCGGACACATTTTTTGATTTGTGAGTGCTCATCTGAACAAGTGTTACCTCCACCTGAAGCGGAGTATTGCCCAGAAGACGAGCCAGTTGAGTTTCTGTTTCTATTTTTGTAGGCATAAGATTGAGTATGCCGATGCGCAGCGGACGGATGTCCTGCGTCATAGCGCGTTTTTCGGTCATTACGAATATATTTTCATTTGTAAGAGTTTTCGCCGCCGGAAGCTTGTCGGGAATTTTAATAGGCATTATATCACCTCGGAAAAAAGATTATCAGATTTTGGAAAGCGCCTGAGCAATGTCGGCGATAATGTCTTCCTTATCCTCAATACCGCAGGAGAAACGGATAAGGTCGGGAGAAACGCCTGCTGCACGGAGCTCATCATCGTTCATCTGACGGTGAGTAGCGCTGGCAGGGTGCAGGCAGCAGGTCTTGGAGTCTGCAACATGTGTTTCGATTGATGCGAGCTTAAGATTCTTCATAAACTTTTCGGCAGCACTTCTTCCGCCTTTTACACCAAAGGAAATAACACCGCAAGAGCCCTTGGGAAGATACTTCTTTGCAAGCTCATAATACTTGTCTTCGGGAAGCGCGCTGTAACGGACCCACTCGATTTTTTCGTGGTTTTTAACAAACTCGGCAACAGCCTGTGCATTTTCGGTATGGCGCTGCATACGAAGCTCAAGGCTTTCAAGACCAAGGTTTATGAGATACGCGTTCTGCGGTGACTGAATTGAACCGAGGTCGCGCATCAGCTGAACAGTTGCCTTTGTGATATATGCACCCTCAAGGCCGAATCTTTCGGTATATGTCACACCGTGATAGCTGTCATCGGGTGTGCAAAGACCGGGGAATTTGTCGGGGTATTTTGTCCAGTCGAATTTACCTGAATCAACGATACATCCGCCTACACCGCTTGCATGACCGTCCATATATTTTGTGGTGGAATGAGTAACGATATCTGCGCCCCATTCGAAGGGTCGGCAGTTAATGGGTGTGGCAAATGTGTTGTCGATAATCAGCGGAACGCCGTGCGCGTGTGCAGCATTTGCAAATCTCTCGATATCAAGAACATCAAGTGCGGGATTTGCAATAGTTTCGCCGAACACGGCCTTGGTATTGGGACGGAATGCCGCCTCAAGCTCTTCATCTGTGCAGTCAGGTGCAACGAAAGTAAATTCGATGCCCATTCTTTTCATTGTAACGGCAAAAAGGTTGTATGTGCCACCGTAAATTGCAGACGAAGAAACAATGTGGTCGCCGCATGAAGCAATGTTGAATACGCTGTAGAAAGATGCCGCCTGACCGCTTGATGTAAGCATTGCCGCAGTGCCACCCTCAAGCTCTGCTATGCGTGCTGCAACGCAGTCGTTTGTGGGATTCTGAAGACGGCTGTAAAAATATCCCGAAGCCTCAAGGTCAAAAAGCTTGCCCATAGCCTCGCTTGTTTCGTATTTGAATGTAGTGCTCTGGTAAATGGGAATCTGTCTGGGCTCGCCATTGTTTGGAGAGTAGCCTGACTGAACACATTTTGTTCCAATTTTGTAGTTTTTCATATTTTTTACCTCGCTTAATACAAAATTTCTTCCATTATAATATATCAGTATATCATTTCGGGAAATGATTTGTCAATCGTAATGGGCTAAAAAACAAAACAAGCACCCTTGTAATGCGGATGCCTGTCTTTCTGGCGTGCTTGAAGGGAAGAAAATGCTTTGCATTTTCCTTGCTTGCCCACCAAAACGCTTCGTGTTTTGGTACCGGTCTGCGCACCAACTCGCTAAAAATGATTATCAATCATTTTTTATACGCTCCCGTTTGCGGTACCCGAAGACTCGTTGCACTCGCAACTCGCTTTTCGACCGCTGCACAACTCTGCACCCTCCTTTTATCTGCCACAGGCAGCGGTCGGGTTCGATTCCCTCCTCAGGGTTCGAATCCCTTCTTAGAAAAACAAAACAAGCACCCACTAAAATGGATGCCTGTCTTTCTGGCGTGCTTGAAGGGATTCGAACCCCTGACCCTTTGGTTCGTAGCCAAATACTCTATCCAACTGAGCTACAAGCACATATTCCAAATGCACTGACTATGATAACACACATTTTTTCAAAATGCAAGCATTATTTTAGGTTTTTTGAAAAATGTTTGTTCTGAACCGCCGTTTTGCCCAATACTTGACAAAAGAAAAATATATGCTATAATGTAGCCGTAGTAATATATACTGCAATTTTTATAAAACAAAGGAGTGATTGTCCTAATGGACGCCCGAAGTAGTTTGCCGATTTTTGTATTGATTTTGATTGTGCTTGTAGCACTCAGTGCGTATTTTTCCGCATCAGAGACAGCATTTTCATCATATAATAAGATGAGAATGAAGAGCGAAGCCGAAGATAAAAAAGGGAAAAAGGCCCGCCATGTTCTTGAGCTTAGCGAAAATTACGAAAAACTTATTTCGACAATACTTATAGGTAACAACATTGTAAACATACTGGCAACATCTATCGCAACATTGCTTTTTACAAGCCTCATCGATGACGCGGCCCTCGGCGCAACGGTTTCCACTGTTGTGATGACGCTTGCAGTTCTGATTTTTGGCGAAATTACACCCAAAACAGTTGCAAAACGCACCTCCGATAAGTTTTCCAAAAAAGTTGTTGGAAGCCTCGGTTTTCTGACATGGCTTTTAACACCGCTCACATTTGTGTTCAATTTGTGGCAGAAATTTGTCCTTTCTTTCTTCAAGGATGACGGCGAAGCTTCTGTTACAGAAGAAGAAATCATCACAGTTGTTGAAGAAGCGGCGGAAGACGGAGAAATTGACGAGCAGGAAAGTGAACTTATTAAAAATGTTATCAAGTTCAGCGACCTTGATGTTAACGATATCTTAACACCCCGTGTGGATGTTGCAGCAGTTGATATAAACTGGGACAGAGAGCGTATTGCACAGGTTTTTGCAGATACCGAGTTCTCAAGACTTCCCATCTACGAGGAGAATATTGACAACATCCTCGGCATCCTTTATCAGAAGGACTTCTTCAATCACAGCGATGAGCCTGTAAAGGACCTTGTAAAGCCTGTGAAATTCATCTTCTCTTCAATGAAGATTTCAAGACTCTTAAAGCTTTTCCAGGAATCAAAATGTCATATGGTTGTAATCAATGACGAGTACGGCGGAACCGAGGGTATCGTTACTCTGGAGGATGTTATTGAATCGCTCGTTGGTGAAATCTATGACGAGCATGATGAAGTTGTTGAGGATATCATAAAAATTTCTGATGACAAGTACCGCGTGCTTGGAAGTACAAGCATTGACAAGTTCCTTGAAATATTCGAGCTTGAACAGGAAGAAGAGGATGACGATTCGGATATCACAACAGTCAGTGGCTTTGCGGCGCATAACCTTGAAAAAATCCCTGACCAGGGCGATATTTTTGAATATGAGAATCTTAAAATTACTATTACCAAGACGGATAGTAACCGTGTTCTTGAAACAGTAGTTCAGGTCTTCCCGAAGGAAGAGGAGCCTGAAGAATAAAGATAATTACAAAAAGGGGAAAATACACCGTATTTTCCTCTTTTATTAAGTGAGGTGTTTCCTATTAAAAGACTGCTGAAGTTTATCATCGAAGTTATAAAAAAGTGTAATAAAAATAATATAGGGCTTCATTCGGCAAATGTTGCGTTCTTCGTGACTGTGTCGTTCATTCCCTTCATTATGCTTCTTATAAGTATGGTGCGCTTCTTCCCGATTGAAGAAGCAAATGTAATGAGGGAAATCGTGTCGGTTTTTCCCAAGGGAGCACGCGCCATGGTAGAATCTTTCATATCAGAATCCTACGAGAAAAGCGGTGTTGCCTTAATCTCAATCACGGCAGTATCAACTCTGTGGGCGGCATCCATCGGTGTTCACGCTCTCGTATCAGGGCTTAACATTGTTTTCAACGAACACGAAACAAGAAATTTTTTGATTTTGCGCTTTATGAGTATGATTTATACTCTTCTTCTGATGGCGCTTCTTCTTTCATGTTTGGTAGTTTTCGTTTTTGGCAATACTATTGTTGGATGGCTTTCGGGATTCATTCCGTGGATGTTTGAAATCGCACCACTGTTTATGAGCTTCCGCCTTGCGGTCGGAATCGTGGTGCTTGCGATATTTTTCGTTGTTATGTATACCGTAATCCCGGCAAGAAAGACAAAACTTATTACACAGATTCCCGGCGCGCTTGTGAGTGCGGTCGGATGGGTTGGGTTTTCTACGGTGTTTTCGTATTACTACGAAAACATTGCCAACTACTCCTATATATACAGTAGCTTGTCGGTGCTTGTTTTCTTTATGCTGTGGCTTTTTATCTGTATTTACATCCTGTTTATCGGGGCAGAGGTAAATCGTTGCATAGAGGAAAGAAAGGAGCGCAGAAGCCTGCTGGGGTAAAAAAATCAAAATAACTCTTTGACAAAAATTTCAAAAAGTGCTATAATATGATTGTAGATAATGGCGGAATTTTCAGAGACGGAGGCGTGCCATGTATAAAATTGGTGACAGCGTTGTGTATCCCATGCATGGCGCAGGAGTCATTGAAGATATCGAGCAGAAGGAAATTTTAGGGAAAAAGCAGTCGTATTATGTCATCCGTATGCCCATCGGCGATATGAAGGTCATGGTACCCACGGACAATGCGCAGGGTGTCGGTGTGCGTGATGTTATCGGCAAGAAGGACGCTGAAAAAGTAATGAAAGCCTTCCGCGATGCAGAAACTGATGTTATACAGAACTGGAACAAGCGTTTCCGTGAGAATATGGTCAAGATTAAAAGCGGTGATGTTTTTGAGGTTGCCGCAGTTGTCAAAAGTCTGATGCTCCGTGACCGCGAAAAGGGACTTTCCACGGGTGAGCGGAAAATGCTTTCTAATGCAAAACAGATTTTAATAAGTGAAATTGTAGTGGCTACGGGAATCGACCATGAAAGTATTGAAAAGAAACTTTACGGCATGGTTGACGAGGAGCTTTCTCAGGGATAATATTAAGCCATTAACCTTCGGTTAGTGGCTTTTTTCAGGTGATTTTATGAGTGAAAAAACTATTTCAGCAGTAATAGTTGCCGCCGGGAAAAGCACAAGGATGGGACAGAACAAAATTCTTATGAAATTACTCGGCAAGAGTGTGCTTTTACATACGGCAGAGGCGATTTCAAAAACAAATATCTGTGACGAAATTATTGTAGTTGCGAGTGAGGAGAATATTCCTGCTTTTTGCGAGGAACTTAAAAACATCAAAGATATCCGCGTTATTGCAGGTGGTAAAACGCGTGGCGAAAGCTCCTATAACGGTATTTGTGCCGCAAAGGGGAATTTTGTGCTTATCCACGATGGAGCAAGACCGCTTGTGACGGAAGAAATCATAAAAAATACCGTTTCAGCTGCACTTGAGACGGGCGCAGCGGCGGCTGGTGTTGTGCCAAAGGATACAATAAAGGTAGTTTCCGCTGAAAATATAATCGAAACTACGGTAGACAGAAAAGCTGCCATACTTATACAGACACCGCAGGTTTTTTGCCGCGCAGAGATAAAGGACGCATACGAAAAATTCGGCTTTGAAGAAACTGACGATTGCGCACTGATGGAGAAAGCGGGTAAAAGGGTCACAGTTACCGCGGGCAGTTATGAAAACATCAAGATTACAACCCCCGAAGATGTTTTTACCGCAACACAAATTATGGGCGGAGGGAAGAGTATGCGAATCGGTACAGGCTTTGATACACATAAATTAGTGGAAGGCCGCGACCTCATCATCGGCGGAGTAAAAATTCCGCACGAAAAGGGGCTGCTCGGACATAGTGACGCCGATGTGCTCGTTCACGCGGTTATAGATGCACTTTTCGGGGCGGCGGCACTTGGCGACATAGGTACGCATTTCCCCGACACTGATGAAAAGTACAAGGGAGCCGACAGTATAAAGCTTCTTCGCGAGGCAGTTCGCCTTGTTTTCGAGAAGGGCTATGAAATCGGAAACATAGATACAACAGTTATTGTACAAAAGCCGAAAATGGCACCTCATATAGAAAAAATGCGCGAAAATCTTGCGCTTGCTATGGATATTGACAAGGAAAAAATCAGCATTAAGGCAAAAACAAATGAAAAAATGGGCTTTACCGGACGCGAAGAAGGAATCGAAGCCCGCGCAGTAGCACTTCTTATTTAATGTTGCACAGTTTGGTGCACAGTTTGGGGCTGATTTCCCCGGTAGCGGGGAAAATGTCCGAAGGACAAAAGGGGCACGCCTCGGGCAGAGGGGGGCACTTTTTGTTGCACATCGCCCCATTTGCTGATAATCATACCTTCTTGTTTGGGGACGGGTCGTTTTTGTTACGGGTTTAGGGACAGGTTCATTTTTTGTGCACCTTCGGATTACAAAAATGCCCCCGTCCCTGCACAAAAGCCACCCCCTTGTTTGGGACGGGTCGTTTTTGTTACGCCTTCGGATAACAAAAAACACCCCGTCCCCAAGAGTAAAAACCTCCTTACTTGGATAACATATCCAGGAAAGGTGGTTTTTTTATGAAAGGCGTTCTCAAAAAGACAGGGCTTTTTCTTTTAAGTGCTGCAGGAATAATGCTTATTTTAATAGGAACATACACAATATTTTCCGGGGAAGAGGAACTACCCCCCTCGCCTACAGGCAGGAATATGAGCATCCGCACTCAGGAGCTTGAGCAGGAGGAACCCCCTTCTCTTCTGCGCGAGGATATGATTGAAGAAGCGCTAAGGTGTGTTGTCGGCATATCAAGTGCTGACTCTTCTCAGGGGATAAACAAAAAAACGCAGTGGTACATGGGAAGCGGTGTGCTTGCAAGCAGTGACGGATATATCATAACAAATCATCATGTTATCGGCGCCCGACCTCAGCGTATAGAAGTTACTCTTTACAGTGGCGAAACGCTTGAGGGGGAAACTGTGTGGAGCGACAGCTCGCTTGACCTTGCGGTAGTAAAGATTGACGGAGAGGGTTATGCCCATTGCAAGCTGGGCGATGCAAAAACCGTGCGCGTGGGCGAAAATGTTGTTGCAATCGGTAATCCCTTAAGTATGCAGTTTGAACGCACCGTTACGGCAGGAATCATAAGCGCTGTCGGAAGAAGTATCAGCATCGAAAATGATGATGGGGAAATGGGCTATATGGAGGATTTGATTCAGACGGATGCCGCGATAAACTCAGGAAACAGCGGAGGCCCACTACTTAACCTAAACGGCGAGGTTGTGGGAATCAACACAATCAAGGTAACTTCTGCCGAGGGTATGGGTTTTGCGGTTCCGATAAATGTATGCGTGCCGGTTATCGACAGACTTAAAAGCGTGGGACAGTTCAAGACCCCGTATCTCGGTCTCTACGCCTATACACCTGCGGCAGCAAAGTATCTGGGTGCTGCAGAAGACATGAAAGAAGGGCTTTTCGTTGCAAAACTTGACACAGATGGTCCTGCCTTTGCCGCAGGAATAAGGTATGCAGATGTGATAACTGCAGTAAACGGACAGAAGGTAAACAGTATGCTTTCTCTGCGCGAAGAACTTTACAAGCGGCAAAGCGGCGAGGAAATAGTTGTGGAATTTATCAGAAACATGGGAAAAAGGCGAGTGAGTGTTATGTTATCTTCTGTAAAATAAAGGTGAGATGGAACGAGTTTCTTCCTTATATATATGTACTCCAAATTTTATTACAAAAAAATCGCAAATATGATAGTAATATTACAAAAGATTACAGTTTCGTTACAGATGAGAAAAGTGTATTGACTGATTAAAAAATGGGTGCTATAATGCCAATATAGTAAGAGGGGAGTTCTCTAAACACCCCAATACTCAAACTTTTGGTGAATTTGAAAGAGGTCGCCGAAAGTAAAAACGACACTCTTTCAAAAATATTATTTTATAGGAGGATGAGATTATGAGAAATCTCAAGAAGACACTCGCAGTTGTTCTTGCATTTGCTATGATCCTCAGCATGGGTGCTATCAGCACATTTGCTTACACAGACGTAGCAGAAGGAACAGTAGTTTCTGAGGCTGTTTCTATCCTTTCAAACCTTGAAATCCTCACAGGTTTCGAAGATGGTACATTCAGACCCTCTGAAACAGTTACAAGAGCTCAGATGGCAGCAATCATCTGCCGTATGCTCGGTTACGAAGATCAGGCTAAATCAAGCATGGGCTCAACAGTATTTGATGATGTTGCAGCAGATCACTGGGCATCAGGTTACATCAATGTAGCTCAGGCTCAGCAGATCATCAACGGTTACGGCGACGGCAACTTCGGTCCTGAAGATAAGGTTACTTATGAGCAGGCTGTTAAGATGATCGTTGCAGCTCTTGGTTACGACCTCGCAGCTCAGAGCAAGGGTGGTTACCCCACAGGTTACCTTGCAATCGCTTCAACAAAGGGTATCACAAAGAGCGCTAACGGTCGTGTAGGCGACGCTGCAGCTAGAAGCACAATCGCAGTTCTCGTTTACAACTCTCTCGAAGTTGAACTTATGGATCAGACATCTTGGTCTACAGGTTCTGACGGCGACAGATACGGTATGACAGGTGAAACTGTTCTTTCTCGTTACCTCGGCGTTAAGAAGTACGAAGGCGTTGTATCTGAAACAGCTCTTACAGCTCTTGCTGAAGGTGCTTACGATCCCGAAGCTAAGTCTTACATCGCTATCGACGATGCTAAGTCTTGGGCATTCAGAAGCGGCAACTACACACTTGCTGCAGACGCTCTTACAGAAGCAGTTAACGCTGACCTCGTAGCAGATGCTGACAAGTACCTTGGTAAGAAGGTAGTTGCTTACATCGGCACAGAAGCAGACGCTGAAACAGGCGAAATCATGCTTTACGCTATGGCTGAAAAGCAGGGTGCAAACGCAACACTTGCTCTTAATGCTAAACAGCTCGTTGAAGACGAAGAAGAAAACACACTCGTTTACAAGAAAGACGGCTCAAACAAGAAGATTGATGTTAAACTCAACCTTACAAAGGTTTATGAAAACTACGCAGAAAACACAGACCTCGAAGAAGAATTCGATGAGGATATTGACGAAGATAGCGATCCTGATACAGGTGATAATATCCTTACAACAAATGACTTCATCGCTCTTCTTTCAAACGGTGGCACAATCGAACTTATCGACAGTGACACAGCAGCTGCTGGTTACGAAACAGCTATCATCACAAACTATGAGTATGAAGCAGTTGTTGAAGAAGTTGAAACAGACGACACAGATATCTTCTTCTCACTTTACACAGGCGACCTTGACGATATCGATACAGAAAGCGAAACTGAACTTGTAGTAGTATACAAGGACGGCGAAATTGTTGAACCTACTGTTATCGCTGCAGGCGACACAGTTACAACAGTTGAAATCGGTTCTACAGCTCGCGTACTCTATGTTTCATCTAAGAATGTAACAGGTAGCGTTGACGGTTGGGATGACGAAGCAGTTACAATCGCTGGCGAAGAATATGTTCCTTCAGCTCTTAGCGGTTACTCAATTTCTTACCTTCAGAACAAAGAAGGTATCTTCTACCTTAACATTGATGGCCAGATCGCTTACGCAGATGCTTCAGCATCTAAGGGCGGTTACGCATTCTTCCTTAACACAGGTAAGGACGCTGGTATGGGCAGCAAGTACTATGCTACACTCGTAATGGCTGACGGTAGCGTTAAGGCATACAACTATGCTAAGACACTTACAATCGGTGACACATCTTACACAAATGCAACCGCTTCTGCTTACATTGCAGCTATCATGGATAACTCAACAGCTGACGGCGCTTCATCTTATGATGCAGACGAAGCTTACGCTCATGTAGATACAGCTGAAGGTCTTCTTTTCGAAGTAAAGATCAAGAACGACGAAATCAAGAACCTTGTTCCCGTTGCTTACTCAACACCTTCAAGCACAAGCACATACAAGGAAGCTACAAAGTCACTTGGTGCTAAGACATTTGACGAAACATCTGTAATGTTCGCTCTTGCAGGTGAATATGATGCAGACGATAAGATCGAAGAAGACGACATCAAGGTTGGTAAGGTTGTTGAAATGCTTGCTGACGATGAAGCTTACTATGTAGCTCTTCCCACAACAGGTCTTGAAAATGGTATCTACAAGGTTGCTGTAGGTTACGACCTCGTAGCATCTGTTGGTCTTGAAGGCGATATCATCGTTATCACAGACAAGAGAACAAAGTCTTACAATGACGATTCAGCTACAGTAATCACAGGTATCCAGGCTGGTAAGGAAGTTGAAATCATCCTTTACAACGAAGACGAAGAAACAGTTAATACAACAGCTGCAGGTCTTGGTGTTGGTGACATCATCCTTACAAGCACAGTTAACGCTGAAGGCGTAGCTGATAACCTCCTCGTTCTTCTTGATAAGAGCACAGGTGTAAGCTCACTTCGCGCTGACGATACTTCAAAGGAAATCTACTACGGTTACCAGCTCGCACTTGAAGCTGATGACAACTTCATCTGGTTCGGATCAGCAGAAACTGGTATCACAGAAGCTGGCGAGACAAACCACTACATGGTAATGCAGAAGAGCGCTAACACAGTTCTCGTTGACTACACAGAGGATATTACTGAACCTGAAATCAGCAAGAAGTCTCTCAGCAAGTCTCTTATCGGTAACCCCTCTAAGTACAATGCTAGAGTATTCGTAAGAGTAATCGACGAAGTAGTTGTAGACGTAGTAGTTTACAGAACTCTTGATTCTCAGGAAGCTTAATCTTTGACTCTTATAAAATAGTCAATTCAAAAAAGGACAGTCCCTTCGGGGGCTGTTCTTTTTTTGCCGTATAGGAAATTGCGTGTTTTTATCGCGAGCAGTATTTATTGACTTTAAGTTTAGCTGGAACGCGAAATGGGTGAAGCGGCACGCTTCTTTTTTGCGTTTTTCTGTCATCCACGCGCCCCTTACTGACACACCCTGTCATCCTGAGCTTTCTCTTTCCTGTCATCCTGCTCTTTCTCTCTCCTGTCATCCTGCTCTTTCTCTCTCCTGTCATCCTGCTCTTTCTCTCTCCTGTCATCCTGAGCGAAGCGAAGGAACTGAGATTCTTCAGTCGCAGTGCTCCCTCAGAATGACAAGTGCTTGACAATCGCCACCAAAAAAGATAAAATTAGAGAAAAGGAGTTGTGAAAATGGTAAAACGAATATTATCTTTGATTTTGATACTTCTTCTCGTATCAACCGTTTCATTTGCCGAGGAGCTTTCAATCTCCGGGGAAATTTCGATTGATGAGGAAATTTCATTTGAAGAAAATACACAAACTGTTCTCAAAACCAGCGGCGTGAATAAGGGGGAAACGATTGGAACCTTTGACGAAAACGCGGAGGCAGACGGTTTCGGATTTTTTGCAAATATTCCTTTTGACGAATATATTGCACTCTTTGTCGAGGAGCATATTGCGGAGTATGGCACTCTTCCCACCGAAATAACGGGACTTGCTTCCTATCAGATTCATGAGGACGATATCGGGGACACCTTCTACGACGCAGTTTTGCGCCATCCCGAAACACTTCTTACAACGGGTGGATTCAGTTACGGATATAACAGCGAGAGGTATGTCACCAGAATTATACCCAACTACATCGTTGATAACGATGGAATCGAAGACGCCAGAGAAGCCATAGAAAACGGAATTCAGTCCTATGTCGATTTCGCACAGGACTACGGCACTGACCTTGAAAAGCTCCTTGCAATCCACGACAAAATGGTCGAGGAATGTGTATATGATGATAGAGTAATGAGCAATGACCCCACCGTTGTTGCCCAGGCACCTGCAACGGTTTATCACGCGCTCGGTGTATTCCGCGATAAATTCGCCGTTTGTCAGGGCTATTCGCAGGCGACCTATGTAATCGGAAAACGACTTGGTATAGAGATGGATTTTTGTGATTCAGACGAAAAAAACCATATGTGGAACTATGTAAAGCTTGACGGCAAGTGGTATTACTATGATATGACAAACGACGACCCTGCTGACACCCAGGGCAGAGCTAGTCACACCTACTTCCTTTTCTCTGAAGAGAGAATTGTAGAAGGTGCACACGGCACCGATTATGCTCGCTACGGTGGTGGAGAGTCGCCCGTATGTAACGATACAACATATGACAAGGACCATTTCTTTAATCTGCCTATCCTTTTCAAGGGATATAAAGATGCTGACGGCTGTTATAATGCGAGTATAAACCTCAGAATTACCTCGCAGGAAATAAACACCACAGTTACATTCAAAAGCCCGACTCTTTATACAGGGGCAATTATCGTGGCACCCATTATTACCTATGGCAAATACAGTATGATTGAAGATGGCGAAACAGTCAGCAAAACGGGGACGAACCTTTACACACTCGAATATTCGGTAGGGGAGGCTCCTTCGACATTCCTTATCCTTAAGTACGGAAACCGCTTTGTGAGAAATTCTGACAGAGCTGCCGTAGCCAAGGGCAAAAGCTTTATGAGGATAATACAGCCCGATGCCGAGGGAATGGATCTTACAAGATTTACATCGTTTGTTTTTGGGACGGAAAATCTTACACCGTATAGCACAAAGTATAACTGGAAATAACTTTATGGTTCACATCTTTGGCGCAGACCGCAAAAGAACAAAAAAGATATTATTAGTTTAATGTAGGGATTCGTTTTTGCGAATCCCTTTTCTTTCTTGCGTTCTTATGCTGCGTGCAAACATCGCCTCTCGGCGTACCTTAGTACGCCTTCGGATAACCCTTCGGCTCAGTTTACGCGCTCTGCATCCAAACCTGTGAACCTTCACGGTTCGTATCTTTGGCGCAGACCGCAAAAGAACAAAAAAGATATTATTAGTTTAATGTAGGGATTCGTTTTTGCGAATCCCTTTTCTTTCTTGCGTTCTTATGCTGCGCGCAAACATCGCCTCTCGGCGTACTTTTGCAAAGTTTTTTCTTGACGGTTATAAATTTCCGTGTTATAATAACGAGGTAAAAGCAATGAAGGAAAGAGTAGCCTCTGGAAAGTATCAAGAGAGGGATGTGCTGACTTCGGTCTTTGCTGGAAGCATCCTATACAGACCTTTGGTGAAGACCATTCCGGAGCTGTGGGGAGGAAACTAAGTATTCCCCATCGTGAGCCTGCGTTAACGGAAAAATGAGTGAAAAATTAAGGTGGAACCGTGCATTATTGCACCCTTAATATATGGGGCAACCATATATTAAGGGTGTTTTTTAGTTTTGTTGGGAAAGGTGTTATTATGGAACTGCCAAAACGTAAACCAACACGATTGAAAAATTATGATTATTCTCAAAATGGTGCATATTTTGTAACTGTTTGTACTGTGGAAAAGAGACATATTTTGTCAAGAATCGTAGGGGAGGGTCTCTGCGCCCTCCCGCAAAATATATTAATGCCAATTGGAAAAGAAATTGAGAAATCGATACAATTTATCAATGAAAATTACCAGGGTGTTATAATCGACAAGTATGTAATTATGCCGAATCATATACATTTAATTGTAAAATTGAATGATTCGGGAGGGCGTGGAAACCCTCCCCTACAAAATGTGATAGGTCAGTTAAAATCATATGTAGCAAGCAAGTACCCCCAACCTATTTGGCAACGGTCTTTTCACGACCATGTGATACGCGGCGAAAATGACTATAACAAAATATGGGAATACATTGACACGAACGTATCAAGATGGAAAGATGATTGCTTTTATTCCGCTATTTAATTAAAATTTATATAACCCCGAAAGGATGATTACCATGGCAGAAATGAATGAATTACAGGTATTACGTCACAGTGCATCGCATGTTATGGCGCAGGCAGTAAAAAGACTTTTTCCCGAGGTAAAACTCGCGATTGGTCCTGCCATTGATGATGGCTTTTACTACGATTTTGACACGCCAGCCCCCTTCACAGCTGAAGACCTTGAAAAAATCGAGGCTGAAATGAAAAAAATCGCCAAGGAAAACCTCAAGATTGAGCGTTTCGAGCTTCCACGCGCGGAAGCACTTGAGCTTATGAAGGACGAACCTTATAAGGTGGAACTCATAAACGAACTTCCCGAGGGCGAGGTTATTTCCTTCTACAAGCAGGGCGAATTCACAGACCTTTGCGCAGGTCCTCATGTAAACTACACAAGCAAGGTTAAGGCGTACAAGCTTTTAAGCGCAACAGGTGCATACTGGCGCGGAAACGAAAAGAACAAGATGCTTCAGCGTATTTATGCGACTGCATTCCTTAATAAGGAAGACCTTGCTGCAGACCTCGAAAGACGAGAAGAGGCAAAGAAGCGTGACCACAATAAGCTCGGCCGTGAGCTTGAGCTTTTCACAACGAGCGAGGTTATCGGTCAGGGACTTCCCATCCTTCTTCCCAAGGGTGCAAGAATTATCCAGCTTCTTCAGAGATTCGTTGAGGATGAGGAACAGAAGCGCGGCTGGCTCCTTACAAAGACACCTCTTATGGCGAAGAGCGACCTTTACAAGATTTCAGGTCACTGGGACCATTATCAGGACGGTATGTTCGTTCTCGGTAACGAAGAGACCGACAAGGAAGTTTTCGCACTTCGTCCCATGACATGCCCCTTCCAGTATCAGGCATATCTCAACCGCGGCAGAAGTTACCGTGACCTTCCCATGCGACTTAATGAGACATCAACACTCTTCCGTAATGAAGCATCGGGCGAAATGCACGGCCTTATCCGTGTAAGACAGTTTACTATTTCCGAAGGTCACCTTATGTGTACTCCCGAACAGCTTGAGGACGAATTCAAGGGTTGTCTTGAACTTGCAATTTATATGCTTAAAACTCTTGGTCTTTACGAGGATGTTTCCTACCGCTTCTCGCAGTGGGACCCCGAAGACCGCGAAAAGTATATTGGCACCCCCGAGCAGTGGGATGAGGCTCAGGGAATTATGGAAAAAATCCTCAACCACCTTGAAATCCCCTACAAAGTAGGTGTTGGTGAGGCTGCATTCTACGGTCCCAAGCTTGATATTCAGATTAAGAATGTATTCGGCAAGGAAGATACACTTATCACAATCCAGATTGACCAGATGCTTGCAAAGCAGTTTGATATGGAATATGTTGATAAGGACGGCACAAAGAAAAATCCCTATATCATTCACAGAACTTCTCTTGGCTGTTACGAAAGAACACTTGCACTCCTCATCGAAAAGTACGCAGGTGCGTTCCCCGTATGGCTTGCTCCCGTACAGGTTAAGCTTCTTCCCATCGCTGACCGTCATCTTGACTATATCTACGATGTTAAGAAGAAACTTGAGGAAAGCGGTATCGTGCGCGTTGAAATTGATGACCGCAGTGAAAAAATCGGTTACAAAATCCGCGAAGCACAGCTTGAAAAAGTTCCGTATATGCTCCTTGTTGGTGACAAGGATATCGAAGGGGGCACAGTTTCTATCCGTGACCGCCGTGACGGTGACATCGGTAGTATGTCAATCGAAGAATTTATCGCAAAGATTACCGAAGAAGTTAAAAATAAGGTAATTAAATAAGCTTGTCACAAAAAGGACTTGCAAAAAAGCAAGTCCTTTTTTATTTGCAGAAGAGCAAGGCATATGTTCTTTTGGGGTCAAAAGGACACATACACCTCTTTTCAGAGGTATACTGTGCAATTTATGAATAAACTGTATATTTTTACTAAAAATAGAAAAAACCCCTTGACTTTCGGCAAGGGTAGTGGTACATTATTGTTAGCACTCAACGAAAGTGAGTGCTAACAATGTGAAGAGAGGTGAGTTTATGGAGCTTTCCGAAAGAAAAAAAGCCATTCTTCAGGCGATTATTGAAGATTATATTCAAACGGCAGAGCCTGTAGGCTCGCGCAATATTGCAAAGAATCACGACCTCGGTCTTTCCGCGGCAACGATTCGTAACGAAATGGCAGACCTTGAGGAGATGGGGTATCTTGACAAGCCTCACACATCGGCGGGAAGAATTCCGTCCGAGATGGGTTACCGCTTTTATGTTGACTCGCTTATGCACCGTTACAGTCTCACAATGGAGGAGATTGCATCCCTTCAGAGCAGTATGGACAGAAAGTACAGTCAGCTTGAAAATGTTGTTTCGGAAATATCGGACATTATTTCAAAGGCAACTAATTATCCTGCGATTGTTGAGCTTCCCATGGCGCAGACGAGCCGTCTTCGCAGCGTTAAGATGATGCTTATCGAACAGGGAAGCGTCCTGATTGTTGTCGTGACTGATGCAGGCGTTGTCCGCAACCGTCATATGAAGGTAAGCGGCGACATAGATTATGAGGTAATTGATTCTATCTCAGAATTTTTGTCGGGGCAGCTTACAGGTCTTTGTGCAGACGATTTCACACCTGCAAGACTGATGCTCATATACGAGGCGATGGCATCCTACGGCGATTTCTTAAAAACCGTTATCGAGTTTGTGCTTGAATGTCTCACAAACGGTCAGAGAAGAGTTTATGTAGGCGGTGCATCAAACATCCTCAAGAATCCCGAATTTGAAAATATTGACAGAGCGCGTGAATTTTTGTCGTTCATCGATAGCCGCGAAAATGTATCGCAGATGTTAAGTCTTCTGGGAAATGGCGAGGATGCGCCAATCAGCATTAAAATAGGCAGCGAAAACGCAGTTCCCGAGATGCGCGACACAAGTCTTGTCGTGGCAAATTACTCGGTTGGAGGCAAACTTCACGGAAAAATCGGTATCATAGGTCCTAAACGAATGAACTATGCGAGAGTTATTTCCTCGCTTGAACTCATAAACAGTAACCTGACCGAAATACTTGGCAGAATGATTTACGGAAAGGATGAATAATCATGGCAAAGAAAAAAGAAGAGACCGTTATCGAAGAAAAAGCGGAAGAAACCGCCGAGACAGTCGAAAACGAGTTTGAACAAAAATATAACGATGTAAATGAAAAGTATATGCGTACACTTGCGGAGTATGATAACTACCGCAAGCGCACCATCAAGGAAAGGGAAACAATCTATCCCGAGGCGAAGGCGACCGTGGTGGAAAAATTCCTGCCCGTCCTCGATAATTTCACAAGAGCACTTGAAAGTGCCGAGCAGAAGGACGCATTTTACGAGGGTATCGTGATGCTCAAGAAACAGCTTGACGATGTATTTACCGCTCTCGGTGTTGAGGAAATCAAAACAGTAGGCGAAGAATTTAATCCCGAACTTCACAACGCGGTAATGCACATTGACGATGAAAACGAAGGCGAAAATGTAATCGTTGAGGAATTCCAGAAAGGCTACAAAATAGGCGACAGAGTAATCCGTCACAGTATGGTAAAAGTAGCGAACTGACAATATACACCCTGTCATCCTGAGCGTAGCGAAGGAACTGAGATTCTTCGGTCGCAGTGCTCCCTCAGAATGACAGAGGGGCGAAATAATTAAGTTTATTAAATTTTTTAACATATTTGGAGGTATGAAATCATGGCAAAAATTATTGGTATTGACTTAGGTACAACTAACTCATGCGTAGCAGTTATGGAGGGTGGCGAACCCGTAGTTATCGCTAACGCAGAGGGTGCAAGAACAACTCCCTCAGTTGTAGCTTTCACAAAGACAGGCGAAAGACTTGTAGGTCAGGTTGCGAAAAGACAGGCAGTAACAAATCCTGACAGAACAGTTATCTCAATCAAGAGAGAAATGGGCACAAATTACAAGGTAAATATTGACGACAAGAGCTACACTCCCCCCGAAATCAGCTCAATGGTACTTGCGAAGCTCAAGGCTGATGCTGAAAGCTACCTTGGAGAAACAGTTTCTCAGGCAGTAATCACAGTTCCTGCATATTTCTCTGATGCACAGCGTCAGGCGACAAAGGACGCAGGTAAGATTGCAGGTCTTGAAGTTCTTCGTATCATAAACGAGCCTACTGCAGCAGCATTTGCATATGGTATGGATAAGGAAAACGACCAGAAGATTATGGTATATGACCTTGGCGGCGGTACATTCGATGTATCAATCCTCGATATTGGTGACGGCGTTTTCGAGGTTCTTGCAACAAACGGTGACACTCGCCTCGGCGGTGATGACTTTGACGATGCAATCATTAACTATCTCGTAGCAGAATTCAAGAAGGAAAACGGTATCGACCTTTCCAGTGACCGTATGGCTATGCAGCGCCTTAAGGAAGCTGCTGAAAAGGCAAAGATTGAGCTTTCAGGCGTTACAACAAGTAACATCAATCTTCCTTTCATCACGGCAGACGCGTCAGGCCCCAAGCATCTTGATATAACACTTACAAGAGCGAAGTTCAACGAGCTTACAGCAAACCTTGTAGAGCGCACAATTATCCCCACAAAGAAAGCTCTTTCAGATGCAGGTCTTAATGCAAACGAAATTGACAAGGTTCTTATGGTAGGCGGTTCAAGCCGTATCCCCGCAGTTAACGAAGCGGTACAGAAGCTTATCGGCAAAGAGCCTCACAAGGGCATCAACCCCGATGAATGTGTTGCACTTGGTGCGGCTATTCAGGCAGGTGTACTCGGCGGCGATGTTAAAGATATCGTTCTCCTTGATGTAACACCTCTTTCACTCGGTATCGAAACAATGGGCGGTGTTTGCACACGCCTTATCGAAAGAAATACAACAATCCCCACAAAGAAGAGCCAGATTTTCTCAACTGCGGCTGATAATCAGACAAGCGTTGATATTCATGTTCTTCAGGGCGAGCGAGAAATGGCAGCAAATAATAAGACTATCGGTAACTTTATGCTTTCAGGCATTGCGCCTGCTCCCCGTGGAGTTCCGCAGATTGAAGTTACATTCGACATCGATGCAAACGGTATCGTAAATGTAAGTGCAAAGGACCTCGGTACAGGTCAGGAGCAGAAGATTACAATTACTGCATCTTCAAACCTTTCTGACGAAGATATTGACAAGGCAGTAAAGGAAGCCGAGCAGTATGCTGCAGAGGATAAGAAGCGCAAGGAAGCAATCGATGTCCGCAATAATGCAGACCAGCTTGTTTACCAGAGTGAGAAGGCTCTTTCAGAACTCGGCGACAAGGTAGAGCAGGCAGAAAAGGATGCAGTTCAGGCAGAAATCGATAAGGTTAAGGAAGCATTAAAAGGCGACAATACAGACCTTATCAAGGAAGCTAGCGATGCTCTTCAGCAGAAGTTCTACGAAATCAGCCAAAAGCTCTATGCCCAGGCTAATCCGCAGGGACAGCCCGGTGCAGACCAGGGTGCACAGCAGGGCGCAAACGGCGAAAATGTATATGATGCTGACTTTACAGATACAACAAATAACTAACAGGTTTCGCACCGAAAGTTTTACTTCGTAAAAGCATTCGTTGCGAGAGAAGGGCTTTCGCTCGCGCATCGCTCACCGCGGTAGCCCTTTATAGGAGTTAAAATCGAGATACACGCTCCCGATTTTAACGGATTTTATGTCAAGGGGAAAGCCCCTTAACAATCCCCTAAAAGCGTGCTTTGAATGAAAACAAAGGGACAGCGAGATCCGCTGCCCCTTTACATTCTTTGAGGTGAAATATGGATAAAAGAGATTACTACGAAGTCCTCGGCGTTTCTAAAGGCGCTTCGGACGATGAAATAAAAAAAGCATACCGAAAGCTTGCCAAAAAGTACCATCCCGACCTTAACAAAGACAATCCCGAAGCTGCAGACAAGTTCAAGGAAGCGGCAGAAGCCTATGATGTCTTAAGCGACAGCGAAAAGCGCAGCCGTTACGACCAGTTCGGTCACGCAGGCGTTGACCCGAATGGCTTCGGCGGTGGCGGTGCAGGAGGAGGCTTTGGCGGTTTCGGCGGATTCGATATGGGCGATATTTTCGAAAGCTTCTTCGGTGGCGGTTTCGGTGGCTCATCCTCACGAAGGAACGGTCCCATTCGCGGACGCGATATTCAGCAGGCGATAGAGCTTACATTTGAGGAGGCAGCATTCGGCTGCAAGAAGAAAGTCACCATCATCCGTGGCGAAAGCTGTGACGAATGTGGCGGCAGCGGTGCTAAAAAGGGAACATCTCCCGTAAAATGTGCGCGCTGCGGAGGAACAGGGCAGATGAGAACTGTTCAGCAGACGCCGTTCGGGCAGTTCGCATCGACCTCGACCTGTAATCAGTGCGGCGGCAGAGGTACAACTATTTCAGACCCATGCCCCGTATGTAACGGAAGCGGTCAGAACAGAAAGAAAAAAGAGCTTGAGGTAAACATTCCTGCCGGTATCGACCACGGACAGACAGTATCCGTGCGCGGTCAGGGCGAGGCAGGACTTCGCGGAGGCAGTAGCGGTGACCTTCTTGTAACGATATATGTAAAGCCGAGCAGCGTCTTTACCCGTGAAGGAAACAATGTCTATATAGATGTCCCGATAACCTTCGTTCAGGCGACACTTGGCTGTGAAATCGAAATTCCGACACTTGACGGCAAGGTAATGCACAGAATTCCTGAGGGCACTCAGCACGGCACGAAGTTCCGTCTTAAGGGACGCGGTATTCCGTCTATCCGCGGTAATTCGCGCGGAGACCAGTATGTGCGCATAATCGTTGAAATCCCGAAAAATATTTCTTCGAAGCAGCGCGAAATTCTTGAGCAGTTTGCCGAGGAAACGAGCGACAGAAACTATACGCAGAAAAAGAAATTCAGCGAAAAACTTAAAGAGTATTTCAAAAACTGAAAGGAAATATAGCTATGGATTGGCTTGCAGTAAGCATATACACAACTCCCGAGGGGATTGAACCTCTTTGCGGCAGATTATATAACCTCGGCATAACAGGTGTTGAAATTCAGGACAAGGACGATTTTGAAGATTTTCTTGAAAACAACAAGCAGTACTGGGACTATGTTGACGAGGAGCTCCGCGAAAAAATGAACGAAGAAACCCGTGTCAAAATCTATGTCAGCGACAACGAAAACGGTCACAAGCAGTTACAAAGTGTGCGTGACGACCTCGTTTCGTTCAAGAGCATTGACAAGGATAATCTTTTCGGCTCGCTTCGCATCGAGATTGACACAATGCACGAGGAAGACTGGGAAAACAACTGGAAACAGTATTTTAAGCCTATTTATGTCGGCGACCGCCTTATCATAAAGCCCGAGTGGGAGAAAATTGAGGACGCAGACGACAAAATCGTGTTTAATATTGACCCCGGTATGACATTCGGCAGCGGTCAGCACGAAACAACCCGTCTTTGCGTGGAAACGCTTGATGTAACAGTTAAAAAGGGCGACAAGGTATTAGACCTTGGTTGCGGCAGCGGAATACTCTCTATTATCGCGCTTATGCTCGGCGCAGAAAGTGCGCGCGCAGTGGACATTGACCCCAACTGCAAGAAAATTGCGTACAGTAATGCCGCACTTAACGGTATCGGTGAAGATATTTACACGGTTCTTGACGGCAATATCTTAACCGATGAAAAGTTTAGGTCATCCACCGAAAATAGTGGTCCTTACGATATTGTTGTAGCAAATATCGTGGCGGATGTTATCATCCCTCTTGCAAAGGATGTAAGACGCTATCTTAAAGACGGCGGCACATTCATCGCAAGCGGTATTATAGAAATGCGCATTGACGAGGTAAAGGAAGCCATCGAAAAAGAAGGCTTTGAAATCCAGCAAATCAAAAAGGAAAACGACTGGTATTGTATCATAAGCAGGTGATATTATGGCAAATTTCTACATAGAAAAAAGTGATATAACTAAAAATATTGCCACAATTACGGGCGAAGAGGCACAACATATCAGCCGTGTTCTCCGTATGAAAAAGGGAGATAATGTAACCCTTTGTGACGGGGAAGGAATGTTTTATGAGGCAACACTTACGGATTTTTCCGACAAAAGTGTTACTGCAGAAATCACTTCTTCACGCAGGGCGGAAACAGAACCCGAAGTAAAACTCACGATTTTTCAGGGCGTACCCAAAAACCCTAAACTTGAAACGATTGTGCAGAAGCTGACGGAAATAGGCGCGGTTAAAATCGTGCCCGTTGACACTTCCCGTGCAGTTGCAAAGCTTGATAAAGCGGCAAAGGTTGACCGTCTTCGCAAAATTGCGCGCGAAGCGGCAAAACAGAGCAAACGCGGTATTGTGCCCGAGGTTTGTGATTGTGTCAGCTTCAAAAATGCCGTGAAAATGGCGCGTGAAGCCGAGCTTTCCATAATTGCCTATGAGGAAGAGGTGGAAACCTCGCTTAAAAGTGCGCTTTCGGGAAAAACACCCAAAAGTGTTTCCGTTATGATTGGTCCCGAGGGCGGATTCGAAAAAGAAGAAGTAGCATTTGCCAGGGAAAACGGACTTGTAAGTGTAACTCTCGGAAAACGCATACTCCGCACTGAAACTGCACCTCTGGCGGTAAGTGCAGCAATTCTTTTTGAGCTTGGAGAAATGCAATGATAAAAGTTTATTATACCTTTGCAAATCCCGAAAGTGAAAGTTTTATAAAAAAAGCACTTTTCCTCTACAGCGGAAAAAGTGACTTTGAAATAAAGAAAACGAAAAACGGTAAACCATTTTCAGACGGAATATGCTTTTCGCTTTCGCATACAGACGGGCTTACAGTTTGTGCTGTGAGTGACAAAAATGTCGGCATCGATGCTGAAAAAATCCGTTCCGTCAAAAACGGCGAGCGGATAGTAAAGCGCTTTTTTGGAAAGTGTGAAAAAAATCTTACCGATGAAGCGTTCCTCTGTATGTGGACGCAGTTTGAAAGCAAAGTAAAATTTTTTGGCGAGAAAATCACATCGTGCGAAAAAGCGAGAACAAAAGAAGTTTATAATGAAACCTTTTTTATCGGCGGGCATATTATTTCGGTATCTGCCGAAGAAAAGGACGATATAATAAAGGAGAATTTAAGTATGGCAGTTTTAAGAAAAGCAGATATAATGCTCCCGAAAAAGTGTGACCTTGCAAAGTGGAGCGTTGTTGCGTGCGACCAATATACCTCTCAGCCTGAATACTGGGAAAAGGCGCAGGAATTTGTAGGGGACTCCCCCAGCACACTTAACCTTGTTTATCCCGAGGCATTTTTGTCGCAGGGCGATGAGAGAATCGAAAGAATAAATAAAACAATGAAAAAATATGTCGATGACGGCATTTTTGAAACATATGAAAACTGCCTTATTTATACTGAAAGAGTGCTTTCGGGAGGGCGTGTAAGACGCGGTATTGTGGGCGCAGTTGACCTTGACGCGTACGACTACACCAAGGGCTCAAAAACTGCTATCCGCGCGACAGAGGGCACAGTTCTTGAAAGAATACCTCCACGCGTTAAAATCCGCGAAAATGCTCCGCTTGAGCTTCCCCATGTAATGCTTCTTATTGACGACAGTGAAAAATCACTTATCGAAAATGTCAATAAGGGCAAAAAGCTCTATGACTTTACCCTTATGGCAGACGGGGGAGAGCTTCGCGGTTATCTTGTAGAAGATGCTGATGAATTTCTCAATAAAGTAGAGGAATTCTCCGAAAAAGCAAATGACGGACTCCTCTTCGCAGTAGGCGACGGCAATCACTCTCTTGCAACTGCAAAGACCTGCTGGGAGAATATAAAGAAAAATCTTACCGATGCGGAGAGGGAAAACCATCCTGCACGATTCTGCCTTGTGGAAATTGAAAACATCCATGACGATGTGCTCGAGTTTGAGCCTATTCATCGCGTGGTGTTCGGCATAGAAAACGAAGAGGACTTCATCGCACAGTTCAAGAAAAACCTTGGTTGCGAAGAAAACGGGGACGGACAGGAAATCGTTATCGTAAAGGGCGAGAAAAAAGAAAAGCTTGTTATGAAAAACACATCAAGCCCCCTTGCAGTAGGTACACTGCAGAAGTATCTTGACACCCTTTCCTGCGAGGTTGACTATATCCACGGAGAAGATGTTGTGGAAAATCTTTCAGCAAAAGAAGGCGCAGTGGGATTTTTACTTCCCAAGCCTGAAAAGAGCAGCCTTTTTGAAACCGTTATAAAGGACGGCGCACTTCCGAGAAAGACATTCTCAATGGGCGAGGCGAATGAGAAGAGATTCTACATGGAAGCAAAAAAGATTAAGTGAAGTTTGTCCGTTCTGCACAATTTTCTCTGCGCCTTTTAAGGACTGATCAAATCGCGCATACCACAAAAAAAGAGAATCCGACAATTCGGATTCTCTTTTTTATCTTCTTTCTTTAATGTCGCTTTCGCCCAATAAATAGTCGCAACTGACATTATATAGTCTTGATAAAGCTATGATATGATGGGTTGGAATTTCGTTTGTGCCATTTTCATATCTGGAATATACTTGTTGAGTTGTATTTAAGTGTGCGGCAACTTCTTTTTGGCTTAAGTCGTTATCTTCGCGTAATTCTCTTAATCTTTCTACATATGAATTCATTTTCCCACCTCGGAAAAAATTTTATCATATGTTTGAAAAATTTGTTGATTTCACACCTAAAGTGGTGTAGAATATTGATGGCAGATGTTTTACTGCTGTCGCCAAACAGCAAAAAGGGTTATGTTGATTTCTATCACATAACCCTTTTTAAGTGATGGGATAAAGTGGTGCAGAAGCCACAAACTGAACCCGTAGGTGTATATAGATACTCCGCGGGTGAAGTTTGTGGCTAACAAAACGCACAAAAAGAAAAGGAATCCGCAAAAACGGATTCCTTCATTAAGTTATAAAAGAAACTTTGTAAAATGTCTTATTAAAAGAATTATCTAATTATTATTTGCGTTTTGTGTTCGGTGCTGCTTTAGCACATCACTTTATGTAGTCTTTTACAAATTCGCCTATACGCTCCAGTGCTTTTTCAATATTCTTAATGCTATACGCATAACTGCAACGGATAAAGCCTTCTCCGCACTCGCCAAAGGCAGTACCCGGAACAACTGCAACCTGCTTTTCATACAGAAGTTTCGTTGCAAATTCATCACTTGTGAGACCTGTTGCGCTGATATTCGGGAACACATAAAACGCGCCGAGGGGCTCAAAACAGCTAAGTCCCATCTCGCGGAATCCGTTCACCATAACTCTGCGGCGGTGGTTATATTCCTCACACATATACTCAACATCGTCATCACAGCTGCGAAGTGCCTCAATTGCGGCAAACTGGCTCGTTGTGGGAGCACACATAATTGCGTACTGATGAATTTTAGTCATCTGCTTTATCACAGGCTCGGGACCGCACGCATAACCAAGACGCCAGCCCGTCATTGCAAACGCCTTACTGAACCCGTTTACGGTAACGGTGCGCTCCTGCATACCGGGGAGTGTTGCAAACGGCACATGAGACTTTCCCGTATATGTAAGCTCACCATAAATTTCGTCAGAAAGAACGAAAAGATTATGCTCTTTAACAATCTTTGCGATTTTAAGAAGGTCCTCGCGCGTCATAACTGCGCCTGTGGGGTTATTTGGGAAAGGAAGAACAAGAAGCTTTGACTTGGGAGTAATTTTCTCCAGAAGCTTTTCAGGTGTTAATCTGAATTCATCCTTTTCTTCGGTCTGAATTGTGACAGGTGTACCGCCTGCCATAATTGTACAGGGTTTGTAGCATACGAAACACGGCTCGGGGATGAGGACTTCATCTCCCGGGGAAATAATTGCGCGGATAAGAAGGTCAATCGCCTCACTTCCGCCCACTGTCACGAGTGTTTCAGTACGAGGGTTATATTCAAGGTTATATTTTCTTTTAAGATATGTGCAAATCTCCTCACGAAGCTCGATAAGACCGCTGTTTGCACTGTAGTGCGTATGCCCTTTTTCAAGGGAGTATATACCTGCTTCTCTTATAGCCCATGGCGTTACAAAGTCCGGCTCGCCAACGCCAAGGGAAATTACATCCTTCATTTCGGCAGCGATATCAAAAAACTTTCTGATACCGCTGGGAGCAAGAGCTGTAACGGATGGTGCTATCAGCTTATCGTAATCTATCATATGCTGATAACCTCCCTGTTATCTTCTTCGTCTTCGTCAAAGATAACCCCATCCTTCTTATATGTCTTAAGCTCAAAATGTGTTGCAGTTGAAACAACGCTTTCCATGGGAGCAAGGCGCTCGGAAACGAACATCGCAACCTCTTTGAGATTCTTACCCTCAACCGTTACAAGAAGGTCATAAGAGCCTGACATAAGAGTCACACTCTTCACCTGCGGGAACTTATAGATGCGTTCTGCAACTGTGTCAAAGCCGCCTCCGCGCTGGGGAGTGAGTTTAAGCTCAATATTAGCAACGGTCATTTCACGACCTGCTTTTTCCCAGTTTACAAGTGTTTTATAGCCGAGGATGATATTCTCATCTTCCATTTCACGAATGGCGGCCGCAACAACACCTTCCTCCATACCAAGCATAACTGCGATTTTGGACGCTGTAAGACGGCTGTCCGCTTCGAGTAATGTCAAGATTTTGTCTTTCACAATAATCACCCTTTCTTTTTTCTGTAATATATCCATTATAATATACATAAACCGAAAAATCTACTGTTTTTTGCGGATATTCAAAAAATAATTGAAAAAAGGCGCCTTTTGTGGTAAAATTAGCGCAAAAGCGCAGATTCTCAGCAATAAAATGCAGAAAGGATAAAATATGCAAAAATTATTTGATAAGGTAGACGCTCTCGAAAATGAATATATTGATTTTCTTGTTGACATATGCAGCATTGAAAGTCCCTCTGCCTATAAAAAAGGCGTGGATGAAGTCGGGGAATACATATGCGAAAAGGCAAGGAAATTAGGATGGAAAATTGAAATTCAGAAGCAGGAGATTTCAGGCGATTGCATTTGCATAACAATGAACGATGAAATTGATGAAAAACCGATAGCCTTTTCTGGGCATATGGACACAGTTCACCCCGTAGGATTGTTTGGAAATCCGCCCGTAAAAAAAGACGGAGATAAAATTTACGGCCCCGGAATAGTTGACTGCAAAGGTGGAATTGCAGCAGCATTTCTGGCAATGAGGGCTCTTCACGAGTGCGGATTTAAAGGCAGACCCGTAAAACTCATACTGCAGAGCGACGAGGAAGTCAGCAGTGCATCAAGCAACAAAACAACTGTTTCCTATATGGCGGAGAAGGCAAAGGATTGCATTGGCTTTTTAAATTGCGAAGGGTACAGCGAAGGGAATGTAACCGTCAAACGCAAAGGAATCAACAAATATCTTTTTGAAGTTACAGGCAAAGCCGCCCATGCCGGAGTGTGCTATAGTGGACTAAGCGCAATTGCTGAGGCCGCACAAAAAATTCTCGAACTTGAAAAGTATAAAGAGCCTGAAGGAATTACATTCAATTGTGGTACAATCAGTGGAGGCACAGTGCCCAATACTGTTCCTGAAAAATGCAATTTTACCGTGGATATCCGTTTTTCCACAAACGAGGAAATGGAGAAAGCAGATAAAATTGTGGAAGAAATATCAAAAAAATCGTTTTTAGAGGGCACAACCTGTAAAACAACCTTGCTCAGCCACAGAGTGCCGATGGAGATTAAAAAGGAAAACCTGGAATTGCTGGAAAAGATAAACGAGATTTTCATAAAAAATAATATGATGCCACTGAAACAGAATGCAAGCAATGGCGGGTCCGATGCTTCTGATATTTCGGCATACGGAATACCCTGCCTTGATTCATTGGGAGTTCGTGGCGGCGCTATTCATAACAAGGGTGAATTCGTTTATACAAAGTCGATTGCCGAATCAGCAAAAAGACTTTCGATAATTGCTTACTGCATCTGAAAATAACTTGAGGAACTGCTAAATACTTCCCGAGGGGGCATATTATGAAATCAAATATAGTACAAAAACTTTCATTTTACCTTACCATGCTTCGTGCCCGCTACGGCAAGGGCGAATATTTTATCGGCATGGAAATAAGCTTCAAGTCGGGGACAAAATCATTCCCCGCAACAGTTAAAAAAGATGGCGATGCGCTTGTTATGAAATTTTCAGGCGCAACGATGCCTTTTGAGTGGGATAAAATATGCGATATCGCAAAAGATTACGATGCAATGACGCTCATTTACAAAGAGCGCGGCACCGATGCAATTATTTCTGCGGACGACAGAAATGTCACTCTCCGCTATGACGATATTGCCCCGATTGAGAAAAATACCACTGCAACGGTGGGCGACAGACAGTATCTTATCGCACCGCCAAAGGCGAATGCACTTCTTAAGGAAATCGGCATAATGGGACAAAACGGAAAAATAAAAAACGATATGGTGCGCAAGTACAATCAGATTGACCATTTCGTTGAACTTATCGCCGACTACCTTAAAAAACTTGACGGCAAGATAGAAGTGCTTGACTGCGCATGCGGAAAAAGTTATCTTTCGTTTGCGCTTAACTACTATCTGCGCGATGTTCTTAAAAAGGACTGTCATGTGACGGGCGTTGACTACTCGGATGTGGTAATTGAGGCATCGAAAAAGAGTGCTAAAAATCTTGGCTATACGAATATGACCTTTGTAAAGGCTGATCTTACCAACTATAAACCTGAAAGAAAAGTCGATGTGGTAATAAGTCTGCACGCGTGCGACACGGCTACCGATATGGCACTCGGCGCGGCAATAAATGCAGGCGCAAAGGCAATTTTTGCCGTGCCCTGCTGTCACAAGGAACTTCTGGGGCAGTATTCGTACGAGCCTTTTGCGCCTCTCTTAAAGCATGGCATATTCAAGGCAAGACAGGCGGATTTGCTTACAGATTCAATCCGTTGCCTGCTTCTTGAAGCATCCGGCTACTCGGTTACTGCACAGGAATACATTTCCCCCGTTGAAACACCCAAGAATCTTCTTATAAAAGCATTTAAGGACGGAAAAAACAGTAAAAAAGCAACCGAGGAATACTATAAATTAAAAGAAATGCTTGGCATAACACCGAAACTCGAAACCCTTATAAACCTGGAGGCAAAGTAATGGACTTTTCAGAAAAGACAGTAAAGAAAGACTACATTTTCCGCGGAGAAGTAATAAATCTTCGCGTTGACACAGTTACAACACCATCGGGAAACACGGCTACGCGTGAGCTTGTCGAGCACCCCGGCGGAGTATGTGTTGTACCGCTTTTTGATGACGGAACGGTTATTATGGAATGGCAGTACCGCCGTCCGTTCGATACAAACACATTTGAAATCCCTGCAGGAAAATTATTCCCGGGCGAGGACCCTCTCGAATGTGGTAAGCGTGAACTTGAAGAGGAGACGGGCTACTGCGCAAAGAAATATACATACCTCGGGAAAATGCTCCCCACTCCCGGATTTTGCGGAGAAGTTGTACATATGTACCTCGCGCAGGAGCTTTATGAGGGAACATTAAACCGCGACACTGACGAATTTATGGAGCTTGAGCGAGTGCCGCTTGAAAAACTTGTGGATAAGGTGCTCAGCGGAGAAATTATTGATGCGAAAACCTCGATTGCGCTCCTTAAGGTCAACGAAATGAAACGAAGAGGATTGATTTAATGAAGGTTTCTTTTTACGCGCTTGGCTGCAAGGTAAATCAATACGAAATTGACTGCTACGCAAAGATTTTCCGCGATAACGGTTGGGAAATTGGCACATTTTCCGAAAAATGCGATGCGTATGTCATAAATACCTGCGCAATTACAAATATCGGCGAAAGAAAAAGCCGTCAGATTATCCGCCGTGCAAAAAAGAATAATCCCGACTCGGTCGTTGCTGTTACGGGCTGTTATGCACAGACAAAGGCTGAAGAAGTCAAAAAAATGACTGAAGCCGACATTGTAATCGGCACGCAAAACCGTGCTGAGATAGAAAAACTCGTTTCGGCTTTCCTTCGAGGAGAGGAATTGGGAAAGGTTTCCGATATAATGCACACACGCCTTTACGAAGAGCTTGAGTGTGAGGGCGCAGAGGAGCGTACCCGCGCATATATAAAAATCCAGGACGGGTGCGACAATTTCTGTTCATACTGCATCGTGCCCTATGCCCGTGGCCCTGTAAGAAGCCGCGCTATAGAAAACATCGTAAAAGAGGCAGAGCGTCTTACCCGAAACGGATTCTGCGAGGTTGTGCTGACGGGAATCAGCGTTGCGTCCTACGGAAAGGACTTAAAGGATGGAAAAACTCTGCGCGATGTTATAGAGGCAGTATGCAAGGTAGACGGAATTGAGCGCGTGCGCCTTTCAAGTATTTCGCCCAATGCATTTGACGATGAATTTACAAAATTTCTTGCAAACGAAGAAAAGGTTTGCAGACATTTTCATATATCGCTTCAGAGCGGAAGCTCGACTGTCCTTAAACGGATGAACAGAAAATATGCGGCGGATGAATATTTTGATACGCTTTCGCGCATCCGCGCTCTTATGCCCGATGCAGGGATAACTACCGACATAATCTGCGGATTCCCCGGGGAGAGTGACGAGGAGTTTTCCGAAACAATGGAGTTTGTAAAAAGGGCAAACTTCCTGAAGGTGCATGTCTTCCCGTATTCCGAGCGCAGCGGTACAGTTGCGGCACAGATGGAGCAGATTCCTCACAGCATCCGTGAGGAGCGTGCAGCAAAGCTTACCGCCCTTACCGAAGAAATTGCGCTGGAGGTTGAAAATAGCTTTATCGGGCAGACACACAGCGTCCTTTTCGAGCAGACAGACGGCGAATTTGCCGAAGGACTTGCTAAAAATTATCTGCGTGTATATGTGCGCGGAGGGGAAGAACTTGTCGGCAAAATCCGTGATGTGAAAATAGTAAAACGGGAAAACGGGAAGTTAACAGGAAAATAATATAAAAAATGCGGTCATATGCCGAGTGCTCTTAAGGACACTCGGCAGTTTTATTCGCCTTGCGGCGAGTGGTATTTGCTCTGCAAGTGATATTGCTTCGCAGTGGTATTGCCTACGGCAGTTTATTGCGAATAAAATACCACTAAAACGATAGTTTTAATAACACTTTTGATTTATCAAAAATATCACTCTGTACGAAGTGCAGAATATCACTTGAAAAAACTGCAGAATTGCAGTATAATGCTTGCAGAGGTGATAATTATGGCAGATAGTGTTTTAAGAGATAAAGCAAAACAATTTGCAAAGGATGTTGTTTTCTTATGTAGTTTATGCTGTTCTAAATGATGATGCAGATGCAAAAATTGTTAAAGCGGAACTGATTGAGCTTTGTGAAAAAGAATTACCTGAATATGTGCAACCTGTTGATTTTGTGTTCATTGATAAAATGCCTTTAACACCAATTGGGAAGGTTGATTACCGTTCTCTCGAAAATCGAAACAGGTTAGAAATATAAAAAGCAAAGGAGATTGATTTAATATAAGATCAACCTCCTTTCTCTGTCCTTAACAGTACATCTATTATGACCGCGTTTTTTCTTTTGAAAAACCTTTACAAATGCAAAAAAAAGCTATACAATAATATATTATGGAGAAAGTGGGGGAGTCTGCGTGAAAAAAGGTGACATTGCACTTTTAATAATTGCCGTAATCGTCCTTGCAATATGGCTTTTCCCCTCGCAAAAAGGCGAAGTGGTTTCAATTTATGTTGACGGTAAAATATATGAGACGCTTCCGCTTGAAAAGGACAGTGAAACGCTGGTTCAGAGCGAATATGGAAAAAATAAAGTCGTAATCCGCGGCAAAAAGGTTTATGTAACGGATGCCGATTGTCCCGACCGCCTTTGCGAGAAAACAAAAATCACAAAATCAGGAAGAAGTATAATCTGTCTTCCCAACCGCCTCAGCGTAGTAATCGAAGGCGGAAAATCCAATGAAAAGATTGATGTAATTATATGAATACAAAAAAAGTTACAAGGACTGCGGCGTTTACCGCGGTGGCAATACTGCTTGGCTATGTTGAAAGCCTCTTTCCGCCGATTGCCGCAGGAGTAAAGCTGGGTCTTGCAAATACAGTTGTAATAACAGTGCTTTACACGCAGAGCACTAAAGAGGCTTGGGCAGTTGCGATTATGAAAGCAATTCTGTGCGCAGCTCTTTTCGGTAGTGCATCATCGTTTGTATATAGCTTTTCAGGGGCGATAATAAGTCTTCTTGTGATGATAATTGCAAAAAAGAGCAATCTTTTTTCACTTATCGCAGTAAGTAGCCTTGGCGGAATATTTCATAATATGGCGCAGCTCCTGTGTGCATACTTTTTCATAGGAAAAGGCGTGCTTTTCTATATCCCCGTGCTTTTCGTATCGGGTGCACTGTGCGGAATACTTACGGGCATTGCCGCAAAAATTCTTGTAAAAAGGGGGATTGAGCTTTTTGGCAAGGAATGATTATTTAAGACTTTCAGAAGAAAGAGAAAATGAAATAAAAGAAACTCTCGGCCTTGATATAAAGGAAGCCGCCCGCCGAAATCCAGAACGCGACCGCGCAAAGCTTTCGCGTCCGTGTTATGTAAGGGATATCGAAAAAATTCTGCACCATCCCTACTATAACCGATACACCGACAAGACACAGGTGTTTTCGTTTTATAAGCATGACGACATAACACGGCGTGCACTTCATGTGCAGCTTGTTTCACGAATTGCGAGAAATATAGGCAGGCTCTTGGGTCTCGACCTTGACCTTATAGAAGCAATTTCCCTCGGCCACGATATGGGACACACCCCGTTCGGTCACGCAGGGGAGAGGCTTCTGGGTGATATTTATCACGCGCGGACGGGGAAATATTTCAACCACAATGTGCACAGCGTAAGAGTTCTTGATAACATTTTCAATTTGAATATTTCGCTTGACACACTTGACGGAATACTCTGTCATAATGGCGAGCTTGAGCTTCAGGAATACCGCCCGAGTACCCTTTCGGGATTTTTGGAATTTGATGCAAAGGTCAATATGTGCTACACCGAAAAGGACGGCGTGAAAAAGCTGATTCCGTCTACTCTTGAGGGATGCGTGGTGCGTGTCAGCGACATTATCGCATACATCGGCAAGGACCGTCAGGATGCCGAGCGAGTAGGCGTGGACATTGCCTGCGGCGGCAGCGACAATTCCTATATGATAAACAATTTTGTTATAAACATAGTTGAAAACAGCTTTGGCAAAGACTATATAAAGATGGATGAAGAATATTTCAAGGCACTCAAACAGGCGAAAGAGGATAACTACAAGAATATCTACCTTTCGCAGAGCGTTAACAAGCAGTATAAAACCTGCCTTCAGCCTATGTTTGAAATGCTGTACGACAGACTTCTGTCGCAGTACGGCGATGAAAAAAGTCTTCTTCACCGTCACCACATAAACTATGTCAACCGCCGCCGCGGATATTATCAGACTAAAACGGATTACAGAGAGGAAAACTCGGCAGATGACATCGTGACGGACTACATCGCATCGATGACGGATGATTATTTCATTGATATATGTGCGCATCTACTGCCAGATGCGCCGACAGTACACTATGTAGGCTATTTCGATTCAAAAGGAAAGGAATAAAGAATATGGAAAATAAAAAAATGGCAGAGCTTCTGCTCCCGAATATTGACAAAACAGGCGACTATTACGAAAAACTTTACCCCGAAAGAAATCTTCCCGAAGGTGCAAAGGTAACCCGTCTTGGTCCCAGTCCGACAGGTTTTATTCACCTTGGAAATCTTTTCGGTGCAATTACCGATGAAAGACTTGCTCATCTTTCGGATGGTGTTTTCTACCTTCGAATCGAAGATACCGACCAGAAGAGAGAGGTTGAAGGTGCAGTTGATGTAGTTATAAACACCCTTCGCTATTTCGGTGTGGAATTTGACGAAGGTGCGACAAGTGACGGAGAAAAGGGCGACTACGGCCCCTACCGTCAGAGGCAGCGTGCAGAAATTTATCAGACATTTGCCAAGGAACTTATTGAAAAAGGCCTTGCATACCCCTGCTTCTGCACCGAGGAAGAGCTTAGCGCAATGCGTGAAAAACAGACCGAACTTAAAGAAAACTTTGGTTACTACGGAAAATGGGCAGTGCACAGAAATATAACTGTTGAAGAGGCGGAAAAAAACATAAAAGAGGGCAAGCCCTATGTTATCCGTTTCCGCGCGCCTGAAAATACGGGCAAGACATTTACAGTGACAGACGCAATCCGCGGCGAGCTTACAATGCCCGAAAACGAACAGGATGTTGTAATCTTAAAATCGGACGGCATCCCCACATACCATTTTGCGCACGCGGTTGATGACCACCTTATGCGCACAACTCATGTTGTCCGTGGCGAAGAGTGGCTTGCAACACTGCCCATCCATGTGCAGCTTTTCCGTGCACTCGGCTGGAAGACGCCCATCTACTGCCACACAGCTCAGCTTATGAAGATTGATAACGGTGTAAAGCGTAAACTCAGTAAGCGTAAGGACCCCGAGCTTTCACTCGATTACTACAAGAGCGAGGGTTATCTCCCCGGCGCAGTATGGGAATACCTTCTTACCGTCCTTAATTCAAACTACGAACAGTGGAGAATGGAAAACCCCGAAAAAGATGCAAAGGAATTCCCCTTCACTGCAAAGAAAATGGGAATCAGCGGCTCACTTTTCGATATTGACAAGCTTAACGATGTCAGCAAGAACTACCTTGCAACACTCGACAGCGAAACAGTTTATAACTATATTACCGATTGGGCAAAAGAGTGTGACGAGGAATACTACAAGCTCCTTACACGCGATAAGGAATTCTCTCTCGGCATGATTGCAATCGGCCGTGGCGGAGAAAAGCCCAGAAAAGATATCAGCCACTGGAAACAGTCCAAGGATTTTTACAGCTTCTTCTTTGACGAGCTCTTCAAGATTGAGGACAGCTTCCCCCAAAATGTAAGCGAGGAAGACAGAAAGATTATTCTTCAGAAATATATGGAAACTTATGACCACAATGACGACCAACCGACATGGTTTGGGAAGGTAAGAGCACTTGGAGAAGAACTCGGCTACGCTCCTCAGCCCAAGCTTTACAAGAAAAACCCCGAAATGTACAAGGGTCATGTGGGCGATGTCAGCGGAGTTATCCGCGTGGCGATTACAGGCAGAACAAATTCTCCTGATATCTGGTGTGTTCAGCAGGTGCTGGGCGAAAAACGCAGTATGGAGAGGATAATGAAAGCGAATGAGCAGAAATAAAAAACTTGCCATAACCTTTTCGGTAATGATAAGTGCGATTGTACTTCTTCTGATTGTGATTTTCTATTCTCCGCAGGAGGAAAAAACAGAAAATCAGGACGAGATTCAGAAAACAACCGTTACCATAAAAGCAGTCGGCGATAATCTGATGCACTCGCCAGTATATAATTCGTGCAGGACAGAAGACGGCTTCAATTTTGACGGGCTTTATGAGAATATCGCTCCCTATATCAAGGATGCCGATATAGCCGCTATTAATCAGGAAACAATTTTTGTTGACGAAACGCAGACCTTCAGCGGATATCCGTCATTCGGCTCTCCGTCACAGGTAGGCGACAGTATTGAAAAGGCGGGCTTCAATCTTATAACCCATGCAACAAATCATACATTTGACCGCGGATACAGCGCAGTTATGCATACAATTGATTTCTGGAAAAAGTACGGCCATATTGCAGTGCTGGGTATAAATGAAACCGAAGCACACTCAAACAAGGTTGAGATATATAAAAAAGGAGACCTTAAAATTTCGCTCCTTAATTTCACTTACGGACTTAACGGATACACCCTTCCCGAGGATAAGCCGTATCTTGTAAACATCCTTGACCGTGGCGAAAGAAATGCAGAGCTTATTAAAAAGGCAGAGGGCCTTGCTGATATAACGGTTGCATTTTTGCACTTTGGTACTGAATATACCCACACCCCCACGGATGAGCAAAAAAGAGATGTTGAATTTTTGGTGCAAAACGGTGTTGATGTCATAATAGGAACTCATCCGCATGTGATACAGCCTGTGTGTGTGCATACTTCGGAAAATGGGAACCGTGCAGTTGTATTTTACAGTCTTGGAAACTTCCTTTCCAATCAGAGCGGTACAGATAAAATTCTTGGCGGCATGGCTGAGGTCACTATTACAAAGGAAAATGGAGTAGCGAAGGTAGCGCATTACGAAATGCTCCCAACAGTGACGCACGCGGACGGAAAATATACGGCATATATGCTTTCTGATTATACAGATGAGCTGGCAAGACACCACCGCAGAGCACCAAATCTTACTGTTGAAAAAATAAGAGCATTGTTCGATGAAGTAATGGCAATAGAAGTAAAATAGTTACACAGTTTGGGGACGGGGCACTTTTTGTACAACGCCCAAACAAGTAGAGATATAAACAAGATAACTTAAAGAGGCATGGCAAGGAGGATTATTTATGGATGAATTTGCACAGATAGCTGCAAACGGTATAGGCGGAAGAATGGAATATCTGGAAGAACCTGCTCCTGTAAAAAAGGCTGAGAAGGAAGTAAAACTTGAGCCTTCAGCAGATGCTCCCGTATATACACATAAAAAAATGACTGATGTAAAAGAGCTCAGAGTAGCCCTTAATGAATTAAAAGAAAAATACAAGCCGTATTTACAAGAGCTTGCGCCAAATATTCCGACAACAAGAAAAAGATATGATATAAAGAGTTTTCTCTGTGACGGGCAAGAGGTTTCCATTCCCGAATACGGCGGACCTTTGGGAAAAGCAAAGAAAATCTATGAAACGACCTTTAACATAGATGCTCCGTCAGATGACGAGGCAGTCTACATCCACTTTGAGGGTGCAGATTACATTACTGCAGTAAGCGTAAACGGAATGTTCGCAGGTTGTCACGAGGGGTTTTTCTCGCCCTTTGAATTCGATATTACGGATATTGTAAATGCGGGCGAAAATACTCTTAAAATAGAACTTTTCAACGACTATAAATACATAGGGAATGTTGGCGAAGACGGCGAGAAATACTATGGTGACAAGCTCTATGCCGCAACGGGATTAGGTTGGGATGACCCCAAAAATGGATGGCATCACTGTCCGCCCGGAATGGGTATATACAACGATGTATATATAGAAATCCGAAAGGCGCTTCATATATCAGATATCTTTGTGCGTCCGATGGAAGATAGGGCAGAGGCGTGGATAGAAGTAGAATACCACGGCTACCAGCAGAAGGAAATAGTCCTTGATTTGTCGCTTTACGGTCAGAATTTTTCCAAAACAATATTTGAAAATATGCGGTATGAACCCAATACAGTTCTCACGGTGGGAATGTGCGATACCCTGACGGAAGCCCAGTACGAAAATTCTCTCGGCAAAGGGATAGCCTTGTATGCAAAGCACGGCAAAAATGTTTTCAAGGTGCCTTTTGAAATCGAAAACCCAAAAAAATGGGACCTTGAAACACCGTATCTGTATCAGCTTCAGGCATCATTAATTGTCGATGGAAATGTGACGGATTATGGAAAACGAACCTTCGGTATGAGAAGCTTTATTCAGGATACAGACTCAACACCAAAGGGGATGTTCTACTTAAACGGCAGACCAATCCGTTTAAGAGGCGCCAATACAATGGGCTTTGAACAGCAGGATGTATTAAGGGGAGATTATGAGCAGCTTATTGAGGATATTTTGCTTGCAAAGCTTTGCAATATGAATTTCTTCCGCCTTACACAAAGACCTGTGCAGACGGCTGTGTATGACTACTGCAACAAGCTTGGTCTTATGACACAGACGGATTTGCCTCTTTTTGGCGCTATGAGGAGAAACAAAATGGCGGAAGGAATCCGTCAGGCAGAGGAAATGGAAAGGCATATACGCTCTCATCCGTGCAATGTAATCATAAGCTACATAAACGAGCCTTTCCCAAATGCCAATAACGAACCGCACAGAAATCTTGAAAGACATGAACTCGAAGGGTTTTTTGAATGTTGTGATATAACCGTTCGCATGTGCAATCCTGACAGAGTGATAAAGCATATTGACGGAGATTACGACCCTCCGACAACAGGAATGCCCGACAACCATTGTTATCCTATGTGGTACAACGCGCACGGCATAGATATAGGAAGACTTAACAAGGGCTACTGGATTCCTGTTCGCAAGGGCTGGTATTATGGCTGTGGCGAGTATGGTGCAGAAGGCCTTGAATGTGCCGAAATAATGCGAAAGTACTATCCCAAGGAATGGCTTGAAGAACCTTTTGAACCCGGCAGGATTATCGGGGCGCAGACGGCACCCTTCCATTACTTTTTCTACGATACTCCCGACAGTATAGAGGAGTGGGTAGAGAAAAGCCAGAATCATCAGGCGTTTGCGACAAGGTTTATGACGGAGGCGTTCAGACGCGACAACCGTATGGTATCTCAGGCGATACATCTTTTTATAGATGCGTGGCCAAGCGGATGGATGAAAACAATTATGGATTGTGAACGCAATCCGAAGAAAGCATTCTTTGCATACAGAGATTCTTTAGAGCCTGTTATGGTGTCTCTCAGAAGCGACAGATTCTCTTATACTGTCGGCGAAAAAGTAAAGATTGAGGCGTATATTTGTAACGACACAATGATGGCAGGAAAACATGAAATAGTGTTTGAGCTTTATGATGAAGCAGGAAAACTGATTAAAAAGACAACTTCATCAACAAGTGTAAACCCATGCTGCGCAGAGTATTGCTCCACTGCGGTGTTTGATGCCGAAACAACCCTCGACAGAGAGCGCCTTACCCTTAAGGCAATACTTCTTGACGAGAACCAAAAGGCAATAACCTATAACACCTATGAGTTTGATGTTTTTGCTGATTGCGAGATTGAGCCCTGTGACGATGTTGTCATAGTTCCCGTTATGGAGCCTGGCACATATGATATCGCAGGCGAAAAAATCGTTGTAAAAGGGTGCGGTATGCTCCCGATGCATTTTGTGTCAAGGAATACGGGGCATAAGGCTATTAAAGAGTTTAATGAAAGAGATTTCTCTTATTGGTACGATAAAAATGCCGATATGATTATGCCTATTCTTTCAACGACATTTACTGCCGAGGGCTTTACGCCGATTCTTACAAGCGGAAATATGGACGATAAAGGTAAGTGGAGCAGCGCTATGGCTGCTGCCGAAAAGACATACGAAGGAAAGAAATATGTAATATGTCAGGTTGATTTAAGGATGGAAAATCCTGTGGCAAAAAGATTCCTCAGAAACCTTTACAGAATATAACTGCTACACAGTTTAGGGGTGGATTTCCCCGCTAGCGGGGAAAATGTCCGAAGGACAAAAGGGGCGCGCCTCAGGCAGAGGGGACACTTTTTGTGCAACAACTTAAAATTAAAAGAGCAAGCATTTCGCTTGCTCTTTTGTTTGTTTTGTCTGAAAAGCGTGTAACAAAATATGCCCCGTCCCCAAACTGTGCAACTAGTTTTTTACATCTCTGATGATAACACGGGGGATACCGATTACTTTACAATGTTCAAGCGCCTCGCCCTCGATACGCTGAGGCTTGAAAACAGGATTTATCGGCACAAGCTTAAGCCAATCCTGTCCCTGGGCAAATTCAACCTTTTTAAGAGTTGAATTTGTATCATCGTATAATATTGCACCGACCTGTCCGCTATACTCAAGTGTATCCTGCTTTAATATAAGAACACGGTCGCCTTCCTGATATTCAGGCCACATACTGTCTCCTTTTACTTCCAGCACAAAAAAATCCGACTGCGCTCTTCCTTTGAAATAGGAAACAGGAATATCGACCGTTTCGCCACTCCAGTCTTCAATTGCCACACTGTCATAGCCTGCGGCAATTTCGCCGATTACGGGGAAAGTAACAAAGTCTGATGTTGCGTTTGGATTAGGAAGCTCTTTTTTCAAGGCTGCCTCATCCTCCCAACCCATCAGGTAAGAAGGGGAACAATTAAATATCCTTGCCATCTCAAGCACTGTTGCGTGCTTGAGATTTTTTATTTCTCCGCTTTCGTATCTCTGCGCAGTGGCTTCGCGCACACCAAGGGCGTTTGCAAGCTCCAGCAGGGTCATGCCGCAACTGAGTCGGCATTTTTTAATTCTTTCGTGTAATTTCATATTTATCATTCCTCTCAGAAATAGACTTTCAAGGGCTTCTGTGGATAGTTTAACATAAACTTACGCAATATGCAAGAAAAATTTTTCAAAAACTTACGCAAAAAGTATTGACATTCGGCAAACACCTTAATATACTAACTTACGCAGGGCGTAAGGAACGCCTAAAATAAACTTACACGAAAGGAAAGATAAAATGTGAGATATTATGGTAAGTTTTGTATAGTATGCGGTCGCCGCATACCCGAACTTTCCCTCAGACGCAGGACATGCAGCGAATTTTGCCGTGCCCGTTACAAATGCGGTTATGCGCCCTACATAAATTATAAAGCGCTTCCGTATGACGATCTGACATCCATTCAGGAGGATGCACACAAAATGGGAATGAGTTACGGAAAATACATGGCCATGAAATATGAAAATGAAAGAAAAACAAGAGGAAGGAGTGAAAGATAATGCCTATGGTAATGGAGTGCCCTTTCTACAAAAGGGACAACTACTTAAAACTCAGCTGCGAAGGCGCATCGCTCAAATTCCCCGACAAGGATGCGCGCAGTGAATTTTTGCTTGGCTACTGTGCCAACTCATATAACTGGCGCAAATGTCCCATCGCACACTGCCTTGAAAACTACTATTTCAGAAAGGATGAAAAGTAATGGAAAACGAAATAAAAAGACTTCATAAACGCATCGATTCGTATAAAGAGGAAGTAGGCGAGCTCCACGAAGAAATAGTCGGACTTCGTCAGATGCTTGACATTGCCGCAGCGAGTATAGTCCTCTTGTTAAAAAACGGCGAGACGCCGCGCGCACTTTCGAAGGAAGATATAAAATCTGCACTTGGAAAATACCATCTTGCGGCAAGGGAAGAGGACGGATTTTACATATTGGAGATAGTTTCCGAATGAATGTAATTTGGTCGCCACAGCCCCGGCAGAAAATCTTTATGCAGCGCCGCGAGAATGAGGCGCTTTACGGCGGTGCGGCAGGTGGCGGAAAAAGTGACTGCGCCATTGCCGAGGCGCTCCGTCAGGTGCACATTCCGCACTACAGAGGATTGATTCTGAGAAAAACATATCCGCAATTATCAGAGATGGTTGACCGCAGTCACGAGATATATCTGCCCTCTTTCCCCGATGCAAAATACAACGAGCAAAAGCATTCGTGGACATTTCCCTCGGGTGCAAAAATATACTTTGGCGCCATGCAGCACACCAAGGACAGAACGAATTATCAGGGCAAGCGTTACGACTTTATTGATTTTGACGAGCTAACGCATTTTACATGGGACGAATACAGTTATCTTTTCAGCCGAAACCGTCCCAACGGCCCCTGTACGCGGTGCTATATAAGGGCGCAGGCAAACCCCGGAGGCATCGGTCACGGATGGGTGAAGGAGCGTTTTATAACTCCTGCACCGCCGATGACACCTATCTGGGACGATGTCAAAATCGTTTTCCCTGACGGAAAAAGTGAAATCCGCCGCCGAAGCCGTATTTTCGTCCCGTCAAGCATTTTCGATAACAAAATCTTAATGCAAAACGACCCCGAATACATAACACGCCTTGCGTCACTTCCCGAAAACGAGAAAAGAGCGCTTCTCTACGGCGACTGGGACAGCTTTTCGGGGCAGGTCTTTAACGAATGGCGCAATAATCCCGATGGCTATATAACGCGCAAAAACACGCATGTGATTGAGCCTTTCAAAATTCCGTCCACATGGAAAATATACCGCGGATTTGACTTTGGTTATTCGCGTCCGTTTTCGGTCGGATGGTACGCTGTTGACCATGACAGACGGCTCTATCGCATCAGAGAACTTTACGGCTGCACAGGCACCCCTAACGAGGGCGTGCGATGGGAGCCTCAGGAAATTGCGCGGAGAATTAAAAGAATAGAAAAAGAAGACCCGAACCTTAAGGGCAGGCATATTACGGGGATTGCCGACCCGTCCATATTTGACGAGAGCCGCGGCGAGAGTGTCGCAGCGATGATGGAGCGCGTGGGAATCTATTTTGAAAAGGCGGATAACACACGCATCGCAGGGAAGATGCAGATTCATAACCGCCTTGCCTTTGACGAGGGCGGAGTGCCGATGCTGTATGTATTTTCAACCTGCAAGCATTTTATAAGAACGGTCCCTGCACTTGTGTACAGTCAGACAGATGTCGAGGATATCGATACCACCGCCGAGGACCATATTTATGACGAGGTCAGGTATATTGCGATGGTAAATCCCATCAATCCGCCACCCAAAAAATATGAAGCAATAATGTATGACCCGCTCCAGCTCGGTCAGTACAATTTCTACCGACAGGGGTGATTTTAATGAAAAATAAATATGACTGGGAAAAGCTGCGCGAGGAATTCTCAGCGGCAGACTGCACTCTTTGCGCCTTTGCAAAGGAAAAGGGAATGAACTATGCAACGCTCTACCACCATTACAAAAAAGAAGGCTGGGAGAAAAAGGGTACGGATATACCATCCTCTCCGCTTGAAAAGGAAATTTTGATTGCCGACAAGCTGACTGCCGTCCTTGACGAGGCGATAGACGACAAACAGCAGTTTTACAGGTATATCGTAAAGGAGAAAAACGGCTCTGACAGCGGAGAAGAGGAGCGTATTTTCGGCAAAATGGATATGCAGGCATTTAATAATGCGATAAAGGCACTTGATGCACTTTCCGAGATAAAAAGAGTAATGCACGGAATACTCTCGCCTCTTGAAGAGCGAAAACTCTCCTGCGAAAACAAAAACACAGAAAGCGAAAAAGAAGAAAATGAAACGGGCGTTGTAATACTGCCCGAAGTGGAGGATGAAAAATGAAGATAAACGAACTTCTGAAAGGGAAGGAAGCTTCCCGAAAACGAAAAATCGGCGAAAGTGAAATCGCTCTTGCCGCTGAGGTGCTCAGGGAATACAAGGAAGCAAAATCGTCTCTTGAAAACAGAATTGTCGAGGACGAGCAATGGTGGAAGCTTCGCCATTGGGACACCTTCCGAAAAGACGACAAGAAGGACTCCTCGCGAAGTGTCAGCGCGTGGCTTTTCAACACTCTTGCACAAAAGCACGCTGATGCGATGGACAGCTACCCCGAGGCGAGCGTTCTTCCGCGTGACAAGGACGATGTTGAGGAGGCTGAAAAGCTTTCGGGAATTCTGCCTGCAATCATAGAACACAACAATTTCGAGGAAATTTATTCGGATAACTGGTGGTACAAGCTGAAGCACGGCTCGTGCGCATACGGTGTTTTCTGGAACAGCAGTGCTGAAAACGGACTGGGCGATATCGGGATAAAGAAGATTGACCTTCTTAATATTTTCTGGGAGCCGGGTATAACCGACATCCAGAAAAGCCGTAATCTTTTCATCGTGGACCTTCGCGATAAAGATGTGCTCGAAAGTGAATATCCGCTTCTTCGCGGAAAAGAGCTTGGAAACGCAATTGATATCAAGCAGTACATATATGACGATACCGTAGATACAAAGGATAAGGTGCTTGTCGTTGACTGGTATTACAAAATACGCACAGAAGACGGAAAAAACATACTCCACTATGCAAAATTTGTGGGAAAGAATCTGCTTTTTGCATCGGAAAACCTGCCCGAGTACGAGGGACGCGGGTGGTACGACCACGGCGAATACCCCGTTGTACTTGATACGCTTTTCCCCGAGGAGGGCACGCCTGCAGGGTTTGGCCTTGTGGCAGTTACGAAAAATCCGCAGATGTATATTGACCGCCTTAATGATGCAATGCTCGACAACGCTCTTATGGCGGCAAAACCGAGATATTTCGCCAAAATCAGCGCAGGTGTGAACGAGCAGGAATTCCTTGACTGGTCGCGCCCGATAGTCCATGTCGAGGGCGATATAAACGAGGAAAGACTTCGCCCGATAAATGTGGCGTCACTTCCCTCATCGTGCATGAATATCCTACAGATGAAAATTGACGAACTCAAGGAAACAAGCTCTAACAGTGACTTTAACCGCGGAAATGCAATCGGCGGCGTAACTGCTGCAAGTGCCATTGCCGCCCTTCAGGAGGCAGGTAACAAGGTCAGCCGTGATATGCTCAAGGCATCCTATCGCGCCTTCACACGCATAAATTATCTATGCATCGAGCTTATCCGTCAGTTTTATACGGAGCGCCGTTCGTTCAGAATAGCTCTTCCTGACGGAGGGTACAGATTTTCTGATTACAGCAACGAAAAACTCATCATTCAGAAGGATGAAAAATCGCTTTACCGAAAGAGTGTTTTTGATATCGCAGTAAAAACACAGAAGAAAAGCCCGTACACGCGTCTTGCGCAGAACGAGCTTGCAAAAGAGCTTTTCAAGCTTGGCTTTTTCAATCCCGAAAATGCGGCGCAATCTCTTGCAGCGCTTGAGATTATGGACTTTGAGGGAAAGCGTTCAATAGAAGAAAAAATAAGAGAAATAAGTGAAAGGACGAAGGAAAATGAAGGAAGATAAAAAGCATACAACCCCCAGCCATGGCGCGCAGGCAGGGGATAGTATAGATGCTGGTAAGAAAGCGGCAGTCAGCAAGCCGCACGCGGGCGCAGAAAAAAGCCTTGACGCCGAAGGCAAAAGATCAAAGGACGCTGAATTTGAAGCACTTATTGAAAATGAGTACAAAGAACAGTTTACAAAAAAGGTGCAGAAAATCATCAGCAAAAGATTAAGGGAGGTGAAAACTGTGAAGGAAGAAAAGGACACATTCACAGAAGAAAAAAAGATTGAGCTCATAAAGAGGTTGCTTTTGGAAAACCGCGAGCTCAAAAAGCGCTTTGAGGCGGAAAAGCACGACACAGAAATCAAGGGCCGTGCAGAGGAGCTTAAAAGACAGGTCGAGGAAACAAGAAAGGCTTATCCTGAATTTAACTTCGAAGAAGAAATTAAAAACCCTGAATTCACAAGACTTCTCAAAGCAGGTGTAAAGGTAAAGGATGCCTACGAGGTTATAAACATCGACACAATCATTGAAAGAAATTCAAAAAATGCCGAAAAGAAGGTCGTGGATTCCATCCGCGCAAAGGCAAACCGTCCCACTGAAAACGGCAGTGAGGGTGGCAGCGGAATTCTTCTTGCGGGCAATGCGTCAAAGCTCACGAAAAAAGAGAGAGCAGACCTTGCAAAAAGAGCCGCAAAAGGCGAAAAAATCAGTTTCTGAAAAGGAGAGAAATAAATGTTCAAATTTAATTTACAGCATTTCGCCGCAGGGGAAAATGTGCATACAACCGTGGGCACAGTAAATACCTCAGGCGAATTGACACCTTACGGCGAGGGCGGCCTTTCAGCCCAGATGAAAACATACTACTCTGACTATCTTATCGATATGGCAGAGCCCAAACTCGTGCACGACCAGTTTGCACAGAAGTGCCCCATTCCCAAGAACGGCGGTAAGGTAATCGAATTTCGTAAGTTCGATCCCCTTCCCAAGATGACAACTCCGCTTATGGAAGGTGTAACCCCCACAGGTCAGAAGATTGACATGGGCACAGTTTCTGCCGAAGTTAAGCAGTATGGCGGATTTATCGAGCTTTCCGATATCCTTATGCTTGCCGCTATCGACAACAACCTTGTTCAGGCGACAAAGCTTCTTGGTAATCAGGCAGGCAGAACACTTGACACAATCACTCGCGAAGTGCTTTCAGGCGGTACAAATGTACAGTTTGCCGAAGGTCAGGTAGCAAGCCGTGCACTTCTTACAGGCGGCAAGGACGAGGGTAACCACTACCTTACAGTTGACTCTATAAGACGCGCTGTAAGATACCTCAAGAAGATGAATGCCGAAACAATTAACGGCAGCTTCGTGGGTATTATTCATCCCGATACTGCATACGACCTTATGAGCGACCCCAAGTGGCTCAATGTCAAGACATATTCTGACCCCGAGGGCATCTATCAGGGCGAAATCGGCAAGATTGAAAATGTAAGATTCGTTGAATCCTCCGAAGCCAAGATTTTCCACGCAGAAGACCTTACAAAGGAAGCAAGAAACCTTACTGCAGTAAACTTTGAAACTCTTGGCGAGGACGGCGCAGTTACAGACGGCTGCGGAATGGCATCACTTTACAAGCTTACTGTAAAGGAAGCTCTTTCAGCCCAGGATTCTGCGCGTCTCACAGGCGCAATGCTTCAGATTAAGCATAATGGTGCTTACGAAACCGTGACAGTTGCAGGCTTTAACACTGAAGAGGGTGCAATCTACCTTGAAAGCGCACCTGCAGGCGGCGTTTCAGACGGCGATATCATTTTCCCCGGTGAAGCAGGTCTTGAGGGCTGTGATGTATATGCAACACTCATCATTGGTGACAATGCTTATGGTACAACTGAAATCGAAGGCGGCGGTCTTGAGCACATCGTTAAGCAGCTTGGCAGTGCAGGTACATCTGACCCCCTCAACCAGCGTGCAAGCGCAGGCTGGAAGGCAACAAAGGCGGCAGTAAGACTTGTTGAACCTTATATGGTAAGAATCGAAACAGCATCTACTTTCGGGATGTAAAAAAAGCGCAGAACGAAAAAAGACGGGAAAGGAATAAAGTAAAAGAAGACTAAAGAGTAATTTTTTGAACATCTGCAGGAAGAAAACCGCAAGTGCGATTTTCCTTTGAATTATGTCTTTTTTCTACGAACAAACTTCCCCTCTCGCAGTATCTCATACAGCGGCGGGGTAAGTTTGTCCGTTCTGCATCTTTTTTTACTATTCCTCATTCTCTGAATGTAAAAACAAAACAAAAAACAGGAGGAAAATTCTATGGCAACCAAAAAGGTATCAGAAAAAACCATAACTAAGAATCTTGATGAAAACACTCTCGTGGAAATCGAGCTTTTCCGCGATAACAAGGATTACAAGGACAATGTATTTGTGGCAGTAAACGGCGAAAGTTGTGTCATTGCGCGTGGCAAGAAGGTCAAGGTAAAGAAGAAGTTTGCCGATGTTATTTATCAGTCCATGCGTCAGGACATCAAGACTGCAAGACTTATGGATAATAAGTCCGATGAATTTTATGCCGAAGCTGCCCAGAGAAATATGTAAAAGGAGGGCTTTTATATGGCAAGTTTCAATCTTGGCCGCATAAAAGGCGATAAAGGTGACAAAGGCGATACGGGAGCAAAGGGAGACCGCGGTGAAAAGGGCGAGAAGGGTGAAACAGGCGCAAGTGGAATTGACGGCAGAACTCCCGTTTTTACCGTTGGCGAAACAGCTACAATTGCTCCTGACGAAGAAGCACATGTAGAGCTTGATTGCTCTGACATTGAAAACCCCGTGCTTTCTTTTTACATCCCGCGCGGTCGTGACGGCCGTGATGCGCTTGGCGATATGCTCGCTACCGTATACGACGCCGAGGGAAAGAAAGAAGATTTTTATAAATACGCCGATAATCTTTTTAAGGATACTCTTAAAATAACAGGCGGTATCCTCACGGGCTCTCTGAGTGCAACCGAGGCTGACGGCAAAACTGCCGTGATGCGAAACATCAGTATGCGCACATCGCTTCCGGAAGAAGCGGTGGAGGGCGACATCTGCATCATTACTCCCAATGAAAACTCAAAAAAGCTCGGTGACTGTGAAACGGGAAACACAATGCTTATAAGCGAGAATGGGAACGAAACAGAGTATATAATTGTTGCAAAGGATTATCACAAGCCAAACACTGTAACCCTTGTAAGACAAAGGCTTCCTAATCTTGGCGTTTATTTTGATTACAGGGGAAGAGAAGACTATTTGCTGAGCGATATGGATATGTTTCTTGAGGTAGGCTACAAGGAAAAATTCTCCGAGGAAATAAAAAAGAATCTTGTAACCGTAGCGCTTACCACACTGCTTTCAAGACAGTGCTTCCTGCTTTCAAAGGAAGAACTTGAAAATATTGAATATTTCAAGACAGCAGAAAACCGCGCGGCATATTCGGGAACAAGCAAAGAAAACTATTTTACAAGAAGCACAGTGGATGACAGAGCATACCTTGTAACTTCTGTAGGCTCGTTTGCGCTGACCTCTCAGAAAACCAAAAAGCTTTACCGTCCGGCAATTGTTCTTCCATCCTCGCTGGAGGTTGAAAATACTATAAAGATAAATACAGACATTCCGGCAGTAAAAATGGCACAAACAAAAAAAGGTGTGTATGCGTTTTTGGGCGGAGAATGGAAGGAGTGTGCATCTTTGTGACAATAAATTCTGTTATAGCAGAAGCACAGAGACTTCATCCTGATACAATTTCTGATTCCATAAAGGTAAGGTGGCTTAACGAGCTTGACGGAAAAATAATGCGCGAAACGATGCACAGGGATGATTTTACTCCATACAAATTCCCCGAAGACGGGGAAAAAGAGCTTCTGGTAAAAGAGCCTTACGACAACATTTATACGCTTTATATTATTGCAATGAGCGATTTTTTCAGCGGAGAAATGGAAAGCTACAGTGCAAGTGCAGTTCTTTTTGACACAGCATACACAGAGTTCCGCAAAAACTACATAAGAAGAAATATGCCGCCTTTATCACTTTTTGAAATTGTGAGGTGAGGGTATGCGACTTCCGATTATAAAAAAACAAAACCGCTATAAAAAAAGCATAGTTACTTTTGGCGGGATAAACAGGACGGGTAATTTTACCGAGGGAGAACTTGAGGATGCAACTTCCATCTCGCACAGACTTTTTCCTGCAATTACGCAGCGCCGGAAAACAAGTCTTGTTTTTCCATGCGATTCCCCGTCTGCGGCAGTTGTTGCAGATAAGGAGTGCATAGCCGCAGACGGAGTTCTTTATTACGACCGCAAAAAAGTTGCAACTCTTACATCCGGCAAAAAAACACTTGCCGTTCTCGGGAAAAAGATATTTGTATTTCCCGATAAACTGTATTATGACACTCAGACACAAAAGGTGGGAGACATGTGCGGTTTTGCATCCTCCTGTGGGGCAAAGGTATCTTTCATGAGCAATACTATAACCTTCCCCGAGGTCTATGTAAAGGAAGAACGGGATATTGTGAAGGACACTTTCCCAAAGGATATGAAAATCGTAGCTTTTGATTCTGCAAGTGTAAATGAAGGCAGGGTAATTCTTTCAGAGCCTTCTCTCAAAAATCTGTCACAGCTTGCTGACGGAAGTATTCATAACGAAAAGTGTAATGAAAACGAGTACTGCATTGTTCAAAGTGCAGTTTACTCGGAAGAAAATGAAAGCTATACTGTCACAAGCGAAAAAATAACCGTTATAAACCTTATGAAAGACATTTTCAAAGAGCTTTGTGAGGGCGATGTCGTTGAGATAAGCGGTTGTACGGATATACCGGAAAACAACAAAAGTGCGACAATTGTATCAAAGGCGGAAAACTCTCTTACATTTGACGCAGATACATTTACCGAAGGTGATGAAAACGCAACTGTTACCGTGCAAAGGAAAATCCCCGAATTCACCTGCGTGTGCAGTTACGAAAACAGACTGTGGGGATGCGAAAAAAACACCATATACGCATCGGCACTCGGAGACGGAACAAATTTCTTCCGCTACAAAAATCTTTCAACCGACAGCTTCAGTGTTGAAAGTAACGGTGCAGGAGATTTTACCGCCTGTACGGTATTTGCAAACGGATGTCTCTTTTTTAAGGAAAATGTATGCTACCGTCTTTTCGGCTCCCGTCCGTCAAACTTTCAGCTTTCTCAGTGCTTTGAAGGCGGAATGCTCTCTTCAGATAAAGAAAGTATAGTGAACATGGGAGGCCGCCTTCTTTATAAAGGCGTAGGCGGAGTATATGTCTATTACGGCGGCACACCGCAAAGAATTTCCGACAAGCTCGGGGATATAACGCTTGAAAACGCCACTGCAGGAAGTGACGGAAAAAACTATTTTCTTACGGCAGACACAAAGGACGGCCGCGAGGAATTTGTGTGGGACAGCGAGAAAAATCTGTGGAGTAAGTCGGGCATAAAGGATACCACATCTTATCTGTGCTTCGGTGAAGATGTGTACAGATTAAACACTGCAGGCATGGAAAAAACCGAGAAAGACTGGGACGAAGATACCTTTTGGAGTATGACTTTGTGCCCGTTTGACGAGGGGTATTACAAAACGAAAAGCTACAGCCGAATCCACATCTGTGCCGAACTTTTCAGCGGTGCATATATCCGCACGGAAGTAAGAAAAGACGGTGGATTGTGGGAAGTAATTGATACTTCCTACGGGGACGAGAAAAAGTATCTTAACATCCCCTGCGTCATAAAAGGATGTCACGAGGTGCAGATAAGACTTTCCGGAAAAGGAAAGAGTATCATAAACTCCATCGTCAGAGAGTTTTCCATAGGCTCTTTGGGTTAAACTGGAGGAGGTATAAATGTTTTTTTCGAAACTTGGAGACCTGACGGGACACAGCCCGGATGAAAAGGTCAGGATGATTGAAAATCATCTGCATATTCTGGAAGATGAGCTTGAATACATCTTAACGCATCTTGACAGCAGTAATGTTATTGAACTTGATACTGCAAAAACAAATATCTACAAGGGGGAGGACAATGAGCTACAATAAGGACATTGACTATCAGGAAAAAATAAATGAAGCCGTCAAAAACGGCGATTATGAAGGTGCTGCCCTGTATGAAAAAAGCCGTAACGAAAAGATTGACGCTGAAAATCTTGACTATGAAAAAACAAACCGCTACAGCGGATGGCTTGACAAGACGGACTATTCTGCTGTCCTGCGCGAGCAGATGGACAGCGGAGCGTCAAGAAAAACAGTTGCTGAAACTCTTGGAAAAAGAGTTAACAAGGCGGCAGGAACAGACGGGCTTTCTCAGTATGCAAAGGACAGCGTATACGATGAAGCTGTGCGTTACATTATGGGCGAAGGCTCTTTTAACTATCAGGGAAAAGAACCTCAGTATGAGGGGAAGTATGATAAGAAAATAGACCAGCTTCTGGGCGAACTTTCAAACATAAAAAAATTCTCATACAATCCCTTAAATGACGAGCTTTACAAATACTATAAAGAAGAATACCAGCGTGAGGGAGAACGCGCAATGGAGGATGTTCTGGGAGAACTTTCGACCAATACCGGAGGAATTGCATCAAGCTATGCCGCAGCAGTTGCGGCACAAAGCCGGAATTATTATAACGAAAAGCTCACGGACAAAATCCCCGAGCTTTACCAGGCGGCATACGAAAGATATCTCGATGAGCTCGGACTCAAGGAAGAAAACCTTAAAACGCTCCTTGATATAAGGGAAGACGATTATAATATCTATAAGGACAGCGTCTCGCAGTATAACAAGAACAGGGAATTTGAGTATAATAAATTCCTGGACGAGAAGGATTACGAAAAGTACTTAAGGGACGAAGAGCGTAAGGACGAGGAATTCGAGTATGAAAAGTTCATCGATAACAGGGACTATGAGTACCAGAAATTCATCGATAACAGGGATTACGAGTATCAGAAATCAATCGATGACAGAGAACATGAAGATTATATTGCTGAACAGAAAAAAGAAGAAGCGGAAAGAGAAAACGAAAACTATTGGAACCGTATCAAATGGGCAATAGAAAAGTGGCAGACACTTGGTTATCTCGATGAAGAAAGCGCAGAAATTCTGGGACTTCCTGCAGGGCTTCACACTTCGGATTTTGATTACAAAAAAGCACAGGCGTACAAATTATACAACAAATAAATTAAAAAACACCCCCCAAAAAACCAAGGCAACCCTTGAATTCAGGGAGAAAAAGTAGTATAATGAAACTCATACTATAAATTTTTCTCGATTGAAGGCTTGTTAAAATGTATAAAATTGTTGAAAAAACGCTGCTTAATCCTACAGTTGCAAAAATGGTTGTTGAGGCACCTCTTGTTGCGAAAAAGGCGCAGGCAGGTCAGTTTATAATTTTCAGAACGAAGGAAGACAGCGAACGAGTGCCATTAACTATCGCAGATTTCGACCGCGAAAAGGGGACAGTTACGATTATTTTCCAGATTGTGGGACAGTCCACAATGGAGCTTAATTCCCTTTCCGAGGGGGAGTATATCCGCGATTTTGTAGGACCTTTGGGGACTCCAAGCAATCTTGAAAACCTCAAAAAAGTTTGCGTGATAGGCGGAGGCGTAGGCTGTGCAATCGCGTATCCCGTTGCGAAAAAGCTCCACGAAAACGGAGCTGTTGTGCACAGCGTGGTCGGCTTCCGTAATAAGGACCTCGTTATTTTAGAAGACGAATTCCAAAAGGTAAGCGATACACTTAAAATCGTGACAGATGACGGCAGCTACGGCGAAAAGGGACTCGTGACTGAGGCTCTTGAAAAGCTTATTGCAGAGGGTAATTCTTATGACGAAGTTATCGCAATAGGGCCTCTTGTTATGATGAAGTTTGTAAGTCTTTTGACAAAAAAGTATGGCATAAAGACAACTGTTTCAATGAATCCCATCATGGTTGACGGAACGGGAATGTGCGGCGGCTGCCGACTTACTGTTGGCGGAGAAACAAAATTTGCCTGCGTTGACGGTCCTGATTTTGACGGACATCAGGTGGATTTTGACGAAGCCATGAAAAGAAGCAGTGTATACCGTGAATTTGAAAGTAAAAGACGCGAAGAAAGCTGTAATCTCTTCAAAAAGGAGGTATTGTGATATGGCAAACATGGAAATGAAAAAGACACCCATGCCTGCACAATCCCCCGGGGAAAGAAGGAAAAACTTCAGAGAGGTTGCGACAGGCTACACCTACGAAATGGCAATAAATGAGGCAAAGCGTTGTCTTAACTGCAAGACAAAACCCTGCCAGAAAAAGTGCCCCGTAGCAATAGATATCCCGGCGTTTATAGAAAAACTTGCTTCTGAAGATATCAAGGGAGCGTATGAGGTTATAACCCGTGCAAGTGCTCTTCCGGCTGTCTGCGGAAGAGTTTGTCCGCAGGAAAGCCAGTGCGAAAGCGTATGCGTCCGCGGTATCAAGGGCGATAGTGTTGCTATCGGCAGACTTGAAAGATTTGTTGCCGATTATTACAGGGAAAACTATAAAGAGGAAATAAATATTCCCGCATCAAACGGACTGAAGGTTGCCGTTGTAGGTGCAGGTCCGTCAGGACTTACCGCGGCAGGCGACCTTCGTAAAATGGGCTATGATGTAACTGTTTTCGAGGCGCTTCATACAGCAGGCGGAGTGCTCGTTTACGGAATTCCCGAATTCAGACTTCCCAAGGACATCGTGCGTGATGAAATAAACAAGCTCGAGCTTATGGGCGTGAAAATAGAAACAAATGTTGTTATCGGTAAAACTATTACAGTTGATGAGCTTTTTGAAGACGGGTTTGAGGCAGCTTATGTCGCAGGCGGCGCAGGCCTTCCAAGATTTATGAACATAAAGGGCGAAACCCTCTGCGGTGTTTACAGCGCGAATGAGTATCTTACCCGTATAAATCTGATGAAAGCGTATCTTCCTGAAAGCAAAACACCCATCAAAAAGAGCAGCCGTGTTGCAGTAGTAGGTGGCGGTAATGTTGCTATGGATGCGGCGAGAAGCGCTATTAGGCTTGGTGCAGACGAGGTTTACATAGTTTACCGCAGAGGTATGGAAGAGCTTCCCGCAAGGCTTGAGGAAATTGAGCACGCGGAGGAAGAGGGTATTATTTTCAAGACTCTTACAAACCCCGTGGAAATCCTTGGCGATGAAAACGGAAATGTAACGGGAATGAAGTGTGTAAAAATGACTCTTGGCGAGCCTGACGAAAGTGGCAGAAGAAGACCTGTAGAAGTAGAAGGAAGCGAATTTGTAATCGAGCTTGACACTGTCATTATGTCAATCGGTACAAGTCCCAATCCGCTTATTCACAAGACTACACCCGGACTTGAAACAAACAGACACGGATGCATTGTAACTGACGGCGAAGACGGCAGAACATCACGCGAAGGTGTGTTTGCAGGCGGAGATGCCGTAACAGGAGCGGCAACCGTAATCCTTGCAATGGGTGCAGGGAAAAAAGCGGCAGCAGCTATTGATGAGTACATCAAAAATAAAAAATAAAAAAACGAAAAAGTGTAACGACTTTCGGCAAACCCCTCGGTATGATATACCGGGGGGTTATTTTTGTTTGAAAAAGGAGGAAAATATGAACACCATAGAAGTAAAAATAAACGGTCAGTTCGCAAGTAAAAGCAGCAAAAACGCAGGCGCCGCAGGCAGCAGTGGAACGAAGGTCAGATTTATATTTGACGAAAGCTGGAAAAACTATGCCAAGCGCGTTTTGTGGCGTGACTGTAAGGGCGAAAATCTGACGAGTGTAATTCTCACGCCAGACTTAACCGAGCCTGACACATACACATCGGCAGTCCCCGCAGTTGCAATGAAATACGCAGGGTGGTGCACATTCACGGTGGAGGGCTATCACACTCTCAACCCCGATGTGGTAAACAAGAGCGTGACAGACAGATTTTTCGTGTCATACTCAGAAGGAGGCGAGGATATAACACCGCCTACCCCGAGCGAAACAATTCAGCTTCAGAAACAGTTCGAGGAGCTTTTGCCAAAGGTAAGCACCCTTATGCAGAGCACCAGGGAAGAGCTTGATGCTCTCTGTGAAAATATCAGCGTGTGGGAAGAGTACAGCGAGGATAGATTTTACAAAGAAGGCAACAAGACAGTTTTTGACGGATGTACCTATCTGTGCAAAAAAGAATGTATTGGTGTTTCGCCCGAAAACGAAGAATTCTGGCTTCTTATCGCGCAACGCGGAAAGCGTGGACAGACCGGCCCTCAGGGACCGCAGGGAAATATGGGAGAGCGCGGAGAAAAGGGTGTACGCGGAGAAAAAGGTGAAAAAGGTGACAAGGGCGAAAAAGGCGACCGTGGAGAACGCGGAATGGGCGGAATCTGCGCATCTGCAAACGGATTTTACACCCTTTCAGTTGACGAAAACGGTGATTTGTGGATGAATTACCCTGACTCGGAAAACGCGCCCAGTGCTCAACTGAATGAAAACGGTGAACTTATACTGACACTTGACGGCGAAAACTATTCGTTCAATGTTGGCAGTGTGCGCGGTCCTGCTTTTACCTACAAAGATTTTACCCAGGAACAAAAGGATGAACTTCTGTCGCTTGCAATTCCCGAAATTGCCGAGGTGAACGAAGCAGCACAGGAGGCAATTACATCCGCCAAAAATGCAAAGAAGTCCGAGGAGACCTCCTCACAGGCGCTTTCCGATTTGCTTTCTATGATAAATTCAGGCGACATTGTGCTTGCGCAAAATGGCAAACTTCCGCTTTCATCCATTCCTGCAACTGCAACGCAGGAAATTTATGTCGTAGAAAGCGAGGACGAGCTGACTTCTCTGACTGCGCAGCGCGGCGACCTTGCAGAGCTTGTCGAAGAGGTGGATGGCGAGAAAACTATCACAAAGACATGGCAGTGTCTCGGTGATGCGACAGCCCTTGAAAATTGGGTTGTATGGGGTACAAGCTATGCCGTGCAGTCAGGCAATGCCGAGCATTCAAACACCTCGACAAATGCAACTATGATAAACGGATACCGCATCGTAGAAATGAGCGAGGAAGAATTTAATAACGCTGTCAAGGACGAAGATACATATTACCTTGTGTATTAAGATAAAGTTCGAAGTTCGAGATTCTTCGCTGCGCTCAGAATGACAAGAAAATAGGGGACGGGGTGCTCGGGGACGGGGTGTTTTTTGTGCAGGGACGGGGGCATTTTTGTAATCCGAAGGTGCACAAAAAATGAACCTGTCCCTAAACCCGTAACAAAAACGACCCGTCCCCAAAAGAAGGTGCAACAAAAATTGCCCTGTCCCCAAGCATAAAGGAGTGAGTAAATGATTTATGTAAATGACAAAAAAGCAGTATTGTGCAAGGGCGATTTCCGCCCTGCGCAGTTTTATAAAGGCGATAAAAAGATTGCAGGCTATGGAAAAGAAACTTTTGAGGGAGAAGGAACAATAACCCTTGAAAATTGCTATAATGACAAGCTTTACGGCGCGAAACTTACGGGAAACTGTGTACAGGATGCCACTCCTTCTCCCGAAGCGCCCGTGGAGATTAAAACCGTTGGCAACCTTGTTACAAGCGGAGAATACAGTGGGAAATATAAAATCGGTATAGTGGCGTATAACGAAAATGAGGAAGAGTATTTTGACATATATCTTGATGCCCCTCTTTGCAAAATCGGAGAATACGAGGACTACATTGATTTTGAAAATAAAAAGGTTATAAGAAAAACAAGCATAAAAACCTTTACGGGAACAGAAGGGTGGTACAGACAGGATTACCGTCTGTATACAGAATGTGGAAAAGCGACAGGTATCAAGTCAAGTGAAATAAACTGTATTTCAAACCGCTTTGAATCGTATTCATGGGAGGTTCTTTACAGAAACAGTTACCTTGCCACTAAAAAAATAGGTGTTGCGCTTCAGGGCGGAAGTTACCTTTGTGTAACACCTGCACAGGAGATTCCGACAGTTGCGGAGTGGAAGGCACAGCTTTCCGCGTGGAATGATGAGGGAGTACCCCTTACGGTTGTTTATGTTGATGCAACGCGCGAAGAGGCAATTGACCTTCCCACACTTCCCACCTTCAGAGGGACAACAAACTATGAAATAGAAACAGGAATTACCGCAGGATTAAGCGGAGAGTATAAGAAAAGAGGGGATAGAAAATGACAAACACTAAAAATATAGTTTTAATAACCTTTGCAAGTCTCGGCAGCGTTCTTGCCGAAACTTTCGGCGGATGGGATTCATTTCTCAGGGCACTGGTTATGTTTATGGCAGTCGACTACATAACAGGAATGACGGTCGCGCTTGTTTTCCATAAGTCGCAGAAAACAGAAAACGGCGGTGCATCAAGCCGGGTGGGGTATAAGGGCATCGTCAAAAAGATATCAATGCTTCTTCTTGTAGCTCTTGCCGTAAGAATGGATGAAATTTCGGGCACGCACTATATACGAAATGCAACTATATTTTTCTTTCTTGGCAACGAGGGCCTCAGTGTTATGGAAAACCTTGCACTTATGGGCGTAAAATACCCAAAAATCCTGAAAAATGCTCTTGAAGAAATCCGTAAAAAGTCATAACGGAAAAAGCTTTCGAATATCATAAAACGGAGGGATAAAATGAGTAGTTTCAAAAAGTACAACGCAAAAGATTTTGAAGAATACATAAAAAATATCAAGATTCTTCGAAAGGTGAATAAAATTCAGATTCATCACACATATTCGCCAAGTTATAAACAGTTTACGGGCGATAATCACAACGCACTTCAGGAGGGCATGCGAAATTGCCACATAAAGACAAACGGATGGAGCGATATTGCTCAGCATTTCACAATTTTCCCCGATGGAATTATTATGTCGGGGCGCAGTCTTGAAATGGTGCCTGCAGGGATAAAAGGCGCAAACACAGGAGCAATAGCAATCGAGTGTGTCGGAAATTTTGACCGTGGCGCAGACACGATGACAAAGGAGCAGAAGGATGCAATCGTTTCTGTTTTGAAGGCACTTCTTAAAAAGTTTTCTCTTTCGCCGAAAGAAAGCATTATCTATCACGCGTGGTGGACAAGTAGCGGAAAATCACTCGGCGATTATAAAAAAGGAGAATCGTGCAAGACCTGTCCCGGAACAAACTTTTTCGGGGGAAACACTAAAAAAGCATTTACAGAAAATCTTTTACCGCTTCTTGATAAAGCGGTGCCTGCCCTTAAAAGCGTTGACAAAATCAACGATATCGTATGGGAGCTTATAAACGCAGGTGTTGTCACAGACGGAAAGCTGTGGCTCTCAAAATGTGAAGAGGATATAAATGTATATCATCTGTGTAAAAAGATGGCAAATTACCTTAGAGGTACTCTCTAAGAAGAAACACCGTCAGGCTTTTCCCTGACGGTGTTTTATGTAACAAAGTGACGAAAAAAACAAAATATAACATCACTCCTTTGTGCAAAATGACGAAAGTAAAAATAAAATATTGTGTATTATAGGGATATATAATAAAACGGATTTATAGTAAAATTATAAGTACGAAGTTTACTTCGAAGTATCAAGGAAACGAAGCCATCTTTCTCTATGTGAAAGACAATCCAAAAGCTTCGTAGAAAGGCGGTTACAGCAATGAATGTATTTAGTGGAGAAAACATCAGAAATGTAGTAGTTTTAGGACATGGCGGAGCAGGAAAGACATCGCTTGTTGAGGCGATCTTACATAAAGCCGGTGCATCTGACAGATTCGGTAAAATTGCCGATGGAACAACAGTAAGTGACTACGATGCAGAAGAAACCAAAAGAAAGATTTCAGTCAACCTTTCAATGGCGCCCTGTGTATGGCACACTCCCAAAATCCCTGATTCAAAGCTGAACCTCATCGATACACCAGGTTACTTTGACTTTGTGGGTGAGGCTATGGGCGGTATCCGTGTAGCTGAAAGTGCCCTCATCGTTATCAATGCAAAAAGCGGCGTTAAGGTAGGTACCGAAAACGCATGGAAATATGCAACAGACCGCGGTATGGCGCGTATGATATTCATCAACTGTATGGATGATGAAAGTGCAGATTTTGACAAGATTGTCTCTCAGATTCACGACAAATTCGGTGCAAGTGCGGCTGTTTTCAGAATTCCGATTAAGGAAGGCAAGGAAATGACAGGTTATGTCAATATCGTAAGCGGTAAGGCATACAAGGTTGAAAACGATGTTGAAACAGAAATCCCGATTCCTGAAAACATGAAGGCATCCTTTGACAAGTATCACGATGCACTTATTGAGGCAGTTGCCCTTACAAGTGATGAGCTTCTTGAAAGATATTTTGCAGGCGATGTTATCACTGACGAAGAAATGCGTGCCGTACTTAAAGGCAGCGTTAAGCAGGGTCAGGTAGTTCCCGTTTATGGCGGCTACTGCACAGGCAAGACATTTGCAGTGCGTTCTCTTATGGATGCAATGCTCAAATATCTTCCTTCCCCCATCGAAGCAGAAACAACAGACCCATCTGCACCTTTAAGCTCAGTTGTGTTCAAGACACTTGCTGACTCTTACGGAAAGATTTCTCTCATTCGTGTTTACGGCGGAACACTTAAGGCTGATTCAACAGTTTACAATGTTAACCGTGGCGAAAACGAAAGAATAGGTAAGCTTTATGTTCTTCGCGGTAAGAAGCAGATTGAAGTTCCCGAGCTTCGCGCAGGCGACATCGGTGCAGCTACAAAGCTTGGCGTAACTCTTACAGGCGATACACTTGCAAAACAGGGCGCAGAAGAACTTGAAGGCATCGAATTCCCCGCACCTGCTATTACAATGGCGATTGTTCCGCAGGCTAAGGGCGATGAAGAAAAAATCAGTGCAGGTCTTAGTAAACTCCGTGAAGAAGACCCCACATTCAAGGTTAAAAATAACAAAGAAACTAAGGAGCTTACAATCTCCGGTACAGGCGAGCTTCATCTTGATGTTATCACAAGCAAGCTCAAGACAAAATTCGGTGTAGGTGTAGAACTCAAAGCTCCCAAGATTGCATATCGCGAAACTATCCGCAAAACTGTTAAGGTACAGGGCAGACACAAGAAACAGTCAGGCGGTCACGGTCAGTTCGGTGATGTATGGATTGAATTTTCACGCCATGACGGCACAGAACTTATTTTCGAAGAGCAGATTGTAGGCGGCGCAGTTCCCAAGAACTACTTCCCCGCAGTTGAAAAGGGACTTCAGGAATCTATCGCAAAGGGTGTTCTCGCCGGATATCCCGTAGTAGGACTTAAAGCAGTCCTCGTTGACGGTTCTTATCATCCCGTTGACTCCTCAGAAATGGCGTTCAAGGTTGCTGCAGGCATTGCTTACAAGGACGGCCTTTCTCAGGCTAACCCCGTTCTTCTTGAGCCTATCGGACATCTTGAAGTTACAATGCCCGAAGAACTTATGGGTGATATCATCGGCGATATCAACAAGCGCCGCGGCAGAATCCTTGGTATGAATCCTATCGGCGGCGGACTTGGCGAAGTTATCGCGGAAGTTCCCGAAGCAGAAATGGTAAAATACGCAACAGACCTTCGCAGTATGACCCGTGCAAGAGGTAAGTTCACCTTTGCATTTGAAAGATACGAAGAAGTTCCTGATGCAATCGCACAGAAAGTTATCGAAAGCGCAAAGGCATAATTGTAAAAGGGCTGCCTCGTTGAGGCAGCCCTCTTTGAATAATAATTTCCCAAATACATAAAACTAGCTTAGAAGGAGAGATAATTATGACAAAAATAGTTTTAGCAATAACTCTTGCAATTTTAGTTTTTGCAGGGTGTGCAAAAGCCCCCGATTCCCCAAAGAAAATCGAAAAAAATGAAACTATCACACAGGAAGCTTCCCAAAAGGAAAATACCCAACAGGAGCTCCCGGCGAAAAGCGAAAAAGACACCCAAACCGCGCAGGATGGAAACACTGCAGCTCCTGAAAAAGAACAGCAGGAAATAAGCGAAGAAAATGCGAAAAAATTTGTTCTTACACTGTTAGAGGGTGCAAGTGAAAAGGATATCCGCGAATTCAAGAAAGAATACGATGACGGAAAACTGGTGTACGACATAAAAGTTGTTTATAACAAAATGGAATATGAATTTGAACTCGATGCCCACACAGGCGAAATTGTGTCATGGGACAGCGAATCAATATACGATTAACATGAAAAAAGCCCTGAAAATTGGAATTTTCAGGGCTTTTTCTTGTGTAAAAATTTACCTTTTGGAAATAATAAGAAAAAACGATAAAAAAATAGCGATTTTACGCTAAAAACACTTGCATTTGGGCCAAATAATGATATAATATACTGTGCAGTAAAATGGTAATAATTTTTTATATATTTTATGAGGTGGTTTTATTATGAACAAAAAGACTATTGAAGACATTCTGGTAAAAGGCAAAAAGGTTCTCGTTCGCTGCGACTTTAATGTTCCGCTTGATGCAGACAGAAACATCACAGACGAAAACAGAATTGTCGGTGCAATCCCCACAATCAAGTATCTTGTAGATAACGGCGCAAAGGTTATCCTTTGCTCACATATGGGTAAGCCCAAGGGAGAGCCCAAACCCGAATTTTCACTTGCTCCTGTTGCAAAAAGACTTTCAGAAAAACTTGGTAAGGAAGTTATCTTCGCAGCAGATGACAATGTAGTTGGAGAAAACGCAAAGAAGGCAGTAGCCGAAATGAATGACGGCGATGTAGTTCTTCTTGAGAATACCCGTTACAGAGCAGAAGAAACAAAGAATATCGAAACATTCAGCAAGGAACTTGCTTCTCTTGCAGACATCTTTGTTAACGATGCATTCGGTACAGCACACAGAGCGCACTGCTCAACAGTAGGCGTTGCAGATTATCTTCCTGCAGTTTGCGGTTACCTCATCCAGAAGGAAATCGAATTCCTCGGAAACGCAGTAAATAATCCCGTTCGTCCTCTCGTTGCAATTCTTGGCGGCAGCAAGGTTTCAAGCAAAATCAGTGTTATTGAAAACCTTCTTGACAAGGTTGACAAGCTCATCATCGGCGGCGGTATGGCATATACATTTATGGCTGCAAAAGGCTATGAAGTAGGCGACAGCCTTCTTGAAAAGGATTACATCGACTACGCAAAGGAAATGATGGCAAAGGCAGGAGATAAGCTTCTTCTTCCCATCGATACAGTTGTTGCAAAAGAATTTAATAACGATGCTGAAAGCAAAATCGTTGGCGAAGGTGCTATCGAAGCAGGCTGGCAGGGCCTCGACATCGGTCCCAAGACTATCGAACTTTTCTCAGACGCTGTTAAGAGCGCAAAGACAGTTGTATGGAACGGACCTATGGGCGTATTCGAAATGGAAAACTTTGCAAAGGGTACAAATGCTATTGCACAGGTTCTTGCCGAGATTGATGCTACAACAGTAATCGGCGGTGGTGACAGCGTTGCAGCAGTTAACCAGGCAGGCCTTGGCGACAAGATGAGCCATATTTCAACAGGAGGCGGTGCAAGCCTTGAGTTCCTTGAAGGAAAGCAGTTACCTGGTATAGTAGCTCTCGAAGATAAGTAAGAATTTCGTGTCGAAAGTTTTAGGTTTGGGGACAGGTCAATTTTTGTTACGCCTGTGGCTTACAAAAATGTCTCACTGCGGCTTTGTCACGGCTCGGCTCTGCCAGTTCACCGGACTGGCATTCACTCCCTCGCCGCCGCTTCGCTACCCCGTCCCCCTAAAAGCATTCGCCACGAGTAAAGGGCTTTCGCTCGCGCACCGCTCACCGCGGTAGCCCTTGTAAGGAGTCAAAACCGAGGTACACGCCCTCGCTTTTGACGGATTTGATTCAAGGGGACACCCCTTGATATCCCCATAGACGAAAGGAATTGAATATAATGAGAAAAATTCTCGCAGCAGGAAACTGGAAAATGAACAACACTCCCTCTCAGACAGAAGCTATGATTACAGAGCTTCGTGACAAGGTAGCAGGAGCTAAGAACGATGTTCTTATCTGCGCGCCCTTTGTTTGTCTCCCCGCAGCGGTTAAAGCGGCAGAGGGAAGCAATATAAAAATCGGTGCACAGAATCTTCACTTTGAAGACAAGGGTGCATACACAGGTGAAATCAGCGCTCAGATGCTCAAAGAAATCGGCGCCCAGTATGTAATTATCGGTCACAGCGAAAGAAGAGAATACTTTGCTGAAACTGATGACACAGTAAATGCAAAGGTTATTCAGGCGCTTAAGTACGGTCTTATCCCCGTGCTTTGTTGCGGCGAATCGCTTAAGCAGCGCGAAGATACAGTAACATTTGACTTCATCCGCAGCCAGATTAAGATTGCATTCCGCGGCCTTTCCAAGGAAGATGCATTAAAGGTCGTTGTTGCATACGAACCCATCTGGGCAATCGGTACAGGCAAGGTTGCTACAAGCGAGCAGGCTAATGAAGTTTGCAGCGATATCAGAAATTGCCTTGCAGGTATCTATGACCAGGAAACTGCAGATGGTATCCGCATCCTTTACGGCGGCAGCGTTAACAAGGACTGCGCAGCAGAGCTTTTCTCTATGAGCGATATTGACGGCGGTCTTGTAGGTGGAGCAAGTCTTAAGTGTGACGACTTCTCTATCATCTGCAACGCATAAAACTAGCCAGCGGCTATTAAGCACAGGGGAGAAGTCCCCTGTGCTTTAAGATTTTATTACGGAAAGGCACGATGTATAAAATGACTAAAAAACTTACAATGCTTATGATACTTGACGGTTACGGCTATAACGAAAATACAGAGGGTAACGCAGTTTATGCTGCAAAAACTCCCGTTATGGATAAACTTCTTAAGGAATGTCCCTCAACTCTCATCAATGCCAGCGGTATGGATGTAGGCCTTCCCGAAGGACAGATGGGTAACAGCGAAGTTGGTCATACCAACATCGGTGCAGGCAGAATTGTGTACCAGGAGCTTACCAGAATAACAAAATCTATCTCTGACGGCGACTTTTTTACAAAGGACGCTTTTGTAAAGGCTATTGAAAACTGCAAAAAGAATGACAGTGCTCTTCATCTTTTCGGACTTCTGTCTGACGGTGGTGTTCACTCTCACAACACACATCTTTACGCAGCGCTTGAAATGGCAAAGAGAAACGGACTTACTAAAGTTTTTGTTCACGGCTTTATGGACGGCCGTGATGTATCTCCCACAAGCGGTATCGACTTTGTTCGTGAACTTATCTCCAAAATGGACGAAATCGGTGTAGGTAAAATCGGAACTCTTTCAGGCAGATATTATGCAATGGACCGTGACAACCGTTGGGAAAGAGTTGAAAAGGCATACGCAGCACTCGTTTATGGCGAGGGCGAAAAAAACCCCGATGCAGTAGATGCAATGCAAAAATCCTACGACAACGGAGTAACAGATGAATTCATCGTTCCTACTGTTGTTACCGAAGGTGCAACAATCGGCGCAAATGACAGCGTAATATGCTTCAACTTCCGTCCCGACCGTGCAAGAGAAATAACCCGTACTTTCGTAGATGGCGAATTTGACGGCTTTGAAAGAAAGAGCGGATTTTTCCCGCTTTATTATGTATGTATGACTCAGTACGATGCGAAAATGCCCAATGTTGATGTAGCATTCAAGCCTGAATCGCTCACAAATACATTCGGTGAATATATCGCTGAAAAAGGCTATAGTCAGCTTCGTATTGCAGAAACTGAAAAGTATGCTCATGTAACATTCTTCTTTAACGGCGGCGTTGAAGCGCCTTACACGAACGAGGACCGCGCACTTATCGCATCTCCCAAGGTTGCAACATACGACCTTCAGCCCGAGATGAGCGCTCCCGAAGTTACAAAGGAAGTCCTCGAGAGAATCGAAAGCGACAAATACGATGTTATCATCCTCAATTTCGCTAACTGCGATATGGTTGGACACACAGGCGTGTTTGATTGTGCAGTAAAGGCAGTTGAGACAGTTGACCAGTGTGTCGGCAAGGTTGTGGAAGCAGTTCGCGCAAAAGATGGTATTATTTGTATTACTGCTGACCACGGTAACGCAGACCAGATGGTAGACCCTGAAACGAAGGATGTGTTTACCGCACATACAACATTCCCTGTTCCCTTTGTTGTAGTGGGTAAGGACTGCCAGCTTCGTCAGGGCGGACGCCTTGCAGATATTGCACCCACACTTCTTGACATTATGGGAATCGAAAAGCCTTCTGAAATGTCAGGCGAATCTTTGATAATCGGTTAACCAAAAGAGAATAATCCGGACCTGCCTGAAACGGTGGAATTTCGGTATCTTTTGGTTTGTCATCCTTGTAAGGCACAGAGCCTTACTGCCTCTTCTGCACCAAAATCTACTCAAAATTTCATCCGTTTCAGGTCATTGGAATTTTCAGAGAGCAGATTTTTGTTTGCGGAAGGCAAAAACGCAGGTAATCCTGACGGATTACCGAGTATTTTAACACATCGAAAGCGGAAATCTGCCTCTGAAAATCAGAGTTCGGATTACTCGCTTTTGGTTAATTGAAATAATTTTTTGAAGGACGGATTTTATGAAAAACAACCCTATCGGTGTTTTTGACAGCGGACTTGGCGGCCTTACGGCAGTGCGCGAACTTCAGAGGATTATGCCCGGAGAAGATATTATCTACTTCGGCGATACGGGACGCGTCCCCTACGGAAGCAAGGGCGAAGAAACCATTATCCGCTATACAAAAGAAGATATAGAGTTCCTGCTTAAACATTCTCCCAAGCTTATTATTGCCGCTTGCGGCACTGCAAGCAGTGTTGCACTTCCGCATCTTCAGGATAAGTACGACATAAAGGTTATGGGCGTGCTTGAAGGTGCGTGTAAAAGAGCGACAGAGGTTACAGAAAACGGCAGAATCGGTGTTATAGGAACAGCAGGCACAATAAAAAGCGACAAGTACGCCCAGATTATAAAATCGATTGACCCGTGTCTGCAGGTTTTTTCTAACGCGTGTCCCATGTTCGTTTCACTCGTTGAATGTGGCTATGCCGAGAGTGAGGCGGCAAAACTCATTGCCACAGATTACCTTACCCCCCTTAAAGAGGCAGGGGTGGATACTCTTATCTTAGGATGCACACATTACCCGTTGCTCGAGGGTGTTATATCTGATATAATGGGCAAAGAAGTAACCCTTTTAAGCCCAGGTGCAATTGCGGCAAAGTGCGCGATGGAGTATCTTGAAAAGGAAAATATGCTTTCCTCAAAGGAGTGTGGAAACAGTGAATTCTATGTTTCAGACTCCGTAGAAAGCTTTACCCAGCTTGGAAGCATATTCCTCGGCAATCCGATTGGAAGCAAGGTGCAAAAGGCGGAGGTAGCTGAATGAAAAAGGATGTTTACATATCGATAAAAGGCTCGCAGGACTATGGCGAGGATAAAGATGCCATGGAACTTACCACCGCAGGGAAATTTTATGACAAGGACGGAAAATACTATTTAAGCTATGCCGAGGGCGACCTCTCAGGAATGGAAAAATGTAACACCACACTTAAAATTTCTCCTGACGGAATTGTAACAATGATGCGTCACGGTCAGACAAACACCCATATGATTTTCGAAAAGGGCAAGTGTCACATCGGACATTATGAAACGCCTTACGGTGATTTCACAATCAGCGTTACAGCAAACGATATCAATGTTTCTCTTGACGAAAACGGCGGAAATATCGATATTGACTATATAATGGATATAAATAATGTAGCGCGCTCGCGTAACGGAATATCTCTCACAGTAAGAGCGTAAGAAAGGACGATTTTCATGGCAAACACACTTTCTATGAAGAAAACACAAATATACGATGCTGCGAAGCAGGCGGCACAGAAGGCGTACGGAGATATCGAAATCCCCGATTTTGTTATCGAAGTTCCCAAGGATAAGACTAACGGCGACTATGCAATAAACATTGCTATGATGCTTGCGCGCGCCGCAAAATCTGCTCCGCGTGCTATTGCTGAAAACATTGTCGCAAACCTTGACAAAGAGGCTCTGGGTGCGACAAAAATTGAAATTGCAGGCCCCGGCTTTATCAATTTCTACCTTGATAAGAGCTATCTTTACAGCACAATTTCCGAAATTGAAACCGAACAGGAAAGCTACGGAAATGTAAATGTTGGCGCGGGCAAAAAAGTCGTTGTTGAATTTGTAAGCGCAAACCCCACAGGTCCTATGCATATGGGTAACGCACGCGGTGGTGCGCTTGGCGATACTTTAAGCAATGTTCTTTCCCGTGCAGGATGGGATGTTACCAAGGAATTTTATATCAATGATGCAGGTGCGCAAATTGATAAATTCGGCAGAAGCCTTTCCGCCCGTTACATCCAGATTCTCCGTGGCGAGGATGCAATAGAATTTCCCGAGGACGGTTATCAGGGCGATGACATCCGCGAGCACGCACAGAATTACATTGATAAATTCGGCGATGTTCTCCTTGAAAAGGAAGAGCAGGAAAGAAAGGATGCACTTGTAGAATATGCGCTTCCTCTCAATATTGCGGCTCTTCAGGAAACACTTGCAAAATACAGAATTGACTACGATGTATGGTTTTACGAAAGCACTCTCCATAATGGAGGAAGTGTCACTGAAACTCTTGAAAAACTTAAAAAGAGCAATATAACATACGAAAAGGACGGTGCTCTCTGGATTAAGTCTACCGAGTTTGGCAGCGAAAAGGACGATGTTCTCGTTCGTGCAAACGGTATTCCCACATATTTTGCGGCAGATATTGCGTATCACCGCAATAAACTTGAGGAGAGAGAGTTTGACCTTGCAATAAATATCTGGGGTGCTGACCATCACGGACATATTGCCCGTATGAAAGGCGCTATGGAAGCCGTTGGCATCAGCGGAGACAAGCTTGATGTGCTTGTAATTCAGCTCGTCCGCCTTATGAGAAACGGCGAAATCGCGCGTATGAGTAAAAGAACAGGTAAGATGATTACACTTTCTGACCTCATTGACGAAATCGGTGTAGATGCTGCAAGATTCTTCTTTAATATGCGCGCGGCAGGCAGTCATATGGACTTTGACCTTGACCTTGCTGTGAGCCAGACAAACGAAAACCCCGTATTCTATGTTCAGTATGCTCATGCACGAATCTGCTCAATCATCAGAATACTTGAGGAAAGCGGAGTAAAAGTTCCATCATATTCCGATATTGATGCGTCACTTCTTAAAAAAGACGAAGAGCTTGAGCTTTTGTACACACTTGCGCGTCTTCCTGAGGAGATAAAGGCAAGTGCAGTTACATTTGACCCCAGCAACCTCACACATTATCTTATCGATGTTGCATCGCATTTCCATTCCTTCTACAACGCTTGCCGTGTTCGTGATGAGGAGGAAAATCTTATGCGTGCACGCCTTAAGCTCATTGAATGTACAAGGGTTGTTATCAAAAATGTGCTTGATATTCTCGGTGTAAGCGCACCCGAAAAAATGTAAGCAACCAAATTAAAATCAGCAGAAAAGGAGGCATCAGCCTTGAAGAAGAGAATACTTTCAATACTTTTAATCCTTTGTATGCTTATGGCGCCTGCTGTCGTAATGGCAGAGGAGAATGCCTCAACAAACGAAGACATCATTGCATCATACAGCGGAGATATGCAGAAATATATAATAAAGCTGTATGCAAAAACCCTTGCTTCTAATTATTATTATGGAGTTGAGGATGAAGAACTTTTGTATTCGGTTATATGTAATGTGATTGAAGAGGGGAAGCTTGACCTCAACAGCGCAATCCGTGCAATGGTGGAAACTCTCGGTGACGAATATGCAGAGTTCTACACTCCTGAAGAATACAAATCATTTACAGAAGATATTTCAGGCGAATTTTCAGGCATTGGTGTTACCATAAACGAAAATAAAGACGGTGTTGTTATCCTTTCCGTTTTTGAAAACGGTCCTGCATACAAAGCAGGAATGATGCCCTACGACTATATCGTAGGGGTTGACGGCGCGGATGTCCGCGGAAAATCAAGCGAAGAGATAAGAGAGCTTATCGTAGGCGAAAAGGGGACCGAGGTTAAGGTTACAGTTTTGCGCGCAGGGAAAGAGATTGAGCTTACCTGCATCCGTGATACCGTTGAAGTTTCACAGATTGAAACAAAAATGATTACCGATAAAATCGCATATATAAAGCTTATTCAGTTTACATCCAATGCTCCTGACGAGATGAGAGCCGTCGTAGAGAATTTGCGCGAAAAAAATGTCAAGAATGTAATTTTTGACCTGCGTGACAATCCCGGTGGCGACCTCAATGCCGCAATCGAAATGGCAAATATATTCATAAGCGCAGGCGACATCATTGAAATCCGTTATAAGGATGAAAAGCATAACACTATGATTAAGAGCGATAACTACAACGCTCCCAAATTCAAAATGCTTGTTCTTATGAATGAATACAGCGCCTCTGCCAGCGAATTTCTGGCAACTGCTATCCAGTCCCGCGGTGCAGGGAAGGTGCTTGGTGTGCAGAGCTACGGCAAGGGAAGTCTGCAGTCTGTGAGTAATGCAGTCGGCGGAGCAGGATTCAAATATACTGTGGGCGAATTTTATTCCTTCAAAGGTCAGAGAGTTCATACAATAGGCGTAACTCCTGATTTTGTTGTGGAAAATGAATATATAGAAGTTGATATGTCACAGCTTGAGCCTATCGACATTGATGTGGCACTTGAAAACCTTCGTGATGAAAATAATGTGCTCGCACTTGAGCAGCGTCTTAAACTCTTTGGTTATCTTCCTGAGGCGGACGGTATCTATGACGAAGAAACAAAGGATGCGGTAGCGCGTTTCCAGGCGATGCTCGGATATTCCGTGACGGGTGAAGTAAGTATTTACGAATATATTTTCCTTAACGACTATAACTATGATGATATTGTGATTCCCGTTGACAAACAGATGGAAGCGGCAATTAAGTATTTCAGTTAAGTATGGAAAGAGCACAGGAACTGGCGAGCCTTATAAAAAGAGGCGAAAATAATAAAGCAGACGCCCTGCTTTGTAATATCTATAATGAAAACGAGTGCCGTGCATATTGCGTGGCACTCGAAAAAATACTCCTGACAGAGGTGGCAAAAATTCTGAATGACTCTGTCGGCGGATTTTATATGGATTGCGGAAAACTTAAGGAAGCTCTCTTTTCAGAAAATCCGCCCACGCGGAAAACTGTTTTTGATGCTATGCGTGACATTTTGCGCGATGCACAGCAGGAAGACCGCGAAAGAATTTTTGAAAAAGCTGCAGAATACATAAGAAAAAACCTTAGCGACAGTCAGTTGACAGTTTCTCTTGCAGCGGAGTATACAGGTGTAAGCGAGAGCGTTCTTATAAAAGTTTTCAGACAATACGCGGGTAGAACTCCGGGCGAATATATAAATTCAGAAAGAGTAAGAAAGAGCCTTTCGTATCTTGAAAACGGTGACAGTGTGGCTCTTGCGTCCGGAAAAAGTGGGTTTTCATCCCCTGAAACATATATCCGCACATTCAAAAAACATATGGGCACAACACCGGGACTCTGGAAAAGGAATAAATTGTTCCTTTAATAATACAACTTCTTATGATACAATAAAAAAGAGGTGAGAAGAGTGAAATTTGAACTTGTTAAATCAAACAAAATAAAAGTAACCATGGATAAAAATGACCTTGCAGAATTTGGAATATCATTTGAAGCCATGGCGAAAAATTCGCCCGAATCACGCGAAGTTTTTTTCAAGCTTTTAAGACGGGCGGAAAAGGAAACAGGGTTTGACTGCAATAATTCACGCCTTGTGGTTGAGGCTGCAATTCAGGCAGAAAAAGGGGAGATGACACTCTTCGTGACCAAGGTGGATAACAAGGAAGAGCAGAGACTGTTTGAAAAACTTTCAGAGGTTTTACCTGAAAAAGAAAAGACGGAAGTAAAACCCGTAAAAGAAGAAAAATCTACAATGATAGAACTTTCAGACTTTGAAGATGTAGTCACAATGTGTTCTGCAATGCGCGAATGTTTCTGGGGGACGCTTTATTCATATAACGACAAGTATTATATGACAATGCTTCCTATCTACATACCGAAGGCTTCCGAGTTTGGAACAGTATGCCCCGAAAAATACCGCGCTATTGTGGAAGAACACGGAAAGGTAATTGTGAAAAGCAGTGCGTTCCTGTTTATAAGAAATAAATTTGAATAACAAAGAAGCGTGCCGCTTCACCCATTTTGCGTCCCAACTGAGCTTAAAACCGACAAATGTTGCTCGCGATAAAAACACGCAATTCCCTATACGGTAAAAAAACCTTGCAAGATTTAATCTTGCAAGGTTTTTGTTTTGCCTTAATTATTTTATAACGCGTACCTTGATGATACCTTCAACTGCCTTGAATTCTTCAACAGCAGCATCGTCAATGCTTTCAACATCAAGAATTGTGCAGGCATAATCGCCGCGGCTCTTGTTAACCATATTTTCGATGTTGATGTTTTTGCCCGAAAATGCAGCGGAAATATTTGCAATCATATTGGGAATGTTCTTGTGAAGAACTGTGATTCTTACTGTATTTGCAGTTCTGGGAAGTTCACAGTTAGGATAGTTTACGGAATTTACGATATTACCGTTTTCAAGGTATTCCACAAGCTCCTTTGCTGCCATAACTGCACAGTTGTCTTCGCTTTCTTCACTGGATGCGCCAAGGTGGGGAATAGCCACAACCTTGGGAAGACCGATAACCTCATCAGAGGGGAAGTCAACAACATATGAAGAAAGGGTACCGTCTTCAAGTGCCTTAATAAGTGCAGGAGTGTCAACGAGTTCACCTCTTGAGAAGTTGAGGAGCTTTGCGCCCTTCTTAGCTACTGCAAGGAGGTCTTCTCCTATCATGCCGCGTGTAGCATCCATAAGGGGAAGATGAAGTGTGATGTAGTCAGCCTCTGCCACGGCATCCTTAAGCTCAGCCTTAATTTGTGTGTGGCTGTCAAGCATAAGAGCAGCTTTAACTGACATATAGGGGTCATAGCCTACAACCTTCATTCCAAGTGCGTGCGCTGCGTTTGCAACGAGTACACCGATAGCGCCAAGACCGATTACTGCAAGAGTTTTACCCTTGATTTCGCAGCCTGCGAAATTGCTCTTACCTTTTTCAACGAGTTTGCCTACTTCCGCACCCTTGCCCTTAAGAGTCTTTGCCCAGTCGATACCGCCAACGATATCACGGGAAGCAAGGAAAAGACCTGCAAGTGTAAGCTCACAAACAGCATTTGCATTAGCACCGGGAGTATTGAATACTACGATACCCCTTTCTGCGCACTTGTCAAGCGGAATGTTGTTTACGCCTGCACCTGCGCGTGCAACTGCACAAAGTGATTCAGGAAGCTCCATTTCGTGCATGCTGAAGCTGCGAAGGATAATCGCATCGGGATTGTCGCAGTTATCTGAAATTGTGTATTTGCCTGCTTCAAAGTTCTTAAGACCGCAAGCGGCAATTTTGTTAAGTGTAAGAATATTATACATACTAAAACCTTCTTTATTACTTATTGTTTTTTTCAAATTCTTTCATGAATTCTACAAGAGCCTCTACACCTTCATAAGGCATAGCGTTGTAGATGCTTGCTCTCATACCGCCAACTGATCTGTGTCCCTTAAGGTTAACAAAACCTGCCTCTGCAGCTTCCTTACAGAACTTCTTGTCAAGGTCAGCATCGCCTGTAACAAAGCAAACATTCATCATAGAACGGCACTTTTTATCTGCTGTTGCCTTAAAAAGGGTTGAGTTATCAAGGAAATCATAAAGAATATTTGCTTTCTTTTCGTTTCTTTCCTTCATTTTCTCAAGACCGCCGTTTTCGAGTGCCCACTTGTAAACAAGCCCTGCAATATAAATTGCGTAGCAGGGAGGAGTGTTGTACATTGAGTCATTATCAGCCATTGTTTTGTAATCGAGCATTGTGGGGATATCCTCACGGGCATTACCCATCAAATCCTCACGGATAATAACAACTGTAAGACCTGCAGGAGCCATATTCTTCTGCGCGCCTGCATATATAACGCCGAACTTTGTAACATCCACAGGCTCACTTGTAATACAGGATGACATATCTGCAACGAGCACCTTGTCGCCTACATTGGGAACTTCGGGGAACTTTGTTCCGAAAATAGTGTTGTTGTAGCATACATGAACATAATCAGCATCCTCACGCACCATATCGGGCGTAATTTCGGGGATATAGCTGAAGGTCTTATCTTCTGAAGTAGCAATACACTTCGCATCGCCGTATTTCTTAGCTTCCTTAAAAGCCTTGCCTGAGAACTGGCCTGAAACAACATAGTCAGCCTTTCCTGTTTTCATAAGGTTAAGAGGAACTGCCGCAAACTGTGTTGAAGCACCACCCTGAAGGAAAAGAACTTTATAGTTGTCGGGAATATTCATAAGTTTTCTGAAATTAGCTTCAGTCTCTTTGATTATTGCATCATAAACAGGTGAGCGATGGCTCATTTCCATAACACTCATACCGCTTGTGCCGAATTCAATAAGCTCCTTCTGTGCAGTTTCGAGTACTTCAAGGGGAAGCATACTCGGACCTGCTGAAAAATTATAAACTCTGGACATAAAAACGCCTCCTGAAATTAAAAAGATTAATATATATTATACTCTTTATTTCAGGAGGTGTCAAATTATTTCAGTATTTTTTTATCAAAAAAGGCGGATTTTTTTTTCAAATAAATCAACTGTTTTTCTGTTTTATGCCAGAAATCACTTCGCGAATGCCAAAAATCAGTATAAATCCGCCGAAAAGACGCGACAGGAGCGTCTGCGAAATGTGTGTTGAAATATACGCTCCCAAAAGTGAGAACGGCACGCCCGTAATGATAACGGGCAGTGCCTTTTTGAATTCAATTTTCTTGTTTTTCAGGTGGACGAAAATTGCGCATACGGAAGAGGGAATAAAGCAGTAAAGATTAAGCGCCTGCGCAGACTGTTGTGAAAGTCCCATAAAAATTTTTGCAGCAGGAATGAGAAGCATTCCGCCACCTACACCCATTCCGCCAATTATCCCGGATAAAAAACCTATCAATAAAGGAAGCATATCTTACCCTCCAAACAGAAGCTTGCACGAGGCGATTATCATTGCAACACCAAAGCCTATGCGGATGAATTTCCCCGAAAGGCGGGAAAGCAGTTTTGCCCCCAGAAGTGCCCCGACTGTCGCGGCAGCGGCGCTCCCGAATATGACAGAAGCCTTAACAGGAGCAGACATGGAATAAATAATCGTGCCTGCTACGGTTAAAGGAAGTATTATCATAATGGATGTCGCGTGTGCCTTTTTTTCGTCAAGCGCAAAGAATTTTTGAAGCACAAGTACGGCTATAATTCCGCCGCCAGATGCAAAAAAACCGTTTATAAAACCTATCGGGATGCCCCACAGAAGAGATTTCTTTTTCATCAGGATACAAGCATTTCAAGGCGCAATTTATCGGCAATCATAGCGATAAATTCACTGTTGGTGGGCTTTCCTTTGTTGTTGCTTACGGTGTAACCGAAAAGCTTATAAAGCTCTTCTTCATTACCGCGTATGCACGCCACCTCAATTGCGTGACGGATTGCACGCTCAACACGGCTGGGCGATGTATTGTGGCGGGTTGCAACCTTGGGATACAGCTGCTTTGTAACGGCATTTATAAGCTCTGTATCCTTAATGCTCATAATAATTGCATCGCGCAGGTACTGATATCCCTTGATATTCGCAGGAACACCCACTGAATGAATCGTCTTTGTTACAGAAATTTCAATTGCGCGGTCGCTGGGTGTATCGCTTACAGAGGTCTTGTCCTCGTAAGAGATGCTTGCAAGGGAGTTTTGTGAAAGCCGGGGAGTACATAAAAGCTGAATTCTTTCATATACAGTCTCGTTGTCGCAGGGTTTTATCATAAAATAATCTGCACCGAGCTGCATACAAATATTGGTAAGGTGGTCGCGCCTTGCACCGCTCATCACGATAACTACGGGGCGATGCGCACGGGGAAGCGTGTTAATAGCTTTTAAGAGTCCGATTCCGTCAAGCTGCGGAAGGACAATGTCCATCAGAACTGCGTCAGGAGTAAAGTGACGGATTTTCTCCGCCGCATCCACGCCGTCTGTCGCCGTTGCGACAAGGTCGATAGTCTCCTTCGAGCCGAAAAATGATTTCATCTGTGTAACAAGGTCGGGATTGCTGTCTGCAATAAGCAGTTTTATCTTGGTTTTCATACTGTTTCCTCCAAATATTTTTTATTGTAGTTAGCATATTACCATATTTTGGAAATTAATGCAAGAACTTTTTTCCAAAATATGTAAATTTCCTATAAACCGACAAAGAAAGATTTTTGGCGCAACATAAAAAGGCATATGCAGCGAAAATTCGATACATATGCCTTTGTCGATTATTATAATATTAAAGAAGCTCGGCAGGGAGGGATCTCCTCTGCTGCACAGTTTGGGGACGGGGCAATTTTTGTTCCACTTTCTTTTCTGTTTGCTTTTTAACCTGTTCTGCCATTTTGCTCTTTGTAATCCTCTTCTGCTTTCCCTTGCAGATTCTTATAATCGTGCCACGGGAGATTCCCGTTTCTCTTTCAAGCGCGCTTTTTGAAATACCCATTTCCTCTACGAGTTTTTTCACAACTGCGTTGCGAAGCTGCATATCAAAACTCTTGATAAGTGCAGGGTCGTCTATGTCAAGCTCGCTCTTTATGATTCTTCTGATATGCGCATCACTCTTCTTATGGGAGGAGGTAATCTCAAACGATTCCTCTTCCTCCGATGCGTTAAGCTGGGCAAAACTCTCGGTCGCAGTCTTTCTGTTATCACTTAACATATTAAGGAAGAAATCAATATCGACAAAGGTGTTATCACCGTCAACATACGCAGAATAACTGCTGTACTGGTACTGACTGATTCTGCCGACAACGCGCGCTTTAAGCGGATTCTGATGTATGTAACGGATAAGGTTCATATAATATTTTTCATCCTCAACAGGCTCACTGAGGTAACGGTTGTTAAAGAGGGGGCCTGAACGGATATACTTGATGTTAAACCATGTAGCATAGTGACTGAGGATTTTTGACATAGTCTTTGAAATCTCGCCAGCGTTCTTTTCTTTTATGAAAAGATGCACATGATTTGTCATAAGACAGTATGCGTAAAGGTCAAATTCCATTTCCGACTTAACTGTAGCGATAATGTCCTTCAACTTTTCGTAATCGGCTCTTTCTTCAAACAGATTCTGTCTGCCGATGCCCTTGAATATAATATGGTACATTCCTGTTTTGCTTAATAATCTTGGCTTTCTGCTCATTTTCATCACCCGATTTTATTGTAACATATATTTTATTCGAACGCAAGAAAAATATAACAAAAATTGCCCCGTCCCCAAACTGTTGCTGCAAAAGCCGTAATGCACATGGCGCAGGGGAAGGCGACGGAGGTTGACAATGCCTTATTATCGAGAAGCAGCGGTGCAGTGACGCTTTTAACTGCAGTTGAAGGAAACAATAAGGCGCTGAAGAGTATTAAGGCTGCAGCGCAGACGCAACTTCGTGAGAGTGCGACGGAAGTGCAGAGTGGTGAGATTCTTCGCGGTGCTCAGAATGACAATGGGTACGGAGTGCGGAGTGAAAAAGCATTTGAAGGTATAAAGTACAGAGTAGGATATACAGACAAAAACAACCCTGTAGTAATGCTTGAGGAGGATA
>JAFQQD010000036.1 GCA_017411435.1 Clostridia bacterium
TGGATGATGGTTATATCAGGTGGCGAAATAATTGTAAATTCTGCATCGCACGCTATTCATTGTCAGGATGAAATTGAAATAACCGGTGGTAAATTCTCATTAAGTTCAAAATATGACAAAGGTATATCTGCTCATGGCAACCTTACCATAAGTGGGGCTGATACAGTTATTGATGTTACAAAATCCACCGAAGGTATCGAAAGTAAAAATGTCATGACCATAAATGACGGGGTTATCAAGGTTGTTTCGACAGACGATGCGCTTAATGCGACCGGTGGTAATTCAGGAATGATGCAAGGCGGCGGAATGAGAGAAAATATGGGCGAAATGCAGCGTCCTGAAAACGCTACCGATGCAAATGGCACAGAAATGCCTATGGGCAACAAAGGTAATCGTGGAAATCGTCAAATGCAAATGCAAGTCGGTGAGATTCCCGAAGGTGCAAACATCCCAATGAACGGAGAAATTCCTCCTATGCCCCAAAACGGAGAGTTCCCGATGCGTGGTGAAAGACCTGCTATACCGGAAGGACAAATGCCTGATGAAAATATGCCACAAAGACCTCAAATGGGTGGCAATCTGGGAATGCCTGGTGGAAATATGGGCGGTATGGGCAGAAATATGAAAAACTGTCTTATTATCAATGGCGGATATCTTGAACTTTGCGGCAATGATGACTGCATTGATGCTAATGGCAACCTTGTTATTAACGGCGGTACAATTAAAGCAACTAATCCAACAGGCACTTTCTCAGGGAACTTCGGAGTAGTTGATTCTGACGGACAGACAACAATAAGTGAAAACGCAAATATTATCCTTGCATCAGGTAGCGGAAACGAAAGAAGTCTTAAACTTACGCAAAACACTATTATTGTTTATTGCGAAAATCAGCATACCGTAAAAGAACAAATTATAGTTTCAGACGATGATGGAAATGTTGTATATGAATATGCACCTGAAGGTAATTTCAAGGCTGTTCTCATTGCATCAAATAATATAAAAACAGGAGAAAACTATACAATAAAAATCGGTGACGAAACTTTTAAAGCTGAAATTACAGGTCAAAGCACTGTCATCGGAACACAGACAAATGGCGGTATGGGCTTCGGCAGAGGTCAGAGAATGCAGTAAGTACAAAGACGGCTTTGCTTTTGGTAAGGCCGTCAATTTACTTTCAGAAAAAAATGTTGTATACTATATAAGAGACAGGTGATTTTATGAAACTTCTGATAGCTGAAGATGAAAAGCATCTTAATAAAACATTGACGGAAAGACTTACCAAGATTGGTTATACGGTTGATAGCTGTTTTGACGGAGAGGATGCTTTATACTATATAGAAAACACACAGTATGACGGAATTATACTTGATGTAATGATGCCGAAAATAAACGGATTTGAAGTGCTTAGAATAATTCGTGAAAAGAAAATTCTTACACCCGTTTTAATGCTCACTGCAAAGGATTCGGATGAGGATATAATAAACGGACTTGATACAGGGGCAAACGATTATATTACAAAACCTTTCTCTTTTGATATCCTTTGTGCAAGAATAAGAGCAATGCTCCGTGTAAAAGAAAATTTAACAGGCAGCGTAATTGAAATTGCTGATTTGAGTCTGGATACAACCACAAGGGTAGTCAGAAGAGGCGATAATGTAATTGATTTATCATCAAAGGAATATTTAGTGCTTGAATACCTTATGCGAAATAAAGGGATAACCGTTTCCAAGGAAAAAATTGAGGAAAATATTTGGAACTATGAATATGAGGGAACGAGTGATGTTATAAAGGTATATATACATCATTTGAGAAAAAAGATTGACGATAACTATGATAAAAAACTGCTCCATACTATAAAAAATGTTGGATATGTCATAAAGGAAGATTGAATATGAAAAAAATCACTTCTATAAAAACAAGAATAACAATATGGTACACGACCCTCATGTTCATTTTAATTGTGGTTGTACTGTCGCTTGTCGGCGGACTTTCCTATCAGCTTTCAATAGACAGTATAGAAAAAAATGTTGTTCTTCAGGTAACACAAGTAACGGAAAAACTTTCCAGAAGACAGCCCGGCGTATTTGAAATAGTTGGAAATAAAGAAGAATTTAAGAATGTTTCTATATATGAAAATGATGGTAAATATATCGTAGGACAGTATAATTATGACATTGCGAATATTCCGTTTGAAGAAGGAATCCCCCGAAGAGAAAATATAGCCGGGAAGGATTATATAGTCTATGACAAGAGTACTCCGGGTCCTCCCGGAAGGCATGGAGGATTTTGGATAAGAGGCGTGGAATCAGTAAGTTCTACAATGCTTTTGGGACGGTCTGCCATTATAATTATGCTTATCATTATTCCCCTTATTTTGCTCTTAACAGCATTTGGCGGATATTATATTACTAAAAGAGCTTTCAAACCTGTTAATAACATTATAAAAACGGCAAATGATATTTCTGACCAGAAAGATGTCAGCAGAAGAATCGAAATAAAGCCCGATGCAAAAGAAGATGAGCTTCATCATCTGTCTGTTACACTTAACAAAATGCTTGACAAAATCGAAAATCTTATTACTCAGGAAAAACAGTTCACATCTGATGCTTCTCATGAGCTGAGAACCCCAATAAGCGTTATTCTCGCCCAGGGCGAATATCTTCTGGACATTGCAAAGGATGAAAAAGAAAAGGAACTTGCACAAACAATTGTTGATAAATCAAAGCAGATTTCAAAACTTGTGTCAAGGCTTTTACTCCTTGCAAGAATTGACAGCCGCAGACAGAAATTCAACAAAGAAAAAGTTGATCTGGGTGTGCTTATTGATATTGCTGTGCAAAGCACAAAAGAATTAGCATCCCAAAAAGGAATTCTGGTTTTTTCAAATATCCCTGAAGGAACTATTGTTGAGGCAGATGAATCTTTGCTTCTCAGTGCAATTACAAATCTTATCAGCAACGGAATTAAGTATGGCAACAAATCAGGTCATGTTGCAGTTTCTGCATCAAAGCTTGATAACAAAACACAAATAGTTGTCGCAGATAACGGCGTAGGAATTTCAAAAGAACATCTCGACAAAATATGGACTCGTTTTTACCGTGTCGATGATGTCCGTAATGACGAATACGGCAGCAGCGGTTTAGGTTTATCAATGGTAAAAAGTATAATATCACTCCATGGCGGTACAATTTCAGTAAAAAGTAGTCCGGGCAACGGTACAGAATTTATAATTATACTATAAAGCTGACAAATGTTGCTCGCTAAAAAATGCGCAAATTCCTATACGGTAAAAAAGAAGCGTGCCGCTTCACCCATTTCGCGTCCCAACCCAACTTAAAGCCAACATATGTTGCCCGCGATAAAAATGCGTAAATTCCTATACGGTAAAAAAACTCGACCTATCAAGGTCGAGTTTTTTGTTTATCAGTCTTCTACGATGTCAACGATAACTTTCTTTCCTTCTCTGCCTGATGCTGCACGCATAACAGTTCTGATTGCTTTTGCAATTCTTCCCTGCTTGCCGATTACTTTTCCCATATCAGAGGGATTAACTCTCAGTTCAAGGAGCTGACTGTCTTCACGGTCGATAAGTGTCACATTAACTTCATCGGGAAACTGAACAAGGGGTTTTACGATTGCTTCAAGAAGTTCCTTCATCATATCTCTCCTATTATTCGATGATACCGTTCTTCTTGAGAAGGCTCTTAACTGTATCTGTGGGCTGAGCACCGTTAGCAATCCACTGCTTAACCTTGTCGCCGTCAACTGTGAATACAGAGGGGTCTGCAAGAGGATTGTAAGTACCTACTTCCTCAATGAATCTGCCATCACGGGGATAACGAGAATCTGCTACTACTACACGGTAATAGGGAGCCTTCTTTGCGCCCATTCTTCTAAGTCTGATTTTTACTGCCATTTCTTTCACCTCATAAAAAATTTATATATTTTAATTAATTAATATCAAAAGGGGAATCTCATTCTCTTCATCTTTTTGGGGTCAGAGAACATTTTCATCATTTTCTGCATTTCCTTAAACTGCTTTAAGAACAAATTTACATCCTGAACACCAAGTCCGCATCCGTCAGCGATTCTTTTTCTGCGGCTGCCGTTTATGATTTCGGGGTTTTCGCGTTCTTTCTTTGTCATTGAGCGTATAATTGCCTCTGTACGGACAAACTGCTTGTCATCAAGTTTTACGCCGTTTAATTTTGAACCCATACCGGGAATCATTTTTATGATGCTTTCAAGCGAGCCCATATTTTTCATTGACTGTAACTGCTCAAGATAGTCGTTAAGGTCAAACTTCTGTTCTTTTATTTTTTTCTCAAGCTCAAGAGCCTTCTTTTCGTCAAAAGCCTCCTGCGCCTTGTCAATAAGCGAGAGCATATCGCCCATACCCAGAATTCTTGACGCCATTCTGTCTGGATAGAAGGGTTCAAGGTCAGTGAGCTTTTCGCCCATACCGACAAACTTTATGTTTTTACCCGTTGTTGCGCGCACACTGAGTGCCGCACCGCCACGGGTGTCGCCGTCAAGTTTAGTAAGGATAATGCCGTCAATTCCAAGCATTTCGTCAAAGCTTGTGGCAACATTTACCGCATCCTGACCTGTCATGGAGTCAACAACAAGAAGTATTTCAGTCGGATGAACCTCACTTTTTATTTCCTTGAGCTCATTCATCAGCGCTTCGTCAACATGTAGACGACCTGCTGTATCTATAATGACGGTGTCAAAACGCGATGTATCGCAGTTTTTAACCGCATCAAGTGCAATTTTAACGGGATTTTTCGTTTCAAAATCTGCGTAAACATGAAGTCTCATCTGCTCGCCAACAACCTGAAGCTGTTTTATAGCGGCAGGACGCTGAACATCACAGCCTGCAAGCATCGGGCGTTTTCCCTGTTTTTTAAGCACACCGCCGAGCTTTGCTGCGGTAGTTGTTTTACCGGCACCCTGAAGACCTACAAGCATATAAACGGTAGGAGCCTTCGGTGCGACTGCAAGCTTTGACTGTGCACCGCCCATAAGCCATGTAAGCTCATCACGCACTATTTTAATTATCTGTTGTCCTGCGGTCAGGCTTTCAAGAACCTCACTGCCGGTTGCTTTTTCAAATACACGCTTCTCAAACTCTTTAACAACTTTGTATCCTACATCCGCCTCAAGCAGTGCAAAACGCACTTCGCGCATAGCTGATTTTACATCTTTTTCGGATACAACACCCTGTCCGCGTAGTTTCTTAAAGGTTTCCTGAAGCTTTTCACCCAAAGATTCAAATGCCATTACTCTGCTCCTTTAATATTCTGCACCTTACGGAGTATCTCGTCAGCAAGAGCGTTTATGTCCTTGCTGTTGGAAAGTCTTTTGTTAGTCGATTTAAGAAGATTAGTAAGCTCTTCAACCTCGTTCAGTGCACGAAAGAGGTTTACAAGCTGAAGCTTTTCCTCCATTTCAGAGATTGTAGCCTCGCCTCTTTTTATAAAGTCGCGCACACCCTGACGGGAGATGTCCATAAGCTCGGAAATTTCGCCAAGTGAGTAGTCACTGTCGTAGTAGTATTCCATAGCCTCGGCCTGCTTATCGGTAAGAAGTCCTTTATAAATGTCAAGTAATTCTGTATAAATCAGGTTTTTTTCCATTAAGGTCTCCCCCTTTTGGCAAGAAATCATCATTTTTAACGCCATTGTAAAGTGTTTGCGCTTTACAACTATTACAGTATACACCGACTTTTGATATATGTCAATACTTTTTATGTGTTTTTCTTGTAAAATTTCTTCAAAAAACTCTTGCATTTACCAAATGTTTGTGGTATCATAATATGGCACAAAAATACGCACACTGCCTGAGTGGCGCCTTGTGCCTTCCATATATAATAGGAAGGTTGGCGTACATATTGACGGTGGTGGAGGTGCTGCCGCATCGCTTTTGACATGGGCGCGGTGGTGAAAAACTAAATAAATGGAGGTGTTTTAACATGTCAGTTATTGCTATGAAGCAGCTTTTGGAGGCAGGTGTTCACTTCGGTCACCAGACAAGAAGATGGAACCCCAAGATGGCGGAGTATATCTTTACAGAGCGTAACGGTATCTACATCATTGACCTTCAGAAAACAGTTAAGAAGATTGAGGAAGCTTATGATTTCATCCGCGAAGTTGCAGCAGACGGCGGCGAAATCCTCTTTGTTGGTACAAAGAAGCAGGCTCAGGAAACAATCAAGGAAGAAGCTATCCGCGTAGGTATGCATTATGTTGATGCAAGATGGCTTGGCGGTATGCTCACAAACTTCAAGACAATCAAGAAGAGAATTGAAAGACTCGCTCAGCTTCACAAGATGGAAGAAGACGGTACATTTGACCTTCTTCCCAAGAAGGAAGTTATCGGTCTTCGTGGCGAAATGGAAAAGCTTGAAAAGTACCTTGGCGGTATCAAGACTATGAAGAAGGCTCCTGCAGCAATCTTTATCGTTGACCCCAGAAAAGAAAGAATTGCTATCGCTGAAGCTAAGAAGCTCAACATTCCGATTGTTGCTATTGTTGATACAAACTGTGACCCCGAGGATGTTGACTATGTTATCCCCGGTAATGACGATGCTATCCGTGCAGTTAAGCTTGTTGTTTCAACTATCGCTAACGCTGTAGTTGAAGGCCGCGAAGGTAAGGCAGAAGCTCCTGCAGAGGAAGAAGAAATCGATATCACACTTGAATAATATTACGAAAGGAATGTTATTAATATGAATTTCACAGCTCAGGATGTTAAAGAATTAAGAGAAAAAACAGGCTGCGGCATGATGGATTGTAAAAAAGCTCTTTCTGAAACAAATGGCGATATGGACAAGGCTATCGACTTTCTCCGTGAAAAGGGACTTGCTACAGCTCAGAAGAAATCCGGCAGAATTGCATCTGAAGGTATCGTTAAGGCTTACCTTACAGATGATAAGAAGATTGGTGTTCTTGTTGAAGTTAACTCTGAAACAGACTTCGTTGCTAAGAACGATGAATTCCAGTCATTCGTTGAAGAAGTTGCTAAGGTTGTTGTTGAGAAGGCTCCCGCTGATGTTGAAGCGCTTAAGGCTCTTCCCCTCGGCGATTCTACAGTAGGAGATGCTCTTACAGCTCTTATTGCTAAGATTGGCGAAAATATGAATATCAGAAGATTCTCCAGAATCGAAGGTAATGTTTGCTCATACACGCACGGTGGCGGCAGAATCGGTGTTCTTGTAGAGGCTGAGGCTGCTCTTGACAGCGAAGAAAAGTATGAAGCAGCAAGAGATGCAGCAATGCAGATTGCAGCTATCAATCCCCTCTACCTTTCTCAGGAAACTGTTCCTGCAGAAGACCTTGAAAAAGAAAAGGGCATCCTTATGGCTCAGATTAAGGAAGATCCCAAGAATGCTTCTAAGCCCGATGCAATCATCGAAAAGATGATGATCGGTAAGATCAATAAGTTCTACGAACAGAACTGCCTTCTTCAGCAGGAATTCGTTAAGGATAACGACCAGAAGGTTTCAAAATACCTTGAATCAAAGGGTGTTAAGCTTGTAAACTTCGTTCGTTTTGAAAAGGGCGAAGGTCTTGAAAAGAAAGAAGATAACTTCGCAGATGAAGTTGCTTCAATGATTAAGTAAGGCGGATGGCAACGCCATCCTTTCGAAGCAAAAGTTTTATTTCATAAAAGCATTCGCTTCGAGAAAAGGGCTTACGCTCGCGCACCGCTCACCGCGGTAGCCCTTGCAAGGTGTTAAAATCGAGGTGCATGCCCCCGATTTTAACGAATTCCAATATTTAAGGGGCATCCCCTTAATACCCCGATATAATGATGAAAACCCGGTGGAATTTCCACCGGGTTTTTTTGTTGTTGCTATTGAAATCTGCGGTATTTGGGTATATAATATAATCAAGGAAGAATTTTTTACAAAGGAGTTTTATTTATGAATTTTTTTGATGAACTTCAAAGTTTTGACAATGAGGTTTATGCTGCTTGTAACCGCGAGCTTACCCGTCAGCAGCATAACATTGAACTGATTGCGTCAGAAAACATTGTTTCCAAAGCAGTGCTTCTTGCTGCTGGAACAGTGCTTACAAATAAGTATGCCGAGGGATACAGCGGAAAGCGTTATTACGGCGGCTGTATCCATGTAGACGAAGTTGAAACAATCGCAATTGAGCGCGCGAAGAAGCTTTTCGGCGCAGAGCATGCGAATGTTCAGCCCCACAGCGGTGCTAACGCTAACCTTGCAGCATTCTTTGCACTTGTTCAGCCCGGAGATACAGTTATGGGTATGAATCTGGCACACGGTGGTCATCTTTCACACGGCTCTCCCGTGAATATCAGCGGTAAGTATTTCAACATCGTTCCCTACGGCGTTGACGATGAAACAGGTATGATTGATTATGACAAGATGCGCCAAATCGCTCTTGAATGCAAGCCCAAGCTCATCGTAGCAGGCGCAAGCGCATACTCAAGAACAATTGATTTTGCAAAGTTCCGCGAAGTTGCAGATGAAGTTGGTGCATATCTTATGGTAGATATGGCTCACATTGCAGGTCTTGTTGCTGCAGGTATTCATCCCAGCCCTGTTCCATATGCGGATGTTGTTACAACAACTACTCATAAGACACTGCGCGGTCCCCGTGGCGGTCTTATCCTTTGCAAGGAAGAACTTGCAAAGCAGATTGACAAGGCTGTATTCCCCGGAACACAGGGTGGTCCACTTATGCATATCATTGCAGCAAAGGCAGTTGCTTTCGGTGAGGCGCTTACAGACGAATTCAAAGAATATCAGAAGCAGATTGTGAAAAACGCAAGTGTTCTTTGTGATGCTCTTAAAGAAGAAGGCTTCAATGTTGTATCAAATGGAACAGATAACCACCTTATGCTCATCGACCTTTGCCCATTTGATATTACAGGCAAGGAAATGGAACACCGTCTTGATGAGGTTCATATTACAGTTAACAAGAACGCAATCCCCAATGACAAGCAAAGTCCCTTTGTTACAAGTGGTATCCGTGTAGGCGCTCCTGCAGTTACATCACGCGGTTTCAAGGAAGAAGAAATGAAAAAGATTGCAAAATGGATGAAGCTTGTTGCTACTGATTTTGAGGCAAACAAGGAACAGATTACAAAGGAAGTTATTGCACTTTGTGAAAAGTTCCCCATTTATGTATAAAAAGCGTGCCGCTTCACCCCTTTCGCGTTTAGCCTGATTTAATCAAGCAAACACTACTTGCGAAAAAACATTCGAATCCTTTTAAGGAATAAATCTCCGTACATATAAAGTGCGGAGATTTATTTTTTATGAAATGCTGAAATCGTCAGCCGTAGTAGGCTGATAAGTTCAGATGCAGAATTATCAAACTGAGTCTACAAGGTGTACGAGGTACTCCGTGGACGAAGTTTGATAATAGTTTGTCGATACAAAAAAAGAAATCCAACGGATTTCTACCGACAGTTTTTCTTGTCGCCTTGCAATAATACAAATAACAACTTATTCAGACAAATGCTCTGCGCTGAAATCGTCAGCCGAAAAAGAAAAAGGTACGGAATTTTCTCCGTACCTTTTATTAGCTCTGAATAGTCTGACCGATTACCAAGACCATGAGGTCTGCATCTCATCGATTGAGTCTGCAATTGTCTGTACGCTTGCCTGCTGGAAATTAACCTGAGCGTACTTAGCAGCAACATCCTGAGGTGCGCTTGTTTCGATTACATCAACTGTGTCAAGAGCTAATGTAACGATTTCGGGTGTGTTATACTTTTTCATCATTAATTACCTCCTGAAAATTATTTTTCAATTTTGTCGCCTTTGATTTCTTCAAGCAAATCGCCTTCAGCTGTGTGAACATCTTCACCCTTCAAAAGGAAAATAGCGTTCGCACCTTTTACAGTGTAACCTGTGCTTTCAAATGCTGCTGCGATTTCAACATCGCCTGTGAGAACTGTGCCAAGGCCGAGACCTGCAACATCACCTATTGAGTACTTAGTATCGTTCTTTTCGGGATCGCTATCTGCTTTGCTGTTGTCACTAACATGGAAAGCCCACCACATCTGTGTAAGGTCGCCTGCTGCAACATTTGTTGCGTTGAGCTTAAGGTAAACAAGAGAACCCTTCGTACCGGGATTAGCTGTACTAACATTTCCCGCTTTATCGGTTACTTCTGTAATGTCATCGACAACCTGCGCAGTTACCAATGTAAGCTTAGTTTCCTGAACAATCGGGATGTCGTTGCCAACCTTAACTGCATTTACACCTTCATTAGAAGCGTAACCAGCGTAAATATCGATAGCCGTCACAGAAGCATCTGTGATTTCAGCTTCAAATAATGCTGTGTCTGAAGTTGCAGCCTTCTGGTCAACAAAAAGGATTGTATCAGTTGTGAAATCATAATCATTATCATGACTTGTGATGATAATTGCAACCTGTTCGCCCTTCGCAACATCTTCAACAGTAACCTGGACTTTCTTTGCCGAATAGTCGGTAACTTCAGCGGCAGCAAAAGCTACTGTCGAAAGAACGAGGCACATTACTGTGACAAAAGCGATTGCTTTCATAAACTTTCTCATTTAGTTTTCCTCCCCTTATGTAATATCTTAAATTTTATTCACAGAATATTATATATGTATAAATGTTACTTCCCCATTATTTATGCATATATAATATTATACTATAAACTCAAAGTGATTGCAAGTGTTTTCTTGAATTAGCAGAACATATTTTTAATTCAAATGCAGAGAAATAAAAAAAGAAGCTCCGCTTCACCCATTTCTCGTTCCAGCTGAATTTCAAACTGACAAATGTAGCTTGCGCGAAACAGATTTCTACACAACAAAAAAGGCACAGAGAAAACCTCTGTACCTTTTATTAGCTCTGAATAATCTAACCGATTACCAAGACCATGAGGTCTGCATCTCATCGATTGAGTCTGCAATTGTCTGTACGCTTGCCTGCTGGAAATTAACCTGAGCGTACTTAGCAGCAACATCCTGAGGTGCGCTTGTTTCGATTACATCAACTACATCAAGAGCTAATGTAACGATTTCGGGTGTGTTATACTTTTTCATCATTAATTACCTCCTGAAAATTATTCTTTAACAAGTTCAACTTCTTCGCCATTTACGCTAAGAAGAACCTTTGCGCCTGTTACTGTGTAGCCTGTGCTATCAAGAGCTGCTGCGATTTCAACATCTCCTGTAAGAACACTACCAAGAGCAGCAACGATGTTTGCGTCTGCTGCAGCATACTTTGTAGCTGTTGCTTTTGTATCATCGTTCTCTACTTCGAATACCCAAGCCATACCTTCGATATCGCCTGCTGTAGCATTTGCAACACTAACCTTTAAGTAAACAACAGCGCCCTTTGTGTCGGGATCAACTGTGCTTGTTTCACCGTCAACTACAGCTTCTGTAATGTCGTTCTTAATCTGAACATCAGACAATGTGATTGAGATTTCAACAGCTGCAGTAAGTTCAACATCGTTAGCAACCAAAACTGCACTTGAAAGAGCATTAGAAGCGAAACCAGCGTAAACATCAACTGTTTCTACATCTGCTGTAATAGCTGTGTTGAATACTGCTGTGCTAGTACCTGCTGCCTTCTGGTCCACGAAAAGGATGTTTTCTTTTGTGAAATTTGCGCCATCCCTTGTGATGATGATTGCAACCTGTTCACCCTTCTGAACACCTTCAACTGTAACAGCAACTGTCTTTGTTGCGTAGTCTGTAACTTCAACTGCTGCGAATGCTGCTGTTGAAAGAACTAAGCACATTACTGTTGCGAAAGCGATTGCTTTCATGAATTTTTTCATTTCGTTTTCCTCCTCTATAAAATAAAATTTAAATTAAATTAATTTACAAAAAATATGTACGCGAGGGTAAAACTCCCCCTACATCATTTATACATTTAGAATTATACTCCAAACCGATAATAAATTCAAGTGTTTTCACTAAATTTGTTGTCTAATTTTTATCCAAATGTTGATATGCTTTTTTGTAAGTTTTGACGAAATATTTTTGTAATATTTTTGTTTTAGTTTTTTTCAGACTGTTCACCACAATATATAGTGTGGGTTACGCTACAAGTACATTATTTACAACGCACAATGAGTTCACCTTTCACGCCGTTTGGTGCATATGCCGAAACGACAGCCTTACCCTTGCCAATTACCTGAAGGTTTCCGTCTTTGTCAACTCTGACAACATCTTTTTTATCACATTCCCACTCGATAGCATCCTTGGAATCTGAAGGGGTTATGTATGCAATAAGCTGATATGATTTTCCGGACGCAAGTGTTACATCATTCTTGCCGCCGGCACGCACACCAACAACAATTTCTGTAATATCCGACTTCTCATTACGAACGCGCACAAGGTTTCCGTCTTTATCAGTATAGTCACCATTTCCGTCAACAATTACGCCTACATGAACATACGCCTTTTCTCCGCGCGCAGTAACCGTTGTGATACCGTTTCCTACAGCAGAGACGGTTCCTTCCGGAGAAACTACCACAACAGATTCATCGTTACTTGACCATGTAAGGTCCTCTTCTTTTGTTTGCTTTACCTTTATAGTATAACTTTCGTCTTTTTTCATACGGACATGCTTTTCCTTTACGGATATGCTGTTTTCACTACTGCAGGAGCATAATACTGCCACGAGCGTCATAACAGCAGCCAAAAAAATCAGCTTTTTCTTCATAAAATTCATCCCCTTTGTAGAATATAGATATTCTTATATATACTATATCACTTTTTTTATCTTTTTTCAACACTTTCAGGTAATTTTGTTGTAAAAATTAAAAAGTAGGACAGGGGGTTGGATAACCCCTGCCCTACTTTATTTTGAATATTGCTTTTGTTATTCCTGTTAAAAATTTCGGAAGTTTCATAACAACTACTTTCAATTAAAGCCCCCCTATCAAATTCGAATCATCGTGCAGCCCAAAACTATGATCAAGAACCCTTCTATTACCGCAAGGAGCCATGTGGGAAGAATCAATGCGGTAAAAATCCCTGCTATGTAGGCAAGGGTAAAAAGTCCGCACGGACGGCAATATCTTTTTTTCAAAAATTATGCCCCCTCTCAATACCATTGTACGAGAGGGGGCTTTTTTTTGTTACATCATTTCAAACATACTTACCTGTGCGCTTTGCGGAATTCCGTTAAAACAACCAAAGTTTTTCAAAAGTTCAATATGGGTTTCGCTGACACTCGTTCTCTGTTTGAAATCGTCAATTGAGAAGAATTTTCCGTGTTCACGGGCATCGGCAATTGACTGTGCCGCACGGTCACCCATTCCGGCGATACTGTTAAGTGCCGGAAGTATCTTCCCATTTATATTAAGGTATTTTGTCGGATGTGACAGGTAGATATCAATCGGCATAAACTCAATGCCTCGCGCATACATTTCATTTACTACTTCCATAATGGTAAGAGTAGCCTTATCACGCGCTGAAGGATTTTCAAGCGAGCGGAGTTCGTGCATTTTGCGAAGAAGATTTTCCCTGCCAGTTGCCATTGTTTCGTAGTCAAATGTATCCGCACGGACCGTATAATACGACTGATAGAAAGCAATTGGATGATGCACCTTGAAATATGCAACGCGAAGTGACATTGTAACATATGCAGCCGCATGGGCACGCGGGAACATATACTGGATTTTATTACACGACTCAATATACCACTCCGGGACATTGTGCTCACGCATCTCTGCCTCATCCTCGGGCTTGAGTTTTTTACCCTTACGAACCTGCTCCATGATTTTGAAAGCTCTTTCCGGGGGAAGTTCGCGGTTTATTAGATAAATCATAATATCATCACGGCAACAAATCGCATTTCGAAGGGTGCATATTCCTTTTTGTACAAGCAATTGTGCGTTATTCGTCCAAACATCCGTACCGTGAGAAAGCCCGGAAATACGGACAAGCTCACCCATTGAAGTAGGTTTCGTATCCACAAGCATCTGGCGGACAAACTTTGTTCCAAATTCGGGAACGGCAAATGTACCCGTTTCGCTTCCTATATCTTCGGGTGTTACCCCGAGGGCTTCCGTATTCAGGAAAAGGCTCATTACCGCCTTGTCATCAAGAGGAATCTCTGTAGGGTCTATCCCTGTAAGGTCCTGAAGCATACGAATCATAGTGGGGTCATCGTGGCCGAGAATATCAAGTTTTAACAGGTTTTCATCAATACTGTGGTAATCAAAGTGAGTTGTTATAATACCGCTCTCCGCCTTTTCAGCAGGATGCTGAATGGGCGTAAATTCGTGAATGTCGTGTCCTTTGGGCAGAACAATAACACCGCCGGGATGCTGTCCTGTCGTGGTTTTTACATTCATTATGCCTTTTTTAAGGCGCTCTACCTCGGCATTATGTACATATTCGCCTTTCTGTTCGAAATATTTTCTTACATAGCCGTATGCGGTTTTTTCTGCTACGGTACTTACCGTTCCAGCACGGAAAACATAGCCTTTGCCGAATATTTCTTCTGTATATTTATGAGCGCTCGACTGGTTTTCGCCAGAGAAGTTAAGGTCGATATCAGGCTGTTTGTCGCCCTTGAATCCAAGGAAGGTTTCAAAGGGGATATTGTGACCGTCTTTCACATACGGAGTACCGCAGACAGGGCAGTTTTTATCGGGCATATCGAGCCCCGAGTCATAACTTTCATCATTTGAAAATTCGCTATGTTTACAGGATGGGCATCTGTAATGCGGTTGCAGAGAATTAACCTCTGTAATCTGTGCGCAGTATGCCAAAAATGACGAGCCGACACTACCTCTTGAGCCTACGACATAGCCTTCTTCACGCGAGTGCTTAACAAGGAGCCTGGCGATGTTATAAAGGTCGGCGTAGCCGTTACCAATAACACTTTTAAGTTCTCGCTGAAGTCTGTCTTCAACAATGTCAGGCAGCGGGTTGCCATAAAGCCCCTCGGCAGTTTCGCGGGCAATACGCTCAATATCTTCCGCGCTCCCCTCGATTTTTGGTGGGAAATTCCCCTTGGGAACAGGGCGTATATTTTCAATCATATCGGCGATTTTATTGGTGTTTGTAACAACAATTTCATACGCCTTTTCTTCGGGAAGGTACGAAAATTCGTCAAGCATTTCACGGGTTGTCCTGAAGTACAAAGGTGCCTGCATATCGGCATCCTGATAGCCCTGACCTGCCTGAAGAATACGGCGGAAGACCTCGTCACGCTTACGCAGAAAATGCACATCTCCCGTTGCTACAACAAGTTTTCCGAGTTTATCTCCGATATCTATAATCTTACGGTTAAGCTGGCAAAGTCCCTCGCGGTCAGCCACAGTGCCGTTGCGCACAAGATAGTCGTTGTTTCCTATCGGCTGCACTTCAAGATAGTCATAATATGAAGCAATGCGCTCCAGTTCTTCGTCACTTTCTCCGTTCAAAACGGCACGGAAAAGCTCGCCTGCTTCACAAGCAGAGCCCAGAATAAGCCCTTCCCTGTGAGCGTCAAGAACATCTCGTGGAATGAGCGGTCTTTTATAGAAATACTCCAGATTGGAGGCACTTACAAGTTTATAAAGGTTCTTAAGTCCCGTGAGATTTTGCGCAAATATAATTATATGATAGCGTTTTGTCTCACGCGTAAGCGGGGAATCCTTTTCGATAAGATATCCCTCGCAACCGTAAAGTATCTTTATAGTTTCATCGGCAGTGTGGAATGCTTCGGGAAATGCCTGTACACATCCGTGGTCTGTTATCGCTATTGCCTTGTGACCGTATTTTATCGCCTGTTTCACAAGGTCCTTTGCGCTGACAACGGCATCCATTGCTGATGATTTTGTATGAGCGTGGAGCTCTACACGCTTTTCCTCGGCCTCGTCCTTTTCCTTCGGAAGCTCGTAGGGTATAATGTCACGCGCCATAACTGTAAGTTCGTGCGAGAAGTTATCCATCTCCGCCTTTCCGCGAAGAGCAACCACTCCTGTTTTTTTCAGCGCTTCCGTAACTTCCTCTGTTGCAGCGATGGGCACAAAGCATTTACAAGTAATTGAAGATGTATAGTCTGTTATGTAGAAAGAAACTATCGACTTCTTGATTTTTGTAATTTCTCTGGAATCTATTCCAAAAACCTCGCCGCAAATCATGCAGTTTCCTGTGTAATTGTCTATTTCCTTTATATTTATAAGGTCGTTTACGGGGAAAGGCTTGCCCATAAGAGCACCTTCCGATGCTACGGAAACAATTTTTTTAGGGGCAGGATTTTCCTTAGCTATATAGACAGGTTCAAGCTTTTTTTCTACCGTCATTTCATCAACATCAAAAGCAACGGTTTTTTCGAGACCAAACCACTTCTTAAGATTTGCCGAAAGGTCTTTTCCAATACCCTCGCTTTCAGCAAGGTCAAGGTTTCCGTGACGCAAAAATACTGTAATCTTGTCCTTTTCACAACTTACAATACAGCTGTCGAGAATTGCACGCCAGAACGGATTCTGCAGCAAAAGAGAATCTATACAGTAATTAACGCAGTCGTTTTCATCTATTTTTTCCGCATCAAAAGAAAGATTCAGCGTAAAGTTGTGCAACTTATAGCTTTCCTTCACGCTCTTCACAAACTTTTCTACTTCACTATATTCAAATATTGTATCCGAGGTGGCGTCTGCGCTGATGGTTCGCTCGTTTGCGTCAGCTGAAATACCAAGTATTTTAGCATCAGACAAAGGAGCACTGCACTGCGCATTAGCGAAAGCCTCTCCCAAAGTGTAGTTTTGCATTATAATTCCTCTATTTCCTTCAAAAGCTCATTTACAGCTCTTTCAATGGGGATTTTGCGTATTGTTTCACCGTTTTTGAATAAAAGTGCCTCTCCTTTTCCGCAGGCTATGCCAATGTCAGCCTCACGCGCTTCACCCGGGCCGTTTACGGCACAGCCCATAACGGCAACTTTAATGTCTTTTTCTACTGCTGATATTTTTTCGCTTATTTCATTGGCAATGGGAATCATATCAACCTGACATCTGCCACAGGTAGGACAACTTACAAACTGAACTCCTCTGCGCAAATTAAGTGCACGGAGAATTTCAATACCTGCAACAACTTCCCGAGCAGGCTGAGCAGTAAGCGAAACGCGAAGGGTATCGCCTATTCCGTCAAGCAGAAGACTTCCGATGCCAATGCTGTTTTTTACAACACCGCCATATTCTGTCCCTGCCTCAGTCACTCCTATATGAAGGGGATAATCTATCATATCGGCGATTTTTCTGTACGCGCTGACGGTTGATTCTACGCTGCTGCTTTTTATAGAAAGAGCAATATCGTAAAATTTACAGTCCTCGAGAAGCTTTATATGCGAAAGTGCACTTTCACACAGGGCATCGGGCGTAGGCGCACCGTATTTTTTAAGGAGCTCTTTTTCAAGCGAGCCTCCGTTTACGCCAATTCGTATAGGGATATTACGAGAGCCGCACTCGTCTGCAACCGCCTTTGCGCGGTCGGAAGAGCCAATGTTTCCGGGGTTAATGCGGATTTTGTCCACACCTCCGCGAGCACACTCAAGTGCAAGTCTGTAATCAAAATGAATGTCAGCTACGAGGGGGATTTCTACCTGTTTTTTAATCTCGGCTACTGCCTTTGCCGCAGTCATATCGGGAACTGCAAGTCGTACTATATCACAGCCGGCAAGTGTAAGTTCCTTTATCTGAGAAACTGTTGATTTGATGTCGCGGGTGTCAGTATTGCACATGGATTGCACGCTTATGGGTGCCCCTCCGCCTACTAAAACATTGCCTATCTTTATTTGTCTTGAAGTGCGTCTTTTCATAAAATCACCTTTTCAAATAAGTATAATTATTTTATCACAAAAACATGAACAGGTAAAGAGCAAATTTATTCAAACAAAAAGAAGCGTGCCGCTTCACCCATTTCGCGTTCCTTCTGAATTTCAAGCCGACAAATGCTGCTCGCGAAAAAACACCCGATTTCCCGCACGAAAAAACACGGTGGCATTGCCACCGTGTTTTAGCTGCGCTTATTTATTTTACGATATAAATAGCCTTTGCAGTGTTACTTACAGAATCTGTCGAAATTACAATAATTTCGCTTGAGTTGCCAGCAGATATACTTATGTTATCGTACTTATAGTCTGTTTCTTCAAGGACAATATTTCCTTCTTCGTCAACTCTGTAAACATTTGTGCTGGAAGAAAGTTTGTATGTGAAGAGTTTTCCTTCTTCCTGCTTAGCAGCATCGTCATAAGATGAGCCCATTGCCTTAGTTACACTCATTTGTGTAGTACCTATGATATCGAATGCTTCTGCATATCTGATTTTGAGTTCCCCAACATTTGATGTAACTGTGCTGAAGTACATATAGTCATTATTGGGACCTGGTGAATAGAGCATGGAGTCAGCACTTGCATCGTAAACCATTTCGATAACAATTACACCTGTTGCATCTGTGATATAGCGGATGATATCGCCTTCTGATACATCTGCAAATTCTACAAGCGCATCGTCATCTGCAAATGATTTGAACTTATCCTCTGAAATAGTTACTGTATTTTTATTTGAAGTACCATTTGCAAAACCTGTAATTTTCAAATTCGCTCTGTCAATATCTGTTACTACCATATAGGGAGATGTTGCAACAAAATCATATGCGGGGTCAACACCATAGATAAGAACCATTGTAGGCTGTTTTGTTCTCTGTTCAGGATCTGCACCGAAGATTTTAACTTCACGGTCGCCTCCTCCTGCAAATGCCTTGGAAGGAGCCATGATTGAGTATTCAGCGTCAGAAGTTCTGTTTTCAGGAACAAATATAACCATTGTGGATGATGAAACCTGATAAGCTGTTCCGCCTAACTTAACGCTGCTTCTGGTTGTAGCTGCTTCACCGCCGTCATTATAGATGAATGTATCATCACTATTTGAGCCGATTGCAGTTGCTTTTACATAGTTTCCGTCAGCATCTTTTTCTGCCTGTGCAGCGGTATCGATTGCTGCAAGCTCGCCGTCGTTAGTAATAATATATTTTACAGGCTGTGAGCATACTGCTTCTCCGTAAAGAGCCTGAGCAATTTCTTCAAGTTTTGCCTTTACATCATCATTATCAGTAGATACACCGTCAACTTTTACTTTACTCTTCATGGGAACAAATTCAAAAGTCTTGTCCTTCTTCATAAGGTTAACTGTATCTTTGTCTGCGTCAACGATATAACCAAGGTCATATTCGCTTGATGTTACGGGGTTGTAGTCAACTGCCGCAATCTGACCTGTGAAGTCAAGATAGTACTTGTAAGTGTCATTAAGCGCGAAAGGAGCCTTTCCGTTTCCTGAGAAGTCAGCATATTCATTAGTAAGGTAGTATTCTTTACTGTTGAGAATAACTTTTCTTACACTGTCAATAACTTCATTTACCTTGCCGTTGTATGACTTAGTTGTAACATACATCTTGCTTATGGGGTTACCGCCCACACCTTCGGGAGATTCCATAAGATTAATAATATTGTAAGCACGAAGAGAAAGCGAGTCAAATTCTTTCTTTACGCCGTCAACATAAATGATGGGTTTCGCATCTGTTGATGAGGGGAATGTGTAATAGCCGCCATCATACTTGAATGTAATCTTTCCTGAAGTTCTGTTGTAGCTGTCTACAGCATGAACTTCATAGCTTGTGACTTTAGCAAACTTCCTGCCTGATGTTTCAACAAGCTCAATCTTACCGTTTGTAAAGTTTGTATTGAAGTTTTCAATAATATCGCTGTTTGAAGGAATATATTTTCCGTTATAGATAACAGTATAGTCTGAAAGAGAAAATGTTGAAATTTTCTTGTTTTCGTTATAGTACTTAACTATACCGTCCTCTACAGGACGAATCAAAGAAGCCTCATCAATCAAAGTAATTTTGTTATTTGCCTTTGAAATGGATGTAAGCTGACGGTCAAGAGTATTGTAATACGCAGTTACGCCCTTACCGATAAGGTCTTCAAAATCAATGCTCTTTGCAAGTTCGGAAGAAAGCTCATAAGTTTCTTCGCCGTTTTCCACTGTTGTTATTTTGATTTCGTTAAGGCTGATACCCGCATTTGTTGATTGAATGCCTGTATAGTAAGTACCTGAAACGATACCCTTTACTTCAACAACAGTCTTTTCTTCGTTTTCGCTTGAATCTCCCTTTTCAACTGTTCCGTCCTCATTCTGCTTAAGCGGAGGAACATCTAAAGCATTGCTTGTAAGAACTGCAACAACGCCTCTTGATGCAGGCTCGGAAATCTTAGCTGTAATTACACTCTTTGTAATACCGTGCTTGTTAGCTGCTGCGATGTAACCTGCAGACCATGTTGCACTGGGATTTGCAACAATAAGCTTGTTATATTCGCTCTGTGCAACTATTTCATATCCAACTGCACAAACGAGCATTTTTACTGCCTGCTCATATGTAACAGGCTCACCTGCACGGAAAGTGCCGTCTTCAAAGCCGTTGATGATACCAAGATCAACTGCTGCTTTTACATAGGGGCGTGCCCATGCACGAGATTCATCGCTGTCAAGGTCAGAAAAGCCTGTTACTGCATCTGCGCCAAGCTCTCCTGCAACGCCCTTCATACGGGTTACAATAGCGGCAAATTCCGCTCTTGTGATCTGATTGTCCGGTCTGAAAGTACCGTCTTCATAGCCTGTGATGATGCCATTGGCAACAAGCTTGTTAACAGCCGTGTTAACCTTTTCATCTTCAATATCACTGAAATCCGCCGCAAATGTACTGATTGACATTGTTGATACAATCATTACAAAAGCAAGAATCAAAGTGACAATTCTTTTTGTTTTTTTCATAATACCTCTCCTTTGCATCAGGCTTGAGGGTTGACCCTTAAGCCACGAACTGCACATATGTGCAATTATATTTTACATTGAAATTAATTTTAAGTCAATAGGTTATTATTTTTTAATTGTGTAGTTTTTGGTTTTTCTGCGATGTTTTTCCGAAAAATACGCCAAAGCGCAAATTCCTGCTATCACGCACACAAGCGCAATAATCTGCGAAACCCTCATCCCACCGATATAAAGGCTGTCTGAGCGCATTCCTTCGATAAAGAACCGTCCTACACCATACCACGACAGATAAGTAAAGAAAGTGTATCCGTAAAAAGGTCTTTTCTTATGAAGTTTCGACAAAATTATAAATCCCGCAAAATTCCACAGTGATTCATAAAGGAATGTAGGATGTACCGGGGCATTACCGTTTATACTCATCCCCCAGGGATAACTGCAGTATCCGCCGTATGCTTCACAATTCACAAAATTTCCCCACCTGCCGATAAATTGTCCGATCATAAGTCCAAGACAGCAGATGTCAAAAATTTTAAGAACATTGAGTTTTTTTACCTTGCAGTAAATCCATGCAGTAAGGACTGCACCTATTACGGCACCGTAGATTGCAATTCCGCCTTCCCAGATTCTGAAAATGGAAGAAAGGTCATTTTTATAACTTTCCCACGAAAAAATAACATAATATGTACGGGCAAAAACAATTGACACGGGGAGCGCGTAGAGAACGATATCTGTTATCGTGTCACTCTTCTCCCCTTCTTTTTTTGCAATATTACTGCAGTAGAGATACGCAAGAATTATTCCGCAGGCAATTATTATGCCATACCAGTGCACTCCGCCTAAAGGCGGGAAGCCAACTGCAACAGGGTCTATATCAAATGCTATATTAAGTTTGGGAAATGATATGTTATTCATGCTCATATTTCCTTTTAATCATTTTTTAGGATTGACAACGGAGAGAGAACACTGAGACTCTATAAAGAGCTCATTGAGTCTTTCCATTGCATCTTCTGCCGTAATCTCTTCACAAATGCGCGGATAATCAAAAAGATTTACCCCTTTATGGTATGACATCATATATTCGTTACCGAAACTTTCCACATGGTCAAGAATATCCAGGAACTGACCGCAGTAGACCTTTTTAGCTCTTTCAAACGCTTCTTTATCAAGGCCTTCTCTCTTTGCCTTTTCAAGTGTGGAAAAAATCTCTTTTTCAAGTTCTTTAATATGTTCGGATTCGCCGCAGAATGCCGCGTAACCGCAACTTTCCTCGTACTCATAAAAGGCACCGAAAGTGGAATTTATTATTCCCTCGTCATACAGTTTTTTGTAAAACTGACTGCTTTTACCGAAAAGAACCCTCAAAATTGTATTTGTAAGAATTTCTCTTCTTAAAAGTTCATCGCTCTTTCCGCCCTTTTTTACATCCTTGAAGCCCATCATATACATAGGCATGGGAATATCAAATTCCGCCTCAATATATCTCTTGTGCGCTTCTTTCTTCTCCTCGGGGAAAACCTGGGTGATTTCTCCGTGAGGAGCCGTGTTCTTTATGCATTTTTCCACATATTCTCCGATTTTATTTTCATCAAGGTCACCCACGCAGATAAGAGCCATATTTGACGGATGATAGAAGGTGTTATAGCACTTGTATAAAAGTTCGGGCGTGGTTTTCATTATTTCTTCCACAGTTCCCGCTATATTTATCCTTACGGGGTGTTTTTCGTACATTGCCTCGAAGCAGTTATACATGCAAGTCTGCTCTGCATCATCTTCGTACATTCTGATTTCCTGCGCGATAATCCCTTTTTCTTTTTCTACATTTTCCTCTGTAAAATAGGGGGTCTGCACAAAGTTTAAGAGAATCTCAAGATTTTCGTAGAAGTAGTCGGTACAACTGAAAAGATAGTTTGTAACACCAAAACTTGTAAAAGCATTGGCGTTTGCACCGTATTTCGAGAAATCGTTAAAGGCGTTTGTGCCGTCAGGCTGTTCGAAAACCTTGTGTTCAAGAAAATGCGCAATTCCGTCAATAACACTTGTAACTTCCTTTTCGCCCGGAACTACAAACTGAGTGTTAATTGAGCCATACTTTGTGCTGAAAGTTGCATAGCTTTTCTTGAAACCTTCTTTTTTTATAAGGATTACCCTAAGTCCGCTTTTGTGAGTGGCAGAATAAACTGTCTCTCCGAGTGTTTCGTAATGAGTTTTTATAAATTCCATTTATTCTGCCTCCTTATCCATATAATAAATCGTGTCAAGCTTCATTGATTTTGCCGCTTCTGTAATTTCTTCGCGCGTTACTTTTTCTATGCGCTGTGTCATTTCCTCGATAGAAATATTTGTACCAAGCAGAATCTGCATTGTGTAATATTCCGCCATTGCGCCGATACTGTCAAGGTTTGATTCATACGCTGTAACAAGGTATTTCTTTGCAAAATCAATTTCTTCATCAGTAAATTCGCCTTTTTCCATCAGGGATTGCTGGTTCATAATTTCTTCCTCAGCAGTTTTGAATTTGTCAAATTCTACGCCGCTGCGTACAACCATAATTTCCTTGAGGCGGTCAATACTGCTCCCTACATAGTAGCAAAGAGAGAGTTTTTCGCGCACATTGTTAAAGAGCTTGCTTACGGCACTTCCGCCAAAAATACAGTTATACACGGTGTATACAGGGTATTTTTCACGACCTGCTCCCTCTTTAGTTCGGAAACCCATACAAAGTTTACCTTGCGTTACATCAAGTCTGTCAGTTACTTTTTTAATTTCAGAAGGTGCGTCTCTGCGCGTTTCCTTTATATCAATTCCTTCTCTTTTGGGAAGGTTTTCGGCAAATCTTTTTGCTGTACTAAGAGCCTTATCCTCATCAAAATTTCCGCTGAATATTATGTCAATACGGCTTTCGGCAAGGATTTTCCTGTAGTGGCTGTAAAGCTCTTCCTCTGTTATTTTTTCGAGGTCTTCAATATATCCCATGGGATTTATTCCGTAGGGCTCGTCCTTACACATTTCTTCCTGGAGTCTCAAAACGCTGTATGCACGCTTGTCGTTTTTCTGCGCAAGAATTGCGTCTTTTATATTCTTTTTTTCAAGTTCTACAATACTTTCTGAAAATCCCTCACCCGTGCCGCTTAAGAACGCAAGGTCGTAAAGAAGGTTCATAGCACGGTCGAAATTTCCATCTTTTCCGAGTGCCTTATCGCTGACTGTTTCTATACCTATTTTAAGAATCTGCCTCTCGCCGTATTTTGAGGCACGCGCTATCATTTCTCCACCGTAGAGATTTTCAAGCTCCTCTGAGATTTTTTGCGCATCGGGGAAATTTTTGCTCTGCATTCTTATTACTGCCGATATAAGAGTATTAAGTGTTACCTCCTCGCGGAGATAAGGTCTGTGAATAAGTACAACGGCTCTGAACGACTTAAATTTTTTATCCTGCACTGTGTAAAGATTTACACCCTTTTTTATCTCGGTTTTAATCATAGGGTTCATTCCTTCCTGTATGTATATACTCGTATGCAATATACGAGTATTTTTCTTTATTTCATTGAACTTCTTGAATTGTTGTTATTATTGGTGCCTGTCATATTACGGGTTGCATTTTCCACCCCGTCTACGGCATCCTTTGTTGCGTCTGCTGCACCGTCTACTACCTCTTCGGTACCATCTGCTACGCCGTCAACAGCATCCTCTACAACATTGTCTTTGCCGTCATTGTTATCGTTATTTTCGTCAATAACTCCATCCTTATCTTCCACAACTCCGTCAGCTGCGTCATTTGTGTTATCAGTTGCGTTGTTTCCGCCACAAGCGGTAAAGAGAATCATACATGCTGCCAACAAACAAATAAGTTTTTTCATAATACTAAATCCTTTCTGTTTTGTGATATATGAGTATTATTTCTCTTTTTTTTATAAATAATCACAAAATACAGAAACATTTTTCTTATGAGTTTCATAGATTGGTATTGTAGGGTAACGGTTAATTCCTGAACCTACTTTATATAGATTCATTTTTATGAAAAGGAGCTATTTTTATGTGCTTTGGAAATAACAATGGTTGTGGCTGCGAATGGATCCTCTGGATTATCGTTATCGTAGTTATCCTTAACTGCATCTGCGGTAATAACGAAAATGGCGGTTGCGGCTGCGGTTGCTAATCTAACCGAAAAAGACTGGTCCAAACCCGCCTAAAGCGGTAAAATTTCGGCACCTTTCGGTTACCTGTCCGTGGGGATTTTCCTCACGGACAGTTTTTAACTGTACTGCTTTTTTTCAAGTTTTTCGGCAAATATCCCAAGTGCTTTTCCGCGGTGGCTGATTTCGTTTTTCTCTTCAGGCGTGATTTCTGCCATGGTTTTCCCAAATTTTTCCACAAAGAATACGGGGTCGTATCCAAACCCGTTTGTACCCTTGGGAGCATAGTCGATTTTGCCTTCACACTCGCCGCGGGCAGTAATGATTCCTTCTCCTGATACAAGTGTAATTGCACAGACAAATCGTGCACTTCTTTTTTCATCGGGGACATTTTCCATATTTTTAAGAAGAAGTGTGACGCGTCCTTTATCGTCATAACCCTCACCACCGTAGCGTGCAGAATATACGCCAGGTTCTCCGCCAAGGGCATCTACACATAGTCCGCTGTCGTCAGCGATTGCAGCAATTCCCGTAAGGTCATAAATTGCTTTTGCCTTAAGATAAGAGTTTTCTTCAAATGTTGTGCCTGTCTCCTCAACATCTAAATCTATTCCTGCTTCCTCCTGGCTGATGATTTCAAAGCCTTTGAGGATTTCTCCGAATTCACGAAGTTTATTTTTGTTTTTTGTTGCGGCTATTATTTTCACTTTTCTTCCTCCAGTATCTCGCTAAGCTTTCTGATAAAGCTTTCGGTCTGTTCTTTTGTGCGTTTTGACGGGCCTTTTAATCTTCCGCCTGCATTTCGTACTTTTTTGGCAATAAAGCGGCTCATCAAAAGAGAGTCAATGTTTTTATCTGTATATTCCATTCCGTTCTGATTTATTATCCGCGCACCTTTTGAAAGTGACATCGCGGCTAAGGCATAGTCCTGAGTTATGGCTAAATCGCCCTTTCCAAGCATATTCACAAGGCGGAAATCGGCACTGTCGGCACCTTTTTCAACGACAATTGTCATCGCACCGTCTCGCTCGATAGCGTGCGAAGTATCGCAGATAATGATACATTCTTTATTAAATTCTTTGCAAAGCGCGACTGTTTCGTTAACTACAGGACAGGCGTCCGCATCTATAAATACTTTCATAGGTCCTCAAGCTCCATATTGAGCGATTCCCATTCTTCAAGCATGGTTTCGTGCTCACTTTCTTTTTCTTCAAGCATCTTGCTCAGCGCAGTTATTTTTTCAAAATCACTTCCTGCACTGTTAATTTCATCGTGGAGATTTGCAATTTCAGTTTCGGTAGTTTCAATAGATTCTTCAAGGCGCTTTATTTTACCCTCAAGCTTTCGTCTGTCGCTTTGAAGTTTCTTTTGCTTTTGATAATCGTTAGGCTCTTTTTTCGTCTTCGGGGCTTCGGCAGTCTCTTTAACCGCAGGGGCGATTTTATTTATATAATCGTCATAATTCATATTGTATGAATTTACACTGCCGTTTTCAAAAGCGAGAATTTTATCTGCCATTTTGTTAATAAGATAACGGTCGTGGCTGATGATAAATATAGTACCCTCAAAATCTTCAAGAGCCGTTTCAAGCGCTTCTTTAGAACGGATATCAAGATGGTTTGTCGGTTCGTCAAGAAGCAAAAAGTTTGCGCCCGTAAGCATTATCTGAAGTAGTGAAAGGCGCGCTTTTTCACCGCCTGAGAGTGTGTCTGTCATCTTGAACACATCGTCTCCGCGGAACAAAAATGCGGCAAGGGCATTTCGGATTTGTGTGCGGTCCATACGGGGATAGGCGTCCCAGAGTTCGCTTTCCACATCTTTTCCGCCCGTTATATCGCTTCGGTCCTGGTCATAGTACGCGCAGTCTACATTTGTGCCGAAGAAAACGCTGTTATCGGGGGTTGGAATAACTCCTTTTATCATTTTGTAAAGGGTCGATTTTCCACATCCGTTAGGGCCGAGAAGAAATACTCGCTCCCCTCTTTTTATTTCAAAATTCACATCCGAAAAAAGTTTTTTACCCTCGTATTCTTTTCCGAGATTTGTAACTTTCAGAACATCGTTCCCGCTTTTTCGCGAGGCAGAAAAACGGAAATGGATTTTAGATGTATCTTCCTCGGGTTTTTCAAGCGTTTCCTCGAGGCGGTCAATACTTTTCTGCTTATGCTCTGCGGTACGGATATTGCGTTCGCGGTTCCATCTTTTTTGTTGTTCGATGATGCCCTCGATACGCTTTATCTCCGCCATTGTATTATCGTATTTCCTTTGCATCGCGAGTTTTACCTGCTGCTTCTTTTCAAGGAAAGTTGAGTAAGAACCCGTGTAGCACGAAATTTTTCTCTGTTCAAGCTCAATAGTTGTATTCGTTACGCGGTCAAGGAAATATCTGTCATGGCTGATTACGATAAACGCCTTGTTGGTATTTCGTAAAAAGTCTTCAAGGTATCTTACCGAGTCAATATCAAGGTGGTTTGTCGGCTCGTCAAGGAGCAGGAAATTCGCTTCGGAAAGAAGGGTGCGCGCAAGCGAAAGCCGTGTTTTCTGTCCGCCAGAAAGCGACGCCATGGGAAGGTTTATTTCCGTTTCTGAAAAGCCAAGACCAAGAAGCATACTGCGTGTACGCGCGCGGTATGTAAGCCCTTCTCCTCGTATATATTCGGTATTTAACGCCTCCTGTCTGTTTATGAGGCGCGCGGTATCGCCCTCTCCCTTTTCAAGCGCAAGGCGTATTATTTCCATTTCTTTTTCTATTTCAAAAAAGCGAGAAAAAACCTCGAGCGTATAGTCATACGCGGTAAGGCTGTCGCTCGATGGGGGTGTCTGCTCCATGACACCGATACGAAGGTCGGATGATTTTATGATGTCGCCTGTATGGTCTTCTTCGCCAAGTATTGTGCGAAAAAGCGTTGTCTTACCGACACCGTTGGAGCCTATAAATCCCATCTTTGTAGTATTTTCAATGTTAAATGAGACATTTTCAAAAAGCACTCTTTCTCCAAAGCTTTTTGAAACTTCTTTAAGCATTAATAAACTCATTTGTTATCCTCTGTCCTGAACATTCCCAGTTTTTCTGCCATTTTAATTCGTCTTGTAATTATGTCATTTTCTTTTGTAGCTTTTTCGGTTTTTGCCGTTTCCTTGCCCGAAGTTTTAAGAATAATCTGTATAAATCTGTGCACCCAACCGATGGGGAGTAGTATAGGGTGTTTTTCCACATAGGAAAAGCGCTCCTTAATTGCTTTTGGAGACGGAAAAATTATCGATAAGAGACTGCGCTCGCTTCTGAAAAGGCGGTACACAAGGTAACTGAGCGTGCCCTTGCCAGATCTTCTTTTCGTATAGATGCTGAAAAACTGTGCGCGTTCTTTTTCATTTTTCGCGAAAACTCCGCCGATTTCACAGTCTTCTAAAAGCTCATCGATGCCACTTCCATCACAAATGGCGTCGTCAAATTCCATACCCCAATATTTTACACCTATTCCCTTTATAACACGGATAAGAGTGTCATAGCCGAGTTTTTTCATAAGAGAATTGTATCTTTCCCAATCTATTCCTTCTTTATATTCCTGCATATAAAGAAGAAGGTCCATCATCTGTCTTACGCCGGTGGCATCGTTTACAAGGTGCTTGATAAGATGCGCAGAAAGATAGATAAGGTTATCCTGTATGCCGAGGGTATATATGCCGCTCTCAAGACGGTAAAATTCTTCGTTATAGCGTATTTCGTCATCTAAAATTATGTCGTTTGTGGGTGCGGAATGAAGTGCAACATGCACCTCCATAAGTCCGCCTGTTTTATGATACGCCTTCATATGGTGGTCGTATTTCGAACGCTCTTCACAATCGTAGCCGAGGCCCGCGAGGATTTTCACTGCTTTTTCCTCATCGTTTGCATCAATCAATATATCCATATCACTTGAAACGCGTGTTTCGGGCATAGCGTAAAGACGCGCGATAGTGATACCTTTGAGCACAGCACATTTTATTCCGTTTTCTTCGAGTTTACGAAGCGAAGAAAGGTTAAACTCAATTTTCTGAATATTGAGCGCAACATTTGAAAGAAAAGTCTTTTCAAGTCCAGTATAAATTTCGGGCGGAATTTTAACTTCCCCTCTTTCTATTTTGGGGCGCACTCCACTATACACGACATCCCACACTTCCTGCATAAGGGATAATTCGCGCACTTTACTTAAGTTTTTACAATATTGGGTTTTAACCTCTTTGCCTAGCGCTGATGCACCAAAGAGGAGAAGCATATTTGTAAAATCCTGTGTCATTAGTTTTCTCCGTAATATTCAAAATACCATTTTGCAAATTTCTTAAGTCCGTCTTCAATTGAGGTAGACGGCTTGAAATCAAAATCACGCTGAAGGTCTGTTACATCGGCATAGGTCTGATAAACATCGCCCATTTGCATGGGAAGATATTCCTTCTGTGCGGTTTTGCCGATTGCCTTTTCAAGAGTTTCGATAAAATACATAAGCTTTTCAGGGTTGTTGTTACCTATATTGTAAACCTTTGCAGCGTCGCCGTTTTCATCAGGCGCAGGTGGATTTAAGAGCATATTCATAATTCCCTGCACAATGTCGTCAACATAGGTAAAGTCGCGGTACATATCACCGTTGTTGAAAATTTTGATTGTTTCGCCCTTCATAATTTTCTTCGTGAAAGAAAAATATGCCATATCAGGTCTGCCGTAAGGGCCGTAAACAGTAAAGAAACGAAGTCCCGTAGAGGGGAACTTATAAAGGTGGCTATATGTAAATGCCATAAGTTCGTTTGATTTTTTGGTTGCTGCATAAAGACTTATGGGGTGGTCAACATTGTCTGTAGTTGAAAAAGGAGTTTTTTTCTGATTTCCGTAAACGGAAGAACTTGAAGCATAAATAAGATGCTCTGTTTTGTGATGTCGGCACGCCTCTAAAATGTTATAAAATCCGATAATATTGCTTTCGATATAAGCATCGGGATTATCAATAGAATAGCGCACGCCTGCCTGTGCCGCAAGGTTTACAATAATGTCGGGGGAATATGTTTCAAAAATATTCCAGACAGCACTTTTATCTGCAAGGTTTCCCTTTATGAATGTAAATTTCTCGTATTTGTTAAGGATTTCAAGTCGGCTTTCTTTAAGAGATACCTCGTAGTAATCGTTAAGATTGTCAAAGCCGATTACCTCCCCACCTTCTTCAAGAATTCTTTTGGACAGATGAAAGCCGATAAAGCCTGCCGCGCCTGTAACGAGTATTTTTTTGCTTCCGTCATATTTTGTAAAGTTCGCCATAACTATGCTCCTGTCTATTTTTATCAAAGGTCGATGCCGTCTGCCGTATGTGTGAAATGGATGCCGAATTTTCCTTCAAGTTGGGGAAATTCTTTAAGATATTTCTGTGTTACTTCATATTTTATCTTTTCTTCAAATTCCGGGTTTACAAGCGCCATTGCACATCCCTTGAATCCTGCGCCACTGAATCTCCCACCGTATATCCCTTGGGTTTCTTTCATTATTTCGTGAATTTTTATGAGCTGAGGAGAGCCCGTCTCATAATTTTTTATACTGCTGTCTCCGCTTTCAAAGGAAAGCTTGCCAAACTCGGCTATATTGCCGTTTTTCCATGCTTCCTTACCTTTTATAACTCTTTCCATTTCCGAATAATAGTGCGTTGCCCTCTTTCTCCAGTTTTCGGGAAGTGCGTCTTTATAGTTTTCAAAAATCTCGCGCGGAACATCGCGGAGACGGGTATCTGAAAACTTGCCGTATTCCATACCTGAAAGTGCCTTGAGCATATATGCTGCGCTTTTAAGCTCATCAACACGCATATTGAACTGACTGCCGACAAGACTTCTTTCAAGTCCGCTGAAAAATATTGCTATCTTAAACTGTGGCATATTTTTGCTTGCAGGAATAAGTTCATATGAGTCATCCTTCATATCGATATATAAAAGATTGTTTTTCTTTGAATATATTTCGCACGACTGGTCAAGTTTTCCGCAGCTTACACCAACAAATTCATTTTCTGCCCAGAGTGCTGTCATAACCATTTCGTGCCGGGTAAGTTTTATATTATTAACACGGCAAAGTGCATTCAAGAATGCTATTATTACTGCTGCAGATGAAGATAATCCGCCTATGGGAAGACTGCCTTTTATATAAGCCTTTATTCCATAGGAAAGGTCGTGATTTCTTTTAAGAGAAGCAGTTGCTCCGCGCAGATAATCTGCCCAGTCATTTTCCTTTACAAGAGCTTTATTTACCTTGAACTCCACTTTCTTTTCAAAATCGCAGCTTTCAAGAAAGACTTTACCGTCATCTGTTTTTTCATATTCAATTTCTATTCCTTTATTAATGGCAAAACCGCTTACAACTCCAAACTGATGGTCAATATGCGCACCTAAAGGACACACGCGGTAAGGGCAAAATGATATTTCTTTACTCATTTTTTCATTTTCCTTTTTTATTATTTATTTTAATCTTTTTTCGCTTTAAGAAGTTTTGTCTGCAACCGTTTTGAAGCAGGAATTTCAACAAATTTGTGAACAAGGTACGCCAAAGCAATCGAAGTGCCAATTGCCAAGGCAACTCCAAAGGGTTGTCCACCCCCCCTATTTTCCATTTTTTGGATAATGTTATAACCTATTTTTTGATGGATTAAGTAGAGAGGAAATGAAATAGATGCGAAGAAATTTAGTATGCCATCGTATTTGAATTTTATCCTTTTAACGATGAGAATATATATCAAGGCTGCTATAAAAATTGTGAAGATAAATCTGTTCAGAGGACGCTGAGTGTATTCAATTGCAAAGCATAACAACAGGTTAACATATGCAAGATAATCTTTTTTATTTTTGTATATTGCACAAAATGACATACCGATGATGAATGCGCTTGCCCAGTCTGACAAAAGGATAAGTTTTGCTATGGTGTCTAAAGCGCCGTCTATTCCCAGAGCGGCAAAAAGTCCGTCCTGTAAAATGATAAGTACAAGCCAAATAGTTGACAAAATGGTATAATTTCTTTTTTTGAGAAATAATGTGAGGGTTATGATGACATAAAACCACAATTCGCAACGAAGCGTCCAATAAGCACCATCAACACTGGGTATTCCCACAAAGCCCTGAAGCATAGTGAAATTAAATATTGTTGATACAAGATCTGTTTTGAAGGGGAAGTTTAAGGCATATGTAACTATGGTAGTAAGTATTATGGCAACCCAATATGACGGGTAGAGCCTTGTCACTCTTTTTACTGCAAACTTTTTCGGAGTAAGAGTGTCATTTACATTTGCCACGGTAAGAAATCCGCTGAGAATAAAGAACACACTTACTGCCCAGCAGCCCCACCATACTCCGACATGGCTGCTCTCTGCACCCATATTATACAAACTATCAAAATATCTTGTTGTGTAATGATAGAGCATAATTAAAATTGCGCCTACGCCTCGTATATAATTGAGTCCGTAATTTTTCTCCATAACATCACTTTCTTTCAGATTGTTTTATCGACTGTGTTTTTGTGGTATTGTGTTTACTATTTTTCCTGCTATTTTATTAAAGATAATTGCAAGCACAATTGAAACGGGGAATATCCACAAATAATAAGTGTATGGCGGATAATACAAGAGGTCATAATACTTTAATATACGGGTAATTGCATTATGTACAAGATAAAGCTCCAGAGAAAAGCCTCCGAAAAAGCAGAAGAATTTATACATCCCCGTTTGAATCTTAAAACGCTTTATTTTTTCCATTACCCATGTAATTAGAATAATCATAGGTATAGTAATTACGGCATAAACAAATCTGTCATACATGATATTAAGAGTATGCGGAAACGAAGATTGCCACCATAACATCCCAATTAAAACTATTAACGACAATAAAATCTGCCAGCCCTTTATTTCACGGTTTTCTTTCACTGTGTCTGACATATATATTCCTGTTAAAATGATAGGAATTCTGGAAAGTGCTTTTTCTGAGTAGGTATAGATTCCTTTTTCGACAAGGAAAATTTCAAGTGCCACACAGACTATACCCAGCAAAATGAGGTATCTTCGCTCCCTGCGATAGATTTTATAAAGGAGCGGATAAAAAACATACATTGCTGTTGCAAGGGAAACATACCAGAACGGAACCTTTGCCTTAATCCAGAAATTTATTGCAGTTGTATCAAGGATGAAGCAATGTATTCTTTCAAGTGTAATTCCCGTTACACTGTCGCGCCACATATAATAAGGTACGCAAATTATAAGAAACGGTACCCAGAGTCTTATTATTCTGTTTTTGTAAAAATCCTTCAAAGAATTTTTTTCAATAGAATAACTAAGTCCCACTGCAGAAAGGAACATAAAAATGTCCACACCAATGTTACCAAGGCTCAAAAAACCCCTGAGTGCGCCCTCTCTGGGAACACCTACCATAGCGCGGATATGGAAAAACACAATCCATACCGCAGCAAGCCCGAACAGGAATTCCCTATATTTCATTACATCTTTCCAGGTAAATTTAACATTTTCGCTCATAAATTATCTTCCGTCATACATTTTTTTGTAGTATTCCTTGTACTCGCCGCTGATAATATTTTCCCACCAGGGCTTATTGTCAAGGTACCACTTGATTGTCTTTTTGATACCGTCATCAAACTTTGTGGCCGGTAGCCAGCCAAGTTCTGCGTGAATTTTTGCAGGGTCGATGGCATAGCGCATATCGTGTCCCTTACGGTCTGTAACATAGGTGATAAGTTCCTCGCTCTTACCGAGTTCTTTTATGATAATCTTGACAACATCGATATTTGCCTTTTCGTTGTGACCGCCGATGTTATACACCTCACCCACTCTGCCGTTGTGGATTATAAGGTCAATCGCGCTGCAATGGTCCTCAACATAGAGCCAGTCGCGGATGTTAAGACCTTCTCCGTACACGGGAAGAGGCTTATCGGCAAGCGCGTTTGCTATCATAAGGGGTATAAGCTTTTCGGGAAAATGGAAAGGCCCGTAGTTATTTGAGCAACGCGAAATTGTTGCAGGGAAGTTATATGTACGGTGGTATGCAGATACCAGAAGGTCCGCCGCTGCCTTTGACGCGCTGTACGGACTTGAGGTATGGATTGGCGTTTCCTCGGTAAAGAAAAGGTCGGGACGGTCAAGAGGAAGGTCACCGTAAACCTCATCTGTTGAAACCTGATGGTATCTCTTTACCTCGAATTCGCGTGATGCGTCCATAAGTACCTGAGTACCAAGTATATTGGTTTTAAGGAACACTTCGGGTGTTTCAATACTTCTGTCCACATGGCTTTCTGCCGCAAAGTTTACTACAATATCAAACTTTTCTTCGCCGAAAAGTTTTCTTACAGCCTCGCGGTCTGTGATATCGCCCTTGACAAACTTGAAGTTCTCGTTTTTCATCGCATCTTCAAGTGTTTCAAGGTTTCCTGCGTATGTAAGGGCGTCAAGACACACCAGTTTATAGTCGGGGTGTTTTTCAAGCATATAATATATGAAGTTACTGCCGATAAAGCCGGCACCGCCTGTTACCAAAATCTTCATAATAATTACTCCTTTACAAGTTCAAGAATATATTTACCGTAGTCGGTCATTTTAAGTTCTTCGCCGATTTTACGAAGCTGTTCTTTATCAATAAATCCGCGGCGATATGCAATTTCCTCGATACAGGAAATGTACATACCCTGAACACTCTGCACGCTCTGTACGAACTGGCTCGCCTGAAGCATACCCGAGGGAGAGCCTGTATCAAGCCATGCCATACCGCGGTTAAAGAGTTTAACCTTAAGTGTTCCACGGCGGAGATATTCGTTATTTACTGCAGTGATTTCAATTTCTCCGCGTGCGGAGGGTTTAACATTCTTTGCAATTTCAATTACGCTGTTGTCATAGAAGTAAAGACCGGGTACTGCATATTTTGACTTGGGGGCTTCGGGTTTTTCCTCGATAGAAACAACATTGAATTTGTCGTCAAATTCAACTACGCCAAAGGCTCTCGGGTCACTTACGGGATAGCCGAAAATTGTCGCGCCGGTATTGTGCTCCATTGCTTCCTTCAGTGTTTTAGTGAAGTGCTGTCCGTAGAAGACATTGTCGCCTAAAACAAGGCATACGCTGTCGTTACCGATGAATTCTTCACCCAGAATAAAAGCATCTGCAAGTCCGCGGGGAGTATCCTGAACCTTGTATGTAAGTTTTATGCCGAGTTTTTCTCCGTTGCCGAGAAGCTCTTCATACATAGGAGTATCCTCGGGAGTGGATATGATGAGGATATCCCTTATGCCTGCAAGAAGCAGTGTTGAAAGCGGATAGTAGATGAGTGGTTTGTCATAAATGGGAAGAAGCTGCTTTGAAACTGTTTTGGTCATGGGATAGAGGCGTGTACCCTTACCCCCTGCGAGAATTATACCTTTCATTTTCATGTCCCCTTATCTTAAAATTATATCGCAAATTTTATTTACATTATCGTCTGAAAGCCCCTCATACATAGGAAGTGTGAGGATATTTTCCGAGATTTTCTTTGCAATTGGGGTTTCACCTCTAAATTTTCCTTTGTAGCAGGAAAACTCGTTTGTGATGGGATAGAAATACTTTCTTGCAAAGATATCCTCCGCGGAAAGTTTCTGTGCTATCTCATCACGATTATATTTATACCCGTCAAATAAAACGGGGAAATATGCGTGGTTTTGTGTAACTCCCCCCTGAATGGGACACAGTTTGATGCCGTCTACGCCTTCAAGACGCTTGCGGTAGGTTTCTTCGGCAACTTTCCGACTTTCTATGCAGTCATCTATATATTTAAGGTTGCAAAGTCCCATTGCCGCCTGAAACTCATTCATTTTGGCGTTCGTGCCGACTTCGTCAACACTTTCGGGAGAGGTTATACCAAAATTGCGTAGTGTTGAAATTTTACCTTCAAGTGCTTTGTCGCTGTATGTAAGACATCCACCCTCGATGGTGTTAAACACCTTTGTCGCGTGGAAACTGAACATACTGATATCGCCATATGTTCCTATTCCCCTGCCGCCTATCTTTACACCGAAAACATGTGCTGCATCGTAGATAACTTTAAGATTATGCTTTTTTGCAATGGCTTCAATTTTTTCCACATCGCAGACATTTCCGTAAACATGGACGGGGATAATGGCACTCGTTTTATCTGTGATAAGTTCTTCAATCTTGTCCGTGTCGATGGTATATGTATCAGGATTAACATCACAGAATACGGGGGTAAGTCCGCAGTCAACAATCGCGTGCGTGGTTGAGGCAAAGGTAAACGGAGTTGTGATAACCTCGCCCGTAAGATTGAGCGCACGGATAGCAATAGTGAGTGCAAGATGTCCGTTTGTAAAGAGAGACACATTATCTGCACCGAGATATGTACCGACCTTGTCCGCAAATTCGTTGTGAAGCGGTCCCATATTGGTAAGCCATTTTGATTCAAATATTGGTTTTATTGCCTCGCAATACTCCTCGTAGGAGGGCATAGACGAGCGTGTTACATTGATTTTCATCTTATCTTTCCCCTTGTTTATCAAAGTAATCCATAGAACAAAACAATTGCTAACCATGCTGTTATTAACCCTATAATTCCGGTAAGACCGCCAATACGCAGATAATCTTTAAATCGATATCCCGCAACCTGAACCATTGTAACAGATGTAGTGGCTGCAGGAGTTGCCATTGCTAAGCTTGCACCAAAAACACACGCCATTGCCATCGGCATCGGGTTACATCCAATCTCAACAGCCATAGGAACAGCAATGGATGCAAGCATTGCAACAAGAGATCCGTTTGACATAAACAAGGAAAGTACATATCCGCTTAAAAGGAAAACTGTTACAAGCACCAACGGATTGGCAACACCTTCACCAAGGAGTTCGATAAGCCATGCAATAACCTTTTCCCCTACGCCTGAATTTACAAATCCCTTTGCAATACCGATAGCCGCCGCCAAAGTAATAAGCGCAGACCAAAACATATTTTTCAAAGCTGTTTTACCATCCACACACTTTGTTATAATGAGTATGAGAGCTCCTGAAATTGCTATAAGACCCAAATCCCAGCCAAAAGGTTGAGCAACAAAGAGAACTGCACAACTCAAAAAAACCGAAACAGAAATTACTGCATTTTTCTTGTTAATAGGAACTTCTTTAATATTCTTTTCTGTTCCGTCATTTATTTCTTCAAAATCAAAGCATTTAGCCTGTAGTTTGTACAAGAAGAGCCAATAGCAAGCGCTCATAACCACAATTATTGAAAGTGCTATCGGCAAGGGTTCAAAGAACTCCATAGACTCTGCACCTACAGATTTCAAAACATCATTTGCCAATAGCGGCGCCGTACTTCCTGCAAGTGTCGCGGTACCACCAATCAAGCCACCGGTAGCAAGTGTTAAATAGGTGTTCTTTTTGGTTATTGTTCCGTTTGAGGTTGCTGCAACGGAAGCAATAAACGGCATAAACATCGCAACAAGCGATGCATTCGTCATAAACATAGAAAGAAAAGCTGCTAACAAAAATACTATCACAACAAAGAGCTTTTCATTTTTTCCCGCGAATTTAGACAAAAATTTTCCTATTTTTCCTGCGACTCCACAATTAAGCAAAGCATCAATAATGATAACCATACCAATAACAAGCATAACCGGAGTACTGGAAAATCCAGAAAAAGCTTCTGCCGATGTAAGTATGCCCGCATAAACCATTGCAAGCATACCAAGAAGCGTAGTCACCGCTACAGGGAAAATTTCAAGTATGTACAACACACAAGTGCAAAGCACTATTATAAGTGCAAGTGTACTTTGTTCCATAACTTCTCCTCCTTAAGAGTAATTTTCTTCCAGGCTATTAATAACCATGTTTCTGTTTTCTGTATCAAAAATGCATAAATGACTCTGAAAATATTTCAGTGCATTAAGGAGTTCTTTTCGGGAAGGTGCTGAAAATGCTGTTTTACCAAAGCATTGTACCATTGATCCATCAGGAACAATGACCTCACCCTCTTTTTTTCTCGGAATGTATACATCTACAAATGGCATCTGTAAAACTTCGTCTTCTTTGGGTAGTTTTGCTATTTTTCCTTCCGAAAGCAAAATATTAAGAAGAGCATAACTGTTTTTAAAATCGTTATCATTCAGTTCTTGCAAATTATATCCGGCTAACTTACCTGTCAGTGCGTGGCGAAGAAGCATTTCAACCTGATCAATACCACATTCCTGCTTAATGAATTCCTCCTGAAATTTAGCACCGTAACGAAACTGAGCCTCTATAATATAAATACGATCATTCATATTGATAAGTTCAAAACATAACAGTCCGTTTTTATATCCGATATTTTTAACAAATTCTTGAACATTCTTACATAAAGTTTGTTTAATAAGTTCATTGCTCTTAGAGGGGAAAATATAAGCTCCTGGGAGATTCACATTGTCTTTATTGTCATCATTTGCCGGTTTATCACTTGAAGCACAAAAATAAGCTTTTCCATCTTGAATCATAAAATCTGCAAGGCAATATTCCCCACGCAAATATTTCTCAACAATTACTTTCTTTGATTTGGAAAATTCGAGGCCTCGTAAAACAGCTGTTTTTAAGGTTTCTTCACTATGACAAACCGATATTCCTCGTGCACCGCTGTTATCTACGGGTTTTACAATTACAGGATATTCTATAATTTTTGCATACTCATTATCTTCTAATATCTTTTGTGCATCATATTCATCTATAATTGGAAGTTTTGCCTTTTTACAGGCATCTTTAAACAAAGCTTTATCTACCATAATGTCACACAAGCCCTCAGCTGTGAAGCAAGGGAGATTTGCCTCTCGACAAAGCCTTTCATAGATATGCAAATGCGAATCAGTGTAAGCCGTAAAAATCCCGTCGATTTTTTCCTTTTTAATAATTTCCATCATCGCCGGAATATCAAAAATATTTACAGTATATTCTTTGTCTGCAAAAGTTTTGGCAGGAGCGTCTTCTACCGAATACCAATTAGCGATTACAACATAGATGCCTAAATTATGAGCCTTTTCTATAATTCTTTTTGCCAGAATTGTTCCTTCCAGCATCAAAAGTCGTTTTCCTCTCAAATCATTTATTTGCATTTCACTTATTCCCTCCATTATACTCATCTTTGAGCAATCCCATGAGCATCATATTTTCATATCTCCCATTTTTATAATTCGACTCTCTTTTTAACCCCTCTTTGATAAAGCCAACTTTTTTGTACAGGCCAATTGCCGCAACATTGTTTTCCAGGACCTGAAGTTCAATTCTTCTGAGATTAAGATTGTCAAACGCATGGTTTACCATTGCTCTTACAGCGAAAGTCCCCAAGCCTTTGCCTCGACTTTCTGCATTTCCTATCATAATATGAAGTTCTCCACTACGGTTAATGTTGTTAATAGAAAGAAGACTTACAAGCCCAAGGACTTTTTTTTCATTTTCATCATCTACAATAGCACATCGCACCGAGTCACTTCTGGTGTGAAGATATTTTGTGTACCATTCCCCGTCAACATCTTCATTTATGTATCTATACGGAGCTCCGAGACACGCAATCAGATGTGGGTCATTTCTCCATTTGTTTATGCTTTTTAAATCCTCTCGTTCTAATTCCCTTAATTTATACATTTTTGTATAGCCTCCACAACTTTTTTCATTTCTTTTTTTCCATATCTTTGGTCAACCGGTAACGGAAGTATATTTTCAGCCAAATCGTATTCTAATGAATTTTCCTCACAAACTTCAAAAACATCAGGCCACAATGTGGGAATATATATTTTTTCTGATGCCAGGAGCTTTTTTATTTTCATGCCGTCTTCAATATATAGCGGATACATAAACGCTCCATCCGGAATGATTAAATCAAGTTTATTTAGCTCTTTGAATGAATCGTGAAGAAATGTAAAGTTTGCAGTTCTTCTTTTCACCACAAAATCGTAGTCTATCCCTTTTAACAGATTCTGTGTCAGTTTAGACATATTCTTCATATCCTCATTTTCGAAGACCTTATTATTTTCAGATGCCTTTTTATAAAAGGTTGATGCGTCTTTTTCATAACGCCCCATTACAAAGTCCATGCGTTCAAAAGAAACATCTGTTTCTAACGAACTGTCAAGTTTATAGTTTGTATAAAGATATCCCCCGTCTGCTACTCCAAAATACTTTCGGCAAGTGTATATCGTATCCACATTGCCAGCGGGTTTTTCAAAAAAGTGTTGAGCATTATCTACAATAATGTTTTTATATTTTTCTTTTAACTTCAGTATATCTTCTTTATTCTTTTGCCCATAGTAATTTACTATGTAAACATAGGAATCCGGTCCTACGCTGTCAATCAAAGGATTGAAATTTTTATCAATATGATAAAGAAAATACTCCACTTCACACTTTTCACAAATTTTCCTTACAGACGCACATAAAAAATATGGTAAATATATTTTTTTGATTCTTCGTGCTCTCAGAATATACTCAAGGCAATGTCGTCCGCTATTAAGTCTTATGGCTTCGTTATGGTACTCTTTGCCATAAAACGCTTCCATTTCCATATAACCGCCTATTTCTTCTTTTAAGCAAGACATAAACATATCTCCTTATTCCAAAACTACATTTATCCACTTATCAGAATTATCCATCATATCAAGCATCTGCTGCATGGTATCAAACTTCATCAGAAGAATTCCGAGAGTTGTATTTGCTCCTGTAAAAGCTTTTATTTCATCGCCGGGATTCTTCAAAATATGATTTTCCACGATATTGTTCTTTTGTACTGCTTCATCAATGACAACTTCTTTAAGAATTCCGTCTTCAAGGCTATGTACAGCATAATATGCAAAATATCCATCTCCTTCCATTGATGCAGGAGGCTGAATTTCCTCGCCCATGGCAGTACGCACGGAATATTCCACCAGATCGACACCTGTAGCATATTTTATTATCTGTGGAATATAGTTTCCTCCGTCACGGGGAGCGATTTCCATAAGATATACATTATAATCTTTATCGATGCGTATATCAAAATTATAGGTGGTGGACCTCATATCAAGAAGGGTAATAAGACGCTGAATTTCCGAATGAATCTTTTCGTGAACTTCCTTGGGCATATTGTATGGAAAGCTTGCAGAAATTGGCACAAACGGATTTACGCATTTGGGATTGAAATGGTCGTTTGCAAAGTATCTGAAAACCAGTTTTCCGTCGATTGAAAGACCGTCACCCGCAATCTGATAGCCAAATTTTTCTACAAATTCTTCTACGATAATTTTCCCTCCGCGCGAAAAGCTCATTGCGTATTCAAGTTTTTCCTTTGCATCAGAAACTCCGGAAACCTTGCCGACGCCCTTACTACCTGATGAATCCACAGGCTTTATAATAACAGGAAGCTTGAATACACCTCTTTCAATGTCGCAAAGTCCCTCTTCCATATTTGAGTAGCCTTTTGCAAGAGGAGTGCAAAATCCGTTTTCTGAAAGAAATGCACGGAACAAATCCTTGTTGCATAGAATTTCTACAGATTCATACGGACTTCCCGAAAGTTTCATCTTTTCCGCAACATATGCCGCAGTCGGTGCAGCAGGGTCTGAAGCATATGACAAAATTCCGTTAATATTCTCTTTTTTTGCGACATCAAGCACCGCTTCTTTATCAGTTGTACTTACCTGATAAAATTTGTCCGCTATATATTGTCCCGGATTATCCGGAAGATAATCACAAAGAACTGTAAAATATCCCAATTCTTTCGCCTTTTCTATAGCTATTATTTGCTGCGCGCTGCCGCCTAAAAGCATTATTTTTTTCACTATTTTATATTCCCTTCGTCTTTCTTTGTTTTTTTAAAACATCAATAAGAACATTAAACCCTTTTACCTTGAAGATAACTGATAATCCTAAATACACAATAACTCCAACTATAATCTGGCATAATAAAGAGAGTACAGCAGGCATCGGAATCATTCCTATCATCATTACGCATATCCACATAATTGCCGCCATAACAAATGATGGCAAGGTATCTTTTGCAATATCTTTATATGCATATCCAAGAAGTTTTTTATTCTGGTATGCGTTCATCATATTGGAAAGCACCGCCATAAGAAGAAGCACAATAATTACTGCATAGATATTTATGAATGATACTGCTACAAGAAGAACTATTGATATAGAACGCTTTATAAGCTCAAACTTCATAAATATATCACTGCGCCCCATAGAGTTGAACACCTGCATATTGGAATTATTGATGGATGCGAGTGCATAGGTTACACATACAATCTGCATCATAGGAACCGAGGGAAGCCATTTCTCAGTAAGAATTATTGTTACCAAATTTTTTGCAACTGCAGAGAGTCCTAAAAATATAGGGAATAATATGTAAGCATTCATTGAGAGAAGCGTCTTTGTGATATTTTTAAGTTTTTCGCGGTCATCCTGAATCTGTGACATTGCAGGAAACATTACCCCGTCAACTACTTCGGTAACTGTCTTGGAAATAATCTGCGGAAAGCTTCCTGCACGGTTATAGTAACCAAGCGTCGTTGCAGAAAATCTCTTTCCGACCACCAAAACATACAAATCCTGATGAAGTGTACCTATAAGCCAGCCGACCGTAAGTTTCCAGCTGTAACTGAAAAGTGATTTAAGTCTTTCGAAAGAAAACTCAAGTGTCGGACGCCATCTTACCATAAATATTGCGCCAAGAGGAAGTGCAATACCGTTTGCAAGGTTTGCCCAGACAAGACTCCACGGACCAAAGCCTGCGTATGCAAGTCCTATTCCCACAACACCGTAGGTAATTGTTGCAAAGGTGTTGATTGCAAAGCTCTTCTGAAACTGCATGTTCTTTTTCATTACCGTAATCTGTATAGCACCTATTGCGCTGATTACGATAGAAAGACTCATTATGCGGAGCATCAGGGAAAGCTCGGGGTTTTTATAGAGTTTTGCGATAAAGGGTGCAGCTACGAAAAGCACCCCGTAGCAGATGGCCGCAATTGCAAACTGCGTATAAAAAACGGTAGAGCAATCAAGATCGTCGCTGTCTTTTTTCTGTATTATTGAGTTTCCGAGACCGTTATTTACGAGTGTCTGTGCGATGGATACGAAAACGGATAAAATTGCAATCGTACCAAAGTCTTCCGGCATTAAAAGTCGTGCCAGAATCATTGGGGTAACTGCATTTATGAATTGAAGGAAAAATCTCTCGATTGCCTTCCACTTCATGCCTGAAAAGACTTTTTTCGATAATTCCTTATCTTGCATATAATGACCTCAATTTCTTAAAGGCTTTTTTTATGATAGCCTTTACTAATCTGTAATAAACATTAATGCGCATCTTGAAAGAAATAGATTTCATAACTTCACGCATTTCGCTGCTTTTATAGGTTACGCTTCCGAGTAATTTACCCAATTTCACGGTCGCAATACGGCTGCAGATTCTGGGAGATAAGTCGTATTTATAATCAAGATATTTTTCAAGATTTCTTATAATACGCATAAACATATATGTATACTCTATTGCGCGCGTTTTTTGAGAATAGGCAAAGCTTGATGTATCATTTGCCCCGGCTATACGATGCGCCGACATTACATCACGAAGAACATATATGTCACCTGCATCATAAAGCAGTGTAAAAGCAATTAAATCTCCCATGGTTCGCTCCGCATATCGCATTTTGATATACTTTTCGTCATGTATGGGAAATATATTTCTTCTGAAAACAGTGCAAGTGTGGACACTATATCCTTCATTTAGCCAATCTCGCATAGTCTTTACAATATCCTTTTTAAGATTCAGTTCAGATTCTATGACAGTTACCCCTTCGGAACTAACACTTTTGAAATCACTACACACTGCACTGTATTGAGGATTGTTCTCCAATATATCATACTGCTTTTGTAATTTATATTCATCTGTCCAGAAGTCATCACCCTCCAGACTTGCAACATACTTTCCTCGAATCATTTTCTGGACACTTCTGGAATTTCCGCTGGGGCCTACATTTTCATCATGCAAAATGAGAACAAGTTTATCGCCGTATTTTTCCTTGTATTCAAGAAGTATCTGACGTGTATTATCGGGAGATGCATCCTCTCCGACAATTACCTCGTAATTAAAATTCGTTTTCTGCATAAAAACACTGTCAAGCGCCTGGCGTATATAATTTTCATGCTTGTACGTTATGATGGTAACACTTACTGCAATATCATTCATTTTCAAAGCCTCCTAAAAAAAGTTCACGGTGCGCTTCGCATTGGATAATGTTTTGCACCATAAGTTTCCTTTCTTCGCTGATTTTCTTTTTATGCTTAAGTCGATGTCCGCACAGCTTGTTTGCAATTCTGAAAAGCAGACTTACTCCATATATTCTGCTTAAATAAGAGTCATACATTTCTCTTGCAAACTTACTGTATTCAGCCTTCACAAATCCATCTTTTTTGATTTCTTTGCTACGAACATTAAATTTTTTCAATATATCCTCATCTTCAGAAATTCCGATGATACCATTTTTCTTTTCAAGAGGTATATATTCAATACTCGCTTCATCTTCAAGCTTAAGTTCTATCAGGAGAGCATTGTTCCAGTATTCATCGTTTGACGCGCCAACAAATATGAAATTTCCCTGTCCGTAAACAATTTCGCTTCCGTTATATTCTTCTTTGCATCCTATACAATGACTGTGCTGACAGATGACAAGGTCTGCACCTTTTTCGCACATCTTTCTGCAAACCTTCTGGAGATTGGGCGAAGGATAGCGGTAATATTCTTTTCCGCCGTGGTAAAGCACGATTACATAATCACACTCTTCTTTAAGATTTTCTATGTGTTCGAAACTTTCAAGCACATCAAAGGGATTTGCACCTGCAACATTTTCACCGGCAATAGTAAATTCGTGTTCTGCACAAGCGTATACACCTATTTTTTTATCTTCCTTATTTATTATATAGGGTTTTTGTGCTGCGGAGAGGTTTTCGCCTGCGCCTGTATATGCAATATTGTTCTCACTAAGCGTTTTAAGTGTGCTATTAAAAGCCTCTTCCCCGTGGTCCATAATGTGATTGTTTGCAAGTGTAAAAAGGTTTACACCAAGTTTTTTGACACCGTTTATACACGATGTAGGCGCAATCAGATTAGGACCGCATTTTTTAATGGGTGCCTCCTTGTCTGCAAGCGGAGTTTCAAGGTTGAAAATGCGAAAATCCGCCTCTGTGAGTTTCTTTTCAAGATTTTCATCTATGATTGCTTTTATATCACCGCTTGAAAATGCTTCAATATTCGATTTTGTAGGAACTATGTCTGCACCGATGAGTATTTTCATTGGTAAAACCTCCGCAACTTATAATCAAGGGGTTATTTTGCTAAATTAAGGTCTATCATACTGCCGAAGAGTTTATCGGTTTCTTCAGGGAAAGTGGGAGCAAAACCGCTTGAAGAGAAGAAGGTTATCTCGCCAAAATAAATCTTTCCTTCAAGTTGATACAAATCTATTCTTACAAAGGGCATATCCTTTGAAAGTTTTGCCGCAATTTCAAACATTTCATCAATGCACTCGGGTTTGGGGACACTATACCCTTCGGGTGCTTCGAGTCCGTGCTTATTAATTCGAAGAAGATTCCATTCCCTGTCAAAATAATAGAATCTAGGATTTCCGGATGCCCTGTCTATACAAGCCATTACACTGTGAATATTTCCTCCAAAGCAGTAGAATTTATAGTCTACAAACTGACCGTCTTTATCTTCCATATATTGCTCTGCTATAATGCGTCTTTTTACATTTTTGTAGGGCCATTCGCGTGAAATTATGAAGTAATCCTCATTTATACCTTTTTTAAGTTCTTTTCTGACCTTATCAAAATCGAGTTTACTCTTATCCTTACAGATACACATACCCGTACCGCTGTTGTGGTTGCATTTAAGCACAAATCTGTCGGGAAGTGTGTCAAAATCAATATCGTCAGGGCTATCCCACACCCCGAGAAGTGGGATGAGATATTCCTCTCCGAGCTTTTCCGCAATATACTCTCTTACCGCAAACTTATCTACCATAGTGGTATATTCTTCCTTGCGGTTGTGAATTTTCAACCATTGAAGTTTTTCCGTATAAACTTTCGGGTTTTCAAGATTGAGTTTCTTTCCCATTATTGCCCAATACTTCATTTTGAGGTATGGCACATCGGGAAACAGGCGGGAGATTTTTTCATTCTCTAACAGAGCCTGAAGTACAAGCCTCGGGTTCAAAAATGCTTTCTTCATTTTCAATGCAAGAGTCTTCGGATTCATAAATGTCACTCTTTTCTTCTTCTAAAAATTCTTTTATACGGTCTTTTTCCTCTTCAAGTTTTTCTTCAGGTTTTTCTTCAAATTCTGCTTCATCCTCTATTAATTCTTCGTTACCTTCGTTTTTCTCAAACACCCTGTCATTTATCAGGAAAAACGCAAGCAGTATCCAGTGTTGCTTACTGTAATATGTAACAAGCGCAACTTCCATCAAAAGACGGACAATGAAAATTGCCGAGAGTGCCTTTCCAGCATCCTGTTTTGAGCTTAAGAGGTTGTTCATTGCAAAGGCGTACGCAAGGTAATAAAGGACAAATCCGATAAGACCGAAGTCTACCAGAATCTCGATAAAATTATTATGCGAATATGTTCCGTATCCTGAAACGCTGGCATAATTATCTGCCCCATAACCGACAAGAAGTCTCTCCTTGAATATGCTCCACCCTGAAGCTATCATCTTAAAGCGCGCACGGGAAGAGCTGTCGCCTTCTCCATCTCCTTCAAGAGTTTTTATTGTCATTTCCAATCGATGGCTTATAAAATCAAACATCGGAAGTTTTATAACCATCATAAATATAAATATCAGAATTGCGGCAATTACAATTACCTTGTAAAGTTTTTTAAGTCCATAACGCTTATAAACAAGGAAAAGTACGCCGATGCACATCATCAGAAGCGCTTTTCTTGAGCCGCTTGACATGGCAAAAAGGAATGACATTGCAATTACTGCGATGTGGAATAACTTGTAACGGTTCCTGTAGAGCAAGTAGTAAAATGCTACCATAACCGTTGTCGCATTATACATTCCGAATGTGTTTTCCTGACTGATTTCTCTGCCAAGCCTTACTCCACCTGCCTGCGACATCATATCAAGCACCTGTGAAAATCCATAGGTATAGATACTGTATGCCACAAGTGAAATTCCGGAGATATAAAGGCTTTTCAAGAGATATTCGTGGGCATCTTCCTCTTCAGCAAAAAGGTTATATGTGAGGAAAAATAGAAGGAAAACCTGCCATACTGTATTCATTTTTTCAGTAGCATAAAACCGGTTATATGCCCAGAAGGTAGTTGCATACATCCATGTAATTGTCATATATACAACAAGGATATTTTTGCCGATATTAATTCTCTTTCTTTGCAATAGCGTCAGCGCTGTGAAGCCTGCATACAGGACAAACATGCCGCGTGATATAGCGACAGTATCCAACTTATCCACAAAAACATAGAGTGATATCATATATAAGACAAAAGAAAGCCTTGCCAACTTTTCAAATAACGGTTTTTTCTTTTTCAAATTTGCTGTGTTTTCCATAAGTTCCACCCAAATTCAATAAAGTAACTGTCTATGATAAATTAACCGATAGTTTCTTCTCCGACTGCCACACTTTCCTCCAAAACGAGATTTTCAGCGCCGGAATATTCTTCTGGAGATTTATTCTCATTTAAGTTTTTTTCGATGCTTATCAGATAAAATGCCATCATTACCCAGTGAATTTTTCCGTAATATGTAACCATGGCAAGTTCCATTACAAATCGCACAATAAAAATGGCAAACAGTGCCTTTCCGGCATCATTTTGAGTTTTCCACAAGTTTTTGAAGCCGTAAAAATAAACCAGATAGTAAAGAATAAATCCAAAAAGTCCGAAGTTAACCAGAATTTCAATGAAGTTGTTGTGCGCGTATGTCTTGAACCTTGTAACATTTTTATAGTTGTTTGCGCCATATCCTGCTACGATACGGTCCTTAAACACTTCCAAACCGCCAACGATCATATTCAGTCTTGATCTTGTGGATGAGTCGCCCTGACCTTCGCCAGTAACAACCTCGGTGGCACTTTCCATTCGCGATGAAATTGTTTCAAATATCGGAAGTTTCATCGCTGATGAAAATACAACTGCCAAAATTGCCACAACTGCTACAATCTTGTAAAGTTTCTTCCATCCGTATTTCTTGTAAACCATAATAAGCGCACCGCCTAAAATCATAAGCAGGGCTTTCCTCGAACCGCTTGACATTGCAAATATGAAAGAAACCACGACCGTTACAGTATGGAATATTTTGAATTTTCTTTTATACAGAAAGTAATAAAAAGCTACCAGAACTGTTGTTGCATTCATCATTCCGAAAGAGTTTTCCTGATTGATTTCTGCACCAAAGCGTACCGTTCCATCGCCTGCCATAGCGCTGATTACATCTGAAAGTCCGTAAACATAAATACTGTAACCAATAAGCACGAGACCTGAAATATAGAGGCTCCTTAAAAGAGAGTCGTGCGCATCACTCTGTTTGGCAAAAAGATTATATGCCAAGAAAAACTGAATGAATAACTGCCACATAGTTTTCATCATAACTGTAGCATCGTGCCCGTTCTGCGCCCAGAAAATAGTAGCAAACATCCATGTAAATGCAATATATACTGCCATTACATTCTTGCCTATATGTATACTTTTACTTCTGAGTACCGCAATTACTGTAAATACCGCAAATATGACGAATACAGTTTTTGATATCATGACGGTTTCTTCGCGGTCAACGAAGATGTACAGCGTTATCATGTACAGTGTAAACATAAACTCCGCTATTTTTTGCGATATTCTTTTTTGAGGTTTTATTGTGTTTTCCATATTTTCACCTGAATTCAAACTAAAATGCTGATATCAAAAATGTCAGAATTTTCTCCAGACCATTTTGTTTACTACACCTGTGTAGGACTGGATTATTTTCACGACCTTGGTCGATACCTCTTCCTCAACATAGTCGGGTACGGGGATTCCAAGATCTTTATTTTTATTCATTTCAACCGCAGTATCAACTGCCTGAAGAAGGCTTCCTTCATCAATTCCTGCGAGAATAAAGCACGCCTTGTCAAGCGCCTCGGGGCGCTCTGTGCTTGTTCTGATACAAACTGCAGGGAAAGGATTTCCTATGCTTGTGAAGAAACTGCTTTCCTCAGGAAGTGTGCCTGAGTCTGACACTACCGCAAAGGCGTTCATCTGAAGGCAGTTATAATCGTGGAAACCAAGTGGCTCGTGCTGAATTACGCGTTTGTCAAGTTCAAAGCCTGACTGCTCAAGTCTTTTCTTTGAGCGCGGATGGCACGAATAAAGAATCGGCATATCGTATTTTTCTGCCATTTTATTGATGGCTGTGAAAAGGCTTGTGAAATTCTTTTCTGTATCAATATTCTCTTCTCTGTGTGCAGAAAGGAGAATGTATTTTCCTTTTTCAAGTCCGAGGCGAGCGTGGATATCGCTCTTTTTGATATCCTCGAGGTTATTGTGCAGAACTTCTGCCATAGGAGAACCTGTCACATAAGTTCTTTCTTTGGGAAGTCCGCAGTCAGCGAGATAGCGCCTTGCATGCTCGGAATACGCAAGGTTAACATCAGAGATTATGTCAACTATTCTGCGGTTTGTTTCTTCGGGAAGGCATTCGTCCTTACAGCGGTTTCCCGCTTCCATATGGAAAATCGGTATATGAAGTCTTTTTGCACCGATTACGCTGAGGCAGGAATTTGTATCGCCGAGCACAAGTACTGCATCGGGCTTTATTTCTGCCATAAGCTGATAGGACTTGGCAATGATATTTCCCATTGTTTCGCCAAGGTCATTTCCTACCGCGTCAAGATACACATCGGGGTCTTCAAGTTTTAAGTCACGGAAGAATACTCCGTTTAAGTTATAGTCATAGTTCTGCCCTGTGTGAGCAAGAATTGTGTCAAAATATTTTCTGCATTTATTGATAACTGCCGCAAGACGAATAATCTCGGGACGGGTACCTACGATTATGAGCAGTTTTAATTTTCCGTTGTCTTTGAATTTCATTATTCTACCACCTCTCCAAAAGTGTCGGGTTTATCGGGGTTAAAACATTCGTTTGCCCACATTACTGTAACAAGGTCTTCACTGTCTGAAAGATTGATGATGTTGTGCGTATAGCCGGGAAGCATATGCACTGCCTCAATCTTATCGCCTGAAACTTCAAAATTGAGAACTTCGTCAGAGCCTATTTTCCTCTGCTGAATAAGTCCGCGACCTGAAACAACGATGAAAAACTCCCATTTTGTGTTGTGCCAGTGCTGCCCCTTCGTAATGCCGGGTTTCGAAATGTTCACGCTGACCTGACCGCACTTTTCACTGCGGATAAGCTCGGTAAAGGAGCCGCGTGCATCAACATTCATTTTAAGAGGGAACGACGCCTTTTCGCGAGGCAGGTATGAAAGATATGTTGAATAGAGCTTCTTTGCAAAACTGCCATCGGGAATTTCGGGCATTGTAAGAGTTTCGGGTTGATTTTTGAACTTTTCCAGGAGTTCAACGATTTCGCCAAGGGTTATTTTGTGTTCTGTGGGAACTTTGCAAAATTCGCCTTCGCGGTTTTCCTTGCCCATAATTGCATTTATGATTTCATCTACGACATCGTCAATGTAGCAAAGAGTCATCATATGAGAAGGGTCATTCACTGTAATAGGCAAATCGTTTGCGATATTGTGACAGAATGTCGCAACGGCACTGTTATAATTAGGTCTGCACCACTTTCCAAAAAGGTTCGGGAAACGGTAGATAAGAACCTTGACATCGTTTTCCCTGCCGTAATCAAAGAGGAGGTCCTCGCCTGCTTTTTTTGACTTTCCGTAAGCGTTATCAAGTGCCGCCTGAATTGAAGAAGAGCCAAGAATAGGCGCTTTATTTCCGTACTTTTTGAGAGAGTCAAGCATTACGGATACAAAGCCGTAGTTCCCCTGCATAAATTCCTCTTCATTTTGCGGACGGTTTACGCCTGCAAGGTTTACGACAAAGTCTGCCTCTTTGCAGTAGAAATCAAGCTCCGCGGAGGTTGAGCCGAGGTCGTACTCGAAAATATTTTCTATTTTAAGGTCACGCGTTCTGTCCTTGCCGCTATGTATGTTTTTAAGGTTTGCAACGAGATTCTGTCCCACAAATCCTTTGGCACCGGTTACGAGTATGTTCATAGAGATTAAGCCTCCAAAGATTTAAGTTCGTCCTGAATGTAAGAAAGTTCGAGGAGTTTTTCCTTAACTGCCTCAACATCTAAAAGGTCTGTATTGTTGGAATTAAATTCGGTCAGGGGGTTTCTGTCCTTATCCCCGTCCTTAAAATATTTGTCGTAGTTAAGGTCGCGCTTATCGGCAGGCACACGGTAGAAATCGCCCATATCGATTGCATTTGCACATTCCTCGTTTGTAAGGAGTGTTTCGTACATCTTTTCACCGTGGCGGATACCGATGATTTTGATTTGGCTCTTATTCTCTTTGTCAAAGAGTTCCTTTACTGCCTTAGCGAGCACTTCGATTGTGCAGGCAGGAGCCTTCTGCACCATAATGTCACCGCTTGTTGCATTTTCAAATGCGAAGAGCACAAGTTCAACCGCCTCTTCAAGTGACATTATAAAGCGTGTCATATTAGGTTCGGTAATGGTAATGGGTTCTCCCTTTTTAATCTGCTCTATCCACAGAGGAATAACAGAGCCTCTTGAACACATTACATTGCCATAACGGGTGCAGCAGATGGATGTTTTTTCGGGAGAAACTGTTCTTGCTTTTGCAACGGCTACCTTTTCCATCATAGCCTTGGAAGTACCCATTGCATTAACGGGATATGCCGCCTTATCAGTTGAAAGGCAGATTACCTTCTCAACGCCAGCCTCAATTGCGGCGGAAAGTACATTGTCTGTACCGATAACATTCGTCTTTACTGCTTCAAGCGGAAAGAATTCACAGGAGGGAACCTGCTTGAGTGCTGCCGCGTGGAATATGTAGTCAACGCCGTACATCGCACCTTTGAGAGAATTATAATCTCTTACATCGCCGATAAAGAACTTGATTTTATTTGCCGCTTCTGGCATCTTTGCCTGAAATTCGTGGCGCATATCGTCTTGCTTTTTCTCATCACGCGAGAAAACGCGTATTTCTTTAATATCGGTTTTAAGAAAGCGGTTTAATACTGCGTTACCGAAACTTCCCGTGCCGCCTGTTATAAGTAGTGTTTTTCCTGTAAATAAACTCATTCTTTATTCCTCCCGTGTGCTTATATATTTTCAATCAAATCGATAAAGTTCTCTTTGCAGATACCGTAGCCGAAGCTCTCTGAGCGCATCTTTGCAAGACGCGCGTATTTTTCGCGAAGTTCTTTATCCTCTGTCATACGCTTCATGGCGGTGTAAAGGTGCTCTTCTGCCTCGGTAAGAGCTTCACTTTCCCATTCTTCCTCATTTTCAAGGGGCGTTGTGATTATGCCAAACTGCGCCTCCTCTACCCCGTTACTTACTGTATCAATGGGTGTATCGGGAGCAAGGATTTCCCTCGGGCCTGATTTACAGTCTGCCGCAATTATGGGAAGCGAGCATACCATAGCCTCAGTCATAGAATTGGGGAAGCCTTCAAAAAGTGAGGAAAGGACATATATATCCGATTTGGCTATGAATGAAAACGGGTTGGGGTGTCTGTCGGTAAGGACTATACTGTCCTCCAGGTTAAACTTTTGTATGAGATTAACTACCTTTTCGTCTATCTGTCCTACCATAATAAGTGCGGTGTTTTCGTTTTCCCCGTGCAATTTTCTGAATGCTTTTATAAGGTGCCAGTAACCTTTCTGATACATTTGGCGTCCGACTGTGATAAAGGTTATCTTCCCCTCTGTCTTTGAAAGGTTATAGTCACATTCCTTTTTCATTTGCTCTTCGATTTCAGCTATATCGTAGGGGTTATAGATTACTTTCAGTTTTTCTTTCGGGATGTTGTAATTTTTTATATAGAGGTCTTCGATAACTTTTGTAACGGGAACAACTTTGTCTGCCCTTTTATAAAGCATTTTATAAAGTGCGTTTGTGATTTTGCCCAAGAGACTGCCTCTGTTTTCGGATGCGGAGTAGTTGCGGATTGAAACTGCGCTTTTGCATCCTTTCACCTTTGACAGAATGTTAACCATATTGGGACTGTCAAGGAAGCTTATAACACAGTCAAGTTTTAATTCCTTCTTTTTCTTTCTGAGTTTTCTTATTCTTTCAAGAAGGAGTAAAACCTTGGAAAGTGCGCCACTTTTTGCAGGAGCGTCAAGGTTTACAAGAGTTCCGCCGTGGTCGTATTCCATATATGTATCCTCAAACAAAATTACATAGATGTTATATTTGTCTTCAAGGATTTTGGATACTCTTGACACTACTCTTTCTGCGCCGCCGCTATTAAGTTCGGATATGAGAAGACCAATGTTTTTCATAGCGTTATCCTTTAATAGTTATTCTTCTTTGCAAGAAGTTCTTTTACTGTTTCTTCGTCAAAACGCATTTTTATAACTTTTGCAGGGATTCCGCCGACATAGGAAAACGGGGGAACACTCTTTGATACTACTGCACCTGCCGCAACAACTGCACCATATCCGATAGTTACACCTTTTAAGATTGTACTGTTTGCGCCAATCCAGTTATCACCTTCAAAAATGACATCCTGATCGTCTTCGGGGCGCTTATCACTATCGGTGAAATTTGTCATATAGCGTCCGGGAATATCGGTAATGTGGTTTCCCGTAACAACCGATACCTGGGGCGCGAACATGACATGGTCACCAACGATGATTTTTGCCCTTGTGGTAAGGAACATACACCGCTCGCCGATTGAAACATCGTTTCCCACTGATACATTTTCCCATCCGCTGACATCAAAACCGCGTCCAAATGATACATCCTTACCACAGGAGGCCATCATTTTCTTTTTCATTGGAGTAGCTATGAATTTATTCCACGCTCTGGGAAACAGACTTGCAAATTTGTATATTGCTTTTAACATATTACGCCTCGCTATAAATTTCTAAAAGAGTTTTAAGCACGGTTTCGCTTAAATATTCGCGCTTTACTTTTTCAAGATTGTGATGTGCCATTTTTACCCTTACATCCTGGGGTTTTATTTTTTCAACTGCATCTTTTATGCTGTCTGAGTCTTTGAGTTTAATGAGAATTCCGCCCTCTTTTTCAATCATATCGGGCACGGAGCCTACGGGGGTGGAAATTATGGGAAGGCCGCACGCCATCGCTTCAAGGATGACAAGCGGAAAGCCTTCGGAATAAGACGGGAGAATGAGCGCGTCCATATTTTTAAGGATTTCCAAAACCTTATCGTGTGATTTTGGTCCAACTTTTATAATGTTTTCCGCATCGCAGTTGCCGAGGAGATTATTCTCATCAGGACCGATGATGTGGATATTGATGTCTTCTATCCCCTTTGATGCTTCAAGGAGTTCCAAAACGCCTTTATCCTCGGTCACTCTGCCGACAAAGGCAATGTCTTTCAGTTCTTGCCTTACGCTTGCCTCATCGACACAAACCTTTTCAATAAAGTTGGGGATGATAAGTGCCTTATCCGTATATTTCTGCGCGAAAGAAAGTGAGTTTGCGTTAAGCGCAAGAATCTTTTTTGAAATTCGGCAGATTACCTTAAAGAAAAATTTCGCTACGGGGTTATTTACATTCGTGTCAAGATTGCAGTGACAATGATAGATAATATCCGCCTTTTTACGAAGGGAGAAAAGTATCACTGTATCCCTGATAAGCCCCATGGTAAAGCACGATGCGTTGTAATGAAGAGTCCTGGTATCCTCAGTTTTGAGAAATGCCTTTATCTTTTTTTTAATAGCAAGTGCTCTTTTGATTTCGTCTGCTATATTTACTTTTTTATCGTTATTTACCCTTTCTCCGACAATGCCTGAGTTTACGAGCAAAACCTCACACCCAAGTTGAGGCATCCTTTCCATAACCTCTTGTGTCCACGAGGATATGCCGCCAATCGGTGGGGGAAGCGGAGAAACTAAAATAAGTTTATTTACACTTTCCATTACACAAATTCTCCATTACGGTCACATACGCACCTGCGCATATTTCTTTTGTTGCGTTTTTCTCAACATATTCGCGAAGGTTTATATCCTCTCCTTCGCCGTTTTTCCATTTTGTGTATTTTCTTTCGATTGCGTCTGCCAGAAGTTTAGCATCTCCTGCAGCAACACATTCGCCTGCGTTTGATGCACGGAGCATTTCCGCAAGGTCACTTTCTGTATCAAAGGACGCAATTATAGGAGTATTGCACGCCATGATGCTCCAGGTCTTACTCGGGAAACTTGCACCGCCTGTTCCCTCTTTACAAGTTATCAGCGAAACATCTCCGAGAGAATAAACCTCGGAAACACGCGATTGAGGAAGAAGCGGGTTTATGATGACATTGGAAAGACTTTGCGCCTCATTTTTTGCGTCTTCAAAATATGAGCCGCCGCCAAAAATTACGAACTGTATTTCGCGGTTTTCTTCAAGTTCCTTTGCCGCCTTGAGCACGATGTCTGCACCCTGTGCCGCACCGAAATTACCTGCATAGACTACAAGGAACTTATCTTTATCAACACCGAATTCGTCAATAATTGTATTTTTTTCGCGTTCAACGGGATAAACATTATCAATGTTAACCCAGTTTGAAATCATTTCTATCTTTTCTGCCGGAACACCTTTGCGCAGAAGGTTCTTTCTGATACCTTTGCTGATAGTTACAATCACATCGACCTTTTTATAGGTGTACTTTTCAAGGATTCTTCCTGCGCGCCATATGAGGCTTCCCTCTTTTGTCATTTTTGCATTTACGAGAGAGTCGGGGAAAACATCCTGAAGTGAATAGACAATCGAGCATTTTAATTTTTTCTTGAGCATTGACATCAGAAGCCCCTGCGTGGGAGGTGTGCTTTCGGAAAAAAGCATATCTATACCCTTGTATTTTTTGCCTATCTGATACCCTCTGAAGTTACACCAGAAATAGCGAAATGCTCTCGAGAGAATATTACTTTTTTCTTTTGGCACCCAAAAACGCTCAATCTCTATTTTTCCGTCCATGAGTGTTTCGTGCTTTATATGTCGGTACTTTTCCTGGGTTTCTTTATCAATTCCTCTTTGAGGTATGGGACATATTACTTTTAATTCGTGCCCACGCTCAATGAGAGAATTAATGATGTCGTTTTCAAGATGTGTAAACGCTGTTATTTCTGGATTAAAATATGCGTCGGGAATTAAAACCCTCATTTGCTTTTCCTCCGTTAGTTTCAGGCAACGGGAAGTTTCTCTTCCTCTGCCTTCTTTTCTGCGTCCTTGAATTCAACACCGACTACTGCAAGGACGGTCATTATCATAAGTTTTATATCGTAAAAGAAACTGAATTTTTCTATGTACGCGAGGTTGTATGCCATTTTGCCGGGAAGGACTTCCTCGACATATGTATCGTCTGCGTTTTCTGCGGCGGAGAGAAGCTTATCCTCATCCTTGTAGAAAATGCTTGCAAGCGATGTTACGCCTGCCGGAAGAAGGAGTGTGGCGTTCATCTCGTCAGTATATCTGTCAACATACTTCTGCACCTCGGGACGGGTGCCGACAAAACTCATATCGCCTGTCAATATATTTATAAGCTGTGGTGTTTCGTCAAGACGGAACTTTCTGAGAAATGCACCAACGCGTGTTATTCGGGGGTCGTGGTTTACGGTTACGAGCGTCCCTATCTTGTCAGCGTTTACAACCATTGTACGGAATTTGAATATGCGGAATATTTTGCCGTAAGTTGTAACGCGCTCCTGTCTGTAAAAGACAGGCCCCTTTGAATCAAGTTTAATTGATATGGCAAGGATTAAGTATAGCGGTGACAAAATGATAATCGCAATAAGTGCCACTGTGAAGTCAAATATTCTTTTTACAATAATACTTGTTTTTCTTTTCTGCAGTTTTTCGTAATATGTACTCACTTCTTCGCTCTGAAGAAAATCGGGGAGTGCGGCATACTTTTTAAGTATCACTGTATATCAACCTTTCAGAAGTCTGGTAAATGTTTCCGCCACAAGCCTTGCATCGTCAAGTGTCATTTTCGTATTGAGCGGAAGCGAAATTTCGTTTTCAAACTGTGCGTAAGCATTGGGGAAATCCTTGATATCAAAGCCCAGATTTTTATACGCAGTATGCATCGGTAGGGGCTTGTAGTGAACATTGCACATAATGCCTTCCTCTGCCATCCTTATGATAAGTTCGTTTCTGAACGAGCTGTCTTCCCCATTAAGACGAACAAGGTACAAATGCCCGTCTGAGAGAAAATCTTCGCCGTGATGGTGGAGATACTGTACATCAAGGCTACTCATTGCCTCGTCATAAATTCCAACGATTTCGTGGCGTTTTTCTAAGATTGAGTCATACCTGTCAAGTTGAGCCTGTCCGATTGCCGCCATAATGTCGGTCATATTGCATTTATACGCAGGAGAAACGATGTCATATTCCCACGCTCCAACCTGAGTTTTCGCAAGTGCATCCTTACTCTGACCGTGAAGTGAAAGGAGCATATATTCGCGGTAAATGTCATCGTTTGAAATGCCGTTGATATTTCTCCAAGTAACTGCGCCACCCTCGGCAGTTGTAAGGTTTTTTACTGCGTGGAAAGAGAATGATGTAAAGTCAGCAATGCTACCTGCCATCTTCCCTTTCTGCATTGAGCCGAAACTGTGCGCACCGTCTGCAAGAACTGCAATTCGTCCCATTTTCTTTTGAATGTCGTTTGACGGTCTGAAGATATTTTTCTTCGATTCCACAACACTGAAGATTTTTTCGTAGTCGCAGATAACACCGCCGAGGTCAACGGGGATTATGGCTTTTGTCCTGTCAGTTATAAGCTTACCCAGTGCGTCATAATCCATCTCAAAAGAATCCTTTTTCGTGTCGCAAAGAACAAGTTTTGCGCCGACATGCACTGCAACACTTGCTGACGCTGTATATGTATATGCCGAAGTGATTACCTCGTCCCCTTCGCCTATTCCGAGAAGACGCAAAGTAAGTTCCATAGCTGCTGTTGCAGAGTTAAGACATACTGCCCTGTCAGTACCGCAATATGTCGCAATTTCCTTTTCGAACTGCTTTGTTTTGGGACCTGTTGTAATCCATCCGCTGCGCAAAACTTCTGATACTGCATCTATCTCGGCCTGTGTGATATCGGGGGGAGAAAAGGGAACTTTTACTGACATTTTCATTGCCTCATTTCAACAATTTTTGGGCATAATTATACCCATACTATTTTAATATAACATAATATAAGTAGATAGTCAATACAAACTGCACTAAAAAAGTGCTGTTTGCATAGGAACATATAGCACTTTTTCACAATTTTTATATATTTTTGTAAAAATCGAAAAAGGCCTTTTTGAGCTCGTTTTTTGTGTGGCTTTAATTTTAGTTCGTTTTATTCCATGTTTTTATATCATCTAAACACAACTAAAGATTTTTTCTTGTTTTCCTCACGCCTTTTTTTACACAGCTTAAGCCACACACTCTTTCTTATTAAACGCTTTATATTTCGGATTTTTTACAGTTTAGAAAATTACTCCGTCACCTTTTTAATGCAAATTTCCATATGCTTAAGGTGAAGATTTTTATTATTTTTTTGTTGTAAAAATTACTGAATTTTCCTGTTTTTTCATTTATCCGGACTTTCGGTAAACTTGCTTTGTTTTTATCTGGTTCATTCTTTTTCGTTCCTCAAATATCTTTTAGAAATAAACCTTTACTTATTGCGCAAACTGTGGTAATATATATACTGATGTGTTTTAATATCAAATAGGAAGATTTTTCCAGTACGAAAAAGAGGTATATCATGATTAACGGTAAAAAGGTTATTTTCTCAGGAATTCAGCCATCCAGCGATTCAATTACACTTGGTAATTATCTCGGAGCGCTCAAGAACTGGGTTTCTCTTCAGGACGAATACAGCTGTATTTTCAGTGTCGTTGATATGCACGCAATAACTGTAAGACAGGAAGCCGCACAACTTCGTAAGAACACGCTTTCGCTACTTGCCCAGTACATTGCATGCGGACTTGATGCAGAAAAAAATATTATGTTTATTCAAAGTCATGTTCCTGCACACGCAGAGCTTGGCTGGATACTTAACTGCTTTACGCAGATGGGCGAGCTTAACCGCATGACACAGTTTAAGGATAAATCACAAAAGCACCCCGAAAACATCAATGCAGGTCTTTACACATATCCTGTTCTGATGGCAGCGGATATTCTTCTTTATCAGACGGACCTTGTTCCCGTAGGTGCTGATCAGAAGCAGCATCTGGAGCTTGCGCGCGATATCGCTCACCGTTTCAACACTCTTTACAGCGATACATTCGTAATTCCTGATGCGTATATCCCTGCAAAGAATGCAGGTGCAAAGATTATGAGTCTTCAGACACCCACTGCGAAAATGTCGAAGAGCGACCCCAATCCCAACGGTTGCATATTCCTTCTTGATAAGCCTGAGGATATTATGCGCAAGTTAAAACGCGCAGTGACGGACTCTGAGGCGGAAGTTTGCTACCGCGAGGGTAAGGATGGTGTCAACAATCTGCTTACCATCTACTCTACCGTTACAGGCAAGAGTATTGACGAGGCAGTTTCTGAATTTGCCGGAAAAGGATACGGCGATTTCAAAACCGCTGTCGGCGAGGCTATTGTTGAGCATCTTCGTCCGATTCAGGAAAAATATGATGAGCTTATGAAAAACAAGGACTATCTTGAAAGTGTATATAAAAACGGCGCTGAAGCAGCAAACTGTGTTGCACGCCGTACAATAACGAAAGCAAAAAAGAAAGTCGGTTTTATTATCTAAGCAGTTCCAAGGAGTAAAACATTATGAGAAACGATATCCTGATTACATTTATATTGGCATTTGTAATAACATTTGCCACCACTCCGTTTGTCAAAAAGCTCGCATTCAAAATCGGCGCTGTTGATGTTCCCAAGGACAACCGCCGAATGCATAAAAAACCTACTGCAAGACTTGGCGGACTTGCAATATTCTTTGGTTTCATTATAAGCGTTCTGTTCTTTGCCAATGTGGACAAGGAGATTTGGGGACTTATTATCGGCTGTATTATTATAGTGACGCTTGGAATATTTGACGATATTTACGCACTCAGTGCAAAATTCAAACTCCTTGTGCAGATTGTTGCGGCACTGTGCCCTATTCTTGCAGGTGTAAGAATCGACTTTATAAGGGTTCCTGCTTTTATTGCAGAGTATGGGTATATAGGACTCGGCTGGTTTGCAATTCCGGTTACATTAATATGGATAATTGCAATCACAAACGCAACAAATTTGATTGATGGTCTTGACGGTCTTGCCTGCGGTGTTTCATCTATTTCAGCACTGACTCTCCTTTGTATAGCGATTATTGTTGGTGAGAGTGAGGTTGCTTTTGTAACAAGCGCACTTGCAGGTGCGTGTTTCGGATTTTTGCCGTACAATTTCAACCCTGCCAAGCTCTTTATGGGAGATACGGGTTCGATGTTTCTGGGGTTCGTTCTTGCGTGCGTTTCCGTTTTGGGACTTTTCAAGGGATATGCAGTAATTTCCCTTGCCGCCCCGATTCTTGTTTTGGGGCTTCCGATTTTCGATACGGTTTCCGCAATACTGCGCCGCCTTAAGAATCATCAGCCTATTATGGCACCTGACAGAGGTCATCTTCATCACAAATTGATTGATGCCGGCTTTTCACAAAAAAGAGCCGTTACAACAATATATGCTTTGTGTCTTATCCTTTGCATTGTTGCAGTAGGACTTATTGCAACGGGTGCGATTTCTCTGTGGGTTCTGGCATTAGTCCTTTTAGGATTTGTTTTATTTCTGTGGCTTACTCCCAGAATAATCGATGCGCTCACAGATAAGGAAGAACACAAGTAATTTCAGGAGGAAATTTATGATTAAAGTATTTACAGTTTTCGGCACAAGACCTGAGGCAATCAAAATGGCTCCGCTTATTTATGAACTCAAATCAAGACCTTCTATTGATTGTAAGGTTTGTGTTACCGCACAACATCGCGAAATGCTTGATATGGTTCTCAATCTTTTCGATATCAAGCCCGATTTTGACCTTAACATAATGACAGAGCGTCAGACTCTTGCCGGAATCACAACAAAGGCACTTACCGGACTTGAAGAAGTTTTCCGTCAGGAAAAACCCGACATTGTTCTTGTTCACGGTGATACATCCACCACATTTGCAGGCAGCCTTGCTGCATATTATAATCAGATTAAGGTTGGCCATGTGGAGGCAGGTCTTCGTACTTATGACAAATATTTCCCCTTCCCTGAGGAAATAAACCGCCGTCTTACAGGCGTTTTATCTGACCTTCATTTTTCTCCCACAAAGAACAACCGTGCAAATCTTATAAATGAAGGTGTCAACCCCGACAGCATATTCGTTACAGGTAACACTGTTATCGATGCATTCAAGACTACAATCAAAAAGGAATTTTCTTTCGAAGGAACTCCTCTCGAGGGAATAGATATGGATAAGCGCATAGTTCTTATGACTGCGCACCGCAGGGAAAACCTGGGCGCTCCGCTTGAAAATATCTGCCGCGCTGTAGCTAGACTTGTCCGCGATTTCCCCGATATAGAAGTTATTTACCCCGTTCATCTCAATCCTGCAGTTCGCGAAACTGCGAATGCAATTCTGGGTAATATTCCGCGTGTACATCTTGTAGAACCGCTTGATGTTGATGTTCTTCATAACGCAATGAATAAGGCTCATCTCATCCTTACCGATTCAGGCGGGCTTCAGGAGGAGGCTCCTGCGCTCGGTAAGCCCGTACTCGTTCTTCGCGGCGAAACCGAAAGGCCCGAGGCAGCAGAAGCAGGCACAGTTAAAATTGCAGGTACGGAAGAAGATATCATTTATTCTCTTGCATCACAACTTCTTATTGATGATGCAGAATACCACAAAATGAGTGTCGCAGTTAACCCCTACGGTGACGGAAACGCATCAAGAAGAATCGTTGATGCCATCCTTTACCATTTTGGTGTTACAAGCTGCCGTCCTGTCGAGTGGGTATAAATTATGGATAAAGATTCAAAAAAAGAGATTTTTGAGGCTATAAGTGCCATAACAGGTCTCGGTCTCAGTGTTGTTATATCGTTTCTTTTGTGGGTCGGAATTGCCATGTGGCTGCAAAACAAATACTCGCTGGGAGATTACATCATGGTTATAGGTGTTCTTCTGGGATTAGGCAGTGGCTCGATGACTTTTTGGAAATTCTGTACCCGAGACGCAAAGAAAGGGAAAAAAGATGAAAAATGATTCCGTATACAAAGACGCATCAAAGGTGTGTCTTGTAATACTTTTACTCAGCATAGTTGAATTTATAATTTTTTCCGTATTTTTATCGTTTCGCATAGATATCCTAATAGGTGTAGTGTACGGATGCGCATTTACCTGTGCCAATTTCTTTTATCTTGCCTATTCTGTAAAGAAGAGTCTTGAAAAAGGTCCTGCTGGAGCGAAGACACAGATGGCAATGAGTTATAATGCACGACTGTTGCTGACTGCGTGTATGGTAATTCTTGCGGCAAAAGTGGAAGCCATACATTTCTGGGCGGCTATTATCCCTATTGTTTTCCAGCGAATTGCAACTCATATTGTAAGTATTCAATCCTCGCACAATAAAAAAGGAAGTGAGAATTCTTGAATGTAAAAGGTCCTGAAATATTATTTGAAATCCCTGTTTTGGGTGGAATCCCGATAACAGAAACAATATTTAACGGATGGCTTGTAGTTGCCGCAATTTCTATTGTTTGTTTTTTTCTGGGTCGTAATCTCTCAGTGAGGAACCCTTCAAAAAGGCAGATTGTGGCTGAAAAGCTTGTTTTGACTCTTTCCGGTCTCGTTGAAAACACTATGGGTAAAAACAATATGTTCTTTCTCCCCTATATTGGTGCTCTTTTTTCATATTCAATTCTCTCCAGTCTTTCGGGGCTTCTGGGACTCAGAGCACCCACGGGCGATATCAACACAACTGTTGGATTTGCTCTTATAGCATTTTTCCTGATACAGTTCTTTAATATCAAGAATAAAGGCGTTCTGGGTTGGCTTAAAGGATTTACAGAGCCTGTCGCCTTCCTCACTCCGCTTAATATTATAAGCGAAATTGCAAATCCGATTTCAATGGCATTTCGTCACTTTGGTAACATTGCATCGGGAATTGTAATAACCGGTCTCATATACGGAGCGCTGGCAGGTCTTAGCAAAGTAGTTTTAGGATGGATCCCTGTAATAGGTTCTATTCCATTCCTTCAAGCAGGTCTTCCGGCAATCCTATCAATTTATTTTGATGTATTTACAAGTTTCCTGCAGGCTTACATTATATCCATGTTGACCATGGTATATGTAGGCAGTGCAAATGAAGCAAATCAATAATAATTAAAATTTATATATTTTTTTGGAGGTATTTATTATGGAAATGACAGAAGCTATCGTAAGAGCAGCATCAGCAGTTGGAGCAGGCCTTTCAATGATTGCAGGTATCGGCCCCGGTATCGGTCAGGGTTATGCTGCAGGTAAGGCTGCAGAGGCAGTAGGTCGTCAGCCCGAAGCAAAAGGCGACATTACATCAACAATGCTTTTCGGTTGTGCCGTTGCAGAGTCAACAGGTATCTACGGTCTTGTTGTTGCTATGATTCTTCTCTTTGCTAACCCCCTTATTAAATAATTGAATCCAGGGCGGAGCAGTGTTCTGCCCTGGGAAAATCTCTATGAGGAGGCGAAGAAAATGGAGAAATTTCAGGAATTCGTAGCAATTGCCCCGTGGACAATGATTTTCACATGGGTAAACCTTATTATCCTTGTTTTAATAATGAAAAAGCTTCTCTTTAAGCCGGTACTAAATATGCTGGCAGCACGCGACAAGGAAGTAAACGAAATGTACTCTAAGGCTGAAACTGCACAGAGCAGTGCTGAGGCGCTTGAAAAAGAGTATAGCGAAAAGCTCTCTTTGGCAAAGGAAGAAGCAGCAAAAATTATGAAGGATGCAAAGCACGATGCTACTCTTCGCGGCGAAGAAATCGTTGGCGAGGCAAAGAAAGAGGCATCGGCAATTCTTGAAAAAGCACAAAAAGAAATTGAGCGCGAAAAAGAGGCTGCTATAAACGAAATCAAGGGCGATATTGCAAACATAGCAGTTGACATAGCGCAAAAGGTCATCGAAAAAGACCTTCATGAAAAAGACCACGAAAGGCTTGTAGAAGAGTTCATAGACGGCTGGGGTGAGGATAAATGAAATCATTGGCTATGACTTATGCACATTCATTGTTCTCTCTCGCTGAGGATGAGGGGCTTGTAGATAAGATTTATGAAGAACTGATAAGTATTTCAAAGATTTTTTCGGAAAATCCCGATTATGAGGTTCTTCTTGACTCCCCTACTATCCCTGCCGAAAAACGCTTTGAACTTATAGACGAAGCCTTTAATCCATACATGGAGTATGTCACAAATCTTATAAAAATACTTTGCGAAAAAAGGCGTATTCATATTCTCCGCGATTGCGTGAAGGAATATGATAAGCTTTACTATGAAAAGCTCGGCATAAAGCGTGTTACTGCTATAACTGCCACTAAACTGAGCGATGAGCTTCGTGAAAAGCTCATAAAAAAGCTTGAGCAGGAATGGGGAAAAAAAGTCGAGCTTGCCCAAAAGGTTGACCCCTCTATTCTCGGTGGTATAGTTTTAAGAACTGACAACTCACAGACGGATGCAAGTGTGCGCACAAAACTTGAACAGTTAAAGGCGCAGATTACATCCAATGACTTTAGATAGAAGGTGAAATTATGCAGCTTAAATCTGATGAAATCAGTAAAATAATAAAAGACCAGATTAAAAATTTTTCAAATAAAATTGAGCAGAAAGAAACCGGCTATGTTATAGAAGTTGGTGACGGTATTGCAAAGGTAAAAGGTCTTGACAACTGTATGAGTAATGAGCTCGTAGAGTTTGAAAACGGTGAAGTTGCAATGGCACTTAACCTTGAAGAAAACCTTGTAAGCCTTGTTATACTCGGTACTGATGCTGAAATCCGCGAAGGCGACATAGTTAAGCGTACAGGTACGGTTGTGAGCGTTCCCGTAGGCGAAAATATGATTGGCAGAGTTGTAAACGCTCTCGGTCAGCCTATTGACGGCAAGGGCGATATAAAGACAACCGAGCGCCGCGCGATTGAATCTCCTGCTCCCGGCATTATTGAAAGAAAATCTGTTAGCGTTCCGCTTCAGACAGGCATCAAGGCTATTGACTCCATGATTCCCATCGGTCGCGGTCAGCGTGAGCTTATAATCGGTGACAGACAGACAGGTAAATCCACTATCGGTCTTGATACAATCATCAACCAGAAAGGTAAGGATGTTATCTGTATCTATGTTGCTATCGGTCAGAAGAAATCCACCGTTGCACAGCTTGTTGACACACTTGAAAAGAGCGGTGCAATGGATTACACAACAGTAGTTGCCGCAACTGCGAGCGAGCTTGCTCCCATGCAGTATATTGCTCCCTATGCAGGTTGTGCTATCGGTGAATACTTTATGTATCAGGGTAAGGATGTTCTCGTTATTTACGATGACCTTTCAAAGCACGCGGTAGCATACCGTGCGCTGTCACTTCTTATCCGCCGTCCCCCGGGACGAGAGGCGTACCCCGGCGATGTATTCTATCTTCATTCAAGACTTCTTGAACGCGCAGCCCGTCTCTCAGAAGAATACGGCGGCGGCTCACTTACCGCTCTTCCCATTATTGAAACACAGGCAGGCGATGTATCAGCATACATCCCCACTAATGTAATTTCTATCACAGACGGACAGATATTCCTTGAAACTGAACTTTTCCATTCAGGTGTAATGCCCGCTGTTAACCCCGGTATTTCTGTTAGCCGTGTTGGTGGTAACGCACAGATTAAGGCAATGAAAAAGGTTGCAGGTACTCTTAAGCTTGCTTATTCACAGTACCGCGAGCTTCAGTCGTTTGCGCAGTTCGGAAGTGATCTTGACCCCGATACCAAGGCAAGACTTGAACAGGGTGAAAGAATCGTTGAGGTTCTTAAGCAGGACAGAAATGCACCTGTAAAGGTTGAGCATCAGGTTGTAATTATCTATGCCGTTACAAACGGATTCCTTAAAGATATTGCACCCGAAGATATAAGAGAATTTGAAAAATCCCTTTACGAATATGTGGATAACACATATCCCAAGATTGTTTCAAATATTGCCCAGACAGGTGCTCTTTCTGAAGAAACTGAGGAAATGATTAAAGAAGCAGTTGCAAATTGCGCAGAAAAATTTCTCAGCCGCAAATGAGGTGACATAAATGCCTTCAATGAAAGCAATAAAAAACAGAATAAAGAGCGTTGAAAATACCCGTCAGATTACAAAGGCAATGCAGCTCGTTGCAACAAGCAAGATGAAAAAGGCAAAGGAACGAATCGAAATGAGCCGTCCTTTCTTTGAAATCTTGTCAGAGGCACTTTCTGACATAGCATCGAGCACAAAAGATTTCTCCTCCCCTTTTACTGCCAAGGAAAAGGAAGGGAAGGCTTGTCACATCGTTATTGCCGGTGACAGGGGTCTGGCAGGCGGATACAACAACAATCTTTTTAAGTCTATCAAATACAGTGACGGAGATATTATTTTCCCCATTGGCAAAAAGGTTGTGGAGCATTTTTCAAAGAAAGATGTTTCTATCTTTACAACCGAATATCAGATTGCCGCAGATGTGGGTATAAGCGACTGCAACAGTATCGGCCAGGCTCTTACTGAAGCATTTTTGAAGGGCGAGTTTACTTCCCTTGATATTTATTATACGGGGTTTGTTAATATTATCTCGCAGATTCCTGCTTCGAAAAAGGTTCTGCCCATCAATCCTTCCGGTGAGGCTGTGCAGAAAAAGAAGCTTATCGAATATGACCCGAATCCTGCTTCAGTTTACGGTAAAATCGTTCCTCACTATATCAGCGGTATAGTATGGGGCGGTGTATGTGAATCAATTGCTTCTGAGCTTTCGGCACGCCGCATGGCAATGGAAAATGCAACTGATAACGCAGGGGAAATTATTGAAAATCTTTCACTAACTTATAACAGAGCGAGACAGGCGGCAATTACACAGGAGATTACCGAAATTGTTGCAGGTTCCTGAATGCGCTTTTTAGCGCAGAGCGCTTAACGGCAGGTAACAATAAATTAAAATCGCTTAAGATTTAATTTTATATTTTCTTATGTGGAAATTCGCAAAGCAAATTTCTTTTTGAAGTTACCGTTAAGCTACACACGAAATTCGCCTCTCGGAGTACCTTTGTACACCTTTGGACTCATTTCGTGTGTTCTGCATCTAAACATCGCATTCATATCTTCTTCTGCGCTTTTTAGCGCAAAGCGCTTAAAAAATCCCTAATTAAGAAAGGATTGAAAATCCCATGGCAGAAAAAAATATAGGCAAGGTAATATCAATTATCGGGCCTGTTCTTGACATTAAATTTGAAAACGGACATCTTCCCAACCTGCTCAATGCTATCAAAATCAAATCAGGTGAGAAAACCATCACTCTCGAAGTAGCACAGCACATCGGTGATGATGTTGTTCGCTGTATCGCGATGAGCTCTACTGACGGTCTTGTTCGCGGTATGGAAGCGGTTGACACAGGAAAAGGCATCAGCGTGCCCGTAGGTGAATGCACACTTGGAAGAATATTCAATCTTCTTGGTGAGCCTGTGGATAACAAGCCTGCTCCCGAAAACCCTGAAAAATGGGAAATTCACAGACCTGCTCCCAGTTATGATGAGCAGGCAAGCACAACCGAAATTCTTGAAACCGGTATCAAGGTCGTTGACCTTATCTGCCCCTATGCAAAGGGCGGTAAGATTGGTCTTTTCGGTGGTGCAGGTGTTGGTAAGACAGTTCTTATTATGGAGCTTATCAATAATGTTGCAAAGCAGCACGGCGGTCTTAGCGTATTCTCCGGTGTTGGCGAGAGAACCCGTGAGGGTAATGACCTTTATAACGAAATGCAGGAATCAGGCGTTATCAACAAGACTGCACTCGTTTACGGTCAGATGAATGAGCCTCCGGGAGCAAGAATGAGAGTTGCGCTTTCAGGTCTTACTATGGCGGAATATTTCCGCGACAAAGAAGGTCAGGATGTGCTCCTTTTCATTGACAATATCTTCAGATTCACACAGGCAGGCAGTGAGGTTTCGGCGCTTCTGGGCCGTATGCCCTCTGCCGTTGGTTATCAGCCCACTCTGGCAACTGAAATGGGTGCTTTGCAGGAAAGAATCACATCCACAAAGAAAGGCTCAATTACA
>JAFQQD010000037.1 GCA_017411435.1 Clostridia bacterium
ATTTTTTTGTATGACAGTTATGAATAATTCCACCTTGAACCATTGTAATTTCGTGGAATGTATGTTATAATTCCATTAGATTTGTCGTAATGCAGGTAATGTTTTGACCACATGTTATCCCACAGTTAGCTCTGGAGTATATGGAAACAGTGGAGATAAGATGTCCAAAGAGTATGTTGAATGTAGCGGAAAGGGCTAAAAAAAGCAAAAACCGCTATATATCAGGTTTTAGCGAGCGTTCGGGACGAAGAGGCCGCGGGTTCAAGTCCCGCCACTCCGACCATAAAAAAAGAACCGTAGCCTTTGCTACGGTTCTTTTTTGATTCGGCGGGACTTGAACCCCAACCCCCACATTTTTTTAGTTCTTGACCGGTTTATCCTTTTGCGGTATAATCTAGTCAAATGTACAAAGGAGAGATATTATGCATTACATAAACCAACTTAACTATCCACACCTTGTTTATCACACAAACGCAAAAAGAGATGTTCCGGCTGAAGAGAAAATCAACACTGTTAAGGCAGTCGGTTGCGGTCTTTGTTGCGCTTGCATGGTTGTAAATTCACTTACTCCCTATACACTTAACATAGAAGACTGCGTTAAAATTTCTGAGAGTTGCGGTGCTAACCCGTACAGAGGTACAAATATGTCCATTCTTGCACCTGTTATTGCCGAAAAATACGACCTTGTTTACACAGCAACCGATGACCTTGAAGAAGCGATAGCGCATCTTCAAAAGGGCGGACAGATTATTGTTCATACCGGAATTCCCGAGGGAAAGGAAATCGGTCTTTTTACCCAGAGCGGTCATTATATTCTGGCGGTTTCTACTGACGGAAAGGAGTTTTGCCTCCTTGACCCTGAGTACAGCCCCGGAAAGTTTGACATTCCCAAAAGAAGCGGAAAGGTGGACGATTCACACGCACCTTATCTGTACTGCGATGTAAATATCGTTGATTCTGAAACAAAACCCGGGAAAACAAAATACCACCTTTTCGCAAGAAATAGATAACAGAAAGAGGAACTGACATTCTGTCAGTTCCTCTTTCTGTTATCTATTCACATATGTCATTTTAAGGTCAAATGAACCTTTCACAATATCCCATGCTTCCGGATAATCATTGGGATACTCTCTTGATTGCAACACGATTTTCTCAACAAGGGCGCCGTTTACCATTTCCACACGACTTGCACCGAAAAATCCCATGTGGCCCCATAAAACCAGGATTCCGTTTTCATTCGGGATATGCGCAAGAGATGTATGACCTCCATAGAATGCACCTACGAATGCTGCTTCGCCATCCTCTATTGTATATACATAGTAGCGTCTTTCGGCTTCTGACAATCCGTCATCAATTATCATTTCTTTTATGCCGTCTTTATTAATATCATAAAGCACATAAGACTCCCAGCCCCGTCCGTAACTTTTACAAACATTTTTCAGAGCATAGGAATACTTCTGTTCTACAGGCGCATCCATCCAGCCTACTTTTCTCCACGCATTATACTGAGATTTGAGGATGACCTGACATCTGCCGTCTGTTGCGTACACATTCATCACGGGAGCGCTGTACCAACCAACTGCGTGCCATTCATTAAAAGCTGCTTCCGGGATTATAGATTGTCTTCCGTCTGCTGCGTAAACGGTGATAGTGTCTTCCTCCTTGTACCAACCTACTTTTTCCCAAAGTTCAACTTCCGAATCCGGCACATATGAACTTCTGCCGTCCGATGCATACATTGTTGCCGCACTTGTGGAAAAGCTACTGAAAACGATTCCCAAAACAGCCATAATACTTACTAATTTTCTCATATTAAACCCTCCTGCTTGATTTGCATATTACCCTGCGAGCATAAAGTATACTTCATTAAGTTTGTTAGTATCCCAGGTTACATATATCCATCCTGCCTGCCCGTTTGTTTTTTCAATGTATATATAGTTTTTTCCGTTATCGTACAAAACCCTGAAATAATCGCCCTTGTTTATAACAACACCGTCACCGTAATATTTGGTATATGCCCTTATATATCCTTTTCTCCACATATCGATTTCATAATCTGAAAAGCCGCCGTCCCAGAAAGAAAGGTCATATTCTTCCGGTAAAACCGTGTAGTATGAGGGGACAATTTCATCGAATTTGCCCTGAGCATTTCGCTTGTAAGTTCTATACACATGCCACATACCCATACTTGGGGTCTGTTCCCTGAAAGTTATTGTTCCGTCATCGTTGACATTGAAATAGTGATTTTCTACATATCCCGTCCAGTTTTCATCCAGCTCATAATATTCATCATAATATTCATCATAGAATCTGAACTTGTACTGTGTAAGATTTTTATCAAATCTTATGATTCTTGCAACAGGGTCGCTACTGTCTTCAACCGTGATAATTACCAGGTCCTTAACTCCGTCAGTCAAATCGATATCGCAAAGATAGATGCTTTCCAATGTAGCGCCATATGTTTTTATGCGTTTAGAGTAGCTTCCTATGCTGACCAGAATATCTGTGTTATAGTCTATACGCTCTTCAAGGCAGACATTTATTTTTTCACTTGTCCCGTCAAAATTGAAATCGTACCATCCAATATAATTGTTCTTGTAAAATTCGAAATCTTCTTCCTGCTGAAATATTTTTTCTGTGCGCTTCTGGATGGGTTTATACTCCGCTGTTTTTTTGCCGGCAAGCCACGCCTGTGCAGCACGGGCTTCGCCGTTCCAGGTGTAGCCGTCCATATATTTTCCGAACTGGTCGATTACTATCATCGTTCTGCCGTTAACATTAAATGATGTAACTTCATTTCCGTTAACATAGGTTTTTATATCGGTATACAAAACATCGGTAAAGTATTCGCCGGTCTCCATAGATGTTTTATACATAAGCGGTGCATTAAAATCATTCTCTGCTGAAGATTTTGTAATGCTTAATGTTCTTTGCAAGTTGTCATATACTACATCGCATCCGTAATCACGAAGGTCTTCGGCAATAATAACTGCGTAGTTATTTATTACATATGACGGTATAGGATAGTTGTTTATATATGCCGTAATGTCGCTGAAAACGGCTTCCCCTATTTTGTCCCCGACCTGCGCTGCTCCGACAGAAACTGACATTGCTAAAAGCAGTAAAAAAGTGATAATTAAAACTTTTTTCATTGAAAACAACCTTTCTGTAGTCTTATAAATAAATTATATCACACAGGCAAATCTTGTCAATCTTTCAAACAGGAAAAATATGCACTCCTTAACAAGGAGTGCATATTTTCCAAAACAAATTGTCTTTTTATAAATCTCCGGCCATTTTGAACCAGTTGCCGGGTTTGGGTGATACCGCCTCTTTTTCATGCGTTTTTCCAGCTTCACTGGTGGAGCTGGACGATGTTGCCACTCGCTCTGAAGCGGAAACATACTCACCTGTTTTGAATGAGCTTGATATTCGCAGTGACGAGCTTGTAGGTCCGCTGCTTCTTATTACAGTTCCTGTTATTCTGTCCACCGCGTCACCGCCATATATTGTACGCGATTCATAGCGCTCGCGGTTGTACATCTCACCCTCGCCGACAGTCATCGCAAAATTCGGTATAAGTTCGTTAAGTTTTAGTATTATCTGCTCTGCCGAAGGTCTCTTCTTCGGGTCTTTATCAATCATTGACTCAATCAGGGCCCTTATTTTTTCGGGGAGCCTTGAATCAAGTTTCAGCGGCTGATCATCGAGAATTGCCTCGAACGGGTAGAAATATTCCTTCTCGTCATACTTGGGAAGTTTTCCGCAATAATACTCGTGAAAAACCAGTCCCAGACTGAAAATATCTGCTTTTTCGTCCGGGTGAATATCTTCACCATACATAGCAAGGAAGGTTTCGGGAGGAAGATATGTCAAATCGCCTACCAAATCCTCGCCTTCTATCTTTTCGTCCTTGTAAAATCCAGAGTCAAAATCAATAAGTTTTGCAACATAGTTTCCGCGCTGAGTCTTTTTTACAAGTATGTTGTTCGGCTTTACATCGCTGTGAACGATTCCTGCATAATGCAGGTCGTAAAAACAGTATGCCGCCGCCCTCATAAGTATGTTTTTCTTGTCATCGCTCTGACTTGCAATCTCTTCCATTGAAAGAGATTTGCCGCCGACTTTCTCCGTTATAAGATAGTATCGGCTGTCACAACGGAAAAATTCGTTTATTCTGACAAGGTTTCCGCGACTTGCTCTGTTGATTTTTTCGTAATATGTTTTGAATCTGTTCTCATACTGCGTGCAGTAGTTTATTTTTTCCTGAAACATCTCTGCAGTCATTGCACTTCTGTCAACAGGATAGACGGGGTTTATAAGCTCTTTTATAAAGTACTCTTCGCCGTTTTTTGTGGCGAAGCCCCATTTTGAAAAACCACTGCTCGCGTTCTTTAATTCTTCTGTTAATGTGTATCCGTTGATATTCATTTACATATCACCATGATTTTTGAATTATAAATCTCCTGCCTGGGTAAATCTGCTGTGAGTAGAAGCAGGTCCTGATGAAGGGCTCGGTGCCGGTGCAGGCTCCGGGGTCGGCGCAGGTGCTGGTGCAGGCGCAGAATCAGGAATTGGTGCAGGTGCCGGTGCAGGTGTAGGAGCAGGGGCCGGTGTCGGTGCAGGTGCAGGCTCCTCATACACAGGTGTCACTTCCTGATACACAGGAGCAGGTTCTTCATACACAGGTGCCGGTACAGTTTCAAATACGGGTGCCGGTGTTTCAGTCGCACCACCAACGGGTGCACCGCAAGTCTGACAGAATTTATCTGTTGGATTTATGGGTGCAGCACATTTTTCACAACGCTGAGTCATCATGACGGGTTCTTCTGGCAAATCTCCAACGGGCGTACCGCAAGCCTGACAGAACTTATTTCCGGGAGAAACAATTGCACCGCAGTTAGAACAACGCTCGCTTACAGAAGGTCCGCCTGTAAAAGATGTGGGCATTTTCCAGTCAGCACCGCCATCTTCCTTGCCTTTTCCGCCCAGGAAAACTAAACCTGCAGCCAAAAGAAGGATAACTGCAACTATTCTTAAAAGACCGCTGGGGCAAGTAAGGGAGCTTAATAATGTCTTTTTAAGTTCTATAGCATCGTCTTCTTCTCCCAGAATCAGCCTGTTTCCTTTTAAGGAGTATTCAATGGGTTCATCGTCATCATCTTTCTCATTTACAATTTTCCCATCTTTTAACGCCCATTTTACATCTTCGCTGCTTTCTTCTATACTCTCTTCCATGTTTTCCATGAAGTCTTTGTAATCATCGCCTAATTCTTCTTTAAGTTCTTCTTTTGTGTCGCTTGAAAATTTCATATCCATGGTCATTTTTCCGGTGATGCTTAATTTCATATAAACTTTGCCGAAATCCTCGGGAAGTCCCGCTTCTTCAGGATCTGCAATTTCATACTTACCAACAAGTTCGATAGCATCGATACCGCTTATGATAAACAAAAGTATTGCTACAATCACTAAACATAATGATGCTTTTAATGCTTTATTCATGCTTGCCATTTCAAATTTCCTTTCTTTTTATCAAAGATACTTTGAGTATTCCAGCTTGTAATTTCCCCACAAAAGATTCGGGTCGTACTGAGAATTCATATAGTTCTCAAGAACGAAAGTGCTTCTTTGCATAAATGCTTTTCTGAGTTCTTCAAAATCCTTGAATCCGCATACTGCCACGCATAAGGTGTAGTCATCTCCTGCAACGGCACTCATTCTTTCGTTAAGAGCTATTCTCCACTCGAAAGGAGATGACGCCTCCATCAAAGAGCCGATAAGGAGATTTTCAAACGCCATAGGGGTTTTGAGATATCCGAAACAGCCATCGGTTGCTGTAAGCAGAATACAGGGATGGTCCAGTGTGATTTTTTTATGGTGAATTTCAAATTCAGATGTCGCATTGATAACATTTGTCATTACACCGTCACTTGTGAGGTTACTCATCGCATCCTCACCGTCAAGGTCATCCTGCGTCAATTGATGAAGTCCGTTTGGGTCTAGCATATAGCATCTGGAATCACCTGCCCACAGGCAGTGTGCATCAATTTTTCCCTGATTTGATTTTCCGCTGATTGCCGCAACAGTTGTGGGGAACGCTTTCGCGAGAGAGCCCATTATACGGCCGGTCTTGTCCGCGTATCCTTCACATACTGAGAGCGCTTTTTTTATGTAGTGGTAGAAGGTGTTTTCTTCTCCGGATTCGCGAAACCACGCCTTTATCCCTCCGCAAACCGCGCGCGATGCGATGTACGCACCGGTTTTTCCGGAGAAATTCATATATCTTTTTGAGCCGGAGCCACCGCATCCGTCAAGTGAGGCGAGAAAGAAATGCCCTTCCTTTGAGTCGTAGTAGTAGCTGTCCTCACCATCATTTTTCTTCATTTCTTCTGCAACTGCAAATATCGCATTCAGCTCCAGATTTTTCTTTTTCATATAAATTCCTCTTTTCAAACTACAGGTGAGTTATCCTCATAAGATATCATACGGAGTTTGAAATAACATCGATGATTTGTGCATAGTCCAATTCGCTCAGGCCTTCTCCTGACTGAGACGGGAAGTGTATAACATTATCCCAGTTTTGCGAAATCTGGCTCCATGCAGGTGCATCGGGAGCGAAAAGGAGAAGACGCTTCTTATTCTTATCAACAAAGCCTGATGACTGTACACCGCCCCACCAGGAAGCAAGCTCCTGAATATCTCTGGGCATACCGTTGGGGTAGTAGGGGCTGTTTGCACCAAATCCGATAGGATGAGTTGCCGCATCTGTCCATACAACTATAACCTGACGACCCTTTACGCCATCTGCATTCCATTTTGACTTGATTGCATATGCAAGTGCTTCAAGACCGTCTTCCGGATCATCTCCGCCGCCATCTGCACGAAGACTGCGGACGCATCTTTCAAATTCTTCCGCTTCCTGAGGAAGATTGAAAAAGTCTGTTGTGAGCATTGCATCTGCACCGTCTGCACGATAGTCGCGGAACGCAACCACACGGACACGAAGCTGATTTATATTTTTCCTTTTTTCTTCCATGGCGTTCTTCATGTCCTGATAAAAGTTGAGCGCATTATTCTTAACGATTTCGATAAGATCGCCCATGCTTCCTGTACAGTCAATACAAAAAACCATATCTACATTGTAAGTCATTTTATAGTTGCCTGCCATTTTAATTCCCTCCATTTATATATATTTTATCCTTGTGGCATAAGGGGGGCTGCTGCTGATTCCTCAAGGGTTTTTGCAATAGCTTCTTTTGCTTCGTCCTTTTCAGCTTTCTCTCTGGCTTCCTTTTCAGCCTTTTCCTTGGCTTCCTTTTCAGCTTTTTCCTTGGCCGCCTTTTCAGCCTTTTCTTTTTCTTTTAATTCTTTTTCGCGTTTATCCACTTTTTCTTCTTTATCGTCCAATTTCGCTTCCCGCTTTTCGATGCGTTCCTCCGCTTTATCAGAAGCAACCTTTGTCGCAATACAAATTCCGATTGCGCTGATAAAAAGAATTGCACTGATAAATATTGCGATAATTCCGTAGAGCTTAATCCCTTTATTTTTTTCTTTCGAAGTATCCAGAGTTGTTCTGGATGCGTAAGCATAATCTTCTACAGGAGGTTGGTACACAGGCTCCTGAGCATACACAGGTGCTTCGAAAGCCGTGGGAGCTACCTCCTCAGGGGTGAAGCTGAGAATGTCTGAGAATCCGTTATCTGCTGAAACTTCAGGCATATCTGCACCGCAGTAACGGCATCTTTTTGTTCCGCTTATATTACTTTTTCCACATTTATCACAAAACATCTCCATACCTCCTTAATAATTCGAATCCCTGTCTCAAATCCGGGCAATCATAAAAACATTCAAATGAATTTTCCGGACCTGCCGCCTGGGAGCTTATTGATATAAGAAATATTGCAAGGGCCAGTATCAATATGACAAGAATTATCATAAGCGCTGTGATGCATCCTGAATTCGAGGAATCATCGTGCACGGCATATCCGCCACCATCCCTGTCCTTGAACACTCTTCCGGAGTCGTAAACTGACCTGTCCATTTTCCTGGTTTCTGTTTTTTTTGCTACCGGAGTAGGGGTCCACCTTTTTAATATAATAGCATCTGCACTTCTGGTACCGCCGCATACAGAGCAGCTTCCATGTGACATACTGTTCTCTGCATCACATATCGGGCACTGCCATTCGTCTGCACCCCGGCGGTATTCCAATATTACATTTGTCGACATATTTATATGCTCCTGTGTAAGATTTATATTTATACCTATTTATTATACAAATTATTACATAATATGTCAATAAGCACCAATAACAAAAAATGTTGTGGGCAAAAAAGAAGCGTGCCGCTTCACACATTTCGCGTTCTGGCCAAATTTCAAACTGGCAAATGTTGCTCGCGGAAAAACACGCAATTTTCTACATAAAAAAAGAAATGACCCTTGATTGCATTTAATTCCTGCAATCAAGGGTCATTTCTGTTCACTCTTGATATCTAACATCTTTTGTTATCCTCTCTTTCTTTTGTCTACCCTTTGCATCTTCTTTTAATCTTCCATGATTAATTTTATCTTTACTACTTCTCTAAGGAGATGCCTTACGATTTACTGTGCAAAAGGCGAAGTTCTGAGTTTTTCGAAGGCTTCTTTTCTAATTCAAATCCCCTTTTTCCGGTCCTTTCATCCGGATAAATCTATATCAAGCGCCACACCGCCGTGTTTTTAATTTTTCTTCTTTCTTATATTCCACTACTTACCACGGGGTTTGAATTATTAAATTTTCCTTCTTTTTGAAAGTTTTAGTTTACTCTTCCATTGGAGTGTACCTCCCTTTCCTTGGTTTAAGTATAGCACGCGAAAAAGCCCGTTTTCAATAGGCATTTTACGAAAATCAAAGAAGCTCTTTTTGTGTAATGGGGAGAAATTTTTCCGCACGATAAAAAAATTATTTACAAAGGGCATTTTGATGTGATATGATAAAAATATGGGCGGGTCAAAATGACCCGCCCATATTTTATTTTAGTGTGTTTATTTCGTTTTTATAGATTTTCTTCATAAAGATATATGACATTGTAAACGATGCGATTTCAGCAATCGGGAATGAAAGCCACATTATTGTTATATCTCTTGTTAAGTACGCCAGTAAAAATGCCACGGGAACAAGAACAACAAGCTGTCTCAGAACTGACACAATAAGGCTGAGCATACCTTTGCCGAGCGCCTGGAACACGCTTCCTGCAACGATGCAGTAGCCTGCCGCGATGAAGCTTAAGGAAATTGAGCGCATCATTGGTTTCCCGATACGGATAATTTCCTTCATGTCGTCTCCGCCCGTATCAAAGATGCGCAGAAGTGTTTCAGGCACTGTCTGGAATGCCAAAAAGCCCGCCGCCATAATGATACATGCATATATTACGGAAAGTTTTATTGTTTTTTTAATTCTTTCAGGATTTTTCGCCCCGAAGTTATATGCAACAATCGGTACCATTGAGTTATTAATGCCGAAGATTGGCATAAATACGAAGCTCTGAAGCTTAAAATATATACCGAAAACCGCCTGTCCCGTTGCTGCAACGGAATCACTGAAAAGACGCATTGTCTGATTGATGCAGACATTCATAACACTGCCGATTGATGCCATACAGATTGACGGAATTCCAACTGCGTAGATTCTTTTTATGATTTCGCCGTTTGGTTTTACAGAGCCTTTAAGTGTAACTTTTATTTCGCGGTTAAATTTACTGTTTATTACTATGCCGACAATGAGCGCTACAATCTGACCGGTTACAGTAGCAAGTGCCGCTCCTTTTACGCCCATGGCGGGAAAGCCGATAAGACCGTAAATCATAATGGGGTCAAGGATTATGTTCGTAACTGCACCGACAAGCTGCACCACCATACTGTAAGCGGTTTTACCTGTTGCCTGCAGCAGTTTTTCAAACATTACCTGCCCGAAAAGGCCGAATGAGAATATCATACATATGCTGAGGTAGTCCGTTCCCAGAGCGATTATTCTTTCACTGCTGCCAAATGAACCAAAGTACGGCTTTACCAATGTGAAACCAAGAATCATAACGACAATAGAGCTTATAATTGAAAGAAAAACCCCGTTTTCGGCAACCCTGTTTGCGCGGTCAAAATTCTTTTCACCCAAGCTTCGTGAAAGAAGCGCATTTACCCCTACACCCGTTCCTACACTGACTGCGATGAGCAGGTTCTGAACAGGGAATGCGAGTGAAAGTGCCGTTAAGGCATCTTGTCCGAGTTTTGACACGAACATAGTGTCGACAATGTTATAAAGCGCCTGAACGAGCATGGAAATCATCATAGGAATAGCCATACTCAGAAGGAGCGAATTTACATTTTGCACGCCCATTTTGTTTTCTTTTGTGTTTTGCATTTTTATCACACCTTAATTATGCCTTCGTCAAGGTCTTTTATTATTTTTGCGATTGCGTTTTCTTCGTTACTTACAGTTATTATGTCAGCGACTTCTTTTGCACAGTCGCTTGCGTTTTCAACTGCCACACCGATGCCTGCTTTTTCTATCAGGGAAACATCGTTTTCATTGTCGCCTATTCCGATAGTTCTTTTTATGTCAATACCCATAATTTCCGCTATTCTGACAAGGCTTTCCCCCTTGCCAAGCCCTTTGGGAAGCATTTCCAGATACTCGGCACCCGAACGCACAAGCTGGAGGTTTCCCGCAAGCGGGTGCTTTTCAAGCATTTCGCGTAATTTTATGAGTTCTGTCTCTTTGGAATGAACAAAAATAACCTTTGCAATTTTCTCCTTGACATCATCATAATGGCATCTTAATTCAGGGAATTTGAACAGCTTCATCACGCGTTCCATAGCGTCATTCATTTTACAGAAATAACAGTTATTAAATCCGCAAAGCTGAATTGACATACCGGGCATTTCACGGTCAACAAGGCGTACGAGATCAAGGCCTTCCGAAGGCAATGTTTTTTGGAAAAGAAAGGCTTTCTTTTCCATATCATACACCGCACCGCCGTTAAAACAACCTATCGGCGCATTTGGGCGGATAATATCATAAACCTGACCGACCACAACGATACTGCGACCCGTGATAAATGTAAATGTTCCGCCATTTTTCTTAAAATATTCTATTGCCGAAAGGTTTTCGCGCGAAATAGTCTTATCGTTACGAAGAAGTGTCCCGTCAAGGTCTGTTACAATAAGTATATTTTCGAATTTTCCCATGATGCACCCCTCCAACGCAAATATAATTGAAAAAAAGACATCCCTAGAGATGTCTTTTTTCTGGTCTGAGTGGGGAGACTTGAACTCCCGGCCTCTTGAACCCCATTCAAGCACGCTACCAAACTGCGCTACACCCAGATATGTTACTTGCCTATTATAACGAATGAAAATGCACTTGTCAAGCGATTTTTCAAAATTATTTGTTTTTTTGCAATTATGAACAAAGTGTAAAACAGTTGACTCTGTACCTATATTTATGATATAATGTAAAATAATTATGGGTACATATGCCCTTTTATAATTTTACACACGAAAAGGAGTTTTTCCTATGATAAAAAGTATGACCGGTTACGGAAGCGGAAAGGCAGAGCTTGGGAGCAAGACCTTTACCGTGGAAATCAAGTCAGTAAATTCGCGTTACAGCGACTTCTCAATAAAGATGCCACGCATTTATACTTTTCTTGAAGAGCCTATGCGCAAAACTGCGTCAGCGCGCATCAACCGCGGTAAGGTTGATATTTACTTAAATGTTGAATCAGGCGGTGAGGACGACAGCGTTGTAAAGGTTAATACAGCTCTTGCAAAAGAATATCTTGCAGGGCTTCGCACTCTTTCCGATGAGCTTGAAGTCCCGACAAACGCAAACGCTGAAACCTTCCTGCGCATTGCAGATGTTTTTACCGTTGACAAAGCCCCCGTGGATGAGGAGCTTATAAAAAGCACTGTTTTAAGTGCGCTTTCCGAGGCGCTTGATAATTTCGACAATATGAGAATTGTTGAAGGCGAAAGCCTTAAGAAAGACCTTTTAGAGCATCTTTCATTTATTGCAAATGCAACAGGTGAGGTTGAAAAGCGTTCTCCTGAAATCGTGAATGAATACCGCCAAAGAATTGAAGAGAGGATGCGCGACATATTAGGCAGTGCGACATATGACCAGACAAGGCTCCTTACCGAGGTTGCTATTTTTGCCGACAAGGTGAATGTAAACGAAGAAACCGTAAGGCTTCGCAGTCATGTCGAGCAGTTTACGAAAATGCTTGAGGACGGCGGCAGTGTCGGACGCAAGATTGACTTTCTGATTCAGGAAATGAACCGCGAAATAAACACCATCGGCAGTAAGTCACAGGACCTTGATGTAGCAAGAATCGTCATCGATGTAAAAGCGGAAATTGAAAAACTGCGCGAGCAGATTCAGAATGTGGAGTAATTGATATGAAACTAATCAATGTCGGTTTTGGCAATCTTGTATCGGATGAGAGGATTGTCAGCATAGTTCTTCCGGAAAGCGCTCCCGTAAAGCGTATAGCTCAGGAGGCGCGCGAGAGAGGGATGCTTATTGACGCAACATACGGCAGAAAGACAAAAAGCGTTATTGTAATGGACAGCGAACATGTGGTGCTTTCTGCACTTTCGCCCGAGATGATAGCTCAGCGTCACGGAGACATAGTAGAGGGCGAGGCCGAATAAAAGGAGATACATATGAAAGAAAAAGGATTGCTTATTGTGGTTTCCGGTCCGTCAGGTGCGGGCAAGGGAACAATTTGTCAGGAATTTATGAAATCACATCCCGACTGTGCGCTTTCGGTATCGGCAACAACACGCGCACCGAGAGAGGGAGAGGTTCACGGAGTGAATTATTTCTTCCTTTCGCACGATGAATTCAAAAAGAAGATTGACGAAGACGGATTTTTAGAACACGCAATTTTCTGCGAAAACTATTACGGAACGCCCAAGGACGAAGTTTTACGCATGATAGAAAGCGGAAAGAATGTTATATTGGAAATTGAGGTGCAGGGTGCTCTTCAGGTGCGCAGTCACTATCCCGAAGCGGTGTTTGTCTTTGTCATCCCCCCGTCTCTTGAAGAGCTTGAAGAAAGGCTCCGCGGAAGAGGTACAGAATCAGACGAGGTTATTGCAAAAAGACTCGAGAGGGCAAAGGCGGAATTTAACTATGTGCCAAAATACAACTACATCCTCGTAAATGACACAGTTAATGATGCAGTAAAAAGGCTTGAAGCCATTATTACTGCTGAAAAATGCGTGATGACACGCAATTATAAAAGTATAGAAGAAAATTTTATAGAAAGGTAATGATAAAAAATGTTGTATCCTGAAATTTCAAAACTTATGGAGGGACTTGATTCCCGTTACTCACTTGTTGTTATGACTGCAAAGCGTGCTCGTCAGCTCGTTTCAGGTTCTGAGAGCGACAAGACCGTTTCACGCGCAATAGCAGAAATTGCAGAAGGCAAAATCAAGTGCGTAAAAGGCAGTGCTGAGCAGAGATTTTCAGAAGCTATTGCTGAATTTGAAGCTAATAAGGAAGAAACAGTTGAGGAATAATTATGATTGCTCAGGTTTATGTAAATACAAAAAACCTGAATATTGACAAGCCCTTTGACTATCTTGTTCCAAAGGAGCTTGAGGGTAAAATTGCAGTCGGCGTAAGGGTAAAAGTTCCCTTTGGCGGCGGTAATATTCCCAAAGAAGCATTTGTGACAGGGCTTAGGGATAAAAGCGATTTTTCTTCGCTTAAGCCAATCCGCTCGGTAACGGATGAATTTCCCGTGCTTACAAAAGAGGCTGTAAAGCTCTGTTTTTATATGCGCGAGAGGTATTTTTGCACATTTTTTGAGGCGGCGACTCTTTGCGCGCCTCCGGGAACTGATGCAAAATTTGAGGAATGGATTTCCCTTTCCCATGGATACTATGATAAAAAAGCACTTGTTAAAGGACTCAGACAGGAGCAGCTTTTAAGGCTTCTTGAGGACTGCGATGGCAGTGCGGAAATGACGCAGATTAAAGGCGTCCTCGGAAGAAATGCGCGCGTGTGTGTGAATGCACTTATTGAAAAAGGCTTGTGTGAAAAAAGCTTCCGTGACAAAAGAAGGGCAAATGAAAAGACAGTTCGGCTTGCCTTTTACTCGGGCGAGGAAGATATTTCTTTCCATATTGAGCGTCTTTCTAAAAGTGCCCCCAAGCAGGCAGCTGTGCTCAGCGTGCTTTCTAAGCACGAAAAGCTTTCAATTCCCGATATTATTTCTGCAGCAGGCACTACAAGAAACGCAGTTGAATCTCTCTATATAAAGGGCCTTATTTCTTATTGCGAGGCAGAGGTGCTTCGTAATCCGCTTGAAGGTAAAACATGCGAAGATGTCGCTCCCCTTTCACTTACTGAAAGTCAGAGCACCGTTGCTGATACAATCATAAAAAAAGGCGTCGGCACTTTCCTTATCCACGGTATAACTGGAAGCGGAAAGACCGAAGTTTATATGCAAATCGTTACAAACGCAATCCGGGAGGGCAAACAGGTAATATTGCTTGTTCCCGAGATAGCACTTACTCCGCAGATGACAAGCCGTTTTTATAACCGCTTTGGCGGAAAACTTGCAGTTATTCACAGTGCGCTTTCACTTGGTGAACGGATTGATGAGTGGCGCAGAATTAAAAGAGGCGAGGCAAACATCATAATCGGTGCGCGAAGTGCAATTTTTGCACCGTGTGAAAACCTTGGTGCAATTATTATTGACGAGGAGCATGAGCAGAGCTACAGGTCTGAATCCTCGCCAAGATATCACGCAAGAGATATTGCACATTTCCTTGCCAAAAAGCACAGATGCCCTCTTGTTTTGGGCAGTGCAACACCCTCGATTGAAAGCTATTACAAGGCAAGGTGCGGTAAATACACGCTCCTTGAACTTTCGGAGCGTTTTAATAAAAAGCCGCTGCCCGAAGTTTTTATCGCCGATATGCGAAAAGAACTGCGCGAGGGAAATAAAACTGTTTTAAGCAGACTGCTCGCAAGCGAAATCGATGAAAATATAAAAAGAAAAGAGCAGACAATTCTGTTCCTTAACAGACGCGGTTATTCCACATTTGTTTCGTGCAGGGACTGCGGATATGTATTTACCTGCCCTGACTGTAATGTGTCGCTGACTTATCACAAAACGGGCAATTTCCTGACCTGCCACTACTGTGGGCACCAGGAAAAAATAAGCTATACCTGTCCCGTGTGTCAAAGCACAAGGGTGCGTGATTTCGGCAAAGGAACGCAAAAGGCACAAGAGCAGATTGAAAAGATTTTCGAGGGCGCTTCGCTTCTGCGTATGGATGCAGATACAACAAGCGGCAAGCGCGGACACGAAAAGATTATAGATAAATTTGAGGCTGAAAAAACAGACATCCTTTTAGGAACGCAGATGGTTACTAAAGGTCTTGATTTTGAAAATGTCACGCTCGTTGGCGTTCTTGCGGCAGATGCGTCACTTAATGTTGACGATTTCCGTGCGCAGGAAAGAACATTTAACCTTATAACACAGGTCTGCGGAAGAGCAGGGCGCGGAGAGATAAAGGGACGCTGTGTAATACAGACATATTCTCCTGAGAACCCGACACTTCTTCTCGCGGCAAAGCAGGATTATAAGGCTTTTTACGAAGAAGAAATAAGTTTCAGAAAGGAATTTTTGTACCCGCCTTTCTGTGACATTGTAAATATAACGGTAACATCCTCCGTAAAAGAGGATGCCGAAAAAGAGGCACAGAAAATTGCGCAGGAGCTGCGCGTTTCACTGCGCGCATTTGAAGACTGGTCACTTTACGGGCCCTCCCCTGCGCCGCTTAGCAGGCTTTCGGGGCGCTACCGCGTAAGGCTGTGGCTCAAATGCAACGCTGACGATGAATTTATAAAAACACTTCGCGCGTGCATTTATGAAAAGAGCAGAAGAGGAAAAGAGGATTTGTCAGTGGTTGCTGATATAAATCCCTATAGTATGAGTTAAGTTGGACGGAGACACTTCAGTTGCTAAGTTTGCTATGGGGGACGGGGTGTTTTTTGTAAGCCGTAGGCGCAACAAAAACGACCCGTCCCCAAACAGAAAGGCGCAACAAAAACGACCCGTCCCCAAACAGAAAGGCGCAACAAAAACGACCTGTCCCCAAACAAGAAGGTGCAACAAAAATTGCCCCGTCCCCAAACTGTGCAACAAAAGGAGAAATCATAATGGCTATAAGAAAAATAAGAGAGATCGGTGATGAATGTCTTAAGAAAAAGTGCCGTGAGGTTGAAAATTTTGACCAAAAGCTTCACACACTTTTAGACGATATGAAGGAAACCCTCCTCCTCGCAAACGGTGTAGGACTTGCTGCGCCGCAGGTGGGAATTCTTCGCAGAGTTGTTATCATTGACCGCGGAGATGACGGCATAATAGAGCTTATAAATCCCGTCATAACATATACTGAGGGGGAAGTTAAAGATACCGAGGGATGCCTCAGCGTTCCGGGAAAGGCAGGCGAAGTTACACGCCCCAGAAAGGCGACTGTTAAGGCGTTTGACCGTAACGGAAACGAGTTTGAATATACTGGCGAGGACCTTTATGCAAGGTGTATCTGCCACGAATGTGACCATCTTGACGGTATTTTATATGTGGAAAAGGCAGAAAATATTTTTGATTTGAACCTCGAAGACGAGGATGAGGAGTAATTCTATGCGTATATTATTTATGGGAACACCTGAGTTTGCACAAAAATCGCTCGAGGCACTTATTGAGGATAAGCGCGATGTTGTGTGCGTAATTACTCAGCCCGACAAGCCCAAGGGGCGCGGTTACGAAATGGCGATGCCTGAGGTTAAGGTTTGTGCCCTCAGACATGATATTCCCGTTTATCAGCCCGAAACACTTAAAGACGGGGCAATTCTTCCCATTCTGGAAGAATATAATCCCGATATAATAATCGTAGTTGCATACGGAAAAATACTCCCTGAATATATCCTCAACTTCCCCAAGTATGGTTGTGTGAACATTCACGGCTCGCTTCTTCCCAAGTATCGCGGTGCGGCACCTATTCAGCGCGCAGTTATTGACGGAGAAAAGGTCAGCGGGGTTACAAGCATGTATATGGAAAAAGGTCTTGATACAGGCGATATTCTCGTTAAACGCGAGCTTCCCATAGGAGAAACCACTACTGCAGGCGAGTATCACGATGCGCTTGCAATTCTTGGCGGGAAGGTTCTTCTTGAAACGGTTGATGCCCTTGAAAAAGGAGAAATCACGCCTGAAAAGCAGGACGGTTCACTCTCAACATACGCACATCAGCTTTCCAAGGCAGAGGGCGAAATTAACTGGAATAATACAAATGAAGAGATTTATAATAAAGTAAGGGGCTTAAATCCCTGGCCGAAGGCTTTCAGCTTTATCGGAAAAAAGCGTTTTGTCGTTGATTTTGTTTATAAATCAGATAAAAGCGGCAACGCAGGCGAGGTGATTGAGGCAAATGATGACGGAATCACAGTTGCCTGCGGTAAAGGCTCAGTTATTATAAAAGATATAAAAATAGAAGGCAAAAAAATGATGCCCGTCAGTGATTTTCTGCGCGGACACAAGGTTGAAAAAGGTACTCTTTTAGGAGGCGTTGATTAATGTTCTATCCTTACGGTTTATATATGGACCCCGGCTATATACTTGTGATGATTATGGCGATTTTCTCGCTCATTGCATCGGCACGCGTTTCGTCCACTTACAAAAAATATGCTCAAATGAGGACTGCAAAGGGAATTACTGCGGAGCAGGCGGCAAGAAAAATTCTTGATGAGAACGGTCTTTACGATGTTAAAATCGAGAGTATTTCGGGAAATCTTACTGACCATTACGACCCTCGCAGCAATGTAATCCGTCTTTCCGACACAGTGAGAAATTCGTCATCTGTTGCGGCAGTCGGCGTTGCAGCACACGAGGCAGGTCACGCAGTTCAGCACGCCACAGGCTATGTGCCGATAAAGCTCAGAAACGCTATTGTTCCCGTGGCAAATATCGGTTCTGTTGCAGGACCTTATCTTATAATTATCGGTCTTCTTCTTCAAGGTTCGATGAGTAATGTTCTCCTCAACCTTGGCGTATGGTTTTTCGCGGCAGCAGTACTTTTCCAGCTTGTGACACTGCCTGTTGAGTTCAATGCGTCAAGACGCGCAGTAGCTACACTTCAGGATGGAATGTATCTTTACGAGGACGAGGTTCCCGCTGTTAAAAAGGTGCTCGGTGCGGCGGCTATGACATATGTTGCAGCGGCGGCAGTATCGATTGCAAACCTTTTAAGATTTTTAATGCTTGTAGGCGGCAGAAGGCGTGATGACTGATGAGTGCTCTTTCAAAGCCGCGTGAGGCGGCTCTTAAAGCGCTGGTTTTATGTGAAAAGGATGGTGCGTACTTAAATATAGCTCTTCGTGATATTCTTCATGATGCTAATATGGATGCGCGTGACAATGCTCTTGCAACGGCTCTTGCAATGGGTGTTATGAAAAATGTCCTTTTCCTTGACAATATAATAGAAAACCTTTCCACAATAAAGCTTAAGAAACTTTCTGTGTGGATTCACAATATTTTGAGGATAGGAATTTATTCCCATCGTTTTTTAGACCGTGTTCCCGTATCTGCCACGGTGAATGAATGTGTGCGCCTTGCAAGGCGCTACGGACATTCTTCTTCGGCAGGATTTGTAAATGCAATCCTTCGGAAGGCGGCTTCTTCAGAAGATTTTCTGCCCAGTGATAAAGGAAGCGACAAATACATAAGTATTAAGTATTCACTCCCCACATGGCTTGTAGAAATGTGGAAGGGTGAGGGTTACAGCGAAGATTTCTTCGCCGCATTAAACCTTGACCCACCTGTAACTGTGAGGCTTAACACATTAAAGTGCAGTGCTCTTCCAGAAGAATTTCAGAAAATTCCCTCACTTCCCCACGGATACAACTATACCGGCGGGGGAAGTGTTGAAAACACATCTTTTTATAAAGATGGCTCAATTGCCGTACAGGACGGTGCCTCGCAGATGGCAATTATGGCGCTTGATGTTAAAAAAGATATGCGCGTACTTGACCTTTGCAGTGCGCCGGGCGGAAAAGCGGCATATATTGCGCAGCTTCTGGAAAACAGCGGAGAGGTTATCTCCTGCGATATTCACGAGCATAAGCTGGAGCTTATAAAAAACAACCTCTCGCGACTTGGCGTAGCAAACACAAAGGTTATCCAAAATGACGCAACTGTAAAAAACGAGGCGTTTTTGGAGGCTTTTGACAGAGTTCTTGCCGATGTTCCCTGCTCGGGGCTCGGTGTTCTTCGCAGAAAGCCTGATATAAGGCTTAACAAATCGCCTCTTGCGAATGAGCAGCTTGTGAAAATCCAGAGAGAAATTCTCGAAAACGCATCCTGTTATGTTAAAAAAGGCGGAAAGCTTCTTTATTCAACATGCACAGTAGCAAGGAATGAAAATGAGGATGCTATAAAAGAATTTTCAGAAAAACATCCCGATTTTACTTTGCTTGAAGAAAGACAGCTTCTGCCAAACAAGGATAACACTGACGGATTTTTCTATGCCTCTTTTGAAAGGAAGTAATCTTTCATGAATTTAGGCGATTTGACAAAAAAACAATTAAAAGAATATATAGGAACAATCGGTGAGAGTGCTTTTCGCGCAAAACAGATTTTCAAATGGGTGCACGGCGGTATTGAAAATGCTGACGAGATGACAAACATTTCTAAATCCCTGCGTGAAAAGCTCGAAAGTGATTTTGAAATTTATCTCCCTGAGGTCTATAAAAAACTCGAAAGCAGGCTTGATGGGACTGTTAAGTACCTTTTTAAGCTTTCTGACGGAAACATTATAGAATCCGTTGTTATGGATTACCACCACGGGAAGAGTATCTGCATATCAAGTCAGGTCGGTTGCCGTATGGGATGCAGCTTCTGCGCATCTACCCTGCACGGACTTACCAGAAATCTTACTCCATTTGAAATTGAGGGACAGATACTCCGTGCACAGAAGGATTTAGCCGTAAAAATCAGCAGTGTCGTGATTATGGGAATCGGTGAACCGCTTGATAATTACGACAACATAATAACTTTTCTTAAAAACATCAATGACGAGGACGCACTTAACATAGGTTACAGACATATAACTCTATCTACCTGCGGACTTGCGGATAAAATTTACTCGCTTGCAGACGAGAATATGCCGATAAACCTGGCGATTTCCCTTCATGCACCAAATGATGAGGTCAGGAAGAACCTTATGCCCGTGGCTAAGGCATATTCCCTTTCAGAATTACTTGATGCGTGCGACTACTATTTTGACAAAACTCACAGACGCATTACTTTCGAATACGCACTTGTAAAAGGCAAAAACGCCTCTTCAGAGGAGGCGCGTGAGCTCGCTTCTTTAATAGCGAAAAGAAACGCCCATGTAAATCTTATTCCCGTAAATCCCGTCACGGAAAGAGATAATGTGCGCACCGATGAAAAAGAAACCCGTGCTTTTCAGAGAGAGCTTGAAAAGCTTGGTATAAATGCTACTATCCGCAGAGAATTAGGTGCAGATATAAATGCATCCTGCGGACAGCTTCGAAATAACGAAATCTGAGTCATAGACTTAAATCCTTTACAGGAGGTGGGAATTATGCAGTTTTTTTCAATGAGTGATACCGGCAGACTCCGAAAAAGCAATCAGGACTGTGCACTTTCAAAAGAGCTTGGTTCTTTCACGCTGCTGGCGCTTGCTGACGGTATGGGCGGACACAGCGGAGGCGAAATTGCAAGCGGTCTTGCAATTGAAGAGATTTCTTCTGTGCTTTCCGATAAGCTGACTGAAAAAATGCTTCCCGGACAAATAATGCTTCTCCTTTCAGAGGCGCTCGACAAGGCAAACGCGAAAATCCTCGACCGTGCAAAGAATGATTCTTCACTTTCCGGTATGGGGACGACCTGCGATGTGTGCCTTGCAACAAAAAACAAACTGTACATCGCTCACATAGGCGACAGCCGTGTTTATAAAATTTCAAAGGGCGGAGTCATAAAGAAACTTACCTGCGACCACTCCCTTGTTCAGTTTATGCTTGAAAGTGGAACTATCACACCTGAAGAGGCAGTTGACCATCCGCAAAAAAATGTCATTCTCAGGGCTCTTGGTATTTCCGACAAAATAGAACCTGATGTTTTTCAGGATAAAATCTCCCCTTGCGATGTAATTCTTCTTTGCAGTGACGGACTAACCAATATGCTTGATGAAGAAACTGTCGCAAAAGCAGCAATTTCAGAGGATACCCCGTCCGAGATTGCAAAAAAACTTATAGGGCTTGCTAACGAAGCAGGCGGCAGAGACAACATTACTGTTGTCATCGCTAAAGCCTGAAGGGTTTGTAATTTCAAACTTTAGGCTGTATAGGAGGAAAAAAGTATGGAATCTAAAATATTAGGTGGCAGATATGAACTGCTTGAACGCATCGGTATGGGCGGAATGGCAATTGTATATAAAGCAAAGGATGACCTTCTGGGCAGAAATGTAGCAATAAAAATCCTGCGCGAAGAATATAAAGAAAATGAAGAATTTATACGCCGTTTCAAGGTTGAATCGCAGGCGGCGGCAAGTCTTTCACATCAGAACATTGTACAGATTTACGATGTAGGCGAGGAAGACGGCATCCACTATATTGTGATGGAGCTTCTGGAGGGCGAAACCCTTAAAAGCTATATGAAATCCAAAGGCGAAAGGCTCGCGCGGAAAGAGGCTATGAATTTTTCCATGCAGATATGCCGCGCCCTTGAACACGCACATTCAAAGCATGTTGTTCACAGGGATATTAAGCCACATAATATAGTCCTTACTGAAAGCGGCAAAATCAAGGTCGCTGACTTTGGTATTGCAAGAGCTGTAAACAACAACACTACTGTAGATTCTGCTACCCATGCTGTAGGAAGTGCGCACTATCTTTCTCCCGAGCAGGCACGCGGAGGCTATACAGACCACAAAAGCGATATCTACTCGTTCGGCGTTGTGATGTATGAACTGTTCACGGGCAAGCTTCCCTTTGATGCTGAAGAAAGTATCAGCGTTGTAATGCAGCATATTCACGAGGAGCCTCCGCTTCCCAGTGAGATTGACCCTGACATTCCTGCAGGTATCGAGGCTATAATAATGCGCGCTATGTGTAAAGAGCAACGCTTGAGATATGAAAGCGCAACACAGATTCTTGAAGACCTGGTAATGGTTTATCAGAATCCTTCAATTGATGTTAAACTTCTGAACGCTTATGCTGAGGATTCTCCGCAAACTCCCCCCGAACGCAACGAGCTTAAGAAAACACCTCAGCTGCGCACACACAAAAAGAAAAAGCGCGATGCAAAGAAGGGACTTCTTATTACTGCGATTGGTTTTTTTGCAATCCTTATTGCGCTTGTTTCATTCCTTTTGTGGATTTTCCTTTTCGGAACGGGCAAAGAAGTTGAAATCCCGAATCTTGTCGGTATGACTTATGAAGAAGCCGTTCTTGTTGCCGAAGATGCGTCTGAAGGGGATATAAAATTTACAGTTTTCGTGGAAGACAGTATCTACTCAGAGGAAAAGAAAGATATAATTTTAAGCCAGACTCCCGAAGGTAATCTCAGAACAAAGCGTCCAAGAAAAATCAAGGTAACTTTAAGCCTTGGTCCCGTTGCGCTTGAGCTTCTTGATTATACGGGAAGAGACTATCTTAAGGTTACTGAAGAATTAGAGAAAAAGGGCCTTACGGTAATTATCGAGCAGGAAGACAACAGCACTTATGAGGAAGGTAAAATCTTCAAGCAATTCCCTTCTGAAGGAACAAAATTAGGTGCAGGCGATGAGGTAACTCTTTATGTTTCCAAGGGGGCAGAAAATACCGTTGTTCCCGATGTTATAGGGAAAACAGTTGACGAGGCAATTATCACAATCGAGCGTAATAACCTTAAAGTAACAGTTGCAGAAGAAAGCAGTGACGAATATCTCAAGGGCGAAGTTTTCAAGCAGAGCAAGGCACCCTTCACAACTGTCCCCGTAGGCACTACAATAGAGATTACCTGTTCTTCCGGCAAAGCGCAGGAAGTAGCTACGGATGATGAAAAAAATCCTCCTTCCAATAATTCAGTTCCTAAAAAAGTAAGTCTTTCCCTTACGAATCTTTCAAAAACAGACAAGCCGACAAAGGTAAAAATTATGCTTGACGGCGCATGCGTATATGAAGGAGATGTTCCTTCGACAACGGGCAGTGCGACAATCACATTTGATGTTGACTCCTCACTTGATTTGTCACACGGTGTTGATGTTTATTATGACGATGCTTATCGTACTACGAAAGAGGTAGGGTAATTGATAGAAAACAAAAATGTTGTTACAGGCAGAATAATTAAAGGAATAGGCGGATTCTACTATGTAAAAACTGATGACGCCATTATAGAATGTCGTGCACGCGGAAAATTCCGCAAAGATGAACTTTCACCAATTGTCGGAGACATTGTTGATGTTACCCTTAGCGGAGAATCTACGGGTCAGGTTTCAAAAATTCATGAAAGAAAAAATTTCCTCATCCGTCCCGGCGTTGCAAATGTAGATATGCTTGTTCTTGTTTCCGCGGCGAAATCTCCGCTTCCGGATATGCTTCTTATTGATAAGCTTCTGGTAATTGCAAAGAGCCGTGGCATAGATTCTGTAATATGTCTTAATAAGACTGACCTTGCCTCCTTGGATGAAGCACAAAACTTTATGTCGGTCTATGAAAAAGCCTCCTACCCGTGTATTATGGCAAGTGCCAAAACAGGCGAAGGAGTCGGTGAAATACAAAAACTTATAAAAGGGAAAACCGTTGCATTTGCAGGGCTTTCAGGTGTAGGAAAATCAAGTCTTCTGAAGAGGATTACAGGCGTTGACCTCGAAACCGGGGATGTAAGTAAAATTCAGCGCGGAAAACATACTACGCGCCATGTGGAACTTATCAGCGCGGCAGATGCACTTGTTTTTGATACGCCCGGATTTTCAAGGCTGGAGGCTGACGAAATCCGCGCAGACGAATTATGGCAGTATTTCCCGGAGATTGCATCGCTTAAAGGAGAATGTAAATTCCGCACATGTAACCATATCGGAGAAAAGGGCTGCGCTGTAAAAGAAGCAGTTGACAGTGGTGCAATTTCGCAAAGCCGTTATGAAAGCTACACTACCCTTTATGGGAGGCTTAAGGAAATAAAGGATTGGGAAAGAAAGGACTGACCAAGGATGATTAAAATAGCTCCGTCAATACTTTCAGCAGATTTCGGAGCGCTGAGAGAAGATGTTATCAAGGTAGAAAAAGCAGGAGCACACTGGCTTCATCTGGATATTATGGATGGACATTTTGTGCCCAATCTTACTATGGGGCCAGATATTGTCGCATCTGTACGCAAAGATTCAAAGCTGTTTTTCGACTGTCATCTTATGATTGACAATCCCGAAAAATATATGGAGTCCTTTATAAAGGCAGGAGCAGAGCTTATATGCTTCCACGCGGAGGCTGTTGACGATATGGACAGTCTAATCGATAAGATTCATTCTTTCGGTGTAAAGGCTGCGGTTGCCATCAAACCCGGTACAAGCGAGGAGTGTGTTCTTCCGCTGTTACATAAGCTTGATATGGTTCTTATAATGAGTGTTGAGCCTGGTTTTGGCGGACAGAAGTTTATGCCAGAAGTACTTGATAAGGCAAGAAAAATCCGCGCGCATAAAGACGGAAAAGATATTGACATCCAGATGGACGGCGGAATAAACGAAGAAACTGCCGCTTATGCTGCAAAGGCAGGGGTAAATATTCTTGTTGCAGGAAGCGCCGTTTTTAAGGCTGCATCATATGAAGAGGCGATTTCAAAAATTCTTAAAAGTGCAGAGGATGCAGTAAATGGTTAATGAAAAATCAGCTTTGCGTAAAAAGCTACTTTCTGTGCGCAATTCACTCCCCCGACAAGAAATCTCTTTGTCACACCTTGAAGATTTTGAAAAATTCAAAAATGCCAAAACTGTTTTTTGCTATGTTTCGGCAGGCAGCGAAGTTAAAACACAAAGTCTTATACAGGAAATGCTCACGAAAAAGAGAGTTGTTGTCCCATACTGCACAGACAAGTGCGGTAATATGATAGCAGTGGAAATAAAATCCCTTGACGAATTAAAAGAGGGGCTTTTCGGGATATCAGAGCCTGTAACCCCGAAGGAGTTTCCCAAAGAGGAAATTGATTTTGTGATTGTCCCCGGTATTGCTTTTGATAAAGACGGTTACAGACTTGGTTACGGCAAGGGATATTATGACAGATTTTTAAGTGATATAAATCCGTTCAAGCTGGGAATATGTAAAAAGGAACTTTTTGCAGACAATTTGCCACATGACGAGTTTGATGTGAAAATGAATAAAATTCTTGTGATATAAAAAAGGAATCTTCCGTATGCCGAGTGTTCTTAAGGACACTCGGCAGTTTTATTCGCCGTACGGCGAGTTATATTGCTTCGCAGTGGTATTTGCTTTGCAAGTGGTATGTGCTTCGCACAGTTTATGGCGAATAAAATACCACTAAAACAGAAGGTTTTAATAACACTTTTGATTTATCAAAAATATCACTCTGTACGAAGTGCAGAATATCACTTGAAAAAGTAGCAAAATTGCAGTACAATAATTACAGAGGTGATAGTAATGGCGGATAGCGTTTTAAGAGATAAAGCAAAACAATTTGCAAAAGATATTGTTTTCTTATGCAGAGAAATCAAATCAAGCCACAAAGAGGCAGTATTAGTAAATCAATTATTGCGTTCAGCAACTTCAATAGGTGCAAATCTTCACGAAGCGCAATATGCTCAAAGTAAAAATGATTTTATATCAAAACTTGAAATTTCTCAAAAAGAGTGTTACGAAACAGAGTATTGGTTAGAATTGCTTTTTGAAACAGATTGTATCAAAGAAGAAAAATATAAGAAGATGCAAAACGACTGTGGCACTATTCGCAGAATGTTGATATCATCACTAAAAACAGTTAAATCAAAATAATATCATTAAGCCTGAAACAACATTTTGTTTCAGGCTTTTCTAATAAGGTCTTAGGATATCCTAAATATCTGGAAGGTGGGATACATCTTCCCTGCTCGTTACAGTACCGGACAAAAACATTGACATATATTGCAAATTATGATATCATTATATCAAGATTGAATGATATCATATTGGAGGTGCTGTCTTTGCTTAAAGAGAATAAAGCCACTCGTACCAGACAAGTCCAATTTAGAATGGACCCAGATAAAGTAAAACGTTTACTTGCAGCTATTGCTTACGATGATAATATGCATAGTATGGCGGATTTGTTTAACAAAGCGGCTGATGAATATTTAAAGAAGCAGGAAGGAAACGGAGGAAAAGGCAATGGCAAATAAAATTGTATATCGTACCGAAGACGAGGTTAGAGATAGTGCTAAAATTCAGCTTGGATTTGATAAGGTTGAAACTAATGCAAAGCAAGGAACAGGGCAAATTACAACTTTCAATCAGTTAGGATTCAAGGGAATAATTGATAAACCTGATGGTTGGTATCTTCCGAACGACTGTACCTCGCCTGCGATCGTTTTGGAAACTAAATCCGAGCAGGAAGATATTTTGCAACAGAAATGGGTAAATGAACTCATAAAAAACTGTAATATTGTTCTAACCAAATATAAAAATGTTTGTGGAATATTATATAACGGTGTAGATATTAGAGTTTTCAAAAATAACATTGAAATATCTGCTAATGAGATTTCAAACATATTGCAAGACAAATCGTATTATTTAGCATTGTTTACTCAAGATACAATAGATAAGCAGCATATTTACAATTTGACCAAACGTATCAATGATTGCTTACATACTGAGTTTGGTATTAAAAACCTATATCATAGAATGATCTTTACTGCTTGTGCTTTGGTTGCAAAAAGATATGGTGCATTATTAGTTAAGAATATGGACTTTACTTTGATGAAAAATTCTATTCTTAGCACACTTTCAAAATCACTTGAGGAAAGCAGAAAACAAAATTTAAAACTTGATTTATTAACTGAAGTATATGCTGAAATCAAAATGAATAATACAACAAACCAAGAGGCCATTAACAATTTTATTTGTTGGGTTTCGGAAATTTCGGATTGTGTTAATTCAGACTATTGGAATGGCGAGGATGTTATGGGTATTTTCTTTAATGAATTTAACCGGTATAAGAAAAAATCCGAAAGCGGTCAGGTTTTTACCCCTGACCACATTACCTCCTTTATGTATAGACTGATTGAAGTTAATCAAAACGACAAGGTGTTAGATGCAGCTTGTGGTTCAGGTGCTTTTTTGGTAAAATCAATGTGTAATATGATGAAAGAAGCGGGTGGAATAAATACTAAAAAAGCATCAAAAATCAAAGACACACAATTATATGGAATAGAATTTGATAGAGAAATATTTGCTCTGGCCTGTGCGAATATGCTTATACATAAAGACGGCAAAACAAATTTAGAACACCTTGATAGCAGAACACAAGAGGCTTGTGATTGGATTAAATCTAAAAACATTACGAAAGTGCTTATGAATCCTCCTTTTGAGTCAAAATATGGTTGCTTGACTATTGTTGAAAACGTATTAAAGAATGTGCCAAGAAATACAAAATGTGCGTTTATTCTCCCTGATAAGAAATTGGAAAAAGATAAAAAGGGAAGAAAGCTTCTTAAACACAGTACTATTGAGAAAATTATAAAATTGCCTGAAAAGGTTTTCTCAGAAGGAGTTACAACATCAATCTTTATTTTTACAGCAGGTATTCCTCAAAATGAAAAGGAAATCTTTGCCTGTTACATAGAGGAAGATGGTTTGGAAACAGTTAAAAATCAAGGCAGACAAGACATTAAAGATAGATGGCAAAGCATCGAAGATAGATGGGTGGATATTATCCGTAAACAATCGGGAGATGATACTGTTCAATGGATTAAGCCTTCTAAAAATTTGAGCTATCAAATGCCTGAAAAACCATTTGAGATTTTTGAAGAAGATTTCACAAAAACAATGATGGATTACTTAATGTTTAAGCAAGGAATTGATGTGAAGGAATTCAGTGATTCTTTGATAAAAAAAGTTATGTATGATAGCGAAATATCTTCTAAAGAAAACGATATAACCATCGTTTTGAAGGGAAAGGAAGCACAAAATGAAACAGATTGATACAAAACAATGGAAAGAATTTGTTATAAAAGATTTGTTTACTGTCAAAAGACC
>JAFQQD010000002.1 GCA_017411435.1 Clostridia bacterium
GGAAAAACCAGTTGAAAATTTCTGGTTTTTGTTGTATAATCTACTTGTATTTTTGAATTACTAGGCATACTTCATTATACCACAAAAGCCGCAAAGTTTCTATACTTTAGCGGCTTTTTGTGTGCAAAAAAATCAGGGCTGCCTCACTTTTTTAGTGAGACAGCCCCTTTCAATGTCGAAACACATGACTATTTTCTCCAAATTGATTGACGGATGTATCTTTATTGTGATATAATTCTACATATACTATATGCGGTTTGTAAAATGGGAGAGAGGTAAGTTGATATGAAAAAATTTATGGATAAGAATTTTCTGCTTGAAACAAAAACAGCGCAGAAATTGTATCATGATTTCGCAAAAAATAAGATGATCTATGACTATCACTGTCATTTATCACCAAAGGAAATATATGAGGATAAGCAATACTCAAACATCACTGAAATATGGCTTGCAGGCGACCACTATAAGTGGAGATTTATGCGTAGCATGGGTACTGAAGAAAGATGCTGCACAGGAGATGCGACTGATTTCGAGAAATTTATGGCATACGCAAAAGCTGTTCAGTACGCTATCGGAAATCCTCTTTATCACTGGACCCACCTTGAACTGCAGAGATATTTTGGAATTGATGAATACCTCACAGAGAAAAATGCAGAAAAAATCTGGAATGAAGCAAATGCACAGATATCAGAAGGAGGATTTTCTGCACGCGAACTTATTAAAAAGTCTAATGTTGCTCTTATCGCAACTACAGATGACCCTACAGATACTCTTGAATATCACCAGAAGCTCGCTGAAGACAAGAACTTTACAACACGAGTAGTTCCTACATACAGACCTGACAATGTACTTGGTATTGAAAAGGATACATTTGCTCAGTACATTGTAAAACTTGAAGACTCAACAGGAGTTGAGGTAAAGGATATTGAATCTCTTAAGAAGGCTCTTGTTATAACCCTTGATAAGTTTGAAAGTGTTGGCTGCAAAATTTCAGACCATTCAGCATCTGCAATGCCTTTCATAGTGGCTGATGAAAAAGAAGTTAACGCTATTTATAAAAAGGCGCTTAAAGGAAAAGCCGTTACAGAAAAAGAAGCAGAAATCTATAAAACAGCAATTATGCTTTTCCTCGGCAAAGAGTATGCAAAGCGTAATTGGGCAATGCAGCTTCATCTCAGCCCGCTCAGAAACAACAACACAAGAATGTTTGAAAAACTTGGTGCAGATGTCGGCTTTGATTCAATCGACGACCCGATTCAGGCAAAAACTCTTTCTTCATTCCTTAATGAACTTGATAAAGAAGATCTCCTTCCCAAGACTATCCTCTACACTCTTAATCCCAAGGATAACTTCGTACTCGGAACAATGCTTGGTAACTTCCAGACAGGTGGCGTAAAAGGTAAGATTCAGTTCGGTTCAGCTTGGTGGTTCAATGATCACCGTGATGGTATGGAAGAACAGATGAAGGCACTTGCAAACCTTGGTGCACTTTCTGCATTTGTAGGAATGCTTACAGATTCAAGAAGCTTTACATCATATCCTCGTCACGAATATTTCAGACGAATACTCTGTAACATTCTCGGCACATGGGTAGAAAACGGAGAATTCCCCGAAGATTACGACCTTCTCGGAAAAATCGTTGAAGGTATTAGCTATGATAATGCAGCAAGTTATTTTGGTATAGAACTTTAATTTGAAATTAAAGGTGTCCGGCTATGGATATTAAAACACAGGCGCTTTTAGAAGTTATAAAAGCCTATCTTAATCGCGGAAACAAAATTCAATATGACCAGCGTTGTATGGACAGAAAACTTATCACAACACCAAGGCGTGATAAGTATGTTTCCCCCGAAACTGCAACAGGACAGAAAACGGTTTTTCTTGATTGTTCGTCCTTTGTAAATGTTGTTTTCTGGGAAACTTTCGGTTATGAAATTCCTTTTGAGCTGACTTGGCATATGGTAGACTACTTTGAACCGAGGGTTTTCCTCTATGAAAGAACTTATGAGGAAACCCCCGAAGAAATTGAAGAAATCAAGCAGAAAATAAAGGACACATTAAAGCCCGGAGATGTAATGACATACGACCGTTTCAGTGGCAGTGGACACACTCTCATTTATTTGGGAGATGGGGGATTTGCGCATTGTACCCCGAACGGAAGGCCCAATAGTTATGACTATCAGGAAAAGAAGAGCCGTGAATATGAAGATGGCGGACTTTTTGTGATTGGTATTGATGACCTGATTAATGAAAAGATTTTTCAAAGCAAAACCATAAAAAGAATTGCTATCGAAAGACCGCTTGATATTGTGGACGAGCCTACTGAAAAAACTATGGCAAGACTCACAACTGCAAAAGCACTTATCTGTGGGGTTGAAACATCTCATCCCGGAGGACAACACGCCACAAAGGGGGAGAATGTTACATACAGCGTAAAGGTTAAGAATAACGGAGAAGAGGATAAGGAAGTTCTCGTTACATTTACTGTTCCCTGCGGAGCAACACTTGTAGGCGCAGGCAAAGCAAAAGAAACACTTTCCGCAGGCGCGGAAAAGACATTTGGTTTTGAAGTTCTTGTTGAAAATGATGAACCTCTCTATCTTGAAGGCCCCGAAGTTACTGTCAATTCGCTTAAAGTAAATGCGCCTAAGGTTTTGGTGGGCAAGAAAGCAAATGCCGAGGAAATCAGTAAAGTCTGCTCTCTTACGATAAAAGAAATAGAAAGCGGAAAAACAGCCGTTGAGGCGGCGTCTGTCGCTTACGAAGAAATCGGTATTTTAGTCGACCCTCACGAAAGTCAGCACATCTATAACTGTTTCTATATTCACGATACATTAAGTGGCGATGTACTTTCCCGTCGAGCACAAAATCCTGAAAAAGATATGGGCGTTTATTCGTATTTCGGTGGTGTGACAGTAATAACTCCTGAAAAGGTAAGTTCTCCGCATATCCGCTGTAACAAGACATTGAGACGCGACCTTTCAGCAGGTGATATAATACTTGTTGCAGACGATAATTACGGTCTTTGTACTTACAGTGCATTCTACAACGGTGAAAAACTTATCGGCAAATTTGAAAAAGACGGGGAATTAAAAACCCTTTCCGGAGAAGAAATTAATGCGTTTATTGATTCTCTTCTCGGACAGCATCTTTTCATAATTCTTCGTCCGTCACTTGCGAAATAATATTATTTCTAAAGCAAAAAGGAGAAAATTTATGAGAAAAAAGCTACAGGATAAAATGTTCGAGGTAAGTTACCTTTTTGAACTTCTGATATCGGTCATTGTTAGTATCGCAATTATTGTCTTTGCAGTAAGGATGATTGTTGATACATTTGCAATGTCTATTGAAGTGAAAAAGGCAGTTACACTTATAACTGTTCTTGACGGAGCAATCACACTTGCAATTGGTGCCGAACTTATTAAAATGTTTTGTAAGCATACGCCTGAAACGGTTATAGAAGTATTGGCATTTGCTCTTGCGCGTCAACTTATTGTGGAGCATGCTTCACCGATTGAAAACCTTATTACAGTTGTTGCGATAGCAATTCTTTTTGCAGTAAGAAAGTTCTTCCTGCAGAAGCACGATATGCTTGAAACACCTGACGGATTGATAGAGGTTTTAGAGGAAGAAAAGGTAGAAGTATGAAAATCGTTTTACAGAGAGTTAAGGAAGCCTCTGTTACCATAGAAGGTAACAAAGTCAGCGAAATAGGAAAGGGGTACTTACTCCTCCTTGGTGTATCAAATGATGATACGCGTGAAATTGCCGATAAAATGATTGAAAAAATTTCCCGTCTGCGAATTTTTGAGGATAGCGAAGGAAAAACGAACCTCAGCATTGACGCAGTATCGGGCGAGGTAATGGTGGTTTCTCAGTTTACACTTTATGCCGATTGCAGAAAAGGGAACAGGCCTTCATTTATAAATGCAGGCTCACCACAACTTGCCGAAGAACTTTACGAATATATAAAAGAAAAGTGTAAAGCGATTTTCGGAAAAGTAGAGTGCGGTCAGTTTGGTGCTGATATGAAAGTCTCGCTCATAAATGATGGGCCGTTTACTCTTGTACTTGACAGTAAAGAATTATTCTAAAAAAAGACAGCAGGTGACCTGCTGTCTTTTTGTTACTTACTTATTTAAGTGTATGTGAGGGACGGAGAACTACGAAGTACATATCGTATGTATCGGGGTACTGTCCCAACATTTTTTCAAGACATGTCTTTGCATCTTCGATATATTCGCCTGTGTTAAGGTGGAGAAGACCATCATTTGTGTACATGTAAAGGTATTCCTTATCAGCAGTTCTCCAAAGAACTATATCACCGGGCATAAGATACTTTTCGCGAAGAAGTCTTGTTCTTTCGCCGACAGGTGTAGTCCAGGCGCCTCTACCACCATAAAGAGAATTAACTACCATTTCAGAGTAGATGCCTTCTCTCTTAAGGTCGAAGCAACCGTGGGGATAGTATCTTGTTCTGTCGCCATCAAACGGCTTGTCGTAGAATACACCGTCAGCGATATCCATGAAGCCTTCACCGGGAAGAATCTTGTCTGAAATTCCGGCATCCTTGTAAATTGCGTTTGCCTTATCAAATGCAGTCATTTCTGAAGCCATAAGTTTGTTTGCAGACTGGGTAAGTTTTGCCTGTTCATCCTTTGTAAGAGTGTTCTTTACATAGATTGCAGGACATACGAACTTAACTCCGCCGATTGTAGCCTTGTCGCCGTAAATTTTAGTATCAAGAGCGGCGTCCTCATTAACCTTAACCTTGTATGATACAGTTGCATCCTTACCTGCAGGAATTGTAACTGTCCATGAAAGATTCTCACCGTCTACTTTGTCAGAACCTGAAACATATGTTGTGTTTTCGGGAGCAACATCCTTGATTTCAAGAGTTACATCGTAATCGTTTGAGTTGTACATAAAGAAGCTGTATTCAACTTCTTCGCCGGGATTTACTGACATATTAGCTGTGTGTGAAGAAAGCTTTTCTGCCATGATGCCCTTCATTGTTGTAATTCTGCTTACTGTGTTTTCGGGAACTTCGCCATTCCACTTGTTAAGAGGACGAACGATCGCAAGCTGTGTTACCTTACCATCTAATACAGGGTAGGTTTCAAATTTTGTGAAGAGGTCGGATGCGATTTTGTATCTGACAGTAGGCTCATAAGTTTCCTTATTGTTATCGTAGTTGTATGTGGAGCCTGTACTATGGATAATGTTGCCGTTACCTACATAAAGCATTGCATGACCGTTACCGCCACGGCGTGTTACGATGATATCAGCAGGCTGAAGTTCTTCGAGGAACTGTGCCTTGATAGCAGCTTTTTCTTCTTCTGTTTCTTTGCCTGTAGGCTCATAATAGAAGGGGCGGATACTTTCTTCCGCATCTATGAGAAGGCGTGTGGACCACATACCATCAATCTCATAATCAAGTGCGAAGAAATATACATCGTGTGTGAATGCTGCGCAGTTTGTGTAGCCCCATGAATCTGATGTGTATTCTTCGGGTGCTTTTACACTATGCTGCCAACGATATTCACTCTTGGGGCTGATATGACCGTCATCGTACTGAATACGGTGACCGCGCATCATATAAGTTTCAGCAGTGCCGATGATAGCTTCCTGTGCAGGAGTAAGTTCAAGTTCTTCGTTGGGGAATGAACGACTAACGGTAGTCATTGCCATAGAAGGTCTTAATACAAAGTAACTATCATTTTCAGGAAGTGTAGTAAGTACTTCTTCGATTGCAACATCGGGAGCGTAGTCTTTTTTCATTTCAACGAACTTGTCGCCAACGAAAATGTAAATCTTTGCACTTTCGTCCTTCTGAACGAAGAGAAGGTCACCGATGATAAGGTCTTCCTTAGTGATTTCTTTTGCTTCTGCGTAGAAATGCTCTTTGATCTTATTTGAAACTGCTTTTTCGCTGTAAAGACCGGGAGCAATCATTTTGATATAGTTTACAGTGTTTGCTGTTACAGGTGCATCTTCAGAAACGAAAGTTTCTGCGATGACTACATCCTCAGGACCTGTCATTGTCCAAACCTTGCTGAAAGCAACATAGTAAATCCATCTTGCAAGAGTATAGGGTGTGAAATCAGAGTTTTTGAGTGCTTTTACAGCAGTTACAATCTTTTCCTGGTCAGCTTCGTTGAATGTTAAATATGTATCGGGTTCAGCCTTAGCAGAAGCGATGTACTTATCAACTCTTGTTACAACAGCGGCAAATTCTGCGCGAGAGAGATTGTTTTTAGGAAGGAAAGTGCCGTCAGGGTTACCTTCCATAATACCTGCATTTTTACAAGCGATTACAGCTACCTTAGCTTCTTCGCTGATAGCATCAACATCAGTGTAGGAAAGAGTGCCATTTTCTGCAGCCGCACAACCTTCCGCGTTGATGTAGTTGTGAATGATTACAGCAATTTCTTCTCTTGTAACAATTGCGTTGGGAGCAAATTCAGTTTCGCTTACGCCTTCTGCAATCTTGTTTTCTACTGCCCATGCAACATAGGGAGCATACCATTCTTTTGCATCAACATCATCAAACTTGCTTTCAGCGTAAGCCTTTTCGTCAACGCCTGCGTGTCTGCCGAGAATGGTTAAAATCATACCTTTTGTAAGGGTTCCGGCAGGTTCGAAAGTGGTTTCTGAAGTTCCTTCAACAAGTCCTTTTTCCCATACAGTCTGTACATATTCGTTGTACCATTCTTCAGCGGATACATCGCCGAAGGGATGAGTGTTGGTTTCGCCTGTTGCAAACGCAGGAAGCACAGAAAGAACCATGCTGATAACAAGCGTTAACAAAAGCGCTTTTTTGAGTAACTTTTTCATTTTTCAATCCTCCTTGTATAGATAACTGTATTCTATCATCCATATAGAAGTAAGTCAATCAGAGGTCAATTTATGACAACAAAAAAACGGAAATTGGCACAAATAAAGAAGCAGGACTTTTATCCTGCTTCTTTGTATCTTTTATTCAGGTTTGAATGAACTCTTAAGCGGTGCAGTGCGATTGAATATACCGTCTTTTTTACTGTCTTTTGTAAAGTAGCCCATACGCACAAACTGGAACTTTTCTCCGACCTGTGCATCGGCGAGAGAAGGCTCACCATAGGATTTTTCATAGACAATAAGTGAATCGGGATTGATGAACTCATCGAAATTATCGTCTTCAAGAAGTGTGGCAACATTTTCTTTATTAAAGATATTGTCAAACTGATGAACGCTGAATTCTACTGCAGTTGCACGGCTTACCCAATGGATGTTACCCTTGACTTTTCTGCCGTCTACAGGCATTCCGTTACCTGTTTCGATATCAACTGTGCAAAGAAGTTCTTTTATACTGCCGTCTTCGTTATATATAACTTCGTTGCACTTCATGATATATGCACCCATAAGCCGAACCTCTCCGTCAGGCTTTAATCTCTTGAAGCCTGGAATGGGTTCCACCATAAAGTCGCTCTGTTCGATATAAAGTTTATTTGTAAAGGGAACCTTTCTTGTGCCGAGTTCGGGCTTCTTTGGATGATTAGGAAGCTCAAAATACTCAACATGGTCATCGGGAAGGTTTGTAATTGTAACCTCAAGAGGCTCAATAACAGCAACTCTTCTCTGCGCGTTTTCATTAAGCTCTTCACAAATACAATATTCGAGAAGACGAATATCAGCCATACTGTTAGCCTTTGCAACACCGCTACGCTCAATAAAATCGAAAATTGCAGTTGGTGTATAACCTCTTCTGCGAAGTCCCTGAAGGGTAGGCATTCTCGGATCATCCCAACCGTCAACATAACCCGTTTCAACAAGTTTGCGAAGATAACGCTTACTCATAACTGTATATGTCATATTAAGACGGGCAAATTCGTACTGATGGGGGTCATGCTCAAAGCCAACATTATCAACAACCCAGTTATAGAGAGGACGGTGGTTTTCAAATTCGATTGAGCAAAGAGAGTGAGTGATTCCTTCAAGTGCATCCTGAATGGGATGAGCAAAGTCATACATGGGATAGATACACCACTTGTCTCCCTGACGGTGGTGGTTTGTATGAAGTATGCGGTAAATAACGGGATCGCGCATATTCATGTTAGGTGATGCCATATCAATCTTTGCGCGGAGAGTGCGTTCGCCATTTCCGAATTCACCGTTCTTCATTCGCTCAAAAAGGTCGAGATTTTCCTCAATGCTTCTGTTTTTATAGGGGCTTTCCTTGCCAGGCTCAGTAAGGGTTCCACGATACTGTGCCATTTCTTCCTGAGAAAGGTCACAGACAAAAGCCTTTCCGTCACGGATGAGCTTGCAGGCAAATTCATAGCACTTGTCAAAATAGTCGCTTCCGTAGAAAATACCGCCTGTGGGGTCTGCACCTAACCAGTGCAAATCTTCTTCAATAGCCTTTACGAATTCATCATCTTCCTTGACGGGATTTGTGTCATCGTAACGGAGATTGAAAAGTCCACCATATTTCTTAGCTGTGCTATGATTTATCCATATAGCCTTTGCACTGCCGATATGAAGATATCCGTTAGGCTCAGGAGGAAACCGTGTGTGAACATGATTTTCTCGTCCCTCGGCCAGATCCTGGTCAATAATGTCGTGAATAAAATTTGAGTAGCCTTCCTGCATTTTTGAAGTTGCCTCCGTTTCTGATGGTGCTGTTAAATAACAATATTTTGAGTTATTATACCATAAATTGACTGAGATTACAATAAAAAGTTCTATTTATTTTGCAACAAAAATATAATGTATATAGCGCGAGGTGAAATTTGTGATTAAACGCTTTTTTGTTGCAACAGTATTTTTTGTAATAACTGCCATGCTAATACCTTTTTCGGTGTTCTTGTTTTCAAATTTGCAAAAGAATGAAGAAGAATCTTCGAGAATAAAAACAAACCAAATCAGCGTGTATTTTAAGGATGAGGGAAAAACACGCTCAATGGATATAGAAGAATATCTGTGCGGTGTGGTTGCCGCAGAGATGCCGGCTGAATTCGAAACAGAAGCCTTGAAAGCGCAGGCTGTTGCAGCAAGGAGTTATGCCTTTTACCGACAGGAAAATCCCTCTCCCGAGCATCCCGATGCAGCAGTCTGCACTGACTTTGCACATTGTAAAGCCTATAAGACTCAGGAAGAACAAGCCTCTCTATGGAAAGAAAAAAGGGAGGAATATTCAAAAAAAATATCAGATGCTGTGTACGATACCGCAGGAGAGATAATAACCTATAACGGGGATGTTGCTATGGCGGTTTTTCACTCTCAGGCAGGAAGCGGAAGAACTGAAAATTCAAAAGATGTCTGGGGAGGAGATGTGCCCTATCTTATAAGCGTAGAAAGCCACGGTGAGGAAAGCGCTCCTAATTTCTATTCCACGCAGTCAGTTTCTTTCGGGGAATTCAGGGAAAAACTTGCCTCTGTAAAACCGAATATTAAAATTGAAACATTTGCAGATATAGCAGCTCCCACTTTAAGTGAGGGCGGCAGTGTAAAAAGTATAATTATTGGAGGAGAAGAATTTTCCGGTAAGGAAATAAGAAGTATTTTTGCCCTTAGAAGCAGTTGCTTCAAAATTATAGCAGATAATGAAAAAGTAACCTTTGAAGTAACCGGTTACGGCCACGGTGTAGGGATGAGTCAGTACGGCGCCAACACTATGGCTAAGGAAGGGTACAGCTATATAGATATATTGACGCATTATTATACCGGAACAAAAATAAGTGGCGTTTAGATAACGCGGTTTTTGGTAATAATATTATCAAGGAGTGTGAGAATATGAAAAAACCGCAGACACCAATTTATCTGGCACTAGCTATTTCGGTATTTCTTTTGAGCTTTTTTATCGGGCGCGCGACAGCTCTCAAAAGCAGCGAAGAGGCGAAAAAAGACGCTATATATACAGGAAGAATGATTCTGCCTCAAAAAGAAAATGAGGATATTCCAACAGGTAATATATCTGAAAACATAGAGGCGCTGGACGCGTTTTCGATGAAGAGCGCCGAAAAAGAAGAAACGGAGAAAAAACCTGAAAAAGAAAAACTGGAAGAAGTGGAGATTGAGGAGGAAATGCCGCCTGAAAAAATGCTCTTTCCTTGCGGACAAGATGTTCTTAAAGGATATTCTCAAACGGCGGTTTATTCAAAGACTATGGATGACTGGAGAGCTCATACCGGAATTGACTACAAGGCAAAAGAAGGCGATGGTGTTGTAAGCGCGTGGGACGGAACAGTGTTAAAGGTCTACAAAGATAGCTATTGGGGGTATTGTGTTGAAATACTTCATCCAGGTAAAATAGTAAGCGTCTACAGAAACCTTGATAAAAATATCAGCGTAAAAGAAGGAGAAGAAGTTAAAAAAGGACAAGCTATAGCATTTGTCGGAAGCAGTGCAGTAATTGAAAGAAGAGAAGAACCGCACCTTCATTTCGAACTCTGGGTAGACGGCATAACAATCAATCCGGAATCTTATATATACTGACAAAACTGCAGTTTTTTACTGCAGTTTTTTACTGCAGTTTTTTATGTTGCAAATTCCCTGATTTTATGTTATAATATTGTAACTACACTAATCTGGAGAGATATGTATGCCGCTTGACGCAGTTGCACTAGGTGCCATTGCCCATGAGCTTAACACAGAGCTTAAGGGTGCAAAAATTGAAAAGATACATCAGCCTGAGCGTGACGAGATACTTCTTGTGCTCAAGGCGCAAAGCGGAGGCAAGAAACTTACAATCAGTGCAAGCAGCGCTAATTCCCGTATTCATCTGGTGACGGAAAGCAAAGAAAACCCTGCCACACCGCCAATGTTTTGTATGCTCCTGAGAAAGCACCTTACAGGTGGGAGAGTAGAAAGCGTCACAAGACTTGGCTTTGAAAGGGTAATTGATATTGAAATATCCTCCAGGAATGAAATGGGAGATATCATATCACGGCACCTTATCTGTGAAGTGATGGGAAGGAACAGTAATATTATTTTTCTTGACGAAAATAGAAAGATAATAGATTCTGTAAAGCATATTGACTTGACGGTAAGTTCGGTGCGCAATATTTTACCGGGACTTCTTTATATGATGCCCCCGGATACAGACAGACTCAATCCTGAAACCGCAACAGAAGATGAATATTTTATGATGCTTGCAAACGCTCCGGAAGGACGCGAGGCTGACCGTGCCATAACAGATCATGTAAAAGGGATAAGTCCGCTTCTTGCCGGAGAGTGTGTGTACCGAGCATGTAATCAGAGAAACCTTTTTATAGGGGAGCTTACTACCGCTCAAAAGGGGAAAATAGCCTACGAGCTTTTTGGATTATTTGAAAAAGCGTCAAAATATGAGTTTTCGCCATGCATAATTTATTCTGAAGATGAAAAGAAGACGGTTGATTTTGCTCCTTTTGAAATAAAGCAGTACGAATCAGCAGTAAAAATCAAAAATAAAAAGACGATGAACGAAGCTGCGTGTGAGTTTTATTTTGCCCGTGATTTGCACTCGCGGATGAATGACAGGAGCGGAGCAATTACAAAAATTGTGACGAATAATATCCGCCGCGCGCAGAAAAAGCTTGATATCTTACAAGGGGAACTCAAAGAAGCCGGTGATAGAGAAAAACTTAAAATTTCCGGTGACCTGATTACTGCAAATCTTTACAAAATAAAAAAAGGTGATGAAAAGCTCATCACACAAAACTTCTATGATGCGGATTTTAGCGAGATTGAAATAAAGCTTGATAACAAGCTTACTCCTTCGCAAAATGCAACTCGTTATTATACTAGATACAAAAAGGCGAAAAATACAGAGATTTATGCAGCAAAACAGATGGAAATAACAATTAAAGAACTTGAGTATCTTGAATCGGTTCTTTACAGCGTTTCAAATGCTCAGACTCCTTCGCACCTTGCGGAAATACGCGGGGAGCTTGTTGCAAACGGATATATTAAGAGCGAAACAAACAAAAAGAAAAAAGAGAAGAACCTCGAAACTTCAAAGCCATACGAGTTTCTTTACAAAGGATATACGATCTATGTTGGGAGAAACAACATTCAAAACGACATTCTTACACTCAAAATGAGCAGAAGCCGCGACTTATGGCTTCACGCGAAAAATATAGCAGGTTCGCATACTCTTGTAAAATATATGGGTGAGGAATTTCCAAACGATGTAATAGAGGTCGCAGCATCTCTTGCTGCATTTTACTCGAAAGGAAAAAATTCGCCCTATCTAGAGGTTGACTACTGTCCCGTAAACCATGTGAAAAAGCCTAACGGCGCAAAATCCGGAATGGTAATTTATGAGGGGTATAACACAGCGTTTGTAAAGCCTGACGGCGCCCTTGCCGAAAAGCTGATTAAAAAATAAATGGAGAATAATTATGTACAAGTATCTTGACAAAATTAAATATCCGTCCGATATAAAAAAGCTGACACCTCCGCAACTTAAGGTGCTGTGCGAAGAAATCAGGGAGTTGCTCGTCAGCAGCGTTTCGAAAAACGGAGGTCATCTTGCAAGCAATCTGGGTGTTGTGGAACTTACAGTAGCCCTTCATCGCACTCTTGATGCACCGAATGATAAAATCATCTGGGATGTAGGACATCAGTCATATGTCCACAAAATTCTTACCGGAAGAGCAGATAACATGGATTCTATAAGACAACTTGGCGGTGTCTGTGGTTTTTGCAGTCCCAAAGAAAGCGAGTTTGATTCTTCTTACAGCGGACATGCATCAACTTCTTTAGGAACCGCTGCCGGATTTGCTCAGGCACGCGAAATAAGAAAGGAAAGCTATAACATTGCCGCTGTAATTGGAGATGGAGCATTTACCGGAGGTCTTGCATTTGAAGCTCTTAACAACATAGGAAACACAAAACCCAAAATGCTCATTGTTCTTAATGACAATGAAATGTCAATATCGAGAAATGTAGGTTCTCTTTCCACATTTCTTTCCCGCGCCCGTACTAACAAGGGCTACACTGCGTCAAAACGCAAAATTGTTGAAAAAATCAAAAGTATGCCCGGTGGCGGAGAAAAGCTGATGAGCTCACTTCGCCGTATAAAAAGGTTTATTAAGTATGCGGTTGCGCCGAATCAGTTTTTCGAACAACTTGGTATTACATATCTGGGACCGGTGAACGGCCATAATATCGAGGAAATGGAGAATATGTTTTCCCGTGCGCTTTCCTTGAATGAACCTGTTTTAGTGCATGTTATTACTAAAAAAGGGAAAGGGTACAGTCCTGCAGAAAAAAATCCACATATTTTCCATGGAATCGGACCTTTTGAAAAAGAAACCGGAGAAACTGTTAAAAGTGCAGATTCTTATTCGAAGATTTTTGGAGATAAGCTTTGCGAATTAGCCGAAAAAAATGAAAATATTGCTGTAATTACACCGGCTATGATTTCGGGTAGTGGGCTTTCTGAGTTTTCAAAGAAATATCCGCGCAGACTGCACGATGTAGGCATCGCCGAAGGATATGCTGTGACATATGCAGGAGGCATCGCCGCAGGTGGAGCCCTTCCTGTTGTAGCCGTTTATTCAACATTTTTGCAGCGTGCATATGATAACATAATTCACGATGTTGCACTGGGGAATTATCATGTAGTGTTTGCAGTTGACCGTGCAGGACTTGTTGCAGGGGATGGTGCAACGCATCAGGGAGTTTTTGATATTTCCTATCTGACATCAATTCCAAATATAACACTCCTTTCACCGTCTTCCTACAGTGAACTCTGTAAAATGCTTGATTATGCAGTGAATGAACATAACGGGCCTATTGCTATCAGGTATCCAAGGGGAACGGATAGGCTTTCAATTGATAATGGACCGTTTGTTGTTTCTCAAGCGAAACTCCTTAAAGAAGGAAAAGATATTACACTCGTTTGCGAAGGACAAAGCGTTACTCTTGGAAATAAAGTTTGTGAAAAACTTTCAAAAATCGGTATTAATGCAGAACTTATTGATGTAAGAACAGTTAAACCGCTGGATTTTGAAACGATATTCGAAAGTGCGGAAAAAACGGGATTCATATTCACTATTGAAGAAAACTTAAAGCGTGGCGGAATGGGAGAAATGATTGCTTCGGAAGCGGCGCTTCGCAGTAAGAATTTCAAAATTCACATCAAAGCTATTGATGATAAATTTGTGGAACATGGCAGTATCAGGGATATAAATAATCTCTACGGCTTTACTGCAGAAAAGATTTCAGGCGATATAGAAAGGATGCTAAAATCTTGAAACAACGGCTGGATATATTTTTAGTTGAAAACGGACTTGTTTCCGGAAGAGATCTTGCAAAAAGTTTGATTATGGAAGGCAAGGTTTATGTAAATAATCAAAAAGCCGATAAGGCAGGAGATCAGGTAAGCGAGAAGGACAAGGTTGAGTTACGCGGAGAAACACTGAAATATGTAAGTCGCGGCGGATTAAAACTTGAAAAAGCGATAAAATCTTTTCCGATAAACCTTGAAGGGCTTGTTTCTATGGATATAGGTGCATCAACCGGTGGGTTCACTGACTGCATGCTGCAAAACGGTGCTGCAAAAGTATATGCTGTTGATGTCGGCTACGGCCAACTTGCGTGGAAACTGCGCACGGATGAAAGAGTAGTCAATATGGAACGCACAAACATTCGCTATGTTACACCTGAAGATATAGGTCAGCAGCTTGATTTTGCATCAGTTGATGTTGCGTTCATATCGCTGAAACTTGTTTTGCCAGTGGCAAACAAACTGCTTCGTGAAGATGGAGAAATTGTTGCACTTATAAAACCTCAGTTTGAGGCAGGCCGTGAAAAAGTTGGAAAAAAAGGTGTTGTGCGGGATCCTGCAGTTCACAAAGAAGTAATAGAAGAGGTAACTATATTTGCGCAGAATACAGGATTTGAAATTTTAGGACTTGATTTTTCTCCCATTCGCGGGCCCGAAGGAAATATTGAATATCTTATGTATGCGCGAAAGAAAGATAGCTTTGAGATTAAGTCTTTTACTGAAGAAATTGCTTTGCTTGTGGAAAAAAGCCATGAGGAAGCAAAATAAAGTGGTGAAAATATGCTTTTTAACATAACAAAACAAGCAAGTCTCGCTATATTGCAGTTTATCGCGGCTCTGTTTATATTGATAGTGCCGTCTGCTATAGGCGAAATTCCTGCAGCAATGGGAATCTACATGCTCTTAATAGTATTTTCAATTCTTTTGTGTGTAAGAATAAAAAACACCCAAAGGGTTGACATATCTGTATCTCACCTTGCGTATCTGATACTGGCAGGATATGCAATCATAACTTCGTTTTGGGCAGGAAACAGGGAAGGAAACCTTTTATACTTTTTCTCAATCCTTGTTTTAATGCTTTTCCATGCTCTTGCACGAGATTATTTTGCGGAAAATATGACGGATAATATAAAAAGGAGAAGTTTGTATCTCCTTTCTATCTCGGGGATTATCTGTTCAATAGTAAATTTTTTCTACTGGATAGGGAAAGTCGTTCCTGTAGCAGGAAAAACCTCTCTTTATAAAGGGCTTGGGACAAATGATTTTCTTGGAATGTTCCTTTACTTTTCAATATTGGCATCCGTTACTCTCACTAAAGGCAATTCAAAAATCCGCAAAGTGTTGCTCATTCTTGCCGCCGTGATGATGGCTTTTATTTTCATCCTGGCAAAAAGTATGATTGCCTGGGCGTTTGCAATAATATTTACTCTGGCATATTTTTGTAAAGAAAAAAGGGAAAAGATATTTTCATTTTCTTCCCTCGCGGCAGCTATAATATTTACTGTCTTTGCAATAATCAGCGTCTCTCACTCGGAAGTTTCAAGCGTGTCCCAAGATGTTTTGGCTTTCTCTATAAAAAATCTTTTTGGTCTTGGCGGTGGATTCTGGAGCGCAAGAGAAACATTTCTGGCCTCGTCATATCAGTCGATCCCGCAGGTTGGACTTGTTGCATACCTTTTTGCAAGCAGTGGTATAATTGGGCTGATTGTGTGTGTATTTATTTTTTTCAAGAGTATAATCCTTTTTACAAGACTTAAAAATATGACCGGCTTGGCCGCACTTTTACTCTGCGTAGCAGTGTTTATTCTGCCTTTCGGCGAAAATATTGCAGTTATTTTGCTGCTGATCGGGCTTAATACATATAATGAACAATTGGCAGGTATGGATATCCAAATAAGATTAGAGAAAGATATTCTAAGAAAAACAACCTATGTTGCATGTATTCTTGCCGTTGTTTCGGCTATGCTTTTCTTGCACAGCATAATTAAAATCAGCGCAAAGAATGCTTACGATGAAAAAGATTACGCCACTTCTTATTCTTTATATAAAATTGCTGGCAGTATAAATATTTGCGACAGCGAAAGCCTGAAAATGGCGACTGTTTCCTTAAGAAAAACAGGCGAGATTGTACCTTTGCACGATACAGCGATTAGAATTATTGACAAAGCCATTAAGCGTGACAGAAATAATCTTTCCATTATAAATGAAAAGGCTCTTATTTATGATGCTTGCGGAGAATTTGAGCTTAGTGCACAACAGTATCGTGATGCTGTACAAAAGGCTTTTAATAAGGATAAGTATAATTTACTTTTGGCAAAGGAACTTTATAAAATTCTGGAAAAGTCGCCTAAAGGAAGTCCGGAAACAAAGCGTTCATACGAAGAGATTATTCAGATAGCACAATCAACACAAAACCTTAACCGTAAAAAAGAAATTAATGATATTGCGGATCAGGCATTCAAGTACACAAAAGGAGATTTTGCAAGTGAAGGATAGACCCATAATTCAAGATATTTTGTTTTTCGCTTTTGCCATTATCGTAGTTATGATATTGATTTTTCCAAAAGGTATTGTCAAAAGAGAAGAACGAAAAATTGTCGGAATAGATATAAAAGGGGAAGTAAATGCTCCCGGGTACTATGAACTTGAATATGGCAGTCGTGTGAAAGATGCAATTATCGCAGCCGGCGGAGAAACACAAAAAGCTGACCTTTCGACAATTAATCTGGCAATGACGCTTATCGATGGAGAAGAAATATCGATTCCGGGAAGAGGGGAAGGCGCAGGCACTTACTCAAAACTTATCGACATAAATACTGCAGATATGTATAAGCTGTGCAAGCTTGACGGAATCGGTGAGGCTCTTGCAACGGACATAATTGATTACAGAGCGAAAAACGGTAAGTTCAAAAGCATAGAGGAACTTAAGAAGGTTAAAGGAATAGGAGAGAAGAAATTTAATAAAATCAAAGATAAAATCTCAGTAGAGTGAAAAAATCACCTCATGGCGAATATACTTAGATATAGTATCTGCCGAGAGGTGATTTTTTTGAAAAAAGTATCAGTGCTAAAAGTGGCGGATAAAAAAGAGCGTACGCGCGATTTGATAAAATATCTGGACCGCGGAATGTATGATTTGGTAATAGCGAAGAACAGTAAAAGAGCCATTAAAAAAATAGCAAAAATGAGTAAGGGGCAGATTATAGCTATTAATAATAATTCAAAAGAGTTGATTTCCCAAAAAGGAGGAGTCAGAAAATACAGCGAACTTTCTAATGAATGTGTTTTAGCTGTGATTGAGAAAACCTGTAGAGAAATAGCAGTTAAATATGGCTTTCAGCTTCCCTTAGAAGATTTATACATATATGCACCTACCTCCAAAGCATACGAATATGTAGAAAAGCTCATAGGTTTAAGTCGTATATTTACAATTGTGTCAGATGAACCCCCCGGTGAAGTAGCTGACAGCCTCTATTTTGAATTCGGTTGCCTTCTCAGACATGTCAGAAAAAGCGAATTGAAAATTTGTGATGAGACAATATCCATATTCCTCGATGAAAATGGAGTTGTGAATTCCCCAATAATTAATATCTCAAAACGAGAATTTCGAGAAAAACAAACAATCGATATTGGAAGGATAGCTGTTTGCGACAATGAAGTTAAAGAAATAGCGCAGGACCTTTCATGTGTGAGTGGGTTAGTTCTCTGTACTCTTTTTGGGAAAGTTCCGGGTAAAGATGCCAATGTTGACATAAATAAAACCGCAGACTCAATTTTTGTGCTTGACACAAAAGGAATTTGATACTATAATATTAGCAGTGTGTCATTAAAGGAAAAAATGAAAAGAGGTAGTGCTGTAATGGCAAAAAAAGTATTACTTACAAGCGAAGGTTTGAAAAAGCTTCAGGAAGAACTTGACAATCTTAAAACTGTCAGAAGAAAAGAAAACACTGCAGCTCTTAAAATGGCAAAATCTTTCGGAGATTTATCAGAAAACAGTGAATATGATGAAGCAAAAAATGAACAGGCTGAAATTGAAGCAAGAATTGTTGAGATAGAAAATATGCTCAAAAATGCCGAAGTAATTGATGAATCTGAAGTTGCAACCGATATTGTTTCAATCGGTTCAAAAGTAACGGTAAAGGATACAGAGGATGAGGAAACTTCCGAGTATCTTATCGTAGGCTCTACGGAGGCTGATCCGTTAAAGGGAAAGATTTCAGACGAGTCGCCTGTTGGAAGCGCTCTCCTTGGACACAAGAAAGGCGAGAAAGTTTCCGTAGAAGCTCCTATGGGAGTTATTGAATACAAGATTGTAAAAATTTCAAAGTAAAAAAGAAGCTCGGATTTATCCGAGCTTCTTTTTTACTTTTACTTGAATGATATAAAGTTATAACTTGCAAGTATCTGAAAAAATTTCGCAAGCCTTTCATATAATGGCTCACATTCATCTCCAAATCTTTCTTTAACAAATTCTCCAAGCGAGAGAATATCCTTTTTTCCATCTATAACAGGCCAAATAAAACTGCCCATATTGTCAAGATGTACATATGAAACTTTCGGTTTTTTGAAAAACTTTTGCGCCATACGGTTAAAGAAACCTGTGTTTTCGATTTCAAGAGTTACTTTTCCGTCGTCTGATTGTGTCCATTTAATATAAGAACTTCTTACAGGGATTTTTTCAAGATAATTCTCAGAAACAGTTTCTTTCTTTTTCATAATCACTTATTACGCTTTTTGAAAACGGAGAACATAAGAACAGAAAGAATAACAAGTGCAAACACAACAAGACTTGCAATGTTTGCTATGGGCTCAGAAAAACCAAGTTTTCCTGAGATATCAAGAGCTTTATCAATTCCAAATACAGCAAAGAGTGCAAGCAGAATACCGACAATACCTTCGCCTGCAATCATACCGCTGCAGAAGAGGATGCCGTCATTTGTGATAGCAGTTTTTTCCTCTTCGGGCTTTTTGAGTTTATCAACAAAAAGTCTGATAAGACCACCAACCATAATGCAAGCGTTAAGCTGCACAGGAAGATATACACCAATAGCAAAAGGAAGAACGGGAATTCCAACAACCTCAACAACAACTGCGATACATACGCCGATTGCAACAAGGTTCCACGGAAGATTTGCATCCATAACGCCTTCAATAATCATCTTCATAAGTGTTGCCTGAGGAGCGCCAAGCTCTGCTGAACCAAATCCCCACGCGCTGTCAAGAAGATAAAGCGTAGCACCGATTGCAAAAGCGCTGGCAACTACACCGAACACTTCGGCAAACTGCTGCTTTTTAGGCGTTGCGCCGAGAAGGTAACCTGTTTTAAGGTCCTGTGATGTATCACCTGAAATTGCCGCAATAATACAGATGATTGAACCTATAGCAATAGCGGCGCGCATTCCTGATGCACCTGCACTGCCTGTTGCTTTAAGAATAAGAGTGGCGAAAAGGAGCGTTGCAATAGCCATACCTGAAACGGGGTTGTTACTGCTGCCTACAAGACCAACCATTCTGGAAGAAACAGTTGCAAAGAAGAAACCAAATACAACAACAATAACAGCGCCTAAGGGGGATACAGGAACCTGCGGAACAAGCCATACAAGAAGTGTAAGTACTGCGATTGCAATAAGTACAACCTTCATACTGATATCCTGCGAAGTACGGGTAATCTGGGTGTTAGAAGAACCTTTCATACCCTTAATCGCATCTCCGAATGTGCGAACAATAAGGGGGAGAGATTTAATAAGACTGATAATACCGCCGGCCGCAAGAGCGCCTGCACCTATATATCTGATATAGGAACTCCAGATGGCGCTTGCGCCGCCTGAAGAAAACATCTCTCCGATAGGAGCGGTACCCGGATAGAGAATAAGTTCTTTTCCGAAAAGCACCATCATAGGAATAAGAACCATCCAACTAAGCACGCCACCGGCAAACATGTATGAAGAAATTCTTGGACCACAGATGTAGCCAACGCTCATAACTGCGGGGTAAATCTGTGTGCCGATTTCTCCTGCAAATCCCTTGAAACGAAGTGAAACTTCGCTGGGAACTGCCTTTAGACCGTCAATGATAAATTTGAACAGCGCCGCAAAGCCCATACCTGCAAATACTGTAGATGCATTTGCACCACCTTCTTCACCAGCAAGAAGAACTTCTGCACAGGCAGTTCCTTCGGGATAGGGAAGGATACCATGCTCTTTTACAATGAGTGCGTTGCGAAGTGGTACCATAAAGAATACACCGAGAAGGCCACCCAAAAGAGCAATAATTGTGATTTCTACAATACCCGGCTTGTCCATTTTGCCTTCTGCCGCCCACAAGAAGAGCGCAGGAAGTGTGAAAATAGCACCTGCAGCGAGTGACTCGCCTGCAGAACCTATTGTCTGCACAATATTACTTTCAAGGATAGAATTCTTTCTCATTATAACGCGTATTACACCCATTGATATGACTGCAGCGGGAATGGAAGCAGAAACTGTCATTCCTACTCTAAGTCCGAGATATGCGTTTGCCGCACCGAATACTACTGCAAGAATAATACCCATAATAATAGAAGTAACAGTTAATTCGGGAGTTATTCTTTCGGCAGGAATATAAGGCTTGAATTCTTTTTGATTATTCATTTTTTCCTCCGATCTGTTGCTTTTTGCAACACAATGTCGTTTAATTATAACATTTTGTCGAGAACTTTTCAACTATTATTTTCAGCTTAGAAACTGAATTTTTTCATTATATATATTATTAGCTTTTGCGTACAAAATAGTAAAATTAATTTCGTTGTTGCGAATTTACCGGCAACAGAAAAATATCGTCAAAAAAACTGAAAAAAGTTTGAAAAAAGTGTTGACAAAGACGCTTTGGCGATGTATAATAAACAAGCTCGCCTCGAGAGGGGCAGACAATTGAACCTTGAAAATTAAATA
>JAFQQD010000003.1 GCA_017411435.1 Clostridia bacterium
AAGCATCCGAAAAATAGTAAGTTTGGATGTAGAACAAGGTAAAAATGCGAAGTTATCCTGACGGATTACAAGCATTTTTAACGCAGTTATACGCCAAAATCACTATTTTTGGACAAATAATCCCTATGTGAGCGCCGCTTTGCGAATTCCTTTTTTCACATATTTTCTTCTTTTACTTTTTCCAGTTCTTCGAGCGCAAGTGAGGATATATACTCATAGCGTTCTTTTTTGTTTTTGATTTTTACACGGTTCCACTCGATAATGCCAAAGTTGGCGTTCATCGGCTGGAACTTTTTATTTTCGCGGTCTGTTATATATTTTATAAGTGCACCGCTGCAGGTTGATGCAGGGAAAGTGACACTTTCTTTGCCGAGAATTTTCCTTGCAGCATTTATTCCCGCAACCATACCCGATGATGCCGATTCCACATATCCTTCAACACCTGTTATCTGCCCTGCAAAAAATACCTTGGGATATTTTATAAGGCTGTAATCACTATTAAGAACAAGCGGAGAATTTATATATGTGTTTCTGTGCATTACACCGTATCTTACAAACTCGGCATTTTCAAGTCCGGGAATCATAGAGAACACTCTCTTCTGTTCCCCGAATTTAAGATTTGTCTGAAAGCCTACAAGGTTATAGAGTGTACCCTCGGTATTATCACGGCGAAGCTGAAGCACTGCATAAGGCTCCTTCCCCGTTTTGGGATTGGGAAGTCCTTTCGGTTTAAGAGGGCCGAAGCACAAGGTTTCTTTCCCACGCTGCGCCATTATTTCAAGTGGCATACAACCTTCGAAAACCTTGACATTTTCAACACCCTCGTGAAGAGGCGCACGCTCGGCACCAATCAGGGCTTCGTAAAATGCCTCATATTCATCCTTTTCCATAGGGCAGTTTATATAATCTGCCGTGCCTTTATTATACCTTGCGGCAAGGTAGGTCTTTTCCTCATCAATACTTTCACGCGTTACGACAGGTGCCGCCGCGTCAAAGAAGAAGAGACTTTCCTGACCTGTAAGCGAGGCTATAGCATCGCTTAATTTTCCGTGGGTCAACGGACCGCTTGCGATTATAGTATATTCGTCAGTATCAATATCCTCTACAAGTTCATTTATAAGTTCAATATTCGGATGAGCTTTAATTTTTTCACTTACTAGTGCGGCAAATCTGTCGCGGTCAACTGCAAGTGCACCGCCCGCGGGAACTTTTGTTTCGTCTGCGCAGGATATAACAAGGCTTCCCATACGGCGCATTTCTTCCTTGAGAAGTCCGCAGGCATTATCAAGTCCGTTTCCCTTTAATGAGTTTGAACAGACAAGCTCGCACAGATTTTCATTTGTATGTGCAGGCGAAAAGGAAACCGGTTTCATCTCGTAAAGCTTAACCTTGATTCCTCTTTGGGCTGCCTGCCAGGCTGCCTCGCATCCGGCAAGACCGCCGCCTACTATTTTAAGCTCCATATTATTTCTTACCTTTTTCTTTTTTGTTTGACTCACACTCGGGGTTTGAGCAAACAGTCATGCTTGTGCGCTTCTGATACTTTTTGGTCATTACTCCGCCGCATATGGGACAGGGAGTTTTCATCGGCTCATCCCAAAGGATAAAATCACACGCAGGTGCTTTTTCACAGGAGAAGTATTTCTTTCCTCTCTGTGAACGGCGTTCAACAATTCTGCCTCCGCACTTGGGACATTTTACACCTGTATCTCTAAGGATGGGCTTTGCGTTACGGCACTGGGGGAATCCGGGACAAGCAAGGAACTTACCAAATCTGCCAAGCTTTATAACCATATTTCTGCCGCACTTTTCACAGATTTCGTCAGAAACCTCATCCTTAAGCTCAACCTTTGAAATAGCCTCTTCAGCTTTTTTAAGGTCTTTTTCAAAAGGCTTATAGAATCTGTCGATTACATTCTGCCACTTTTCGTTGCCTTCTTCAATATTGTCAAGCTGCTGTTCCATATTTGCAGTAAATTCAACATCAACAATATCGGTAAAGTTTTCAGCCATAATATCAGTTACTACCCCACCAAGTTCAGTAGGCTTAAGCATTCTTCTTTCGCGCGCAACATATCCGCGGTCAAGAATCGTGCTGATAGTTGGAGCGTAGGTACTGGGTCGTCCTATTCCGTTTTCTTCCATTGTTTTAATAAGTGCCGCTTCTGTGTATCGTGCCGGAGGCTCTGTGAAATGCTGTTCCTCTAAAAGTTCTGAAAGAGAAAGCTCCATTCCTTTTTCCAAAACGGGGAGTTTTTTAATTTCCTTCTCCTCGTTTTCCTCACTTCCGTCTACATACACCGCACGGTAGCCTGCAAAGGAAAGTGTTTTTGCGCTTGCCTTAAAGAGTGTGCCCCCAGATTCAAATTCAGCATTCATTGTGTTGTAAACTGCGTTTGACATCTGGCTTGCAATAAACCTTTCCCAGATGAGCTTATAAATTTTATAAAGGTCTGCACTTACCGCTCCCTTAATTGTTTCGGGCTCAATATCGACTACGGTAGGTCTGATTGCTTCGTGTGCATCCTGTGCATTTTTGCCTGTTTTGAAATTACGCGCAGTCTTGGGCATAAAACCTGCACCGTATTTAGATGCAATTACACTGCGTGCCATATTTTGCGCATCGGGATTGATACGAAGCGAGTCTGTACGCATATATGTGATAAGACCGAGCGTTCCTTTTCCGGGAACTGTAACACCTTCGTAAAGCTGCTGAGCTGCAGCCATAGTTCTCTTGGATGTAAAGCCGAGTTTACGGCTCGCCTCCTGCTGAAGTGTACTTGTAGTAAAGGGAGGAGAAGGCTGCTGACTCTTGTCTGTATACGCCACGCTTTTTACTGTGAAAATACTGTCCTTAACCTTTTCCTTGATAGCTACGGTTTCACTTTCACTTGAAAGCTCTTTCTTCTTACCGTTTACTCCGTAAAAACGCGCGTTTATGGCTTTCTTCTCGCCCTTTGCAAGAAGAGATGCAGTAAGCGTCCAGTATTCTTTAGGCTCAAATGCAGCAATTTCGCGCTCACGGTCAACAACAAGCTTTGTCGCAACTGACTGTACACGACCTGCGCTGAGTCCTTTTTTAACCTTCTTCCACAAAATGGGGCTTAATTTATAACCAACTATTCTGTCAAGCACGCGTCTTGCCTGCTGAGCATTTACAAGATTTTCATCGATAGGACGAGCTGCTTTAAGCGATGCCACTACTGCAGATTTTGTTACTTCATTAAAGGTAATTCTGCATGCCTTTTTGCTGTCAAGTTCAAGAATACTTGCCAGATGCCAACTGATCGCCTCACCCTCGCGGTCGGGGTCAGTTGCCAGATATATCTTATCGGCAGTCTTTGCTGCCTTTTTAAGCTTTGCCATAAGGTCGCCCTTGCCACGGATAGTGATGTATCGGGGCTCATAACCATTTTCCATATCTATACCAAGCTGGCTCTTGGGAAGGTCTCTCATATGTCCCATAGAAGCGATTACCGTATAGTTTTTGCCAAGGTATTTATTTATTGTTTTAGCCTTTGCCGGCGACTCAACTATTACGAGATAATTTGCCATTAGCATCCCCTCCTGTAACTGTGTATTTTTTGTCAGGGCCTTTTTTAATGATGCCCTTTATTTCCATCATTCCAAGTAGTGCGGTAAGACGCGTTGCCTCAAATGAGATTTTTTCCTCAATTAAACTTTGCAATTGTGCTCCGCTTTCAATTATGGATACAATTTCATTTTCATAATCTGAAAGGTTTGTAACTTTTTTTGGTTTTTCCCCTATGACTGTCTTTTCTTCAACTTCGTAGATTTCCTTTTCCCTTTCTCTTACGAAAAAGTCGGGCTCAAGGGCTATAAGTTCGTCTATAACATCTATCGGAGAAAGAAGAATGTTTGCACCGTCACGGATAAGTGCATTTGTACCTGCGCTTAAATTATCGTCAATGTTGCCCGGCAGCGCAAAAACGCTGACACCCATGTCAAGCGCGCGTGACGCGGTAATAAGCGAACCGCTTCTGTGTGCAGCACGAACAACTACAAGTGCAGTAGAGAGTGCCGCAATAATTCTGTTACGCTTAGGAAAGTTGCGGGCATGTGCTTCCATACCGAATGGAAATTCTGTTATTATTGCGCCGCCCGATTCTACTATATTTTTGAAAAGTTTTTTGTTTTCGGGAGGATAGCAGACATCAAGTCCGCATCCAAGAACTGCGACAGTCGGAGCCTTCGCCCGAAGCGCCCCTCTGTGCGCTGCACTGTCAATACCTCTTGCGCCACCGGATATTATTCCAGCGCCTGTCTGTCCTATTTCAAGTGCGAGGTTCTCGGCAGTGCGCGTTCCGTACATATCGCTCTTTCTCGCACCTACAACCCCTGCAAAAACTGTTTCTCCAAGGATTTTCGCATTGCCGTTTACATATAAAACAGCGGGGGAAGTTGATATATTTTTAAGTTTTTCGGGATAGAGCTTATCTATGTATGTCACTATGGTATAGCCATTTTTTACTGCTATATCATAATTTTTCCTGGCTTCTTTATAATCTTCACCTGCAAAGTCTATTGTGCTTTCGTCAAAGAGGTCCTTTCTTTTGGAAAGTTCCGCAAGCTTTTTACGGGTATTTGAAATGGACCAGGATTTAATCATCCATATCAGTTTCTTATCCACAACGACACCTCCTAGTTTGAAATCACTATACTAACTTACACTAAAACTTTGATTTTGTAAAGAGTAAATTTAATTTTTTGTATTTTGTCTGTAATGCTCGTACATCATAATCGCCCCTGCTACTGCGGCATTAAGGCTTTCTGCGTCAGTATGCATAGGGATTTTCACGACTGTGTCACAAAGCGAGAGTGTTTCCTTTTCCACTCCGTTTCCTTCGTTTCCTATTATGATAAGTGCTTTTCCGCTAAGGTCTGCGCTGTAAAGGTCAACGGATTTTTCACAAAGTGCCCCTGCTACAATACTATATCCGTTCTTTCTGAAATATTCTACTGTCGTTTTGCTATCCACATTGTTTACAACGGGTATTGAAAATATACCCGACATAGTAGCGCGGACAATTTTAGGATTATAAAGGTCACAGGAGCCTTTTGTCAGAATTACGCCACCGCAAAATGATGCGTGCGCAGTTCTTATAACTGTGCCGATATTTCCGGGGTCCTGAAGTTTTTCGCACATAATGACGCAGTCTTTTTTCTGCGACAGTATATCTTCAAGAGCCATCTTTCTGATATGACATATAGCAATAACTCCCTGCGGAGTTACAGTTTCAGATACTTCATCAAAAAGACGGGGCGCAAATGTGTAAACAGGAGCATCTGTACTAAAATCAGTCTTCGTGCCGTCTTTTACAATCAGGCACTCAATCTGCGCACCCTTTTTTATTGAATCACAAACAGAGCGCACACCCTCAATGAGAAACATTTTTTTCTCGGCGCGCCCTTTCTGGGTTTTGAGAAGTTTTGCAATCTTAAAAATTTTGTTTTCGCGACTTGTTATAATCATATAAACCTCGCTGAATTTTTTCTTGGAAAAACCGTTTCCGAAAATCTTCGGAAACGGTTTTCTAGACAATTATTAAAGAGCCTTCTTTGCAGTCTCTACGAGCTGTGCAAATGCCTGAGGATCGCTGATTGCGATTTCAGAAAGCATCTTTCTGTTGATTTCGATATTAGCCTTCTTAAGACCGTTCATGAAACGAGAATAGTTAATATCGTTCATCTTACATGCTGCACTGATTCTTGTAATCCAGAGAGAACGGAAATCTCTCTTCTTGAGCTTTCTGCCAACATAAGCGTATGAAAGTGATTTCATAACTGCCTGATTAGCTACTCTGTAAAGCTTGGACTTGCCACCTCTGTAGCCTTTTGCAAGCTTCAATATTTTTTTATGTCTTTTTCTGGTGTTTAATGCACCCTTAACTCGAGCCATCTTTTAGTCCTCCTGTTTCTTATTTATAAGGTATAAGTTTCTTGATAACTTTTGCGTTTGTTACATCTGCGAGAGCGCCCTTTCTGAGTCTTCTCTTTCTCTTTGTGTCCTTCTTTGTAAGAATGTGACTCTTAAACGCTTTTGCTCTCTTTACCTTACCTGATTTTGTAAGACTGAAACGCTTTGCAGCGGCTCTGTGTGTCTTTATTTTAGGCATAATATCTCTCCTCTCAAATGTATATATATCTAAACTTGCCTATGGAAGTTTGATAACTTAGTTCTTGGGCGAAATTGTAATCGCCATGTTCCTGCCTTCAAGCTTGGGCTTTTTATCGACAGTACCAAATTCCTCGCATCCATTTACGAAACGGTCAAGAATTTCCTCACCAATAGCTGAGTGATGGATTTCACGGCCACGGAAACGAACACTTACCTTAACCTTATCGCCGTTTTTAAGGAACTTGCACGCATTTTTAAGCTTTGTCTCAAAGTCGTGGTTGTCTATTGAAGGGGAAAGGCGAACTTCCTTAAGGTTTACAACCTTCTGATTCTTGCGGTTCTCCTTTTCCTTCTTAGCAAGTTCAAAACGATATTTACCGTAGTCCATAATCTTACATACGGGGGGATTTGCGTTGGGTGAAATCTTTACCAAATCAAGATTTTTCTTGTTGGCAACCTCAAGAGCGTCAGATGAAGACATAATACCCAGCTGACTTCCGTCACTGTCAATTACGCGCACCTCTTTATCCCTGATTTCTTCGTTAATCATCATTTCCTTGCTAATTGAAAACACCTCCAAAAATTGCTTTCCGCCGCAAAATAAAAAGCGGCAGGAGAACCCACCGCTACATAATACAAGCATAGTAAAAAGACTTGTTTTATTAACCGTACCAGGTAATCCTGCACGGTGAGAAGCGGTAACTTCTACTTCATTGCTACGCTATTGTAACACTTCTTTTCGTGTTTGTCAACTGTTTTTTTGGTTTTACCCCAGAGTTTTTATAAAATCTTCCATTATGACAGTTTTTCCACCCTTTCGTGCCTCTTCCGCTGCAAAGCAGATAAGATGGCTTCTTACGGAAGTTTCAATATCAGAAATCGAGAAGGACGGCTTATCAAGGGCAATGTAGTCGTAAAGGTCCTCCATTATTCCCATATCTCCGCCACCGTGACCGCCTGCGATTGTCTGGTCAAGGACTTTGTCAGGGCTGTAAACATTTTTAGTTGTACCTGTCGCGAAATCATAAAACTCCATCGTCTGGTTTTCCATGTCCGCACGAAGCTCGCCTTTTGTTCCCATAAAGACAGTAGTTCTTCCACCCTTATTGAAGCCTGACATAGTGAGTGATGAAAAACTTTCTTCTCCAAACTGCATATTTACAATCTGGTGGTCTACAACATCGTTATCGCACTGATAGACGCATCTTCCGTACGGAGAAGTTTTTAAGATTTCGTCAAGTTCTTCATCGGACGGGTTGAATTTATTTGCAACGATTGCCCTGAAATGCTCTACCTCTGCAGTGGGGAGTCTGTAAAGCGCAGGAGCGTAGTAATAACACTCATCCTTATGCGGACAACCGTCCATACACATAAGCGGTGCGCCCTCGGGCTTATTATCTTCGCAAAAATAAGAGAGTGTGCCCACTGACTGTACACTTGTGCAATGTTTTCCCACAAGCCACTGAAGAAGGTCTGTGTCGTGACAGCACTTTGCAAGAATCATAGGCGCGCTCTCGTCTTCTTTTCTCCAGTTTCCGCGCACAAAGCTATGGCTCATATGAACAATCCCCACACCCTCTGTGTGTATTACATTCATTATTTCACCAAGGTTTCCTTCCTCTATAAAGCTTTTGACAGCTTTGTAAAAAGGAGTATAGCGAAGGACATGACATACGAGCACGCGCACGCCGTTTTCCTTTGCATAGTTTGCTATCTCAAAACATTCCTTCGCTGTCGGAGCAATGGGTTTTTCAAGAAGCAAATCGTATTTTTTCTCTATTGCTTTTATTGCAGGGTCAAAGTGCATTTTATCCTGCGTGCATATCATGGCAATATCAGAAAGTCGGGGCATAGCGAGAAGATCGTCGTAACTTTCAAAGCAAAGCTCTTCCTTTACACCATACTTTTCCTTCAGGTATTCGCGTTTTTCCTTGACAGGCTCTGCCAGGGCAACAAGCTCAAACTTGTCGGAGTTTCCGTCAAGATATTTTAAGTAGCTGCTTCCTCTATCGCCGCCACCGATAAGAATTAAGGATAGTTTTTTCATGGTTTTGTCTCCTCTTTTATGCCAAAACATTTCCTTCACTGTCAAAAAGCGGCAGTTTTTCAAGGAATACAATATCTTCGCGCTCTGCTGCGTCGCCCTCGGCAAGAACTGCTGCCTTGCCGACAATGTTTCCGCCTGCTTTTCCGATAAGCTTTTCAAGGGCTGCAAGAGATTCGCCCGTACTTATAACATCGTCAACGATGAGAACTCTTTTACCCTTTATTTTATCTACATCGTCTTCACCGAGGTAAAGTTTCTGCTCTCCATGTGTTGTAATTGAATTTACGCTGACCTCAAGAGTTTCACCCATATAAACCTTTTGTTTTTTGCGGGCAATAACATAGTCGTTCACCCCACTCTGTCGTGCCATTTCGTGGATGAGGGGGATACTCTTTGCCTCAGCAGTGACCATAATATCGTGCTCGGGAACTTTTTTGATAAGTTCACCTGCGCAGTGAACAGTCAGCTCAACATCGCCGAAAACTATAAATGCTGCGATAGTTATTTTATCATTTACCGGAAACAGTGGGAGATTCCTCGTAAGTCCTGCTATCTTCATCGTGTATGCTTTTTTCAATTTCCTCGACCTCTTTTTTCTCTTTATTCTTTCTTTTTTTCTTCTTTACGATATATACAACTACTGCCGTAATCAAAATGACAACAGCAAGACCGATTCCCGCAATAATTGAAATCATCAGAATGAAGCCTTCCTGATTTGCTTTTGTTTTGCAAATCCATCCGGTTTTTCCGTCAACCTCTATAAGCAGCCATTTTACCTTTCCCGTTGTTACTGTTCGTTTAACTTCAATATATTTATCTGCAGGAACAACCCCAATCTCTACGCTTCCGCTGTTTGGATTCCATGTCGGCATAGACATAATACGGGTTTTTGCGCTGGTTACGAAAATCTTTCTCTTTTCATCATGGTACTTGGAAAGCGCTTCTTCATATGTTTCATACTGAGGAACATCTTTTACCCATCCTGCCGCGAAGTCGGAATACACATATTTATATCCGTCTTTTTCTGCGATAATTTTGATTTTGGACGCTTCCGGTATGAATGAGTGCTCTTTCATTGTTTTTGGTGAAGAGTAAACCTTCATTCCCTTGCCCTGAGGAGTTGCTACAAAAAATGTTTTTGGGGAATCGTATATAGTAACATCGTAATTCTCACTGACTGTTTCTGTAACACTTACGCTTTGCGGAGGCAACCAGCCGAGCTGACCGTCACAGTTGATAAGACTCCAACCACTTAATGTAGAACGGAGAACATAAACGCTCGCGTCCTTTTTTACAGTTCCGACAACACTGGGACCGTCTTCAGGATTTTCGGACGGAACGCTATACACCGAAACGGCAGTTTCGCCCTCAGGAGGAGTAACTATGTATTCGGAGTTAACCTTTTCGCCTGCATTTGACTGCGCATTGGAAAGGGACTGTGTTGTGTATTTAAGGTCTATGTAGCCATTCATTCCGTCATAGGATACATAACCGTAGTTGCCATGTGTTTCTCTTACTGTAAGTTTTATGCAATCGGGGATAACTGCGCAGAGTTCTTTGCCCTTTTTGTCCGTATAGAGATTTACGCCCTCGCCTTTTTCAGAAAGCGTATAAACATAATAAATTCCGTATTTTTCCGATTCGTTATGAGTGTCAAAGGAATTTACCTCTTCCATCTTTATCCACGCATATTTACCGTGCATGGATACGAGCCCCCAGCCTGAACTTGTCTGCCTTGTAATTTCAAGCACTGTCTGGTTGGGAACCACATACTTTACTTTGCTCCCGAGCAGCGTTTCCTCGGAGGGAACACTGTAAAGACTTGCCTGGCCGCTCTCTGTATCAACCTGCACACTGGCAATCATATCGTTTCCTGTTGCTTCAGCAGACTTTGCGTAAGATTCTCTTGTGAAGCTGAGGTTTATCCAGCCTGCTTTATGTTTGAAGGCTACAAGCCCCCATGTTTTTTCCGTCTTTATAAGTTCAAGGCGTGAACAGGCAGGTATTTTTGTTACGACAAGGCTTTCCTCATCAGGCGAAATGTGGAGCGATATCTCTCCTTCAAGCGATGATGCATATACATAGTTAACCGCCTTTGCCGCACCGCAGGAAAGGAAGATTGTTATAATCATGATAGTCAAAACTGATAGTTTCTTCATAAGTGTCTCCTTTCAGGTATTATAATACCTGAGTGTTGTTCTGTTTGCATCATTTTACAACATTCGCCCATAAATGTCAATATAAAAACAAGGTGTTGCAGACTCTTTCTGCAACACCCTTTTTAACCCTTAAAAGGCTTTACTATTACTTGTTTTCAAGATATTCATTAAGCTTTGCTACAAGAGCGTCTGCGTCTGCACCGTGTACTGCACAAGCCTCTGCAATTGATTCGCCGCTTGCAGAAGGACAACCGAGGCAGTGCATTCCTATTTCAAGGAAAAACGGAGCTGTGCCTTTATCCATTGTAAGAACATCAAGAATAATAGTGTCTTTTGTTACTTTAGCCATGAAAAACACCTCCTTGTAAATTATTATACAACATTGGCGAGAATTTTACAATATATTTTTTTAATGAAATCGCTCAAACTTCAGAGGAATAAGTAAAAATCCGTACACGGATGTGTACGGATTTTTGGAGCGGAAGACGAGATTCGAACTCGCGACGTTCACCTTGGCAAGGTGACGCTCTACCACTGAGCCACTCCCGCATAAGCAAGTAACAGTATAGCACACAAAAATGTGTTTGTAAAGACCTTTTTATAAAATTTTTTCGTGTAAGGCGGTTGGTCATAGGGATAAATCGCTTTTAAGAGGCATTTTTTCTCCATTACTGCACAAAAAATCTTGATATCCGTCAGGATACTCTTCAATTTTGTTGTTTTTACTGAATCAAAAACTGCACTCTTAAAAGTACCATGCACTTTTAGCGGAAAAGGTCAGTTCAAAACCGAATTCTCCCTATAACCAACCACCTTTTTACTTTTTTTGCTTGAAAAAAAAGGATTTTCTTTCCCTGTGTCGAAAAGTATAGACATAAGGTAATTTTTTTCCTAATTCTTACAGAGAGGGTTTCAAAATGGCAGCTTTTTTCCCCGAAGAGCTTGTAAATGAAGTTATACAGGCAAACGACATTGTGGATATTGTTTCGGGTTATGTCAGACTTAAGCGGTCAGGAAGCAGTTTTATGGGCTGTTGTCCTTTTCATCGCGAGAAGACGCCCTCGTTCCATGTCAGCGCGGACAAGCAGTTATATCACTGTTTTGGTTGCGGTGCAGGCGGTAGTGTTATTCAGTTTGTTATGAATGCAGAGGGGCTTGATTTTCCCGATGCACTTCGCTTCCTTGCTGAGAGGAGCGGAATACGGCTCCCTGAAAATGAGCAGGATAAAGGCGATGAAAGATATAAACGAAAACAGAAAATGTATGAAATGAATAAGGATGCGGCGCGTTTCTTCCGCGAACGGCTTCTTTCTTCTGACGGACAAGCCGCGCAGGAGTATCTCAAAAAGCGGCAGCTTGACGGAAAAACGATTGCGGCATTTGGTCTGGGATTTGCCCCAAAAGGCTGGGATGGAGTGTTAAAGCATCTGCTCTCTAAAGGATATGACCGTTCGCTGATTGTTGAAAGTGGTCTTTGCACCATGAATGACAAGGGGCATGTGTATGACCGTTTCCGTGAAAGGGTAATGTTCCCTATATTTGACGCACGCGGAAATATCACCGGATTTACGGGCAGAATTCTTTTTGGTGACGGCGCAAAATATATGAACTCGCCTGAGAGCATCGTATTTGACAAGGGAAAAAATCTTTATGGACTGAACCTTGCCAAAAAGAGCAGTCGCGGATATTATATACTGGTTGAGGGTAATATGGATGTTATCTCACTGCATCAGGCAGGAATTACCGCGGCGGTTGCCGCCTGCGGAACGGCATTCACTCGTGACCAGGCAAAGCTTATTTCAAAGAGTACGGTTTACCTCTGTTTTGACGGAGACGGTGCAGGACAAAAAGCACTTGACCGTGCCGCTGAAATTTTCAGAGAGTTTGACACAAAACTTAAGGTCATCGAACTTCGCGATGTGAAAGACCCTGACGATTTCATTAAAAAGTATGGCGCAGAGGAATTTGAAAAAGCAATTACAAAAGCAAAAACGCTGATGGAATACAAGATGGACATGCTCCTTCGCGGTGCTGACCTTAACGATACCTCGCAAAAGCTTGAAATGCTGCAAGGTGCGTCAAAGCTGCTTTCCACTATATCAAACGCAGTTGAGCGTGAGGTATATATAACAAGGCTGTCGGCAAAAACAGGAATAAGCACCGATGCTATAAACAGCGAAACGAAAAAAGCCTCCAGGAAGAGTGAGCGCAAGGAGGTTTCGTCCGAACTGCGCAGAGCAGTTGGAGAACAGGTCGGTGAAATAAGAAAAAAGAACAAAAGGCGCACGGTTGCAGAAGCCGGTTTTTTGTCAATGATTACTGAGGGTGCAAAAATTTACTCGCAGTTTGAAGGCCGTTTCGAGGGTGGAAATTTCAGTGAGGATATACATAGAGAAATTTTCAATCACATCGTTACATATTACAATGAAAATCCTAATGTTTCGTGTCAGGAATACCTGATGGGTGCTATGACCGGACAGGAAAAGGAGCTTTCAAATGTGCTGATGAGCGCATTGAATGTGTCTGACAAGGCTCGGGCGGCAGAAGATTTTGCACAAGTGATTGAAAGTGAAATCTGGAATGAAAAGTTGCAAAAGGCACAGTCTGAGGGTGACCTTAAACTGATAAGTGAGCTTTTGAAGTCTAAGAAGAAATAACGAAAGGGAGATATAAATGAGCGAAACAGAAAACAAGAAAACCGTTAATATCGTAAAGGAGCTTATTGAAAAGGGAAAGCAGAAGGGTGTCCTTTCAGAACAGGAAATTGAGGATGCGCTCGCTGAACTTGAGCTCGATGCAGACCAGATTGAAAAAATTCATGACAACATCGAGGATATGGGAATTGATATCGTTGGCGGCGATATCGACAAGGAAATGAAGACAATGGAAATTACCGAGGAGGACCTTGAGGATTTATCTGTTCCCGAGGGAATTAATGTTGATGACCATGTAAGAATGTATCTTAAGGAAATCGGTAAGGTTCCGCTTTTATCTCCCGAAGAGGAAATTGAATATGCAAAGCGTATGAGTGAGGGTGATGAAGAGGCAAAGAGAAAGCTCACCGAAGCCAACCTTCGTCTTGTTGTAAGTATCGCAAAGCGTTATGTAGGTCGCGGCATGCTTTTCCTTGACCTTATTCAGGAGGGTAACCTTGGTCTTATCAAGGCGGTTGAAAAATTCGACTATGTAAAGGGCTTTAAGTTTTCAACATATGCTACATGGTGGATAAGACAGGCTATTACCCGCGCCATCGCTGACCAGGCAAGAACTATCCGCATCCCCGTTCATATGGTAGAAACTATAAATAAGCTCATCCGTGTTTCAAGACAGCTTCTTCAGGAATTGGGCCGCGAGCCTTCTCCCGAGGAAATTGCGAAGGAAATGGGTATGAGCCTTGAAAAAGTTCGCGAGATTATGAAGATTGCACAGGAGCCTGTGTCCCTCGAAACACCTATCGGCGAAGAGGAGGACAGCCATCTTGGCGATTTCATTCCCGATGACGATGCTCCTGCACCGAGTGAGGCGGCTTCGTTTATGCTTCTTAAAGAGCAGCTTATGGATGTATTGAACACTCTTACCCCCCGTGAGGAAAAGGTGCTTCGTCTGCGTTTCGGTCTTGAAGACGGAAGGCCCCGTACTCTTGAAGAAGTTGGCGGCGTGTTCGATGTAACGCGTGAAAGAATCCGCCAGATTGAGGCAAAGGCACTCCGTAAGCTCCGTCACCCCAGCAGAAGTAAAAAGTTAAAGGATTTCTTGGAATAAGAGGGAAATGGTAAAGGCTATCGCAAATGCGATAGCCTTTTTTATCCGAAATCGTGGCATATTCCACAGTCAATATCGTATTTTTCCATAATGCAAACTATTCTTTCAACAATATCAAAATCCGAAAGTTCGCAGTTATGCAACACTACAAGTATCTCTTCCAGAATTTCCGTTGCCAGAGAATTTACCTTATCTGTAATACTGTCTTCTGATTTTGTTACTGCTGCTTCTATCTCCTGTCTGATAATATCTCTGCATAATTCATCATAAATATGGCTCATCAATATCATCTCCTTATTCATAAATATACTCTATATAACGACAATTGTCAATAATTAAAGTATATTCTATGCTTTAATTGAGGTGATTAGAGTGATTTCATACGAACCTTTTTATAAAACTCTTAAAGAGAAAAACATTACAACCTATAAGCTTATAACCCATTATAATATAAGCCGTAGCTTGATTGACAGATTGAAACACAATAAGCCTATTACTACTGTTACACTTAACGATTTATGTACGATTCTTGAGTGCAAGGTAGAGGATATTATGGTATATATCAGAGATTGAAATTGATTTGTTTTTTAAGTAAAAGCATTGATTTTCCATATTACTTGCAGTACCCGTTTTCGCACCAACTTCGCAGAAAACGATTATCAATCGTTTTCTTCTCGCTCGTTGCCCTCGCAGGGTTCGACTCCCTTCCAAATAATTAAAAAGCAGATAACCCAAAAGGGTTACCTGCTTTTTTGGTGCCGATGGCGGGAGGCAGATGCTCCGCATCTTGCCTGCTTGACGACCGCAAACTCCGTTCGCGGTACCCGTCTTCGCACCAACTTCGCGGAAAACGATTATCAATCGTTTTCTTCTCGCTCGTTGCCCTCTCAGGGTTCGACTCCCTTCCAAATAATTAAAAAGCAGATAACCCAAAAGGGTTACCTGCTTTTTTGGTGCCGATGGCGGGAGTCGAACCCGCACGGTGTTGCCACCGACGGATTTTGAGTCCGTTACGTCTGCCAATTCCATCACATCGGCTTAACGGATACGATTATACTACAACAAAGTTGAAAAATCAATACTTTTGAAAAATTTCCTTCCAATTTATTGCCTGAAGCCCTATATTTTTATTGAACTTTTTCGTAGAATATGGTAAAATGTATAATGTATTTTTATGTTTTGTTAAGCACACGGGAGTCGAACCCAGTATGGTTTTAAGAGGATAATTTGGGTTAATGCTACGGAAAATCTCTTGAAAATACCCTCGTATTTCCTGCGAGATTTTACTTGCCTTAACCGAAAATTATCTGTCTTAAAACTCTTCGACCTTAAATGCATAAAATTTAGTGCAATTTTTATGCGGAGGACGAAGATAGGCTGACGCCTTTCTAGGACGACAAGTGAAAAGTGTGCAAATTTTATAAATTTAAGGCATACAGGGTTCGATTCCCGTGTGCTTAAAGGATGTTTGTTATGTATTACGAAGAGCTTCGAAATACAATTAAACAAGGAAAAATCGCACCGCTTTACATTTTTGAAGGGCCTGAAGAATATCTTATAGAATTCTGCATCGGTGAGCTTAAAAAAGCACTTGTGGAAGAGTGGTCTGAAATGATGAATTTTGGAAGTTATACACAAATTCCACCTGTGAATGAGGCGGAGGATTTTATTGAGACTCTTCCCGTTATGAGTGAGAGAAAGCTGCTTGTTTTCAAAAAGTGCGGACTTTTTGAAGGCAACATCAAAAACAAAGCGCAGTGGGAGAAGGTTTTTTCATCCATCCCGCCATACAACTGCGTTGTTATATGGGAAAAGCTTCCCGAAAAAGGAAAGAGAGCAAACACGGTACGCAAAGCCGCAGTAAGCGGCGGTGCAGTCGTGGTCGAGTTCCCCTTCCGCAGTGAAGCAAGCCTTAAAACCTGGGTGGCAAAAATAGCCGCGGCAAGCGGCAAGACAATCGATGCCAAGAACGCGTCATATCTTATAAATTCGCTCGAACGGAATATGCACAGCATCAAGACGGAATTCGAGAAAATTATTGCATTTTCTAAAGCTCCCCAAATCACGCGTGAGGATATTGATGCAGTTATCATAAAGCCTGCGGCGGAAAATGTCTACGCACTTATTGATGCGATTTTTGAGGGCAGGCGTGAAGCGTGCTATAACCTGCTTTACACATTACGCGGTCTTCGTGAAGAGCCTGTTCCTTTGTTGACTCTTCTTTCAAGTCAGCTCATCACTATATACAAAGCAAAGCTTTGTCTTCTGAGCGGAGAAAACTATTCATCGACAGTATCTTTCTTGGGTGGCGGTTTTGTTGCTGAAAAATCAACGCGCAAGGCTGAAAAACTGAAGCTTGAAAATATAGAAACGCTGATTTCTCTTTGCCAGGAATGTGACAGAAAAATTAAAAGCGGTCTTTTAGGCGGTTGGGCGGCACTAGAAACTATAATCGCTGAATACAAATATTATTAAAGGAGTTGGACCTTTTATGAAATACGAACTTAAAAACGGTTGGAATACAGAAGTTGATAAGGAGATTATTTTCAAATTTTCCGAGGGTTACAAAGACTTCCTGACAAAATGCAAGACAGAGCGCGAATCAGTAAAAGAAGCTGTGCGCCTTGCAGAAGAATGTGGGTTTAAGCCTCTTGAAAGCTACGAAACGCTTCGCGAGGGCGACAAGGTTTACGCAGTAAATAAGCTGCGCAGTCTTTTCCTTGCCGTTATTGGCAGTGAAAAAATTTCCGAAGGTGTTAATATCGTAGGTGCGCATATTGATGCACCGCGTCTTGACTTGAAGCCCAATCCTCTTTTCGAGGATGGAGAGCTTGCTTATCTCAAGACTCACTACTATGGCGGCATAAAGAAATATCAGTGGACGGCGACTCCCCTTGCACTTCACGGTGTGGTTATAACAAAGAGTGGCGAAACTGTTGATATCCGTATTGGAGACGAAAATGACGATATTACATTTGTTATAACTGACCTTCTTCCCCATCTTGCTATGGAGCAAATGAAGAAAACTGCCTCCGATGTAATTGAGGGCGAGCAGCTTAATCTTCTGATAGGGTCTATCCCCGTAAAAGATACAGAAAAGAGTGCAGTTAAGGAAAATATCCTTTCAATTCTGGGCGAAAAATATGGTATCTGCGAAGAAGACTTCCTGAGTGCAGAGCTTCAGATAGTACCCTCTGCAAATGCAAAGGATGTAGGCCTTGACAGAAGTCTTATCGGCTCATACGGACACGATGACAGAGTATGCGCATATCCTGCGTTGATGTCAATCCTCACAACTGAGGCATGTGACAAAACTGCTATCTGCATGCTTTCCGATAAAGAAGAAGTCGGCAGTATGGGTAACACCGGTGCAAAGAGCGACTTTACAAAATTGATTCTCCTTGAACTGATGAATAAGACGGGCGAGGGTGCAACTGAGCTTAATCTTCTTCGCGCACTTGACAGAAGTTTCTGCTTAAGTGCAGATGTGAATGCCGCATTTGACCCCGGTTTTCCTGCTCCGTACGAAAAACGCAACTGCGCAATGATAAATTACGGTGTTGCGATTTCCAAATACACGGGTGCTCGCGGAAAAAGTGGTTCAAGTGATGCTTCAGCAGAGCTTATGAGCAAAATCCGTACACTCTTTAACAAAAACGGAGTTTTGTGGCATGTGGCTGAGCTTGGTAAAGTAGACGCAGGTGGTGGTGGCACAATTGCGCAGTATGTTGCCAACTTAGGCGTTGAAACTGTTGACTGCGGTGTGCCCGTACTTAGTATGCACGCACCGTTTGAGGTTGTTTCCAAACTCGATGTGTATATGGCATACAAGGCATTTCATGCTTTCTTTAACGAGGACTGATTATGAGAATAGATAAATTTTTGAAGGTATCGAGAATTATAAAAAGACGCACTGTTGCAAACGAGGCGTGTGACGCAGGCAGAGTAAGCATCAACGGAAAAGTCTGCAAAGCAAGTGCCGAAATCAAGTGCGGAGACATTGTCGAAATCCGTTTCGGAGAAAGGCTTATCAAGGTAAGGATTGAAGATATCCGCGAGCATACGCTGAAAAACGATGCGGCTTCGCTTTATACGGTGTTGGAGAATAATTAAGTATTATGTTCTTTTGTAACCAAAAGAACCAAAAGTTCCGGGGTTGCGATTCCCCCGCCTGCCGTTTGCGGTTCCCGATATCTGCCTTCGGGGGCAAGCCCCTCGTCATCTACCGACCGCTGCACAACCCTGCGCCATCGCTTCATCTGCCACAGGCAGCGCTCTGGCTCGGTTCCCCAAACGCCCTCGCCGGGGCGAAAAAATTAATAATCTTGTTAAATTAAATGAGTGGGTGTCGTTTTTTCAGTTTCCTCGCCTTTGTGATAACGAAATGTATTGATAAACTCATTATCAGACATTTCTAAATCGTGTCCACCGGCAAAGGAAACTGATGTGGACACGATTTTATCAGTCGGCTTCGTCACTTCAAAAACCGTAGTTTGTTACAGTAGATTAGTTTGATAATGAACTATCACGAGCGCTGCAGTAAGGTTTTTGTAAATTTTTTGTTGGCTACCGAGAAATCGCGAGTATCATTTTCCTCTGCAGGCGAGCGATTTCAGGCGACCAGAAAAAAGAGTTTTTCTTGGAGCCGGCGGTTCAAAGACGAAAAATTTACAAAAACAAAAACCCGACAGGGAAAGAAATCCTCACCTGAAAGGTACACGCCCCTGCGAGGGCGGTGTGGGTGCGGGGGAATCGCAACCCCCGCGTTTTTGGTCCTTTTGACACCAAAAGGACATACAGATTCGCACTTCTGCGAAAATTCTCAGCACTTTTGCGTGCATTAAATGGTTGAAAAATCGAGGTGTTCTTTTTTGAAAATTTTATGGGAATTATTTTCGACCTTTTTTAAGATAGGTGCATTTACATTCGGCGGAGGCTACGCCATGTTGTCGCTTATTCAGAGAGAGGTTGTGGAAAATAAAAAATGGGCAAGCGATGAGGAAGTTCTTGATTACTACGCGGTTGCGCAATGCACTCCCGGTGTTATTGCCGTAAATACTGCGACATTTATCGGTTACAAGACAAAAGGCGTCTTAGGTGCAATTGCAGGAACATTCGGAGTGGTTCTTCCATCGCTTATAATTATAAGCATTATTGCTGCAGTACTTCAGAATTTTATGGAGTACTCCATCGTGGGACACATCCTTGCCGGAATCCGCGTTGCAGTTGCGGTTTTAATCATTAATGCCGTTGTGACAATGGGGAAAAAAGCAATTGCGGACAAACTTTGCGCTGTGATTGCCGTAGTTTCATTTATTGTATCGGTAATATTCCCGAAAGTTTCTCCCATATTTATAGTACTCTCGGCAGCGTTTGTCGGGCTTGTTACAATGAAGAAAGGGGGCGAGGGTAAATGATCTGGCTCAGATTATTTATTGAGTTTTTTAAGACCGGCCTCTTTGCAATCGGCGGAGGTCTTGCCACAATCCCCTTTTTAAGAGTAATGTCGGAGACAACAGGTTGGTTTGATGCACGGAACCTTTCAACAATGGTTGCTGTCGGAGAATCAACACCCGGCCCCATTGGTGTTAATATGGCAACTTATGTCGGTTTTACAGCAGGGCACGGCAAATCAGGAATGTTGAGTGCTCTTTTTGGAGGTTTCCTTGCAACATTTGCGCTCGTGCTTCCGTCAGTGATTATTATTCTGATTGTTGCAAAAGTTCTTGCGACATTCAAGGAAAATAAATTTGTCAAGCGCTCTTTTTACTCAATTCGCCCTGCGATTACTGGCATGATTGCCTCGGTCGCACTGATGATGACTAAAAGCGGCGTTTTTACAAAAGGCGGAAATCTTCTCCACTCAATTGATATCAGGGCAGCAATACTTTTTGCAGCACTTCTCATACTTACACAAAAGGTTAAACTTCACCCGATTTTCTATATTTTAATAGCAGGTACAGTCGGGGCAATTTTCTCAATGTGAGGTCTTAAAAATGGATATATTAAAAATGCTTTGTACAGAGCTTAATACTGACGAAAAGAAAACCCAGAATGTCGTAAATCTTCTTGACGAGGGGAATACTATCCCCTTTATCGCGAGATACCGAAAGGAACTTACCGGAAATATGGATGACCAGCTTATCCGCAAAATTTCAGACCGTCTTACAGCCCTTCGCGCGATAGAAGAGCGCAAGGCAGAAATAATCCGTCTTATTGATGAGCAGGGTAAACTGACTGACGAAATCAAGCTTGCAGTTGAAAACGCAAAAACGATGACTGAGCTTGAGGATATCTACCGTCCGTACCGCCCCAAAAGAAAAACGCGCGCAAGTGTTGCACGCGAGAAGGGGCTTGAGCCTCTTTCTGTTCTTATTATGGAGCAGGAATTTACAGGCGATATAATGCAAGAGGCTGAAAAATATATAAACGAAGAAAAAGGCGTCCTTACTGTTGAAGATGCAATTAACGGCGCAAAGGATATTATTGCAGAGGATATTTCCGACAATGCAGACTATCGCAAAAACATCCGCCGCCTGACATATATGAACAGCGCAATTTCAAGTAAGCAGGGTAAAGGCGAAAACAGTGTTTACCAGATGTATTACGAATTTTCCGAGCCTGTAAAAAGTGTTGCTGACCATAGAATCCTTGCAATGGACCGCGGTGAAAAGGAAGATATCTTAAGCATCAAGCTCGAGCTTGAAAGCGACATCATTACAGATTATCTTTATAAAGAACTTATTAAAAAGGACAACACCGTTCTTTCCGAACTTGTAAAAGAGGCAGCACAGGATAGTTACAAGCGCCTTATCGCACCGTCTATCGAAAACGAAATCCGTTCCGACCTGACCGAGCGTGCACAAAATGGTGCTATCTCGCTTTTCAGCGTCAACCTTAAAAACCTTCTTATGACACCGCCTGTTAAGGGTCATATCGTGCTTGGTGTTGACCCTGGTTACAGAACAGGGTGCAAACTTGCCGTTGTTGATTCTACGGGCAAGGTGCTTGAAACAGGTGTTGGTTACTTTACCCTTGAACATCACGATATTGAAAAGGCGAAAAAGCAGATAAAGGGTATGATTGAAAGAAACGCCGTTACACTCATTTCAATCGGCAACGGCACCGCAACTGGCGAGAGCGAAAAGTTTATTGCATCGCTCATCGGAGAGCTTGATAGGGATATTAAATACATGGTCGTTTCTGAGGCAGGCGCATCGGTTTACAGCGCAAGTGAGCTTGGCGCAAAGGAATTCCCCGATTACGATGTATCGCTCAGAAGTGCGGTTTCAATCGCGAGAAGACTTCAGGACCCGCTTGCAGAGCTTGTTAAAATTGACCCCCGTTCAATCGGTGTCGGTCAGTATCAGCACGACTGTAATCAGAAAAAGCTGTCAGGCGCGCTTGGCGGCGTTGTTGAAGACTGCGTTAACAGCGTAGGTGTTGACCTTAATACTGCGTCAGCATCGCTTCTTTCTTACATTTCAGGTGTTTCATCGGCGGTAGCTAATAACATCGTTTCTTACCGCGAAGAAAACGGTTCATTCACAAAAAGACGCGAGTTGCTTAAAGTAAGTAAGCTTGGCGAGAAGGCATTCATTCAGTGTGCAGGCTTTATGCGTATTCCTGACGGAAAGGAATTCCTGGACAACACATCCGTCCATCCTGAAAGCTATGACGCAGCAAGAGCATTGATTGAAAAATGCGGTTACACTAAGGATGAAATTAAAAAAAGCAGTTTCCCCGATATCGTAAGCCGTGTCACAAAGGAAATTGCAGAAGAAATCTGCAAAGAATTTGAAATTGGTATGTTTACGCTCCGCGATATTTGTGACACCCTCGCAAAGCCTGGCAGAGATATGCGTGACGAGCTTCCAAAGCCTCTTCTTCGCAGTGGTTGTATGTCTCTTGACGAGCTTACAGCAGGTATGATTTTAGAGGGAACTGTTCGCAATGTTATAGATTTCGGTGCGTTTGTGGATATTGGTGTGCATCAGGACGGACTTGTTCATATTTCGCAGATTTCAAATAAATTCATAAAGCATCCCACTGATGTTTTAAGCGTTGGCGATATCGTAAAAGTAAAAATCCTTGATGTGGATAAAGAGAAAAAGAGAATTTCACTCACGATGAAATTATGAGGTGGCACTTATGAAATATGTCTGGCAACTTACAATCATTCTGGGTGTTTCGTTTTTAGGCGAAGCACTCAGCGAACTTTTACCACTTCCCGTTCCTGCAAGTATTTACGGACTTGTGATTATGTTTATACTTTTACTTACAGGAGCACTAAAGGTGCAGAGCATCAAAGAAACAAGCGATTTTTTCCTTGTGGCAATGCCTATACTTTTTATTGCGCCAGGTGTCGGGGTGATTGATTACTGGGATGTTATAAAGCCCATTCTTCTTCCCGCGGTTATAATAATGTTTATTGCGACAATCATTATAATGGTGGCCACCGGCGGTATCACACAGTGGGTAATAAAACTTAATGGAAAGAGGGGGAACAAAAATGCTTGATAATTCAATGTTCTTTTATACTTTCCTGACTCTTCTTTTTTATATGTTTGGAGTATTTCTTCAGAAAAAATTCAATAAGGCATGGCTGAACCCTCTTTTAATTTCAATCTTGCTTATGATTATTGTGGTTCTTTGTTTTGATATAAAATATGAGCATTACAAGAATTCAACCTCTATAATATCTTTCTTTCTGACTCCTGCCACAGTATGTCTGGCTGTTCCGCTGTACGAAAAGCTTGAGGAACTCAAAAAGAACGCTCTTGCAATACTTGTAGGCATTTTCGGAGGTGTAATCACCTCGGGAGTGTGTATCCTTGCGGTAGCTATTATATTTGGTTTTGACAACGAGCTTGTAGCATCGTTTTTGCCGAAATCAGTCACAACGGCAATCGGTGTCGGTATGGCTGAAGAGCTTGGCGGTATTTCTGCACTGACCGCAATTTCAATCGTGGTAACAGGCGTATTCGGGAATATCATTGCAGAGCCGATTTGCAAAATTTTCAAAATTACAAATCCCGTTGCAATTGGCACGGCAATCGGCACATCGTCACACGCAGGCGGTACTGCAAAGGCACTTGAAATGGGAAGAACTGAAGGTGCAATAAGCGGACTTTCAATAGCTGTAGCAGGGCTTATGACAGTTGTTGTCGCACCGCTGTTTATGAAAATATTTGAACTTATATAAACATCATATAAAAAAGCGTTCTTAACGCATCAACCCCCTGACCCCCACTCTTGGGGGCAGGTCGGTACGCTTGTTTGAAACAAGCCTATTGCGCACTTTTCGCGCGCAATTTCCTATGTTATAAA
>JAFQQD010000038.1 GCA_017411435.1 Clostridia bacterium
TATACCTTCTATAAGTCTATCAAAGGTATCATCTAACGGAACAACTTGAGAAGATGCTTTCATTCTCATGACTTCAAGCAATCTTCCAAGCGACCAAGCGGGGTAGATAGCACAATCGTGTGGGAGACCTTCAAGCTGCTTTTCCATCTCCGAATATGGTTTAGCAACTATACTTGTCTCTCCGTCTTGTTCAAAAAGATAACAATCCGCAGTCTCCTTCTTGAGACCGAGGGAAAGCAACTTACGGCTTTGCTCGGCACTTGTGCAGATGGCACTCTTGAAATTAAATTGTTCCATTAAAGTTTCTTTTTAAGCCACACTTGGCTTGATTCCACTTCAAAACCTATTCGCTTGTACCACTCTCTTACCCAATCATCATTGTCACTTCGAAGAGACACTGAGTTGCAGCCCCAATCTTTTGCACACTCAAAACACCAATTAAGAATGGATGTTGCACCACCTTGTTTTCTTATGCTTTCGTGAACATACAGGTCAGATATAACGGCTTCTTGCGGAGTATCGTTATAGAAGCTCAATCTACAAGAAACACGACCATCATCAGAGAATACGAAAAGAACTTTGTAGTCATCCCAAATTTGAGGGACGGAATTAAAATTGAAGTTAGTTTCCATTTAATTCTTGTCTAATATAAATTAACTGAGTGGCTATAAATCTTAATATATCATCGGTAGATGTTAATTGAGATAATCTATTAAGACTCTCTTGAGCTTGTTTATATGCCACTTGTGATTGTAACGCTTTTAATTCTACATCCTCTTTCATACCTATCTTACTTTATAAACAACCGTTGAATCTATTGCCACACTATCCCTATAAGTTATCTCCAAGGTGGTCTTGCCTCGGTAAACATCTATTGGTTCGACTTCTGGAATATTTAGTGTTCCTATAATAAATGCAGTAGTTGCACAACCTATAACTAACCCTAAAATAAAATCTTCCATCCCTATTCCTCCTTTTTATGTAGAAAAACTTTTGCTTCTAAAATACCCAAGTAATCTTCTTGACCATATATTTTATGGCAAAGAACTAAATTGTTATCATCTAAAACACGAAAAGTATTAACTGGATGATACCCACTCGCATGATGGTACATTATTTCCACATCACCACGCATGTCTTTAGTGTGTTCTTTAAATTCATCAAGTGTCATTTTGAATCCTCAGATTCATATCCTATCCCTTAAAATCCTGCAATAACTCCCTTTCTGTGCCACGCACTTGCCGTCGTGGAAATAAAAACACCTTAAACAAATATTACTCATAGTCGTCCTCTGTTCTGTGTTTCACATTGTGGCCCCAATCGAACTCCGAATTATCCATCTCTATATTCGATTCCTTCGGCTCCTTTTGCTCATCGAACCGCATCCAGTCTCCGCTGAATGCTTCTCTAAGATTTGATTCGATACTGCCTGCTACCAACACGGCAAGCAGTATCAAGTTTATCGCTACTATCATATCATAACGGAAAATCATCTCCATCCGATTCTCCTCCCGGAGGAAGCGGAGTTGTCTGCACTCTCTGCTGTGGAGCGGGTGCCGGTCTTGGCGCAGACTGACCTTCCTGCTTTCCTCCGCAGAGTTCAATCTTGTCTGCCACGATGTCGGTCACATTCTTCTTGTTTCCAGCATTGTCGGCGTACTCACGATAGGTAAGATGGCCGACGATAAACACCTGACTTCCCTTGCGGATGTACTTCTCTGCGGTTTCGGCAAGGTTTCTCCATGCCACGATGTTATGCCATGCGGTATCATCCACCTCACGGCCATCCTTTGTCTGATACTTTCCTCCTGTGCAAAGTGAGAACTGCGCCACCTTGCTGTTGTCCTGTCCGACTGTGCGGACTTCGGGGTCACGGCCACATCGGCCCATTAAAAAAACTTGATTTACGCTCATATCTAAAAAAGTGTTAAAGTTTCTTGTTCTTCGTTTGAAAAGAGGTTGTAGAAGATTCCCTCCATACAGGCTACCACTATGGAATTTCCTGCCATCTTATATTGTTGGCTGCGACTTACGCCCGAATCTTGAATCTTGTCAATATCGGATTCATTTACATCCATCAGTCTGAAGCACTCCCTTTCGGTTAGTTTGCGGATAGCCTTTCGGATCGGAGTTATGTCGGAAAGGAATCTGATGGCATCCTGCTTTGAATGAAAAGTATGGGTATATTCCGCAATAGCATCTAACATCCACGGCTTATATATTCCCCATTCTTCAAGAATCGTCATAACCTTATTCATGGCATCTTGTTCTATAACGACATTATCCTGTTCGCTATCCTTAATCCTCTCTTTCTCCATAACAGTAATGTCGAATATCCTGCTGACTTCTTCTCTTGCTTTGTCGGTGCCGACTCTCTTTTCATACTTGCGGTAACAATACCACACATATCTGTTTAACTTTGTTCTTGTCATATCTGATTCAATGATTTCATAAACATAAAGACATTCGGGATTGCAAGTTATCGTAGGACATACATCCCCATATTCTCCCTGTACTCTGCCCCTGCGGAGTTTGGATGTGGGATAAGACCAATCGAACACCCCCCCCTGACCGTACTTCAATCCACCCAAGTTTCGTTGCCTGAGGTATTCTCAATAAAGACTGACACATAATAATGATTGCATGTATTTACTCTTGTAGTTATAGTCGGAGCGAAGTGTTGGAATAACTGCTGATTGTAGCAATCGATGAGTGTTCCATGTTTGAGTTGCTCCCCCCCCGACTACCAATCAAGGTGCTTAATCTCTTGTTGCTCATAATACATTACTAAAAAACAATTATGTTGAAAAGATAAACAAGATATGGTAGGGCAGATGTCTATATCTAAGAATCCCCCCTATTGCTCCCACGAGGGTACTGATATATTGTTACTTTCATACAAAATCAAAATTGAATAATGGAATCCCGTAGTAATCGCAGGTGCTGCCCCCCCCTATGTGGTAGATTCTATCTTCCAGGCTCGGTTGCTTACCATTCACTTTGCTGTTCAGACATATTGTTTCCGGCTACATAGTACCCCATTATCTTTGGTTCAACTCCCGAATGACATCCGCAGTTAAGGCAGGGAGATAGCCCCCCCCAATCATATACTGCTCCGTTCTGTTGGCTCTTCCATACATAGCCAAGCACCATTATCTTCGACATATACTGCAACTCCTGCATTGTGATTATTGGCAAGTAAGGTAACGGATACTCCGTCCATACCATCTCGCATAAACTTCTTTGATTTACTTAGGTTCTGCCCCCCCCGATAGGAATAAAGCAGCCTTTATAAATCACTCCATTCTTTTTGTTCCTCATATACTAAAATCTTGGGTTCATGACTCCCCCCCCCGCATGTGTTCAGGCAAGGGCTAACGCCTTTGGTAGAGTATATTCTACCAGTCTGTGGGCTTCCCCAACTTCCTGTGTGACATATATTGCCAATCTCGATCACATTGCTGTTCATAATATTCTATCACTCCTGTTGCTCCGTAATGCCCCCCCTGATGAAGTTAGCGACACCATTCTTATAGTATTGTGCCTTTATGGTCTTGCAACTTCCATCGGGTTCTGTGTTAATCGGATTCCTCATAATAAATGATTGAATTATCAGTAGGACATATCGCACCAAGTGCCCTCAGGCAGTTCGCTATATCGTTGTATGTAATTGTCCGTTGCTCCGCATTTGAATTGTCTTGCCGAGAGGCAGTTAGCAATCTGCCCCCCCCGATTTAGGTCTTCAAATAAAGCCTGTGCCTTTCGCTTCGTGATTCTCGTTGTGCTTCAAGAACCCGACTATTGCTTTATCTGAAAGGAAATACTTTCTATCCACATCATCCTCCAGCACATCTTTCAGTCGTTTCTCCAAGGCAATAGGCTCTGGGAAATGGAAAGGTTTGTGTTCTCCAAGGATGGACACCATAAATACCCTTTCTCTGTTTTGGGGAATTCCGCATTCGGTTGCGTTGATTATCTTGGTGTAACTCTCATATCCAAGACTTGTAAGATAATCTCTCCACTTGTAGAACTCCGGCTTAAACTTCTCACTTAACAACGCCTTGACATTCTCCATCAGCAGATACTTCGGCATCTTTGCCTCGATTGCCTTCCTGCACTCCCAAAGAAGTCCTGACCTTGTGCCACTACCCTCTGATAATCCTTTCTGCAATCCGGCATTTGAGATGTCGGTGCAAGGGAATGAATAACTAAAGAAGTCAAAATCGGGTACTTCATCCCAGTTTATCTTGCTTATATCTCCGTAGTTCTTGTCGGCGGCTTCGGGGAATAATGCATTTGCTGCTTGAATCGCGTATTTATCAATTTCACTTCTTCCTACGCATACCCAATCAAATTCGGGTATCTGAACTTTTACTCTATCAAGGGCGAGACCCTGACTGTTATAACCTTCAAACGCAAAAAAACATCTTAAAGGATTATTTTTGTTGTACTGACTCATAGTATTCTGCTTTTAATCCACAAACTGTACGGGTTGAGCTGGAACACGACCTTGAAACACCGCTTTGTGCCACACCTAAACACGAGGCGGCATCCGCTATGCTATCGAAAATTTGCGATTTCCCTTCTCGGTCATATAAGATAACTGGCTTTTTATTTCTTGGTATATGCTTTCTTAATCCAATACGAAAAGCATGAATTCCATTTTCTGAATGAGAACACCACTCTAAGTTTGTGACATTATTATTATGTTTGTTCCCGTCTATATGATTCACTTCTTTTTTGCATTCCCGGTTTTCAAGAAATGATTGAGCGACCATCCTGTGAATATACCTTTTTTCGATTCTCCTCAAATCACAAAGTTGCACTCCAAGGTACTCTCCAACTTTTATAGGCGTTAGAACTTTCTCTGGCGTGGTGCGAAATCCTTTACCGCGCCCTTTTCTTTGCCTTGGCAAGCTCTTCACTCTCCCGAGGTTACTTACCTGATAAAGTCCCTCAAATCCAGGAATGTCTTTCCATATCTCACTCATGATACCATTCGTAATTTAAAGTTCTTCCTCTCACTATCCCCTCAATCCCTTTTGCAATCTCTTCTACCTGCCAGGCACCAATCTTCAGTCTATGTGCCACCTCAATGCTTGTGGCAAAGGGAAGCACATCTCCGTCTGCTCTCTTCTCTGCGAGGATGGAGAGGATAGTTTGTTTAATCTTGTCTTTCATCAGAATAGTGAATCTTGATTGACTTCAAATTCGGCTTCCTTGACATTTTTGACCGCCTCATTGAAGTAACTTTCCTTCAGTTCAAAACCAATACCCTTACGACCGCATAGGATAGATTGATATACTTCTGAACCGATACCCATGAAAGGAGTGAGCACCACATCCCCCTCATTTGACCAAAGACAAACAGCTCTCTTGATTGTATCAAGTTGCAAAGGGCATATATGCTTCTCATCCTTCTCACCCCTCGCATTCATCTTGTTGAGAGTATTTGAATAGTCTATATCCATCCACACTGGAGAAGCCCATTTCTGCCAAGTATCTACATCTATATTGCAGTGAACTGGATTCATATGTTCTCCTTCTTTCCTGAACACCATAAGATAGTCAGGAATACCCACCCTGCTCATCGCAGAATCTTTCTTCAACTGCTTATGGAGAAGTCCCAGAGCCTTTGTCCTCTGCATTTCGGTAACAGGATTTTTCCATATTGTAACCCTTGAATGATAGATGAATCCCGCATCCTCAAATGCCTTGAGAATCATCCCTGAGAAATCCCTCAAACCGATAAATCCCTCTTTGCCTTTCTGAATAGGCAAGTCCATACAATGCACTGCTACATTGCGACCACTCTGAATCACTCTGTAAAGTTCCTTGACAAGGAATCCGAAAGCCATGAAAAACTCGTTATAATCCTTTGAGTTTCCCATATCGGCAAGCTCATCAGAATATGTGTAAAGCTCTGCAAATGGAGGAGAGAAAATAGAAAACCCTACACTCTCATCGGGTAGGGTTGTTATCAGTTCCACGCAGTCTCCGTGATATATTGCAGCCTTGTCGCTGATGTATTGATTTCTTACTTCCATAGTGTTTTAGATGAATGAAGGCAGTCTCATGGATGTCCCTGCCTTGACTTGTTTAACTTTCTTCTTTGTTCCGATGTTTCGGTTTGTCGCAGAAGTCATAGCCTTCTGCATATTCTCAAACTGATTCTGCTTCTTGATTATTGTCTCGCGGACATTTGCCATAGTGTCGGTGCATATCAGATAGACATTGACTTCATGCTCCTGACCGAAACGCCAGCTCCTTCTGATTCCTTGATAGGTAGATTCAAATGAGAAGTCAAGCGAAGCATATATCTGATTGTGGCAATTCTGATAATTCAGACCAAATTGAGCAATCTTCAACTTCGTGATAAGCACTCTATACTTATTCTTGGCAAAGCCTATCAGCTTTTCCCTCTTTGCAGAAGGGCTTTCCGAACCTCGTACTTCAACGGCATCAGGAATGAGTTTGCGGAGCATATCGCCCTCATCATCCTGCTTTATCCACACGATCCAATTCTCTTTGGAGTGATTGACTATCTCTGCAACCTTCTGCAACCTCTCATTGATTGTAGCCCTTAACTCCTTGTTGTAGTCTGTAGCATTGACCGATGTATCGTTGAATAACTTGCCGTTATCCCTCTTTTCGGTTTCGATATGCGTCTCAATCAGATTCATCGCAGGAAGGACATACCCTTCATCAGAGAACCCTATATCGGATGGCTTGCATAGCATAACAGCCCAGTCTGAAACGAAGTCCCAAAACATCTGCTCGCAGTGCCCCTTCAGTCTCCATGATGTTGTGTTTCCTCCGTCATGGATGAAGTACATTGCAAGCATTTCGTTTCTGCTCATCACATTCAGAAACTCCGCATGATTGCAAAGTTCCATGACATCATTAGGAGAAGGAGTAGCGGTACATGCCAACTTGAATGGAGTATCAGAGAACAATTCAATAATCATCTTCTTTGTTTCTCCGTCAAAGTTCTTCAGTATCGAACTCTCATCAAGCACCACTCCGGCATAATCCTTTGCAACTACATTCTTGATATTGTCATAGTTGGTAATGTAAAGCCCCCCCCTTATTGGTCTTTCATCCAATTCCATGACCTCATATCCGAATTTTTCTCCTTCTGCTATGGTCTGTCCCACAACTGCCAATGGTGCGATAATCAGCACTGGCTTGTTGGTATGAGCAGCAATGTGTCTTGACCACTCTAACTGCTGAATGGTCTTTCCTAATCCGCAATCCTCAAATAATGCGTACCTGCCTTTCTTCAATGCTTTGGCAACGCAATACTTTTGGAACGGAAATAAAATCGGATTCAGGTCTTTTTCTTCAACTCTGAATCCGCTATCTTGAATGGTCTGTTTCTTTCTTTCAAGAAACTGCCTATATAGTTCTATGTCTTTCATCTTTCTCTATCGGAAATTGTTTGTCAATCCACTCATTCAGAGCAAGAAGTTGCTCGTGGGCCAGTCTCCATCTTGTAGAAAAAGGACAGACTTGTATGCCTATCTTTTCGGGGAGGATAGTGTCGTGGATTTGTTGTTTCATGATAGTAATTCAAATTCATAGGCGGTTACTTCGGGATTGCTTTCCCAAGTCCCTTTGCCTGAGACCTTATCAATCAGAAGGGAGTATGCTCCTTGTGGAGTAGAAGAGTATATTCTGCGAGTTTCCATCACAAACTCTCCCTCATGATTCTCAAAGAAGAAATACTCCTGCCTATCTTCATCATAGCAGATACCTTCTGCAAGGCAATCTTCGTTTGATATGTCTTGCAGGTTTTCTCTCCATGCCTTGGTAATGCGTATCTTGTGTCGCATTTCATCAGCCTTGACAAACATCTTGTTGTGCATTCCGGCTGTTCCAGAAAGGCAGAATAACCTCTCGCCCTCTGGTGTTCCAATAAAGTTGTCCCAATAACTCATAGCAACTGCGACAACCTCGCCTACTTGATACCTTTGCCGGCTTTCTATTCTCCTTGTCTGTCGCTTGTATTTTTCAAGCACCGCTTCCGTCAGATGATATCGGTCGTTAAACATTATCTTTTTCATAACCTACTCCTCCACAAGTTCTGGATTATCGTAAATGTTGCCTATGACCTCAATGCTTGAGTCGACATCATACCTACCTCCTCGACTCCTATGACCAAGACGAGTGTCGCAGTTGTCCCAGACCACAACATAACCCATTTCCTGCTGTAAGAATATCACATAACCTATTTTGCCACTAATAGATTTGACTATGTCCCCCTCATAAATCTCCTTGTCGTTCTTGTCCTTGAGTCCCGTGTACTGACCGATGGTTTTGGTATTGATTATGTGGGATGTATATGGGTCGGTCCAGATATGTGGTTCCCTACTCGTTAAGCGGAGGTCTCCGTAAACCCAGACGCCCACACGGTCTTTTGCTCTGAATTTTATTTCTCTCATTTCAAAATTCTTTTCGTGGTTCATCTTTCGGTTCATAAACAATCTCCACCGGCACCTCTCCTTTCATCAGCTCCCATCCGACATGAATGTGGAAGATGTTGAATACATCGCTGTACTTGTCGTACCAGATCTTGCGGAAAGGAGACATCCAGAAGAACCTTAGTTTGATGCCGTATGTACGCTTTACCGTCGACCATACAGCACATCCAAACGGACAATACTTAATGCAATCCGTAAGGGAACTGGAATAATAGCGAATGCCGTCATTATTCTTGTTGCGAACCTGATAGCCGGATATCGCTTTCTTACTTTTCATTTCAAATACTTTTTAAAGCTGATTTGATTTTCTCCCAAAGTTTCCAAGTCGGTTCAGATGTTTCCATCATATCGTAGCCCACAATCCTTGGGAGCTTATTGCCTTTCAGTTCGGGAACTGGGTCTGATGCTCTGACAATCACAACATCCTTGCGCTTGTCTTCGGGAAGGAGTTTCAGGAACTCTTCAAGAGCCATCATCTTACCTTTCCCCCTGCCACCGCAGACAATCTTTATCATTTCAAATACTCTTTACATTTGAACCCCTTGCGAGGCTCATAATCCTTAAAATCACAAGTGGCATATATCTCTCTCCTCATAGCCCACCGTGCCATATCCTTCTGCCACTGCGGAATAATCTGATTGGGATTGTTGAAATCCCTATAAGGTTGTGCTACGAGCCTCACTCTCTTATTATCTCGGAAAGCGGACAATCTCGCATAGTCCTCATTAATATCATCCCCGATCATTGTGTAGAAAAGATAGGATGCCGGATTCTTGCGATGCTTGTCAATCATCTGCATAGCCTTATTGCATTCTCCTATCTGCTTGGGAGTATCGCAACCAAACCTTATCACACTTATCCACCTCACTTGTGCAAGCATCTTGGCTATATCCTCAGTCACAAGCCTTGCATCAAGAGCCTGATTGAAGTCCACGCGATAGCCACTCTTGATTATCTTCTCAATCTGCCCCAGTCCGTAATCCGATGCAAGCACATTGTTATCCATCAGTATGAGGTTCTTTCTACCTTCAATGGCAATTTCTTCCACATCCATATAAGGTCTTTGCTTACCTTCCTTGATTGGAACGATACACCACTTGCATTTGTTAGGACACCCTCTTGTAAGAAACCCGTAGGCAGTATCGGAAGGGACTCCGAGAAAGTCATAGTCAGGCTGTAATCGGTCTATCTCATTTGGCAGAGCCTTGTGGATGTCATAACCAGTCCCACCCCTTTCAATCTCATCTGCAACTATCGGATAGTCGTAGTCGGGAGTGAATGTGAAGACCTTGCTCATATAGACTTTATCAAAGCCCCCCCCGAATAAGGGATCAATCCACTCTACCGAATCTCCAATAGCCTTGTGATGCCTTGCAATCTTGCCAAGTGCGAGATTTGGGAATGAGGTGTTATCCACATCCACAAGTCCTATTGTCATACCCTTGCCTCCTCAAACATCCCACCTTTGAGCAGATCGTCAAAGAAGGTCTTAATTCTCTCGCCCAGAGGTTTATTCAAAGATTGCAGGTACTCCTCATCAATCCAGTATCTGTGGTAGAGTTCTCCTTCTGCCTTCTCGTCCTTGACCGGGTACTTCTCACGGATGAAACGGATGTGTCTTGTCCCATCGGTTGTTCTGCCGATTCGGTTGGCTTCTGCAGGAGTAATCTTCCTGCCTTTGAGCATCGCATTCAGAATGCGTCTGCCCTTTGCTGCGTTTGATTCTTTCATAACCCTAATAATCTATTGCGTTCTGCTTGTTGATAAAGAAGTGGATGCCGTGCGAACATTCGTTCCATCGGTTTTCATCGAATGAATCGGGATATACCATCTCTCCGACTACATAAGTAACGGCAGGTGAATATGAGGTATTCTTAATCTCTGAAACGGATTCATTGGTATCAAGATTTGTGATTCCGAGAACCTTCGCCTTGTCGCATCTGCACTTCTGCGAAGTACATGAACATCTTCTTGCATCCTCTGGTATCTCCAGCATCACAAGGCAGTTGCGGACCTTCTTCCATCCTATAAATGCACCATCAGACGGACAGGCGAATGGGACAAACGGAATATTTGTCGCTCTGTCAAGGTTCGCTCCGTTAAGGTTCGCTCCGTCAAGGTTCGCTCTGTAAAGGTTCGCTCCGTAAAGGTTCGCTCTGTAAAGGTTCGCTCCGTCAAGGTTCGCTCCGTAAAGGTTCGCTCCGTAAAGGTTCGCTCCGTCAAGGTTCGCTCCGTTAAGGTTCGCTCCGTTAAGGTTCGCTCCCTGCTTTACGGCTTCCTCAAGGGTGTCTTTAATTGTATTGTTCTCCTTCTCATACTCGAAAAGGACATCTCCCCATATTGATTTAATCTGAATCTTTATCATAATAATTTATTCTTTTCTCGTCTCTCTACCCTTACGAGCATCAGGCGAATGTTTCGTGTTCTTGTTTCTACATACGGCTTGTATCGTGTCTTATTCAAGCCTTGGTCTATCTCCCATAGGAGTCTGCGAAGTTTTGCAACCTCAAAGTCAGTGAGTGTCATCGGAAGGAAGAATTAGTGAACTTCAACGAATAGAACATCTCCCTAAATCTGTCCCTTACCCTTGCTCCGTATCTCTGCTCAATCTCATCCGCTCCGAGATTGCTGGTCACGAAAAGAAAGCATCTTGTCTTGTAGGCTTCCTCGAAGAAGTCCGACATCACGGACATCTTGTTTCCGTAAACCATCACCTCTGCGGCTTCCGTTCCGAGATCGTCAATGCAGATGATAGGCTCATGGTGGGGAAGGTCGAAGACGCTGTGGTCGGAAAGATGCCATGCGACCATCTTCGATGCCGAGGTGCTTAATATCCTCCTTCCCGATTCCCGGCAGCACTTGTCGAAGGCAGCCATCATCGTGGACTTTCCGTTTCCGCAACCGCCACCGAGATAGATTCCCCTCTTGAAGGATGGAGTGGTAAGCCATACCGCAACCTTCTTGATGTGCTCCAGGGTCTTGGCATCTGCCTGAAAGACCTTGCCCTTATCCTGAACCACTTCCTTGTAGGCCCGGAGCAGAGCCTTGAAGGCTACGATGGACTCGCATTCCCAGAGAGGCTTAGAAGTCGACACTGATGTCGGCTGGGACATCCGCCCGACCTCTTCTTGAATAATCTGGTCTATTGTTTCCATTGTTCGATTGTTTTCGTAAAATTTCTGCCTTTACTCTCAGGTAGTTGAGAAAGTGTCTCTTGAAGTCTGGGTAGTCGGAGTGCTTGGAAGAGTTATGCTTCTGCTCCACCACGAACTGATCGAATACCTGCTGAACCTGTGGGATTGTCAGATGCGCTGACATTGCTGCATCCTCCCATAAGCCTTCCTGCTGGTATCTCCTGATATACCCCTCCTCACTCGCAAGAACTCCGACCTTCAAATCGAAACTTTCCTCGCGTGCGTGTGCGTTATTGTCATCAATAACTATTTCTTCTTTAGGGATTAGAGTAGTAGGGGGTGTGGGGGAAGGAGAGGAAAGGGGCATTTCTTCTTTGCCAGAAACCAAAATAACCGCTTTGGTTTTTTTGGTTTTTCCTCTGCCACCATTCTGACCATTCCTGCGATAAACCTCCACTCTCTTCTTCTCCTTATCCCTCTCCTGTTCAAGGGTTGGGAGAAGCATCCTAAACGCCACATTTTCAGCATCTTCCAAAGTTGGAATTTTCTCATTTTGAAGAAAGGAAATCGCAGCTTTCAGAACTCTGAACTGCGACAATTCTGGAAGAAACCAAATTGGTTTTAGAATGCTCAAAATGATGTCAAATCTATATGCCATAAACCGCTTTGGTTTTTTTGTTATGTTTGGTTTTCAAACTCGCATTATAACCATTGTTTGTATCTGCTCATCTCCACCTCAATCGAAGCAAGGAACTGCTCTTCATTCGGAGACGGGAGGTAGATTCCTGCCACCTGCGAAGACCAGTCTCTCAGCCGGTCTATACTCGTTGAAAATTCCTCTTGTGAGAGACTTGCAGAGCTTCGTAGGTACTCGGTCCGTCCGAGCAGTTCATCATCCTTAATCCGCACGAAAATGTCCTTGTTTGCAGTCCTCTTGTAGAAGACCTCCTTGACATATTCAAGGGTGTTCCCGGTCTCCATCGCGAGGTAGCCACACAGTAGGTGCAAATACTTATTGCTCTGATTGCTCCTGATGGTCTTCTCCGAGAGTTCGACAATGCCCTGCTTCTTGAACAGGGCATTGCATCTCCTCTTGAACCTCTCACGATCCAAAGGATTCTTCAAGTCGTAGAGCATAACTAATCCTCCGCAAAAATCTTCTTGTCGGTAATCCTGTGTCGGTTGGCTTCCAACCATTCGATGAATGACTCACAAATACCCTTCAGAGTCTTTGAACTTGCCTCGTGGGAGTAAGTGTATGCTTCCTTGTACATCTCGCCTGAAATCGGCTCGTTTTTGCGTTCTTTCCACTTTACCACGGTGAACTCAAACTCCGTTACCTCCTGCATCTCCCCGCTCTCTATGAGGCAGTAAGGATAGAGATGCCTCTGCCAATACTTCTCATAGTTTCCGAAGGTGTAGTTCTTCGTGGTCTTGAGGTCGTGAATCTTGTTGGTGTTGATGTAGTCCACATGACCATACAGCTCCACATCTCCGTAGATGGTAGGAAGGATAGCAGAACAAGTGTACTGCGGTATGCATCCTTTAAAATATTGTGCCACATTTCGGCACAAGAAGGAATCATAGTAGAAGTCCCATCCGTTGAACTTGACATGGATATTAGGCTTGCATTCATCGTGAAAATCCACATCGTATGTAGATGGATCGTTAAGGACTCCATATGCTTCGACCACTCTGAATGAGTTGGAAGAATATATCTCCATATCCTCCCTCTCGCAAGGATGGTTCTCTATGATGCAGTCGATGACTTCGTTGAATGCCGTTCCCTTGTCAGCCGCCTCGGATGGATCGTGCGGAACTCGGTTGATGCAGTCAAGCAGTTCTTGCTCCAACTGCACCGACATCTCCTCGGGAGACAACTTGTAATCCCCTTCCGAGTCCTTGTTCCAAAATTCCTCGGCAACCAAGTCGCTGTCGAGGAACTTCTGGAACTTGTCAAGGACTGAAGGATAGATCCGGTACTTAGGCGTTGACATAAGCCTTGGAGAGTTTATCGTACTTGAATCCCAGTTCAGCCGCCTTCTTATTGAGCAGCCCACCGGCAATCAACTTGCTGTTGTAGATATGCTCTATGTTGCCTAACTTGCCAAGAACCTCGTTGAGGGTCTCCGCATCCGTGCACTCCACAATCATACCCTCGATTACATCCATCAGTTCCGCATAGTCGGCAGTCTTCCGCTGCTTGGCAATCTGATACTGGTTATATCTGTCAACCACCAATGAGAAGTAGTTATTCGTTCCGACTGCATCTCCCTTGTCATCCACTACGACCGGGATTGCTTCCACTTCAGGAAGCGAGCAGGTGTTCTTCGCATAGTATGCTTCGGTAGGATTGAATGCGATTGTCCTCTGCTTTCCGATGGCTCTCATGTAACCTACAAGGTCAAGTTCCTTGATAAGGTCTGCTGCGGAAGAACCACCAATCTCCGGGCGTTTCACCCATTCCTCTCCTCTCTTATCTTCCTTCTCGTGTGCCACGAAGATTACGTTCTTTCCGCTGATTGCAAGGCGGTTGATGAAGTCCACGAACATCTGCTTTCTTACTCCGTATCCCTGGAGTGAAAGACTGCCGTCAAACTTCTTCATCTTCGGATTGTTCTTGATGATGTATGCCGACATGTAGTCAAGCATCTTTCCTGCGGTGTCAATTATGAGTGTCTGTACCCAAGGCATTTCTCTATCAATTTCTTCCGTTGCTGCATTGACATCTTCCCAGCAGGAAATCTGAACCGTAGGCACCTGATGTGCGCCATTGATTCTCTGTACACCCCCGTCAAAGTCGTAGAGGACTGGGTTAGGTGCTGAACATGCGATAGTGGTCTTGCCGATTCCCGGCTCACCATAAACAAGGACACTGATTGTGCCTTTGGGAGCAATTTCGCTCGGTTTCTTAATAAGTCCCATATGAATTTGTATTAAATGAATTGTCAAAGAAAAACCCACCCCGATTTGGAAGGGTGGGAGTCGAATTGTAAGATGAACTTTCCCTGCCAGCCGGGCAACAATAGGAAAGTCCGAAGAACTCTTCCGGCTGTTGTACACTAAAACTTAAACCTATGAAAAAACTATTCAAATCCCGCATCGCTGCGGTTGGCGGTCAGGCGGGGTAATCCTCCCCGCAAAGCGTTCCCAGGTTATCCGGCGTAACACGGTTTGGTGCGACAACGATTCATAATCGGCATGGGAAGTTTCAGATCGTACACCATTCCGCATCGGCATTGCATTCACCTCGGGCTTATTATTATCCGAGGACTTTCTGACCAAGTTCGGCTCGGTGGCCAAATTTCAGAGTATTCTCCATAGGAGGTAATCACTATAAAATAACCGAGCCTTTGGATGGATTATTCTTCTTTCTTGCTGCTCAATTCCTCTGGAATGATGGCGGACATGAAAAGAGCATGTTTAGAGAGCTCTTTCAAATTCTTATTGGAAGCAAAAGAGGCAGCAAGGATTGTCATAAGGTCTATTCCCGTTCCTTTCATAAATACAACCGAATTTGGCTCTCCTTTTTCAGCATTTGGGTTGGATGCTAAAATGATTATGCCCCCCCCGTTTGATACATCTGCATTCTTCGCAAGCTCATCAGCAAGCGACTGAATCTTTTTGAATGAATCGTTCATGATATAATAAAATTAAAGTGAATGTTGGCCACACCGGAAGGGACTCGAACCCTTACCTCCGCAACTCCGCATGTTCGAATTTGCTGGTGCGGTGTTCTACCATTGAACTACCGGATGGTATAAGGGATGGGGCGGCATCCCGATTGCTTTTTATGGCTATTAAACTTACTCAACAACAGTTTCGGCATCCGCCCATGCCGTATGGGTCGGGGCGGCCACTACCCCATGCAGTAGTCTGATAAATACTATGTGGCCGATTAATAATCTTCTGGAATCACTCCCTCGCCCTTGCAAGTGAGACAGATGCGGGACAGCCTGCAATACCTCTTGCCGAGATAATGGGCTACATCCTCATCTTCGGGAGCGGTGAGATAGGCAATCTCGGTACATTCCACTTCTTTGCGTTCGTGGATATCCCATACCTTCCAGTTCCCCTCTCCCGTTCCGTTGCAGTCCGGGCAGATAATCATGCGGACATCCTCTCCGCAACAAGGGCAGTTATGAGAACTGTATCCTTGGCATGCCGAACAGCTCATGATAAGTGGGCTTTGCGATATGACCAACACAAGGATGCGATAAATGCGGCTGCCACAAAGGCAACTAAAGAGATAAGACATCCTTCAGTAAGGGCCACTATCAGGCAACAGATGGCAACAAACATAAATATGCCTGCAAGGGTAAGCAGAAGAAGATATCCTGCATAACCTATGACTGCCAACAAGGCCTTTTGAAATTTTGTTTCCATACTAACTTATTGAATTGTAATACCTGATTAACTCCGTTCCCTTGATTCTCAGGGCGTGTGTGGCGCGATGCATGATCATCCTGATCCATCCTTTTTGTATGTAGTTGTCAAGGGTAGGTCGGCTTACCCCAAGCATCCCTGCCGCCGTTGTTTTGGTGTAATGCTCATTCGGCTTGCACCCATTGTTCATTGGATTCTGCATCGGACTTTCTTGTTTTAATGATTAATACATTCCCATCGGAATAGTGTGGGCTATACATAAACTCTGAATCGGCTTTCTTGGTTTCCCGGATACAGATTGCTTTCAGCGAAAGGAAATTGTCGTACTTGAACCTGAGAGGCATATCAACCTCTCCTTCCTGCATCAGCCTTATAAGGATGACCCATTTTTTCAGCCTGATAAGACTCCTCATCGTTTCTTTTGATAATGCCATACTCTTTGAAATTTTAAAGGGGCGATCTCTCGACCGCCCGGTAAAACCAATAACACTTACCCACTCTGACTTCTTCCTGCGAGGACTTGTGACCCGCCATCGGTGCATTAAGAATGTTATATAAAAAAGAGGGGACACTCCTGGAGTATCCCCTCGCTATCAAAAATCGTTTGTAGTTTTCTCGTTCGCATTCGTTTTCCCTATACCGTTAGTCATACCTTGTCGACGGACTGAATGTTTGCACCATTCAGCAGGGCTACAGAGCATTGTTACATCAATGTTGTTGAGTGGCACGGGAACTAATCTGCGTTTGGTCACTACCCTGTCGTGAATTAGCCGTCACAAGACACTTTCGATTCGGTTGAATCTCGGCTCGGAGAAATCTCCGATAAAGAACTTATTTTTGAAACTTTGTTCAACTTTCGGTAACATTTGTTGCATATTTAAATCCTATCCCCTATCTTTGAAGTCCAAACCAAGACTTCCACATCGTGACCTGTACCGCAAATACAGGGGTGGGATTCGTATATGATTGATGTTTCCGAATGCAAAGTAAAGCATAATAAAGCATTTATGCAAATAATTACGCTATAATTTTGCTGTAAAATTTAAATTAATTATGGATGCTTTTAACAACTTTTTGACTATCAATAAATTAAAGAAAGGGGAAATTGCATCGTTTTTAGGCGTATCTCGCGCTTTCATCACGCAAATATGCTCTGGTCAGAGAAAATTGCCCGATGATAAACTTGCTTTAATTACAGCAAACAAAGATTGGGATACTTCTATGTTCGCGCCTAATGCTGGAGCGCATTATCTATCTCTCTTATCAGGTGTAAGGGGGAGGTCAAGAGAAATTACGCCCGAAAAGATACAATCAGCGATTAAAGAAGCCCTGAACCCAGAGGAGAAATTCCTTATAGGCTACCTTGAAAGAAAGGTAAGCGATCAGGAGGTACTGATACGCGAGCTTTACCAGCAAATCGGGATGCTCGAAGCAAAACTTGACCTTGCAAGAAAAGGGGAGATTGCAAGCGTTGTCGGTGGTTCTTCCGATGCCGATGCCGTCTGAATAAGTCTTCATAATCGTGTCCATTTGAAAAGTTCGTTTGACCGACACAATCGAATAATCGTGCCAAAACATCGGCACCTAAGCACAAATTATTGCTCTTTTGTTGCTTTATAGACAAAATCAAAAACCTTATAAACATTATTTAATAACAGAACAATCATAAGAAATATGTTAGAGACTGATATATTTGTAATAGTAGTAATGTGTTTAGTGCTTATAGGCATGTTTGTTTGCATTACGCTGATTATTGAAAAAGGCAAGAAAGAAGAAAAAGCTGAACGAATGAAAAAAGCCCTTGCTTATCAGAATGAACTAAAACAGCGACAAAAAGATTTTGATGAAAAGATGGAATCTCTCAAAAATCAATATGGAGATATAACTATAGATATTAAGTTATCTAACGGCGATATTGAATGGGATAATCTTATGTATCGGATTCTCGTATTTGAAAAAAAGCAAATCGCATATATACAAGATAGCCCGATACCTTTCAAGAAAATTCTTGCATATACCCTTGCGGATAATCAGCAGTCAATTTATACTACAACTGGAACAACCAACACGGAAACATCTACTGGCTCAATGGCTGGAAGAGCATTAGTAGGTGGCGTTCTGTTGGGAGGAGCTGGAGCTATGGTAGGGGCTGTAACGGCAAACAAGGACACCAAAATTAACACAACCACAAGCCAAACCACCACGCACGATTACATCATCTACCTCAGTATAGATGATATGATAAACCCACAGAGAATATTGAAATTCGGCACAGATGCAGAATCCGCAAACAAGGCAGCCGGAGTGTTCAATATTATCATAAATAGAAATAATCAGCAATCATGAAAAAGTTAGTAATCATTTTCGTTGCAATAATATCCCTATGCTCTTGTAATAGCAATTTTGAAGATTACAATTACTATGGGTATTTCTTCCCTGAATTTTATTTTCCCGAATTGGAGCAAATGAAAAATGTAGAGATTAGAATGAGGTGTTCATTCCTTAATCCCGAAGAAGGAAGTGAGGGTATGTTGGCAATCAAGCAGGTAGATGAAACGGGAGAGATAATGAGCGAAACGGGAAATACTGCTTTATACATCAAGACCGATGATGGCATAGAGTTATTGTCTCCTATGAAAGTAACATTCAAGACACAAAAAGATGATATAATCAGCATTACTATCACTGACATCAATGTTGAAAAAGATTATCTATTCGTGAGGGCGAGAAAGATTGGAGATAAGAAAGATAAGAGATATTACGATGTGGATAATATGATATGGATTGATTTCGATAAGGCCGAAATGAATGAATGGGCGAGTTTCAAGAAACAATACGGAAAGTAATAAATCATATACCAATGACCGAAGCAGAAAGAATAGAATTTATCATCAAGGTCCTCGAAAGCGGGAACGCAGCAGAGTTCGCCAAGAGGATAGGTGTATCAAAAGCAACCGCTGTCAGAATGAGAACAGGGACAGTAGGGATAAGACTGCGCATCAACGATATCCTATCCGCATATCCGGCAATAAACAGAACTTGGCTTGAAACCGGAGAAGGATATCCGGGAGACCTGACCGTAGATTTAGTGAAATCCCACTACGAACAGAAACTCAAGAGAAACGAGGTCATCATAGACCACCTCACAAGGAGAATAGATGAACTCGAACGGAGAAACGAGGAAGTAAAATGATAGAAAACTTATTGCAAATCATTGCAAACCAAAAATACACCTTTATAATTTATTAATAATCAGCGATTTACAATAGGTAGATTTATCTACGGATCAAAAGGTTTCAGGTTTGAATCCTGATGGGGTCACAAAA
>JAFQQD010000039.1 GCA_017411435.1 Clostridia bacterium
ACAGCAGCAATGGCGTTACGGTGGAAAGTCAGCGGTTTAAGTTGGTTCATGCAGAAATGGTTATTCCCCAATATACCCCTGTTAATTTGGCTGTATCAGACCTGGAATATCGGCTATCCGATTATGTGATGCAAGTTTTTGATGCAGACATGGATTTTGATAATGATGTGTCCACGGGCAAGTTCCTGCAGTCAAGACTGGAGGGAACGCCCTACACATCATTACGTGGTGAACAGGTATTTGCCCGTAAACTGTTTGCAGCACTTTCCGAGCATTACCAGGAGCTACCGCAAAACACCCTGGAAGCATGGTGGTATGTTCAAAAAGTGTTCTGTTCCCAAAACTTCCACACATTCGATATTTGCTTGATTGCCTTGTTTCTGGGCATCCCCATAAATGACTTGCTACACATGACCTTGCCAGAGCTGACCCTTCAGCAGCGGTTTGACAATCAGTTGCGGTTGCTGCGTTCCCAAGGCATGACCCAAAAACAAGTAGCCGAAGCTATGGGGGTGTCAATCCACGCAATAAAAGGTGTGGAGGAAAAAAGATACCGAACAGCATAGAAAACGCTCCCGTACTAACGGGAGCGTTTTTGTTACGCAGCGGCAGCGTTGGCATTGATAGCCTTAATAATCTTCATAATATCAAGCCAGACCACAGTATCGGTGAAAATATCTCCCACATCGCCCTTGTCAGTAAAGGGAGCTTCTTGCATTACAGCAAAGTTTTTCATCATGCCGTTTTGCACAATGTAGTTGATAATCTGATTCACGAAGTAAATCTGTCTATCATCCAAATTTACATCATTCAGATATTTGGAGAACGCTTGCTTTGCAGAGTTCATGTCCAGGCCAACAATCTCCCGTACCAATTCACCCAGGGGCTTATCCTGGTATTCTGCTTGATAATCTTCCTTTGTTCCCAGCTCAGACCAAAGAATTTCCTCAAGGGATTTTATATCAGCAGCAGTCAGCGGTTGATTGGTATGGAGCTTTGCAATGGCAGGTACATCCATGTGATTGCGAATATAGAAATTCACTTTCATTTTGTAGTTCTGCAAATCGTCGCTTTCCAGTTCAGAGGTTTTCCAATCCATCGACAGAATATCATCGTCAAAATCTGTTTCATAGACGGGACTTTCCCCACGGGGGATGTACTTTATCAAATCACGGATTTTCTCACGGATAATTTCAAAATCGCTAACGGTTGCCCGTTCCACATAATCCGTATTCAAAATCTGATTGATAAAATCTTTCTGTTCCTGGACAGCAGGGATAGTGCCAACCCGTGCCACAGCTCGCACTTTGCCGAACAAGTCTTTAATTCCCTTGCTGTACTTGTTTCCAGCTATATGCCCCAGCTCGATTGCATACATAAGAGCATCGAAACGAACAGCAGATATTTCATCCTCATAAGGAAGAATTAGCGGCGCAATTTCCTCGGATAACTGCTGCAAGTCAACAGGGGTCAACACATCGAAACTCTTTTTATCGGAGTAAAGGTCAATAAATTTCAAATGCTGCTTAACAGCAAAGTTTTCACGGTTTAGCTGCTTGACCTTAAATGTAATATCTTCTATCAGCTCATTGCGGAACGCAATCAATTCTTCTGTTTGATACGCCAAATCTTGCAGCTTATAAACGATTTGGGTTTTCAGGTCAAAAATCCGTTCCTGGACAGAAGTTGTCGCAGGGACACTCTTGCCCTTGGGATTCATGCGGAAGAAATCAAAATTGCCGCAGAAATCAAAGATATAAAATTTATCCTTGTTCTTGCCGTCCAACAGCCCATCACACAGACGGGTGCCACGACCAATCATTTGCCAGAATTTTGCTTTACTCATAACCTTTTTGAAGAACACAAGATTGACCACTTCTGGCACATCTATACCTGTGTCCATCATATCAACAGAAACCACAATTTGCGGCAGCTTCTTGGGGTCGGAAAACTCGTCTATCAAGCTCTGGGCATAGTTGGTGTAGTTATCAATGACACGACAGAAATTAGGTGGATAGTTCGGGTATTCCTTGCCAAAGATAGCGTAAATCTTTTCTGAATGACGGTGGTTTTTGGCAAAGATAATCGACTTGCCGATTTTATTGCCATAATCGACCTTAATACCCTGCTCCATAAGAATTGCCAGTACCTTGCGAATGGTATCTTCGTTAAAGATTTTTTCATTCAGTGCAGAGCTGTCAATCGCTTCTGGCATTTCTCCGTCCTCATTGGCAAAAAGGTTTTCGTATTCCTCTTTGTCCTCGTCGGACAGGTCATCGTACACAATGCCCTGCTCAATCAGCTTCAGCTTTGTTTCCACGCTCATAAAATCGACCAGGAAACCATCTTGGACAGCCTGTGCCAATTCATAGCCATAGGTGGGAACGCCGTTTTCCAACTCAAAGATACCGTATGTATTCTTGTCGATTTCATCCCTGGGGGTTGCGGTCAGACCGACAAGGTGGGCATCGAAATAGGTAAAAATATCTTTGTACTTGTTATAAATACTGCGGTGCGCTTCATCACACACGATAAGGTCAAAATGTCCCACGGTGTAGAGCTTGCCGCCCTGCTCGTCTTTGGCATCGTCAATGCAGTTTATCATGGTCTGATAAGTAGAGAAAACACAACGGGCGTTATAGTTTTCCTTATCTTCACACAGATTCACCACAGACAGATTTGGCAGCAGATTTACAAAAGCTCGTTTTGCCTGGGTAACAAGGCTGTTTCGGTCAGCCAGGAACAGAACATTTTTCACCCAACCATGCCGCAGCAATACATCCACGATGGAAATGGTTGTTCTTGTCTTGCCAGAACCCGTTGCCATGACCAGGAGAGCTTTGCGGCGATTCTCGGTATCAAACGCCCGACAGACCGCCTTAACAGCTTCTTTCTGATAATAACGACCCGAAATATTATCGTCCACACGGACATTGGTCAAGTGGGTACGCATGGTGAGCTTGTTAAACTCTTTTTCCAAATCACGCTTGGCATAGATACCACTAACCCGATGTTCGGGATAGTAACGGTCATTCCAAATACGGGTATCGAAACCGTTGGAAAGGAAGATAATCGGTCTGCGCCCAAACTTCTTTTCCAGCAGGTCAGCATACAGCTTTGCTTGCTGCCGTCCGATGGCAACATCTTTGCATGTGCGCTTTGCTTCAATAACGGCCAAGGGCTTGCCATCGTCGCTAAACAGCACATAATCAGCATAGCCTACTTCGGACTTGTTGGGCATACCAGGAAGCTCATATTCATTGTACCAATCCTTGCCCAGCACCCAACCTGCATCTATGAGCATGGTATCAATATAGACCTTGCGTGTCTTAAACTCGGAAATATCCAAAGGCTTGGGAACATAGGTCTGGGACTGCTCCTGGCGTTTCTTCGTCAGTTCTTCCTTCAGAGCTTTGTTCTCTGCAATCAGCTTTTGAATATCCACATCCAGGTCTGGCTTGGGAGTAGCGGCAGCATACTCCTGGGTCAGCAAGGCAGCATTGAATTTCTGTTCTTCGTATTCATCGGCATAGCAATACGCTATAAAATCCATGTAATAGAACAGGTTTTCAAGGGCGATTTGTGCTTGTTCGGAAGTGATAGATTTGCTGCTATGGGCAGAGTTGTTACCCACCATCCGAATAAAGTTCAGACGGCGGTACAGGTCATTGCCCACAATATCCTTAAATTCCACCGTGTTAATCAGCGTAACAAGGGTATCTTGATAGGGCATGACAAGAGAACTGTCAACAGAATACATCCATTTGACAGCAAATTCTGTAGCTCTGCGAATGTTGAATACACACGATGGTATGTCAACACGGAACAGCATTTCCGCAGTTATCGCCGTATTAGCAAAACCTGCGAATTTCTTTTCCTTTTTCAAAAAATCAAAGTTTGTCATGTCTGACCACCCCTTGAGTAAAAGATTCATTCAGAATGAACGAAAGAAAAATCGTCCGAAATCGAGAAAAGACACCTGCTGCAATTATTGTGCTGTTGCTTATTCAAATAATCAACAATTTTAATATCGCACATTTCTACAACTTTTCGGTCTTGAACAGGAAAACGGTTATCGACCATCATAATTAAAATATCGGGACAAATAGGTATTGCGACAATGCAGCCAAGTGAGCAGAGACCAACAGAATCGCCACAATTTATTACGCAAACAGGATTGTCTGATGTAATGAAAGGTTGGTCGGTTTTGTTAAGGCTTATAATCCACTTTTTGTCTTCAAATACATTCGCAAAAACATTTGCTGTTTCCATATTAAGAAGCTGACCGTTATGTAAATTCTTAATATAGTCCTCGCTTGTAATATGGTCATAATAAATGCTGCTTTTGGGAATAATGGTTTTTAGTTGCTCTACTAAATAAGATAGAAAGTTTCTATGAGCAAGGGTGCGGACATATTGAATTGCAAAATGTGCGGCAAAACTGGTTTTTTCTTTTGTTCCAAGACTTTGAACAGATGTATTGTGTATTCCGTCTACGAGTACTTTAAGCAATGTAGCATACTCTCCCTCAAAACCAGAAAAGCATACTTCCAGCACATTACTTTTTTCCCCCAGCTCTGCAATATCATAAAAACCGTAATCGCTTGAAACATCATGAACGGCACGAATAAAATGTTTGTTTATTACTGTGTCAAACACATGTATAGGAGATTTTTGCGGGGATTTGTTATTTTTTTGAAAGCTGAAGTTCCAGAGATAGCAACATGGCACATAATGTTCGTTTGTAGTTTTGCTCATTGTTCTCCTTTAGTCAAAATATACTTACTAATCTCCAAAAGCACCTATTCCCAAGTATGTTTTGATTTTATGTTTTCTGCCGTAATTATCACAGAGAATGATTATTACTTCATCTTTGGGAGTACATTTGGCACACAGCCTATCTTTGCAATAAGCATCGTGTATGTCTTGCTTGATTATATCTATACTTTGCGTTGTTGCTGGCGGTAAAGTCAGTTCTTTCAATCCCTTAAAGTATTCAACATAGAATATGTGTGTTTTTACGGAACACATCATTTTTGTTATTACCGTTGTTTTGAGTGAATTATTAGCCAGGTAGATTTTGAAACTGGGAGTAG
>JAFQQD010000004.1 GCA_017411435.1 Clostridia bacterium
GTTCTTCGATTTGTTCCAATGTGCTATATTCTTTAGGAACTTCTAAAAATATTTTATAATCAGCAACATCATTTTCTTCAACCACTATTCGACTGTAATCTTTAGAAGTTTTAATTTCTGTTGTGGATGCCCAATGATATGTCATGCCAATAAAAAACGAAATTATTAAAGTAACAATCCATAAAATAATAATGGAGATCACACCAAGTTTCTTTAACTTCATATATTCTTCCTTCTTTCTGCATCATTTAACACCATTCGACACATTTTTTACTTTGTTTACAATCGCCCAAATTCCATAGAATACAAGAGTCAATAAAAATATATAAACAATTGATATTCCTGAAAAAGTATTTGTAATTAAAGCTGTCTCCGAATCACTTGAAATATAATTGTAGTAAAGCAACCCCGCGATATAATACCCAATCACTTGAGAAGCGCCAAAAATTGTGTTATGGATCACAAACTCTTTTTTGCCGCTCGCAAAAATTGTGTTAAATATCGAATACAATAATGGGAGTCCAAGTAACAGTAGTATTTGTATAATTCCTAAGTCTATTGTAAAATGTTCCAGCGCACAATAAAACCATATCATCCAAATAAAAAATGGCACTACATTAAATATAACGCTAAAAATTTTTTTCATAATACTACCTCTTTCAACACAGTTCTTCATAATTCGACTTTTGTCAAGTCAGGGACAAAAAATTATTCCAGTATATTAGTGGTTATGAAGTCCACACCGTAAGAAATCAGCTTTTCCGCAGCATCTTTATCATCACAAGTCCAACAATTTACTTTAATTCCCTTTGAATGTAAAATTTCGATATTTTCTGCATTCAGATGTTCGTAATATATGTCAAGGTCAAGTTCGTTTTCACATAATATATTTATCAATTCATTTGTAATTTCCTTTGATGTAAGGAACTGAACAACATTTTCAGGCAGAAGTTTTTTGATATTAACACAATTTTCAAAATCAAAGGAAATAAAAACAACACTGTCAATGTAGTTTAATTCTTTGATTTGGTCAATCAGTTTTTCAATATCCTTTTCTTCAAAGTGGTTCTTAATTTCAAGCACACAAGTTTTTTTGTACTTTTTGCATACCATAATATATTCTTTTAAAAGTGGAATTCTAATATCTTTCCTATCAGTTGTGCCGTCTAAATCGGGAAGTATAATATTTTCTACATCCGAATAATCGTTTTCTTCCACATTGATATTATACTCTTTCAAAGTAATTCTTTCCGTTGTTTCATCGTGGATAATTACAAATTTTCCATCTTTTGTGATATGTACATCTGTTTCCACCCCATAATAACTCCTGTTACATGCTGCAACGAACGCAGAGCAGGTGTTCTCCCTTTCGATTCCGCTTAAGCCTCTGTGTGCTACCATCTTTACTGCATTTGAATTGATTTTTATTGTGTCCATTTTAAGCCATCCTTTACATTTAATAAATTCAATATGTGCATTATAAAGACTGTATAATCTAGATGCCGATGTTTTTATCGACAAGCCCTGTTAAGTTAAAATGAAAATCATTCCTGATCATCATGTAGTCGTATTCTCGGCAAACTCCATTTGTATTTTGTCGCCAGCATTCGTATTGTAAATATCAATAACATCGATGCAATAGATGCCAATTGAACATTTTGAATATATTTTCTTAGAACAAAATATGTAACAGCACCCAAAATTGCTGCTATTGCATAAATATGTTTTTTAAAGACATATGGCGTTGTGTCAATCAATATATCTCTGAAAATGCCGCCTCCAACACCTGTGATCATCCCCATAAAAACAATTATAAAGCCATTATCCAAAAACCCTTTTGAACAAGCAGATTCTGCACCAATTACCACAAAAACAGCTAAGCCTATCGCATCAAAAACATTGTTAATGCGCTCGATTTTTGTTTTAAAGGAATTGAAACTTTTCTTACATACATACGAAATTACAAAAACCAAAACAGCAACAGTCAAAGCAAGAAAAAATATTGGAAAATTATTAAAAAGTTCCGGTGGCTTTATTCCTAACAATAAATCTCTTACTATTCCGCCTCCAAACGCTGTAATACATGCTAAAAAAGAAACCCCGAATATATCAAGTTCTGAACTGATTGCAACCAATGATCCCGATACTGCAAAAGCTACTGTTCCCAATAATTCCATAATTTTTATTATTTCTTCCAAATATGCTCCTCTCCTTTCGCCAAATTTCGACAATCTTTATATGATTTTGTCAAGTTAGGGACAAAAAAATATGTTTTTTCAAAGGCTTCACCTTGAGGGGAAGCTGTCACGAAGTGACTGATGAGGTGTTAATATTCTAAATCAACATTTACACTATATTTATCATCAATAAGTATATAATGAACATTGTGTTTTTCTGCCAGTTCCAAAATCAAACCGTTTTCCTTAATAGCACATTCCATTGTGTAATCTTCATCGTTCAAACGATTTTCAATCACACGCGCGTACTTTATTATATCTTTATAATGATTCTTGATATAGTTTTCGCTCATTACAAGACAGTAATATTTGATATTTTTTAGATAGTCATTTTCAAAATCTTTTTCCCAATCAAAAGGAATATAACATCCCTCTACAATCAAATTTTGATTATTTTCTATAGCAGTTTTAATTATTTCACGGACAATAGGCCATAAATACTTTGTGAGTTCTGCATCCTCACTCATAGGCGTAAGGTCAGTTTGTTTGCTACGAATCAATCCCATTTTCAAATGGTCTATTGACAGATAAGGATATTTATATTTTTCAAGTATTTTCTGTGCCAAAACAGTTTTACCTGTATGTGATGCACCTGTAATTAATATTATCATCTTTCCACCTCATCCGTCAGCTATCGCTGACACCTTCCCCTCAAGGGGAAGGCTTTTTTGTCCCTTACATATCAAACTTTATAAAGGCTGAATAATTCAGATGGCATTATTTTATCACACAAAATATCATATCACAACTTTTTTATGGAAATAGTCTTGAAATTTTTTGTGTGTTGTTATAAAATTTTTTGAGGTGGTTTAGATGATTATTGATTTTCATACACACATATTTCCCGACAAAATTGCCACAAGAACACTGGAAGTTTTGAAGGCTGGAATTAAAGAATACGAAAACCTTGATGCCGAGGCTTTTTTCGATGGCACGAAGAGCGGTCTTCTTTCCTTTATGGAAGAAAACGGCGTTGATATAAGTGTAGCCTTGCCTATCGCAACAAAGCCTTCGCAGACTGAATCTATAAATACTTTTGCTTTGTCGGTATCGGACAAAAAAATCGTTTCTTTTGCATCGCTGCATCCCGATAACGAAAACACAGACGAAATACTTGAAAATATAAAAAGAGATGGATTTATCGGAATAAAACTGCATCCGGAATTTCAGCGCTCGTTTGTAGACAGCGATAAAATTATAAGGATACTAAAAAAAGCGGAAAAACTCCAGCTTTACACAGTATTTCACGCCGGTCAGGATATAGGTCTTCCCCCACCTGTTCATTCAACGCCACTTCATTTCAGAAACGCGCTTGAATATGTCAGCGGAAAATATATAATCGCCGCACATCTTGGCGGATGGAGAATGTGGGACGATGTAGAAAAATACCTTGTAGGAACGCCGATAATTTTTGATACTGCGTTTATTAAGGACCATATTTCTCCCTCTCAGGCAAGCCGCATTATAAACTCGCACGGGAGTGAAAAAATTCTTTTTGGAAGCGACGCTCCCTGGGAAAGGTCGCAAGATACCCTGGATTTTCTTATTTCGCTTGGTCTTGATGAAAAGGAGCTTGAAAATATCAAATACAAAAACGCACAGAAAATTCTGAAAAACCAGGTGTAACTTTATATAATTTATGTTGATTATATTTACTACTTATGATATAATTTACGCGAAAGGAAGGTTTTTTTAATGAAAAAAGTTTTATCAATTCTCATCGCTTTTACGATGATTTTTTCATCTATGATGGCTCTCGCCCTTGACATAGATGATGCGTATGATGAATTCAAGAGCAAACATGGAGATTTTGTGACCTCCATTTTAGGGCAAGGCATTTCAGAATCCACGCTCAAGAAATTTATCAAGGATTGTTATAAGTATCTTTCAGAGATAGATTCTTACACTCCTGTTACAGAATCAAATTTTGAAAAATATGCGATTCAGTCAATAAATGCTGTATCTTCGCGTGAGGCCTATATCCCTCTTCAGGATGCACTCATTGCTCTTTACCCTGATGCAATACAGCTTGCTATAAGCGAGGGCAAAGTCGCTGATGAGTTCAAGCCCCTTGTAGAAACAATCAAAACAATCTATTTCAGAGAAGAAGCTGATGGTGGCGGCGGCCCAAGTGGTCCCAGCGGCCCAAGTGGTCCAAGTGGCAACGAAACATCCGGTAAAGATGATAAAGATGATAAAGATGACAAGAACGAAGAAATAACTACTCCAGAAAACCCTGATACTCCCGAGGTAACAAGCAGATTTACAGACCTTGAAACTTCTCACTGGGCATTCGAATCTATAAATTATCTTGCGGACAACTTTATTTTGAACGGTTATCTTGATGCAACATTCAAGCCCGAAAACAACATCACTCGCGCTGAGTTTGCAAAAATAATTATTTCTGCAACAGATTCACTCGACCCCTCAGCATCCTCATCTTTCAGTGATGTATCGGATGACCACTGGAGTTATTCTTATATTTCAACCGCATATAAGCTTGGATATATAACAGGATATCCCGATGGCACATTTAAGCCGGAAGCAAACATTACACGCGCTGATATATGCACAATTGTAAACCGCGTTCTCAAAGCCCAACCTGACGAAAACACACCTTCGTTTGAGGATGCAAAAGACATCCCTGAATACGCAAAGCAGGCCGTATATGCACTCGCTTCGAAAGGAATTATAAACGGATATTCAGACGGCACATTCCTTCCCACAGCAAATGCTACACGCGCACAGACTGCAAAGATTATATATGCAACATTTTTCCAGGAAAAATAAATGAGTGAAGGCACTGAATTACTTCAGTGCCTTCTTCATATCTTAATACTGACATCGCCGGAGGAGAGATTTACCTTTTCTCCGTTTTCTTTTTTTACTACAAGCGAGTAGTCTTCTCCTATTTCAAGCGCAATTGCCTTTTCATCAGTTCCCAATATAAGAATCTCTTTACCGATTATCATAGAACGCTTTCTGTATTCCTGCAAAAGGGTTTCTCCCTGCCTGTTCTTGTAAATATTCATAAATTCCTGAAGAAAGTTTATTATAACATCTTCGCGTATATGCGGCTTTTTCTTTTCAAATACTGCCCCTGCCCTGTCCTTTATATCATCGGGAAACTCGCCTTTGGGAGGGAGCACATTAATTCCTATTCCTAAAATTGCGTATTTTCCCACGCCCTCGGTTAATATTCCGCAAACCTTTCTCCCATCAACATAGATGTCATTAACCCACTTGATATACGCTTTTTTACCAGACATTTTTTCAAGAATACGAGCAGCACAAACCGCTGCATCAGTTGTAATTAAAAGAGGATTCTCGTTTTCTTCATTCCTCAAAGCAACACTCATATAGACACCACTTTGTGCGGGAGAATAAAAACTTCTTCCCATTCTTCCCCTGCCCGCGGTCTGCTTTGACGCAACAAGAACATTGAATTCACAATTTTCCTTTACCGCGTGCTCTTTCATAATAGTGTTTGTGGATGTAACGGAATTTCTGACCGCAATTTTATAAGGAGTATCTTTAAGTTTCTCTTTTATATATTTTTTAGAAATGAAAGAGAACATTTAACCCCTCCTTCTTGCATATATCCTCTCTTTAATAAGACCTGTTTCATAGCATTCAACAAGTGACATAAGGTCAGATATTTTTTCCCTGATACCTTCACCTGTATCTGTATCTCTTACCCTTATTTTATCACTTGCTTTTTCAAACACGACAGTTTCTGATAATATATCAGTATTGCTTTTTATCGCATTTTCTACTCCGCGGAATGGTTCATGGGCGGAGATTCTCATTCCGTCTGCATTATAGATAAGAGTATAGCCTGCTATACCTGTAGTTTTCTGATATGCGTGACAGAATCCACCATCTATAAGTATAAGCTTTCCATTTGCTTTTATGGGGGTCTCTCCCTTTTTGTACTTAACAGGAATATGTCCGTTTATAATATGAGAATGTTCTCCGCCAAGCGAGAATTCCTCCAGAATTTTTTGGACAACACTCTCATCATTCCAACAGGTGTAGTAAGCATTTTTAGGTTCTTCCCATGTTTTGGGATCGTCTATCAACAATCTTTCAAAAGTTGTCGTTTTCTTTCTTGCAGAAAGCGGAGAATCCTTGCCACACCATAAGAACCACAAAAAGTCTTTACCTTTTTGTTTTGATTCACTGCCCTCACGCGCAAAATAGCCTTTTCTCGCAGTTCTGTCGCAAAAATCCATAAACTCTCTTCCGCTTTTTCCGTCCGCAATTGAAAACTCCATAAAGCTTTTATCATCATTTAGCGGGATTGAGCCGTGGAACAGAAGATTTTTATTGAAAACAGTGTATATTTCACCCTTTTCAAAGAGGAAGCGTATATGACTCTGTAGCTTTTCAGAACGCATAAAGGCATTTTTGAGATAAGTCATAAGCTCATACTCGCCCTTTGTAAGTTTGTAAGGATTATCAGGGTCAACTGTCGGAAAATCCACATCCTTAAGCGGATAGACTTTACCCTCTATTACAACTGTTCCTTTTTCAAAATCAATTTTATCCAGAAGCATTCTCCCCTCCATACCGTAGTGTGGATTACGAAGAATGGTCTGTCCTTCGAGTTTGAATTGAATTATACTGATCGCCTTATGCATACGGGCAACAAGACGGTCGTCATCATTTATGAAAATATCTCCTGTTGAATTGCCTTTTGGCATATAGTTTGAAATGTCACTTTCTGCATACACATCATTGGCAAAAAGCGAAAGAGGACGAAGTGATATTCCGTAGCCAATTTCAATAACATCAAGGTTTTTATATGTAATGGAATTATTAAGTACTGTCGCAATGCAAACCCTCGACCCTGCGGCAGCGCCCATCCATAAAACATCGTGATTACCCCATTGGATATCAATGGAGTTTTCTTTCATAAGCTGTTCCATAATAAGGTCAGCTCTTGCGCCTCTGTCAAAAATATCCCCGACTATATGCAGATGGTCGATAATCATACTTTTTATTGCGCTGCATACTGCCACAACAAATTTACCAGCCGCGCCCACGGATATAATTGTATTTAATATATTGTCGTAGTAATGACCTTTATTTACTGCATCGTAGTCATTATTCAAAAGTTCGTCAATTATATAGTCGTATCCCAGTGCCGTACGGGCAAGATGTTTTCTGACTTTTGAACGGGTGTATTTGCTGCTGACAAAGCGGCAAACCTCAACAAGTCTGCCAAGCGTAATTTTGTACCAGTCCCCTTCTATTTCCGAGTCCTGTGAAATCATAGTCAGCTTTTCTTCAGGATAGTATATAAGCGTAGAAAGTTCTGCGCGTTCAGTCCCCGTAAGAGTATTTTTGAAAAGAGCATCGACCTTGCCTCGGATTACTCCCGATGCATTTCTTCTTATATGGGAAAACGCATCGTGCTCTCCGTGCAAATCGCTCATAAAATGCTCAGTCCCTTTGGGAAGATTTAAGATTGCACTCAGGTTTATAATCTCACTCAACGCAGAACTTCTGTTAGGATAGGTCTTTGCAAGTTCCTGCATATATTTTGTTTCTTTATCAGCAATCATAATTTCCCTCCTGGAATTTTATTTTTTAACCCTGTCTGTGTACTTTTTGGGGTTCATTCCGTATATCTGTATTACCTCTAACTCATCGGACATTGCAATGTCCTTTGGTGTGACAAATATGCCTTTGTTATCGTCTATATCAACGCCTGTACTTTTGTATGCCTGCCACACAATATGAGAGCAATGTGAAGAAGATACCGCTGTTTCATCAGATTTATCCTTTTTTATAACCCCTGATAAAATATTATACGGTATATCCAAAAGGTTTTTTTCGGCGTATTCTGCCGCTTTTTTCGCGACTTCTTCATCTTTATAACGAAGCACCACGAACGAAGGATACCCTCTCCAAGAGCCTAAGGCGGTTTTGCACGAAACCTCTCCTATTGACATATGTTCAAGGAGTGTGTCTGAGTTTTCATTAAGAACAATTGCGCAGTGCCCGTGTCTCCAACCAAATGTGTGCGTATTGAAGGTTACAAGTATATCGCCTTTTTTTAATTTTGCAATTGGGGTCAACTGGTTTTTATTTCGTTCTTCGACTGTTATAGGGTATGCGATAAATGTTTTATCTATTTCCTGTTTTTGGAAATAAAGCTTGTTTAATTGCTCTAATGCTTCGTAATCTTTCCTTTCCAGCATCTCTTTTGCCAGATAAGGCGAAACGCCTGTCTGTCTGTATATTGTCATGTAATCATCTGCGGAAAGGTTGTTTTCTTTTATCAGCTCTGAAATGTCCTTCTGCTGATAATCAGGAACATAAATTATGGTATTTGCTACAATAAGATGCCATACAAAAAGAATTGCAACAATTATCAAACTATAAAGCAGTATTCTTTTTTTTGTTTTCAAGCAGATACCTTCTTTTTGTGTTGATTATTTGTACTCAGCTGCAAGCTTTTCGAATGAAGGAAGAGATTTTTCAATCATTTCGGTTGATACACAGTAGGAGATTCTCACATATCCTGCATAACCGAAGCTGTCTCCGGGCACGAGAAGAAGCTCATACTTCTTTGCATTTTCACAGAAATCACGGGAGCTTTCTTCAAGCGCTTTTACAAAAAGATAGAAAGCACCGTCAGGCTGAGCCACTGTGTAGCCGTATTCAGAAAGCGCATTACAAAGGATGTCGCGGTTTTTCTTATAGATTGAAATATCAGCGGTCTTTCCGATACATTTGGGAACAATTTTCTGGAAAAGACTGGGTGCACATACAAAGCCAAGTGATCTGCCTGCACCGCAAACCGCAAAGTAAACTTTCTGCCAGTCGTTCGCTGTATTTGGTACAAGGATATAACCTATTCTTTCCCCGGGAAGTGAAAGCGATTTACTAAATGAATAGCATACAATTGTGTTGTTATAGTAATTAGGTATAAACGGCACAGTCACGCCATCTGTATAAACAAGTTCACGGTAAGGCTCATCCGCAATAATATAAATATCTTTGCCATATTCCTTTTCAGCTTCAGAGAGAACTTCTGAAAGATTCTTAATAGTATCTTCCGAGAAAACAACGCCGGATGGATTGTTAGGAGAATTTACGATTACTGCCTTTGTATTTTTGTTAATTGCTTTTTTAAGTTCTTCAAAATCAATCTGAAAATCCTCTTCACGGCATTTTACAACTACAGGTGTCATTCCTGCCTGCTTGATGAAAACTGTGTATTCAGGGAAAAACGGTGCAAGAATCAAAACCTCGGCATCATCCTCTGAAATAGCGGAAAGCGAAATTGTAAGTGATGCTGCCGCGCCAACTGTCATATAGAAATTTTCCCCTGTATAGTTTGTGCCGAAATTAGAATTTACATAATCTGCACAGCTCTTACGCACATCGGGTGCCCCCTGGGCTGAAGTATAACCATGAAGGGCAACGGGGTCAGTATTGAGCACCAAATCAGAGAGCGCTTCCTTTACGCACTCAGGCGCAGGAACACTTGGGTTGCCAAGGCTGAAATCAAACACATTTTCAGCCCCTATTTCTGCCTTTCTTTTAAGTCCGTATTCAAAAAGCTCGCGAATTTCACTGCGGCGACTTCCGAGTTCGTACATTTTTTCTGATACCATTTTATTTTTCTCCTCTTTATATTGTAAAGTTTATTTCCTTGCCACGCCTGTTTCACGCGCAGTCTTTATAACTGCATCTGCCACTACCTGCGCAACTCTTTTATCAAGTGCCGGAACAATTATGTTATCCTCAGTTATTTCATCGTCAGGAATGAGAGACGCCAGCGCAAAAGATGTTGCCACTTTCATTTCTTCATTGATACAAGTAGCACGGCAATCAAGCGCACCACGGAATATTCCAGGGAAAGCAAGTACATTATTTATCTGATTCGGAAAATCCGATCTGCCGGTGCCAACTACCCTTGCCCCTGCCTCTTTTGCGATATCAGGCATGATTTCGGGCGTGGGATTTGCCATCGGGAAAAGAATTGAATCATTTGCCATGGATTTTACCATGTCGGCCGTTACAAGGTTTGGTGCAGAAACACCGATAAACACATCCGCCCCCATAAGAGCATCGGTAAGGGTTCCGGTCTTTCTTTCAAGATTTGTAACCTCTGCAATTTCTTCCTGTGCAGGATTGTTTTTTGAGTCGCCCTTGCAAATTATACCGAATCGGTCACAGTATGTAAGGTTTTTAACACCTATATTCATAAGATGTTTTCCGATTGCTATACCTGCGGAACCTGCACCGTTAATTACTACCTTAACCTTATCAACATCTTTTTTTACAAGCTTCAATGCATTTATAAGCGCTGCAGCAACTACAATTGCCGTTCCATGCTGGTCATCGTGAAAGATAGGGATATCACACACTTCTTTAAGTTTTCTTTCAATTTCAAAACAACGGGGTGCTGAAATATCCTCAAGATTGATACCGCCAAAGCTACCTGAAATAAGCTGTACGGTACGCACAATCTCGTCAACATCCTTAGACTTTATACAGATAGGAAATGCATCAACATCGGCAAATGCCTTGAAAAGCGCACATTTTCCTTCCATCACCGGCATACCTGCCTCAGGTCCGATATCCCCAAGTCCGAGCACGGCCGTACCATCAGTAACAACCGCAACAAGGTTTGAACGCCTTGTAAGTTCGTAAGATTTATTTACATCCTTATTAATTTCAACACAAGGTTCTGCCACACCGGGTGTATAGGCAAGAGAAAGTGCTTCCCTTGAATTTATATCAACTCTTGAAATTACTTCTATTTTGCCGTTCCACTCATAATGTTTCTTTAATGATTCCTGTCTGATGTCCATTGTTTAACCTCCATTATTACACCATATTTTCCCATGGTGTTGTATATAAATATTATAGGCCAATCGTACTGCAATGTCAATTTCTTTTAATTGTAATATTGACCGTTGTCCGTACATACAATGTACCAAAACACATGTATGGAGGAATTAATATGGAGCAGTACAAGATATACAATGACATAGCCGAACGCACACAAGGCGATATCTATATCGGCGTTGTCGGTCCCGTAAGAACGGGAAAATCAACATTTATTAAAAGATTTATGGATTTGCTCGTGCTTCCAAATATTGAAAATGAGCATATCCGTACGCGAGCAGTCGATGAACTGCCACAAAGCGGTGCCGGACGGACAATCATGACAACCGAGCCCAAGTTCATCCCTAATGAAGCTGTTAAAATCAACCTTGTTGATAACGCTTCTTTTAATGTAAGGATGATTGACTGTGTCGGATACTGCGTAAACGGCGCACAGGGTCATACGGAAGACGGCGAGCCACGCATGGTAACAACACCTTGGTTTGAAGATGACATTCCTTTTGACAAAGCGGCAGAAATCGGCACGGAAAAGGTTATCCGCGAGCACAGTACAATCGGACTTGTTATTACAACGGACGGCAGTATATGTGACATTCCGCGCTATGAGTATGTAGGCGCTGAGGAAAGAGTCGTAAAAGAGCTGCAGGAAATTAATAAACCGTTTATAATTCTACTTAATTCTGCCGTTCCCGAAAGCGAAAGCGCGCAGGAATTAAAAGCAGAGCTTGAGAAAAAATATTCCGTTCCCGTATTTTTATTTTCGTGTGCCGATATGCGCCTTGAAGACATAAATTCAATAATGCAGAATGTACTTTTTGAATTTCCTCTTAAAGAGCTTGGTATAAATCTGCCCGGTTGGATTGATGCACTTCCCCAGGAACACTATCTCAAGGCTTCGATATATGAATCTGTGAGAGAAGCCATAAAAGGAGTACATAAGTTAAGCCATATTAACGCAGTCTCCCCCATTATTTCCGAAAATGAGTACATTTCAAGTTGCAGAATTTCCGATATATCACTTGGCAAAGGTACTGCACTTATCCAGACAGATGCAACGGAAGGTCTTTTTTACAGTGTCTTAGGCGAAACAACGGGACTACCCATTACAAATGACGAAGAACTTGTTTCGATGCTATGTGCTCTTTCCAGTGCAAAACGCGAATATGATAAAATCGCAAATGCCCTTCTTCAGGTAAAACAGACGGGATATGGAATTGTTTCCCCCGGCATCGAGGAGCTTTCCCTCAAGGAACCTGAAATAATCCGTCAGGGCGGTCGTTACGGTGTCAGACTTCGCGCAAGTGCGCCGTCAATTCATCTTATAAGGGCTGACATTGAAACCGAGGTCAATCCCATTGTAGGCAGCGAAAAACAGTCGGAAGAGCTTGTGCATTATCTTCTAAGCGAGTTTGAAAGTGACCCTGCAAAGATATGGGAATCAAATATTTTCGGCAAATCTCTCCACGAGCTTGTGAACGAAGGTCTTCAGGGCAAACTTTCAAAAATGCCCGATGATGCACGCGGCAAACTTCAAGAAACTCTTACAAGAATTATCAACGAAGGCTCCGGCGGCCTGATTTGTATAATATTATAAAAAAGCGTTCTTAACGCATCAACCCCCCTGACCCCCACTCTTGGGGGCAGGTCGGTACGCTTGTTTGAAACAAGCCTATTGCGCACTTTTCGCGCGTAATTTCCTATGTTATAAAAGAGAGCTGTCTCACAATTGTGAGACAGCTCTCTTTTAATCGTGCATTTGATTCTTCTTATAATATTATCTCAGATAAGCGGATTTTGAATATCCTGTATATCCGCCATAAGAGATTTTGTAAAAACCATTGCCTCCATTACCTAAATAGCGTACAGTACTACCAACAGGAATTGTTGTTATAATGTTACTTTCGTTTTCAATAGGTTCACTTCTTAAATATACTGAATTCTTTACATTCGCAACATACATCGTGGTGGGCTCTTCATGATTCTCAACAAGTATCTCTGCTTCATCAACACCAGATGAACTTGACTGTTTATTAACATCTGTCGGCTTTTCGGTTTCAGCTTGTGAGGAAGACTCCTGTTTTACCTCAGTTGAAGTTCTGGATGCGCCCAGAGGAATTACATTAGTTAAAACTAATACGGTTATAACTACCAGTACAAGCGCAAGGGTTGAAATTACAGCAACCGTTGCAACAAGGGCGGTATTGTTGTTTCTGTTCATAAAGAAAGCTCCTTTTATAACATATTATTTGAAAAACACATTATTTACTCTCTTATTAATTCTTCGGGAATCAGGCTATAATCAAACATTACCTCTGAATGATTATTTAAGACAAGTTCCTTCTCTATTATATTTCCTGTTTCCCTATCTATGATATTTCTATATATTTTTGACAAAATAATTCTGGTAAATTATATCATAAATATCCCTGATTTGCAACACAAACTTCCTTATTGTCATATAAGCGACTATAAAGAATTAAGAGAAAGAAAACACAGGGTTGAAACATAAAAACACACGACAATCATTTTGCCGTGTGTTTTTCACAATGCTTTTTAACTAATACTATAATGATAATCGCAAATACTGCACCACAAAGTGCGCCGAGTGTATCTATTACAATATCACTTAATTGAGCACTTCGCCCCGGTACAAAATACTGATGCAACTCGTCTGTACACGAGTATAAAAGCGATGAAAGAGCGCTATAAATAACAATATGCCAATAAATCCGGCGATACTCGTTTAACAGCAATGCTATAAAAAAGCCAAGCACTGCATAAATTCCAAAATGCGCAATTTTACGAACTATTCCGTTAACCGAAATCGCAAAGTCCATTGCAGCTTCATCTGTAATTTCGTCATTGAAATCAAAAAACTTTATCAGCGTATAAGTGAAACCTTCGCTTGCCCGTCCGCTGTCGTTAGCTTCTTGTGCGGAGAAAAAGAAAATTGTTCCCATACACGCAATTACCAAAATCCACAGTATGAGTTTTTTTATCATATAAATCGCTCCTGACGCTTTATATGATATACCTGTTTTAAGAAAAAGTCAATTATTCTTCCATATGCTTGCCAAGAAACCCCGCAGCGCTTTGACAAAGTTTCTTCTCTACCTCTCCTACAGGCATATTTTCGTGCTCAGAAACCATCATAACACTTCCAATCGTATCGCCCTCGCTTACTATGGGTGCAACTACGCCTGCAAAATATTTTTCCGAGCCTGAAACTACCGGGACTCCTCCTTTGTCTCCTGCTTCTATTGCGAAGATAATTTTCTTTTCAAGCATTTTTTCAACATCTTCGCTGATTCTCTTTTCAACAAGCTCCTTTTTAGGCGCGCCTGAAACGGCAATGACATTGTCCTTATCTGTAATTACCACGGGAACACCGCTTGTTTTTGCAAGCGTTTCGGCATAGTCAGCGGCAAATTCGCCAAGTTCCCCTATGGGAGAATATTTTTTGAAGATTACTTCTCCATCGCGTTCTGTAAAAATTTCAAGAGGATCGCCCTCACGGATACGAAGAACACGGCGGATTTCTTTAGGTATAACTACACGACCAAGGTCGTCTATTCTTCTTACAATTCCTGTTGCTTTCATATATAAAATGCTCCTTTTGGTTTGATTTACAATGCTATTGTGTTCCAAAAGGAATATTTTATGTAAGGAAAAAGGTGGGATTTTTAAGAAAACGCCACTCGTACGAGTGGCGTTTCTATTAACCTTCTTTAAGGTCTTTAATACTATGTTTGTCGTCAACTGGCTTTTCTATATAGGCATAAAGTTCGTCAAGGTTGTCAGTAATCTTATATAAATCAAGACAGTTTTGTTTGATAAAATTCTTTTTGATTGCGTTTTCCATTACCGTCTGAATTTCATTGTAGTAACCTTTTACATTATAAATTGCAATCGGTTTATTATGACGGCAAAGCTGTTTTGAGGTAAGTATCTCATAAAACTCCTCAAAAGTGCCTATTCCACCCGGAGTAATGATAAACGCATCCGCATTATCCTCCATAATCTGCTTTCTTTCACGCATTGTATCAGGCTCTATGAGTTTGTCACACTCGTCAAAAAGAAGTTCGACAGATTCCTCGCGGAAGAATTTAGGTATAACTCCCAAAATATATCCGCCGCCTGACTTGACACCGCGTGCTGCTGCGCCCATAAGACCGTTTCCTCCACCACCGAAAGTAAGGCTATGACCGCGCTGCGCCATTATTTTACCCATTACTTCAACTTTTTCAATATACTCTTTATCTATTGTAGGAGATGCTGCTCCAAACACGCATACTCTCATAGTGTTACCTCCCAATGTCTTTATTTTTTGCGGCTTCTTATAGGAACAATCTTAACAGGATTTTCTTCCCTGAAATCTGCAACAACCTTCACGATTGCGGGGCAACCGATAAGGCGCAGGGTAATTTCAAGCTCGCTTCTTGAAAGCCATGCTGCAGTTGCAACTGTGTTAAAATTGTCAATTTGCTCAAGCGATGCAAAATGGGTTCCCTGTGGCTCGCCGAATACGGGCTTAGTAAAACCTGCTGTAAATTCAAAATTCTTGATATCAGAAATGAATGTTACATGCACTTCGTCTTCATCGAAATCGAGTTTTACTGCTTTATATATATTCGTTTCCTCTATTTCATATGTGTTTCCGCTTATAATTTTTGCAAGGGGTGACATCTCGGAAAATTTATATGTGAGTCGAAGATTCTTTATAACATCTTCAAGTTTTTCGTAGTTTTCCTTATCCTCAGCAAGAGGCTCATCCTTCATATTAAACATAATATTTTCATAGAAGGATTCGAGGATATAGCTGAGCTTGTCATTATCATAACCGGAATTGATAACAAATATAGCATCGTAGTCGGGCATTATTACGCACATCTGACCGTGCGCACCACAAAGACGGGTTGTGTTAAATCTGCCTTTCCAGAACTGATAGCAATAGCCCTCCTGCCAGTCTAAGCCGGTAGAAACACCCTCTGTTGAGATGTGCTTTTGTGTAGCAAGCTTTACCCAGCTTTCAGGAACAATCTGCCTATCTCCCCACTTGCCGCCGTTAAGATATACATATCCTACTTTTGCAAGGTCACGCATTTTCATATGCATACCGCTGTATCCAATGCTGTTTCCTATACTGTCCACAGGATAGTAGGGCTTTTCTATTCCAAGCGGCTCAAAAAGTCTTGGCATTAAGTATTCAACAACATTTTCGCCCGTAATTTTTCTTACCAGGGCTGCAAGCATATATGTTCCGAAAGCATCATAGCGGAATTTTTCGCCACATTCAAGTTCCTTTTTCCTGTAGAAGAAATCATAGAGCATAGCGTTTGACAAATCATTGCGCTTTTGCGCTTCATGAACTGCTCCGCCTTTCTGCCCAAACGACATTGAAAGAAGGTCATGAACTTTAATTTTAAGATTTTCTTTATTGATATCATCTGTTATCAATTCCGGAAAATATGTATATACATAATCATCAGTTTTTATTTTTCCTTCTTCTACAAGGAAGCCGATAGCAATACTTGAAAAAGACTTGCTTACTGAGAAGAGAGTGTGCTCAACCTCGCTGTCGTAGGGCGCAAAATACCCCTCCACAACTAGTTTGCCATGTCTTACAAGCATAAATGAGTGTGTTTCCTGATCATCAAGGCCTTTGCACATTGCTTCAATAAAGCCTACGATATTTTTTGAACTTATACCGCAGGATTCAGGTGTTGCTTTTTCAAAAAAACTCATAACCAAATCTCCTCAAAGTGTCTTTACTCTTAATTCGTCAATACATTTTTCGCAAACATTTTTTTCGTGATATATAAAAATGTTGTCACTGCCTCCGCAAAAAATACATGAAGGATTATATTTCTTCAATATAATTTTGTCACCCTCCACATAAATTTCAAGAGGGTCACGAAGTTCAATATCAAGGGTTCTTCTAAGCTCAATAGGAAGAACTATTCTGCCAAGTTCGTCAACTTTTCTTACGATACCTGTTGTTTTCATATAAATCTCTCCTTCCAATTTATTACATTTATACTATATCAAAAAAGAGATTTAAGGTCAACAGATAATATATTAATATTTTGTAAATTGCGACATATTTTTTCTTTTATTCAGTTATGAAATGTTGCAATTATATCTTTATTATGTTAGTATTATATATATGCAATGTTATGATCAAGGAGTAAAGTCTAATGATTAATAAAGATAAGTTAAAGGGATTCATCGCAGGGGTCTGTGTAACCCTTGTGATAAGTTCGGGCGCTGTTTTTGCCGACAGTATTTCTAAAAGTGTAACAGCAGTTTATAATAACATTAAAATTGTTATTGACGGCAAAGAAATCACGCCGAAGGATGCAAATGGCAACACTGTTGAGCCGTTCATTATTGACGGAACTACATATCTCCCCGTGCGTGCCATTGGCGAAGCTTTCGGAAAGGAAGTCACCTGGGACGGCAGCAGTAACACGGTCTACATCGGCAAAAAAGCCGAAAGAGAATTTTACCGGGCGGAACCATCAACATTAGAACCCTTTTCAGAAAAAGCACTGTTTAATGTTGACGGCGAATCTATAAACGGCGGTATATTGAATTTTTATGTCATTCAGGATGCTACCGACCACAACTTGCGTCAGTTTTCTGATAATTTCTCCCCTGCCGGTACCTTGCAAACAATTATGATAGATGGAATTTCAGCAGCTAAGTTCATTGTTGATAATGCTGTAAATGATATAAAGCTCATCTATGCAGGTTGCAGCGAAGCTGAAAAATCAGGTTACGCAAACAAAGAAGAAGTAAAAAAAGAAGTTGAGTCACTATATGCTAGTTTTATGTTGAATTTCTCAAATGCTGAGGAGCTTGATGAATATTGCAAGTCATTATGCATCAGTGCAGCCGACCTTGAAACATTTGCAAAGAAGAGTTTTCTATTTGAAAGCTACATAAACAGCATTTATACGGAAAATCTCAGTCGTGAAACAGATGTAAAAAAAATCGAAGAAGAAATCCGTAATACCTATATCACTGCAAAGCATATCCTTGTAGAGGACGAAGCTCTTGCAAAAGAAATTATCAAAAAAATTGAAAAAGGCGAAGATTTCAACACTCTTATGAAAGAACACAACACCGACCCCGGGGCTACTGCTGAGGGGTACACCTTTACTAAGGGAGAAATGGTAGAACCTTTTGAAACTGCTGCATTTGCGCTTTCGGAAAACACTTATACAAAAACTCCCGTTAAAACAAGCTACGGTTATCATATTATTTACCGTATGCCTTTTAACGATGAATATATTAAAGAGGCAGTTTCGCTTTATAAGGAAAAAGAAGCTCAGAATATAACCACCGAATATGTAGAAAATCTTAAAAAGAACGCGGTTGTAACCTTTACTCCGGATTACGAAACATATATTACAACTATAAAATAAGGACAGTTTATTATGGCAATAAAAAAATCAGTACTTCCAATAATTCCCGTTCGCGGATTTGTAATATTTCCAAAAACGGTATTTCATTTTGATGTAGCACGCGAAAAAAGTAAAAACGCTGTTATGAAGGCAATTTCTTCTGACGGGCTTATTTTCCTTGTATCACAAAAGAACGAAATAATAGAAAACCCCACCGAAAACGATGTTAACACCTTTGGTGTTATAGCGAAAATAAAGCAGGTATTAAAACTTCCCGATGGCTGTGTAAGAATCCTTGTAGAAGGTCAGTCAAGAGGTAAGCTCAGTGGTTCTTTTATACAGGAATCTCTTTACGAAGGTGAAGTAACCTATAAGAATTCGTCTGACAAAAACCTTTCTGTTGAGGAATATTCAGCATTTCTCAATCAGATTCATTATCTTATAAACGACTACATTGAGCTTAACCCTAAGCTTAAGTCAGAATCGTTTTTGAAAGAGCTTCCTGAAACTGACCCCAGTGCTCTTTCTGATACGATTGCATCTAATCTTATCAGGGATAATGGCGATAAGCAGACACTTCTTGAAATCACAAATGTCAAGAAAAGACTTCTTAAGCTGATTGACATTATGACTAAGGAGGTTAAGATTCTTGATGTGGAAAATATCATTGCGGCAAAAGTCAAGCAGCAAATGGATGACCACAATCAGGAATATTATCTTCGTGAGCAGCTTAAAGCCATTCGCGAGGAGCTCGGAGATGACAGCGAGGATGAACTGGCAGAGCTTCGTGCCAAAATCGAAAGTGTACCTATGCCCGAAGATGTCTATGAGAAAGCGCTTCGCGAACTTCGGATTTTAGGAAAACTCTCTCCCTCTTCTCCTGAAAGCAATATTTCAAGGAACTATATTGACCTCATATGCTCACTTCCCTGGGGAACATATACCGATGAGAACAACAATCTTGACAGTGCAAGAGAAATTCTTGAGCGTGACCACTACGGAATGGAAAAAGTTAAGACAAGAATCCTTGAGCAGCTTGCCGTTATAAACCGCAGCGGTGCTCCATCAGGTAGTATTCTTTGCCTTTTAGGTGCTCCGGGTGTCGGTAAAACCTCAATTGCAAGGTCTATCGCAGAGGCAACTGGCAGACGCTATGCAAGAATAAGCCTTGGCGGTATGAAGGATGAATCTGAGCTTCGCGGTCACAGAAAAACTTATGTCGGAGCGATGCCCGGCAGAATCGTAAATGCTCTCAAACAGGCTAAATCATCAAATCCTCTTATTCTGCTTGATGAAATTGACAAAATCGGCGCAGACTATAAAGGAGACCCCTCCTCCGCCCTTCTTGAAATTCTCGACAGCGAGCAGAATGTCTCCTTCAGGGACAACTACCTTGAAGTAGGGCTTGATTTATCAAAGGTTCTTTTTATAGCAACTGCAAACGATATGTCTACCATTCCTGCAGCGCTTCACGACAGACTTGAAATAATAGAGCTTTCAAGTTATACTGCACAGGAAAAATATAACATTGCAAAAAAGCATCTTATTCCCAAGCAATATAAGAAGCACGCGCTTGAAAAAAAGCATCTTAAAATTTCAGACGGCGCTATAAATGAAATCATTTCTTCCTACACCCGTGAGGGTGGCGTACGAAAACTTGAACGCGAAATCGCCACTCTTTGCAGAAAATGTGTCGTAGCACTTTCAGAGGGCAAAAGCTCAATTTCTGTAACGGAGAAAAACCTTTTCATGTATCTGGGAGCAAAGAAATATCTTGATGATGAAATTTCCAAATCCCCGTTAGTCGGTGTTGCCAACGGACTTGCGTGGACTCAGATTGGCGGAGAAATGCTCCAGTGTGAGGCAGCTGTGCTTGAGGGCTCGGGTAAAGTTCAGATAACAGGAAAACTTGGAGATGTAATGAAAGAATCCGTAGAGGCAGCAATTTCATTTGTGCGCTCTGTTTCGGATTTGCTGGGTATAGAATCTGATTTTCACAAGAAGAAAGATATACATATACATTTCCCCGAGGGTGCAGTTCCTAAAGACGGCCCGAGCGCAGGTATTACCGTTGCAACTGCACTTGCAAGTGCACTCTCTTCTGCTCCTGTGCGCAGTGATATTGCAATGACAGGCGAAATTTCTCTTCGCGGAAGAGTTCTTGCAATAGGCGGACTAAAGGAAAAGTCGCTTGCTGCATACAGAAACGGAATAAGAAACATTATTATCCCTAAGGACAATCTTAAGGATTTGGAAGAGATTCCTGAGGACATTAAAAAAGAACTTGAATTTTACCCTGTCAGTCATGCAAGCGAAGTTATCAGACTTTCAATACTTTTTGATAAAAAGAGTGATGATAAATTATCTGCTCCGTTTGGCAAAGAAAGGACAAATGCATATGAATATACACAATGTTAAGCTGACAATTTCTGCTGTATCTCCAAAGCAATATCCTCAAACAACTTTTCCAGATATTGCTTTTGCCGGACGCAGTAATGTCGGTAAAAGTTCTTTTATAAACAAAATGCTTAACCGTAAAAGCCTTGCCCGTACAAGTTCGAAGCCTGGGAAAACTGCTACAATAAATTTCTACAACATTGATGATTCTCTTAATTTCGTAGACCTCCCCGGATACGGATATGCAAAGGTAAGCAAAGAGGAAAAGAAAAAATGGGGCAATATGATAGAAACTTATCTTGATACACGCGAAACTCTTGCGTGCACAGTTCTTCTTGTTGATGCGCGTCACAAGCCTACAAACGATGATATCGTAATGCTTAACTACATCCGCGAAAGGCACGGCTTTGCTTTTGTTGTTGCTACAAAATGCGACAAGATTGCAAAAACCAAGCTTAATGAACATCTTGATGAAATTTATTATACTTTAGAACTTGAAGACGACGATATTATGATGCCTTTCAGTGCTGAAACAGGTATGGGGAGCGAAGATATTTGGGAAGCTATATATGAGCTTTGCGAAATCGAAAATTAATTTAAGTTGTGTAAAAAGTGCACAACTTGTAAATAATATTATAAAGAGGTGTTTTATATGAAATTTGAAGGAACAAAGACCGAACAGAACCTCCTTGCAGCTTTTGCAGGAGAATCACAGGCAAGGAACAAGTACACATACTTTGCTTCTGTTGCAAAAAAGGAAGGCTATCAGCAGATAGCAGCTATTTTTGAGCAGACTGCAAACAATGAAAAAGAGCACGCGAAGCTCTGGTTCAAGGCTCTTGAACTTCTCGGTGGCACAGCAGAAAATCTTAAGGCTGCGGCTGAAGGCGAAAATTATGAATGGACTGATATGTACAAGACTTTTGCAGAAGATGCTGAAGCAGAAGGCTTTACAGAACTTGCTGCACAGTTCAGAATGGTTGCAGAAATCGAAAAGTCACACGAAGAACGCTATCGTGCACTTCTTGACAATGTTGAAATGAAGAAAGTATTTGAAAAAGCTGAAGAAGAAATCTGGGAATGCAGAAACTGCGGACACCTTGTAATGGGTAAAAAAGCTCCTGAAGTTTGCCCCGTATGCAAGCATCCTCAGAGCTACTTTGAAGTAAGAAAAGAAAACTATTAAAAGAAGCGTGCCACTTCACCCATTTCGCGTTCCGGCTAAATTTTAAGCTGACAAATTTTGCTCGCGAAAAACACGCAATTTCCTTTTTGGGTAAAAAAACCGCCGATTGGACTTACCAATGAACCGACCCCCAAAAGTTAGACCTAAAATCTAACGATTGGGAGGTCGGTTTTTTCATGGCAAAATATAGTTATGAATTTAAAATCAAAATTGTTCGAGCATACTTAAACGGCGAAGGAGGGTATATCTATCTTTCGA
>JAFQQD010000040.1 GCA_017411435.1 Clostridia bacterium
AATGGTTCCAACCGCCACGAGGTTTGGGGTGGGCAATGTCTCTCTTATCGGTTTGCCTTGTTTACCGTTTGGCAGAGAGATAGCGAATGGAATACATATTTTTTGAACGAGCGAAAAGCTCAGGAAAGGAGCCTATTATGGCAAGAATCATTATTGCAGGCGACGCTATGGTTGTCGAATCCGCACACACTCTGGAGACTATCAAGACTCTTGAGAAGCACAACCCCAAGGCATTGACTCTCCTTGATGATGACGGCAAGACCGTAGTTTTCAAGGTGGGTACTACTACCGGCAAGGGTAACATCAACGCTTACGGCGCAAGCTTCGGCAGCGCGTCCAAGAACGCTGACAAGAAAGCCATTATCACTATGGAACTTCCTGCCGGCACTACCGACGCTATGGGTTACGCCGAAGATGCTGTTGGCACCGCGATCATCAAGCTCAACGCTGTTGAAGCTCAGTTCGAGACCGCTTTGGCATCTGTTGCTGAGGAAAAGGCAACGATTCGTGAGAGCATTACTGTGATGTAATCACAGCTCCACAACATCCGAACATCCGACCGAGTGCGGCGAGGTGAAATATCCTCGCCGCCGATTTAACCCCAATCAAAAATTTTTGAAGAACGAAAGGAATTACGATTTATGATTAAGGTAACTGTTGGTAACAATGTTAAGAGAGAGTCTGTCATCGTTGACGAAAACACCACTCTCCGCACCGTCCTTGAGGACAACGGCATCGACTACACTTCCGGCACTATGCATCTCGACGGCTCTTCTTTGAAGCCCGGTGAGATTGACAAGACCTTCGCGGATCTCGGCATTACTGAGAAGTGCTATCTCTTGAATGTCGTTAAGGCAGATAACGCCTAAGCATTCACCAGAAAAAATACATAAATAAGTAAACGGAACCCCGGCAGGTATAGACTTGCCGGGGCTTTTCCATACTGCGGAGCAGGAGGCATAGTATGTTTTCAAGAAATATCAATTACCTGACTCTGACGAGTGAAATCGCAAACGAACTTTTCCCTAACATCTTTGGTGATTGTTACAGTAACGACACCTCGTTTGTTGCGACACTCCGAGCACTCGTTGCTCCGAGAATGTCCAAAGACGATACCATTTGTCTGAGAGTGAGAGCTATCAATCCACGAGAGTCTTATCTCAGAGATTATGGTGAAACTGACAAGATCAATTACTTGTCGGATCATTGCATTGACAATAACACCATATTGGTTTGCGGTTTTAACAGTGCGTCAGAAAACAACAGAAGCACAGCATTGGCGGCTATTGACGAGTCGTTCACGAGAGTTTATCCCAAGTTTGTGGAGCTTAAAGACTTGAGTGCTTTTGTCGCAAAGCAAGCCAATATGCGTTTTTATATAAACGAAGAAGATAGAAGCGTTGCGGTTTTCGTTGATAACCTCAACCTTAGATTGTACCACTATGTTCAGTCTTTGGTTTCTCGTCTTCTTCCTTGGTATTTCAAAGATAAGCCCTTGGAAGACCAAGAACGCGAGTTAGTTAAGTCCTTAATCCAGAAGACGGCTACCGGCTACGAGCGTATGATTGAGGATTTTGCAAATAAATATGATTTCCGTGGCAAGAAAATCGAAAAAATGTTGGGCGGTTTTGAAACTGCTGCTAAGCGTCAGCATCTCAGTAATGTAGACAGAGAACTTAGCAACCTCGAAAACAGTATCGACCGCAATGTAAATCAGTACAGAGATTTTATCCGTCAGCGTGAAGCCAAGATGCTTGAGCGTGCTGGCTTGATGGCACAAATCAACTCTGGTTGCAAAGAGTCCGAAATCTCGGATTATTTTGTGTGCAATAAGCATCTTGACCCTGTACGAGTTAATTCTACACAGTTGGAATTTATCGTTAAGTGCTATCTCGAAAACTTTGATGTAGAGATGTACGACAGAATCAGCTCTAACTTTGATGGTTATATGTACTACGACTACGATGTAACTAATGAAGTGTTTGAAGATGTTAAAGTTCGTAAGAAATTTATGGACGCAATCTTCTCGGATGAACCCGTACTCAGAATTAAGACTTGTGCCCACTATGTAATTGACCTGACTGGTTGGGTTGAAGCACCCAGCGGTTATCAGTACCCAGTTGAGTACCACGATATGCTCCCCAATATGCATATCCATCGTCACAGTTGCTTGGGTAATCAGAAACCGCTTATCGAGGAAGCGTTGAGAAGTGGCGATAACATCGGCGCTATTGAGCAGTGTGTATGTTCTGCAAAGAGTATCAATGTTGGCGAAAGCGCAACATTCCCTTATGTACTGAAAGCACTTTTTGCTTCTGGTGCAAAGAAGATTATTGAACTTCCCGATGGTACTTCTTGCTCGCCCACCGAAGCGTTGAGATGGCTTGAAGCACAAGAAAACAATACGGAGGTGTCTGAATAATGTCAAAACCGATCAAGCTTACGCCTGAGTTGAAACAGCAGGCGGTGCAGGAATTTGCAAAAGCCCTTTCAGAAATGAAAATGGCTGATGGTAAGTTGAGTTACAGCAAGAACTTCACTTACAAAAACGAAGAAAAGGCGAAGATTTTGTTCACGCCTACCGCTTATGCCAAAATGGTCAGTCTGCTTATGGCTTTCGAGTCAGAGGTTGCTTGGCACGGTGTCGGCGAGCGTATGGACGAAAAGACATTCGTTATTTCCGACATTCTTGTGTATCCTCAGACGGTTACTGGAACGACCGTTGATATGGATACCGAAAAATATGCGATGTGGCTTATGGAAAACGATGAAGATGATCGCTTCAACCACATCATTATGCAAGGTCATAGTCATGTGAAAATGCAGACTTCTCCATCTGCCGTCGATAAGACACATCAGGAAGAAATCCTTGCACAGCTCACCGACGATATGTACTACATCTTTATGATCTGGAACAAGCGTCTGGAGCATACAACTAAGATTTACGACCTGCAAAACAATACGATGTACGAAGATAATGAAATTGAGTACGGCATTATGGATGACCAGTGCGACCTCGATGAATTTATCGACGAGGCAAATAAGCAGGTTGTCGAACATAAATACACCGGCGGCTATCAGTATGGTGGCGGTTCTGGTTATCAATACAGCGGCGGTGGATATAGCGGGTATAACGGTGGCGGTGGAAAAAATACAACGCCTGCCG
>JAFQQD010000041.1 GCA_017411435.1 Clostridia bacterium
ATTATACTAAACATTTTTGTTTATGTCAAGTATTTTGAATAAAAATAATTAAACTTTTTTGTTTAATTTCTATTGCATTTTGTCAAATTATATGTTATACTAAATAAAAATGTTTAATCTACGAGGTGTACAATATGGCTATTGGTAAAAGAATAAGATTTTTCCGTACCTTAAAAAACCTTACACAAAAGGAATTGGGCTTAAAGCTCCGTTATCCCGAAAGAGCTGCCGATGTTCGTGTCGCTCAATACGAATCCGAAACAAGAGTTCCGAAAGAGGACACCATCGAAAGACTTTCATATATATTTGATGTATCACCACTTGCGTTAAAAGTGCCTGATATTGATACCTATAACGGTCTTATGCACACCTTGTTTGTACTTGAAGATACAAATTATATGCACATAACCAAAAATGAAGCAGGTCAGTATTGTATCGCCTTAGACAAATATACCGAAAATTCAAAAGCTCATAGTATGAATGAAATGTTTCGCTTATGGCATGATGAATACCAAAAATTCTTAAACGGAGAAATCACAAAAGAAGAATACGACCATTGGAGATATACCTTTCCAAAAGTTGAAGGTGACCGCTTTGAAGAAAGACTCAAAAAACTGCGAGAGAAAGAAAAAGGTCACGAATTTAAGTTATAAGCATAGAAAAATCCCCCTGAAAACTTTGTCGTTTTCAGGGGGATAGTTTTTTATAATCATTTATTGTCTGCAATAGTAAAATAGTATCAAATTAGTATCATTGCAGATTTCAAAGTCCCAAAAAGCCTTATTTTAAGCCACTTTTGAGGATTTGATTACTTACTCCCACTCAATTGTGCCGATGGGCTTTGGTGTGAGGTCTAAAAGGACGCGGTTGATGCCGTCAACTTCGTTTGTTATGCGGTTTGTAATTTTGTGAAGTACTTCGTAGGGAATTTCCTCGATAGTAGCTGTCATAGCGTCAGTAGTATTGACTGCACGGATGATTGCAGGCCAACCTTCGTAACGCTTATCGTTCTTTACGCCTACGCTCTTCATATCGGGAACTGCAATGAAATACTGCCATACGGTTTTTGCAAGGCCGCAGTTATCGAATTCTTCACGAAGGATTGCGTCTGCCTCACGAAGTGCATGAAGTCTGTCACGGGTGATTGCGCCAAGGCATCTTACGCCAAGACCGGGACCGGGAAACGGCTGACGGTAAACCATCTCGTCAGGAAGACCAAGAGCGCTGCCAACTACTCTTACTTCGTCCTTGTAGAGAAGTTTTACGGGCTCAACAAGCTCCATTTCCATATCTTCGGGAAGTCCGCCAACATTATGATGAGCCTTCACGCCGTCACTTTCAAGGATGTCGGGGTAGATCGTACCCTGTGCGAGGAACTTGATGTCATCAAGTTTTGCGGCTTCCTCGTCAAATACCTTGATAAATTCTCCACCAATAATCTTTCTCTTTTTTTCGGGTTCTGCTACACCTTTGAGAAGGTCAAGAAAACGGTCAGTAGCATCTACATAGATAAGGTTAGCATCAAGTCCATTTTTGAAAACCTCGATAACCTGCTCGCTCTCGCCTTTACGCATAAGGCCGTGATTTACATGCACACATACGAGCTGCTTGCCGATTGCCTTGATAAGAAGTGCGGCAACAACAGATGAATCAACACCACCTGAAAGTGCAAGAAGAACTTTCTTGTCACCAACCTGCTCACGAACGAGCTTTACCTGTTCATTGATAAATTTGTCTGCCAATGCTTTTGTTGTAATACGCTCCATTGATTCGGGTCTTACATTTGTGTTCATATAAATCTCCTCCTAATTTGTATTAAATCAATCCTCAAAAAGTGGGGTTGAAAAATATCTTTCTGCTGTGTCTGGAAGAACAGTCACGACTGTCTTTCCCCTGCCGAGTTTTTTTGCGAGTTTTATTGCTGCCGCAACATTGGTACCGCTTGAGATACCACAGAGGATACCTTCCTTTGCTGCGAGGTCTTTTGCGGTCTGAATTGCCTCCTCGTCTTTTATAATGCAAATATCACTGTATATATTCTGATTAAGTATCGGCGGAATGAGACCGTCTCCTATACCCATCTGCAAATGAGTCCCGATAGAGCCGCCAGAAAGAATTGCCGCGTGTTCAGGCTCAACCGCCCAGATTGTGATGTCGGGGTTTTCTTCTTTTAATACTTCACCGATACCTGTGATTGTACCACCTGTTCCTATACCTGAGCAAAAACCGTCAATAGGACCGCCAACCGCTTCTAGAATTTCGCGTCCTGTAACATTACGCTGTACAGCAAGGTTGGCAGGATTTTCAAACTGCTGAGGCACAAAAACATTTGGGTTTTCGCTCTGCATACGAAGAGCAGTCTGCAAGCACTCCTCTATACATTCTCCGATGTTACCTGCATCGTGGATAAGCATAACATCTGCACCGTAGTGCTTTACAAGTTTTCTGCGTTCCTCACTTACCGAGTCTGGCATAATGATAAGCGTCTTATAACCTCTCACCGCACCGACAAGAGCAAGTCCTATTCCCTGATTTCCGCTTGTAGGCTCTACGATGATTGTGTCTTTATTTATTTTACCCTCTTTTTCCGCTTCCAGTATCATATTGTATGCAGTTCTTGTTTTAATCGAGCCGCCTACATTAAGTCCTTCAAATTTCACAAGGATACGAGCACTGTCTTCATCGACCATACGGGAAAGCTTTATTATAGGGGTTTCTCCTATCGCTTCTAGAACATTGTTATATATCATATTCGACCTCCGTTTGACAATTTATACTATCAGTATATTAACAATTGCCAAAACATGCTTTATCTGTAGATTTTAACACAGTTTATTATACTTTTCAATATTTTTTTGGCAGAATATCAAGGATAATTAAAAAAATTCCCGAAAATTTTCGGGAATTTCTATTTTATTAAATCCTTTATGACCTCACCTGCGATGATAAGCCCCGCTACAGACGGAACAAAAGAGATACTTGACGGGGTTCGGTCTTCGCTCTGGGGTGTTGTTTTGGGCTCTTCCTCAGAGTAAAGCACCTTTAGAGAGTCGATTCCCCTTTTTTTAAGTTCACGGCGCATTACTCTTGCAAGAGGACAGACGCTTGTTTCATAAATATCTGCTACCTTAAACTTAGTGGGGTCAAGTTTATTTCCTGTTCCCATACTGCTGATTACGGGGATATTATTCTCTTTTGCCTTTACTATTATGTCAATTTTTGCAGTAACTGTATCTACTGCATCTATTATATAGTCATACTGTGAAAAGTCAAATTTGTCAGCATTTTCAGGGAGGTAGAACACATTGCAGGCACTAACTTCCGCCTTGGGATTAATGCTTAAAATCCGTTTTTTCGCAACATCAACCTTCAATTTGCCTATCGTGTCATGAGTTGCTATAATCTGGCGGTTAATGTTAGTAATGTTGACAGTGTCGTTATCAACAATGTCAAAAGCACCTACACCGCTGCGTGCAAGTGCCTCAACAACATAGCTTCCCACTCCGCCGATGCCGAATATCGCAACGCGTGAGGATGCAAGCTTTTCAAGTGCCTTTGTTCCAATCAGCATAGCTGTTCGTGAAAATTGCATTTTATCAGTCCTCAATTATGATTTCTTCAAGTGAGCGTTTGGGTACATTCAGCACGCCGTTTTCGTCCATAAAATATTTCACATCGCCGTCTGTCATATCGCATATGGTACTTTCCTGCGCTGCTTCGCCAACTGCAAGGATGTAAATAAGACGAAGATTTTCGGAGATATCAAGAATTTTGCAAAGCTCTTTTCTGTCGATGGAGCCGAACCAGCATGTTGCAAGGTTAAGTTCTGTCGCGCGGAGCATCATATTAGTTATTGCAGCACCTGCATCAACACCAAAATCCTCGTTTTTTTTGATTGTCGAATCACCAAGAATTGCAATATATGCAGTAGGTCTTTCTCCTACTTTGGGTGTACCGTCTTTGAGATACCCTGCCCATTTTGTATGGGGGAATACCTTTTCAACTTCGTTTTCGTCAGTAATCGTTCTGAATTTAAGCGGCTGAAGATTTGCGCCGTATGCAGCAAGACGGGCACAGTCAATAAGCTCGTGCAGTTCTGCCTTGTCGATTTTTCTTTGTGTAAACTTTCTTATCGTTCTTCTTTTTTCTATCGCTTCGCGTACATTCATATTATCAAATTCCTTTCAGCCATTCTTTTTCCTTATCGGTAAGAGCCGCATTTTCCATAAGCTCGGGGCGTTTTTTTAGCGTTCTTAAAATGCTTTGCTCCCTACGCCATTTTTCGATATTTGCGTGGTGTCCGCTGAGTAGTATTTCGGGAACCTCGCGTCCCATAAATTCGGGAGGTCTGGTATATTGCGGATATTCTAAAAGTCCGTCATAATGACTTTCAACACTTGCAGTTTCCTGACTGTCAAGCACACCATCAATCATTCGGCTGATGCAGTCAATTAAAACCATTGCCGGAAGCTCTCCGCCCGTTAAAACATAATCTCCGATGGAAATTTCCTCGTCAACAATTTCTTCGATAATGCGTTCATCAACACCCTCGTAATGTCCGCAGAGTATTACGATATGGCCCTTTTGCGCAAGCTCCCGCGCCTTTTTTTGCGTGAGCGTTTTTCCCTGCGGTGACATATATATTACATGAGGTTTACTCTCCCCTGCAACTGCCTTATACGCATCATAGATTGGCTGAGGCTGCATAACCATTCCACCGCCCGCACCGTAGGGGTAATCGTCCACACGGCGATGCTTGTCCGTTGAGTAGTCACGGATATTTACATATTCAGTTTCAATAATTCCTTTACCTATTGCCCGTCCGATGATGCTTTCTGAAAGTGCATCAAGCATTTCGGGAAAAAGCGTAAGCACGCTGAATTTCATTTATATCAGTCCTTCAATGGGGGTTATATGGATTGTACCATCTTTAATTTTTACATCACTTACGAACACGGGGATATTTGGGATGAGCACCTTTTCGCCGCCAGTTTTTGTGATTTGAAGCAAGTTTGATGCATTGTTTTCAATTACATCTGTAACCTTTCCCAGTTCTTCTCCATCGGGCAAAATTGCAGTAAGACCAATAAGCTCAAAGAAATAATACTCTCCCTTGGGAAGCTTTGGTAAATCCTCTTCTCTTGCGTAGAGTTTTGTGAATTTAAGTTTTTCAGCATCGTTTAATTCATCGACACCGTCAAGTTTTAAGATGACGGAACCTTTATGAAATTTCCACGAAAGGATTTTTACAGGAGTATTATCCTCTTTATACACGGTTTTAACCTTTTTGAAGAAAGTGTCTCCGTCTGTATAGTGAAGCGCCTTTACCTCTCCACGCACTCCGTGTGTATTTACAATTTGCATTACATATATCATTTTGACACTTCCTCTGATTAATTCTGCGCTTGCAAATCTGAAAAATATCTTTCCAAACCCGCAACAATTCCTGCTACCATTTTTTCCTGATACTCGTCTGATTCCATAAGTTTGTCTTCGTCCGGATTCGTCATAAATCCCATTTCAAGCAAAATAACCGGTACTTTTGACCAGTTAAATCCGGTCATGTCATTTCTGACAGAGATACCTCTGTCCTGTGCACCTGTTGTCCTGACGAATTCTTCTAAAATCATCGTTCCAGCTTTTCTGCTTTTTTCAATAACTGCGAAATCCTTTATATGTGCCCCACCGGGAATAAGCATTGACACTCCACGGACTGCAGTGTTATCGTTTCCATCCGCATGAAGCTTTACAGAAATATCTGCATTTAGGTCGTTTGCAAAGACGGCACGATCAATATTTGATACATCACAGTTGTGCACGGTTCTTGTCATATGAACTTGTGCACCCTTTTCCTGGAGTGCCCTTTGCAGTTTCAAAGCAACCATTAAGTTAAGTTGTTCTTCGGTAATGTTTTTTCCTCTTGTACCGGAAACAAATGCACTTTTTGTTTCTGAGCTGTCCGGTGCAATAGGCTCCTGTTTGGTGTAACTGTTTACTCCGTGACCGGGGTCAACAACGATTACTTTTCCCAAAAGCACCCCTGTTTTTTCGGGTTTTGTTGTTTCGTCCTCTTTCTTTTCTTCAGGCTTTATACTCTCTTCATCCTTTTCAGAAATTTCTTTTTCCGGTTTTTGGGATGTTTCCTTTATATTTTTTTCTTTTTTAACAGTTTCTGTTTTTGGAGTATTGTTTTTTTCTATTTTTACACCCGACACGCATCCGCTAAACAAAAAAGCAAAAACAAGAATACTTATAAATAATTTTCTCATTATCTCCACCCCATATATTGCTCATACTTAACAAGGAAGTTCTTGTTCGCCTTTTCTACTGTATTAAACGAGTTTTCGTTGAAATACGGATTAGGTTCATACCAATCTTGCTGTGGAAAGTATGTCTTGTACGGTTCTGTCTTGAATATATAACCATGTCTTGCATAAATTTCGTTACGCATAAACGCGACTTCAGATTTAGTTTTTCCGTATAAATCTGATTCTGTTATATATACTCTGTCGCTGGGGAAGAAATAACTGGGATTGCTTTCTGTCGATTCTTCCTCTACCGGTACTTCTTCCTCATTTAATTCTTCCGTAGTTTCCCCTTCAATATCTTGTTTATTTTCTTCAGTTTCTTCTACACTGCTCTCTACTTCTGTTTCGGAAGCGCTGTTTGTTGCACCAAAATTGTAAAAGGCATAGCAGAGCACAACTACACAGAGGATAATTGCAATCACAAGGGAAATTATAAGGAGAATTGAGCCGATTCCCGTTTTCTTTTTAACAACTTCTCTGGAATAAGAGGGTGTAGTATCAAAAACAGGAGTATATTCAGTTTCATATGTAGTGGGATATTCAGTTCTGTATACAGCTGCGTCCTCATTTATAGCCTGACCTTGGTTATTCACCTTCATACCACAGCTGTTGCAAAAATTTGTTCCCGGTTTTATTTCATTTCCACAATTTGTGCACCTCAAGATTAAAACCTCCCAAGTGTAAAATACCATTTAATTTTATCATATTTACATCTATATTGCAACAAAAAAACTGCAGTGAGTTACTGCAGTTTTTTGTTATTAAAGTTTGTTTCTTATAATCTTACCGCTTGTTGTTTTGGGAAGTGATTCGCGGAATTCAACAATTCTGGGGTATTTATAAGGTGCTGTGTGCTCCTTAACATACATCTGGATTTCCTTTTTGAGTTCTTCGCTGGGAACAGTGTCCTTAGTCAAAACGATACTTGCCTTAACTACCTGACCACGGATATCATCGGGTGCTGCTGATACGCCACATTCCACAACATAGGGAAGTTCCATAATAACGCTTTCGATTTCAAAGGGTCCTATTCTGTAGCCTGATGACTTTATTACATCATCGATACGACCAACATAGAAGTAGAAGCCGTCCTCATCACGGTAGGCGACATCGCCCGTATGGTAAAGTCCGTCATGCCATACTTCTTTTGTCTTTTCTTCGTCTTTGTAATAACCCTTAAAAAGGCCGCAAGGCACACGCTCACTTGTGCGGATAACGATTTCGCCGTTTTCACCGACATCAACACTCTTTCCGTCAGGGTCAACGATATCAACATCATAAAGCGGTACGGGTTTACCCATTGCACCGAGTTTGTATTCTCTGCCGTAAAGGTTACCGATAAGGCAGGTTGTTTCTGTCTGACCGAAGCCTTCCATAATACGAAGTCCTGTAAGGTTTTTAATCTGCTTATAAACCTCGGGGTTAAGTGCCTCGCCGGCAGTATTTGCGTGCTGAACGGAAGACATATCGTATTTTGATATATCCTCTTTCATGAGCATTCTGTACATTGTGGGGGGAGCACAGAAGGTTGTGATTCCGTATTCTGAGAAGAGCGGAAGAATATCTGCCGCGTCAAATTTATCAAAATCATATACGAAAAGCGCAGCCTCGCAGAGCCACTGACCGTAGATTTTACCCCACGCTGCCTTCGCCCAGCCTGTGTCTGAGATTGTAAGATGAAGACCTTCTGGGTCAACACAGTGCCAGTAGTTTGCAGTGTGGAAATGACCAAGCGGATATGTGTATGAGTGAAGTGCCATCTTGGGATTGCCCGTTGTACCTGATGTAAAGTACATAAGCATATCATCACTTCCGCAGGGAGAGTCTTCTTTTCTTTCATATGTGTCGGGGAAATCCTTGTATTCCTCGTCAAAGTTTCTCCATCCGTCACGAGATCCGCCCACGATGATTTTTTCCTTAAGTGTAGGAGCATTTTTTGCACCGTTTTCGGCACGGTCTGCGATATCATCATCGGCAGTACAGATTATAGCGTGTACGCCTGCCGCATTGTAGCGGTATTCGTAGTCATGCTCCTGAAGAAGATATGTTGCCGGAATCGCTACTGCGCCAATCTTATGAAGTGCAAGTATTGCAATCCAGAACTGATAGTGACGCTTAAGAACAAGCATAACCTTGCTTCCGCGAGTGATACCGATTGATTCAAAATAGTTTGCACAACGCGCTGATTCACGCTTGAAGTCAGCAAATGTAAATCTGCGTTCTTCTTTATCCTTTGTAAGATGAAGCATGGCAAGTTTTTCAGGTTTCTTATCCGCAATTGCATCAATAACATCGAATGCGAAGTTGAACTTGTCCTCGTTCTTAAACGAAATCTTTTCAAGACAGCCGTTTTCATCTTCAACTATGTCTATAAAGTTGTTATACACTCTCTTGTATTCGCGGTGAGGCTTGTAATTAGTCTTAACGATGGCTTTTTCTTCTTCCTGCGAAGCATTTTTCTCGCCATTTAATACTATAGCATAGAACTCACAGTCCTGACCTCCAACGGCTACCATACCGTGAGGCGCAGAGCTGTCGTAGTAAATACTGTCGCCAGCGTTCAAGATTTCACTGTGAGCGCCTACCTGAACCTTAAGTGAGCCGCTTATTACAATATCAAGCTCCTGTCCATCATGACTTGCAAGCTCAATATCCTTGCGTTCTGCATTTTCATCATAAATAGCGTGAACATAAAGAGGTTCTGCCACTCTGCCACGGAATGCAGATGCAAGATTGTAATAAACCATACCGTGTGCCTGATCGATAATCGAACCTTCGCCGCTTCTTGTAACGGTATAGGAACGAAGATTCGAGCTGACGCCCTCAATAATATCAGTTACACCAACCTTGAATGCAAGTGCGCAGCGGTAAATGAAAGCGAAACTAAGGTCGTGCTTACCTTCCTCACAAGCGACATATTCTTCACGGGAAACGCCTGTAAGCTTTGCCATAGTTTCAACAGAAATACCGTCAATCTGGCGGAGTTCTTTAATTCTGGCGGCAACTTCACTAATTTTGAAGTCGAGGCCTGTCATCATTGTTTCTTCCATAGTTACTTCCTCCTGCTTTGGAACATAAAAAAACGCCCCAAAGAAAACTTAATCCTTGAGACGAGCAATCTACCCGCGGTACCACTCAAATTGCAACGGTTTTCAAACCGCTACCACTTCAGACTCCAACAAGCCCTATGCACTGACGCAGCACTCTCGGAAAGGGTCTAATAACTTTTTTAAGCTTTCTTCCTTTCAACTCAGGAGCTACAGCATTCTGTTTCACTTTAACACCTTTCACCGACCGGTGTCTCTCTCAAAAGATTCGCAGATGCACTCTCCATCATCGTTTTTGAATATTTATTATCGTGCATATAATACCATAAAAAATCCGACTTGTCAACTATTTTTTCCGTTAATCCGATGGCTAAAATAAGCACCTCAACCGAGGTGCTTATTTTATTATTTCCACAATCCCTTTTTTATTTTAAGAGCAAGTATCTTTCTGACACTTTCATTAATTCTTTCTTCTGTGATTTCTCCATTTTTTACTGCATCAACAATGGCCGCGTGTGTTGCTTCAAAATCTGCCGGCATAAGAATCATATCAATTCCTGCATTGACGCACATAACACCTATCTGCGCAGGTGTATAAATATTTGACACGGCATTCATCCTGAGCGAATCCGTAATAACGATTCCGCCAAACCCAAGCTCTTCTTTGAGCATTTTCTGAATTACCTCTTCAGAGAGTGAGCTTGGAAGCTGTTCTTTTGTTGCATTCATCAGCTTCATATGGGAAATCATTACAAAATCGGCACCTGCATCTATGCCTGCCTTAAAGGGTCTTAGTTCAGTTTTACGAATTTCTTCTATTGTGCGGTTGCTTTCAGTGGGCTTTTCATGTGAATCGCCTGTTACTGCACCAGCACCCGGGAAATGCTTCAATGTAGCAGACACACCGTTTTCCTCGAGTCCTTTTACAAGATTTTCTACCATCAGCGAAACATTTTCCGCATCATATCCAAAAGAGCGGCTTCCTATTTCCGTGTTGTCTTTAATTACAAGAACATCTGCAACGGGAGCAAAGTCAACATTAAATCCTAATTCCTTCAGCTCTTTTCCGAGTGTAACACCTACATCATACGCCTTTTGAGGCTCTTTCGTCTCTCCTATTTCCGCCATTGCAGGATGCTTTGTCGTTCCCATTTCAGGATTAGCGCCAAGTCTTGATACTAAGCCACCCTCTTCATCAACACTTATAAAAAGCGGAATTTTAGAGTAGCTTTGTGTGTTTGAAATCATCTCTATAGTCTGCTCACGATTTTTAAGATTGGGCTTAAAATATATTATTCCGCCTACGGGATATTTTTTGATTGCCTCTTTTGTAGCATCTCCTGCTGAATAAACCTCGCCTACTTTTGTGATGTCCTCGGGCTGAACAAACAGCATCTGATACACTTTTTCCTCAAGCGTCATTTTGCCTAAAATCTCTTCAACCGCATCATTTGTCGCCTTTTCCTCAACAATTTTTTTAACTTCTTCCTTCTTTTCTGTATAAGGATCCTTTTTTATTTCTTCGGCAGGTTTTTTGAAGCATCCTGCAAAGGTTACAAGGCTTAAAAGCAAAACAAACGCTAATACTCTTTTCTTCATAACTATTCTTCCTTCTCAATAATAAATGCTATTTTGTTGCGATAATTGTTTCCGGGATAATCTGCTGATATATCATTAGGAGCATCATTAAAATACCATTTCCCACCACTCTTAAGGGCCATAAGGTATCTTTCTTGCACACCCTTATAGCTAAGAGAAGGCTCCCTTCCATTTTTTGTCACGAGCCAGTTTGCATACGGAAGATATTCACTTCCGTCAAGGCAATATACATCGTTCCAGTCTTCGCCTGTTCTTTTTATGCCCATCCAGAATATAACGAGTCCCTGCTTGTCGGCCTCCGCGCACAATCTGTTAAACTCTTCTTCTGAATTTGCGACAGCTATATGTCCGCCCTGCTCGCTTGCCAATTCGCGCGCACTTTCCCATGTAACGGGATAATAGGTTTTATACACGCTGTAAGTCTTTACGGGATTTTTTACAGGCTTTTCTTTCTCTTCTTCGTATTCTGGTTCATTATTTGTCTGGGTTTCTTCAACCGTTTGGTCATCAGAAGAAGTAAAAATTACACCGTTTGCCTTCAGAACAATTAAAGATGCCAAAGTAACAACTGCAACGGCTATAATTATAGAAAGGAGTATTATAATGTTCCTGTTAAAGCTGGAGTTTTTCATACGGGACCTTTCACTGCACTGAGGGCACAGTTTATATCCATCCGCCACTGAGCAGCCGCATATCATGCAGGATTGACTGCCAGGCTGAGAATAGTCGTCATAAAACTGCGTATTTTGTGAATTATACTGATAAGCGGTGTTGGGGTAGTTTGACGAATAATTTGAAGATTGTTGTCCCGCACCGTTTCCCTGCTGTACATATCCACAATTGGGACAAAACGCGTAGTCTTCCTTTAACACGCTTCCGCAATTTGGGCAATTCATTGCATTCACTCCTAGAACCTGAAATATATTTACATTATATCCCTCTTTTTAATGCCTGTCAATATCTGACATTTAACGGCAAATGACAGCATAGAAATTATTGACACCGACCTTCATTTATGATATAAATTATATATAGGTATAATTCACAATAGAAAGGATTTGGAGTATGAAAAGGTTACTTGCCGTTTTCATAGTAATACTGTTTACACTCTCATCTGCTGTGACATTCGCAAATACAGACACGCTTGTTAATATTGCTGTAAACGGGAATCTCATTTATTTTACAAATACCCCGTTTATTCGTAATGGAGTTACCTATGTTGATGCAAAGGCTCTCTGCGATAAGCTGTCCCTTTCTTATGTATCGTATACCCCGCATGACAGCATTGTGATAAGCAGCGCACGCGCATCATTGTGCCTTTCTCCTCTTGCTGAATATGCAACGGTTTCTGATTTGAGCGGTTCTAACGATGCTGAGTTTATTTTCAGAAAAATGACGGCTCCTGCCTTTTATGAAGGTAATACTCTTTATGTTGCAGCAAGAGATATCGCATCGGTATTCGGTTATTCGCTCTCATATAACAGTGCTACTGCTACTGTATATTTTGGATATGCTCCTGAAATAATATCAGCAGAAACTTCTCAGAGAATTTCGGAACTTTCTTATTATTTCCAGAACCAGACTGAATTTAATCTTCCCTCTTTCGGTAGTGGATACTGTTGGACATGCTCTTACGCTATGCTTATTACGAATGCTACGGGAAAAAGAATCACTCCCAATGATGTAGCAGCAGTAAATATGTCAAAAGGTGCAAACGGAAATTACTGTTATCACAGCGATATAGTGCGCACCTTCGGTGTTAAGTTTGTTTCTGCTCTATCCGAAACAAGTCCATACTATGCAGGAAGAGACGGTGTATCAGGCGGTACATATATAAATAATCCTGCCAAGGATGATAATGTTGTCCGCGCTGCTCTTCGTGAAGCACTTACGCTTCATCCTGAAGGTGTGTTGGTAAGATATGCGGCATTTCCGCATACAATGGTTGCAGTCGCTTCTGAGGGCGAGATAATACTTTTTAACGACCCTGCTCCGTCAAAAAGCAACGCTTATTCAGGCACCGGAAGATACCAGGGTGTGCCTTTCTCTAAAACATGTGTAGGAGCTAAGGGATTCAAGCTTTCTGATATAACATTCATTCAGGCAATAGATTAAAATTAAAGGAATCTGCGTTTGATATACCCTCCAAAAGTGTCTAACTTTTGGAGGGTATATGATTTTTTTGAAAAAATTTTGTAGATTTGAAAAAAAAATGTGTACATATAAAAAATTTTGTGTTAGAATATTACAGTAGATTTAACAAAAAAGGAGTTTTTAATATGGAAATGATTTATCAGGGAAAAACAAAAGATGTGTACAAGCTTGAAAACGGCAATGTTCTCCTTAAGTTCAAGGACGACTGCACAGGTAAAGATGGCGTATTTGATCCTGGAGAAAACTCCGTTGGTCTCACAATTGAAGGTATCGGAAAGGCTAATCTTCAGTCATCTGTTCATTACTTTGAGCTTCTCAAAAAAGCAGGTATCAAGACTCACTATGTAAGTGCTAATCTTGAAGACGCTACAATGGAAGTTCTTCCTGCAACAGTGTTCGGTCACGGTCTTGAAGTTATTTGCCGCCTTGTTGCAACAGGCAGCTTTATCCGCAGATACGGCGAATATATTGAAGACGGTACAGTTCTTGAGGGTGGCTATGTTGAATGTACATTCAAAAATGATGAAAAGGGCGATCCCCTTGTAACAGGCGAAGGTCTTGCAGCGCTTGGCGTTATGTCTCCTGAAATGTTTGAAAGCATGAAGAAGCAGACACTTGCAATCACAAAGATTGTTGCTGACGACCTTAAAACACTTGGTCTTGACCTTTGGGATATCAAATTTGAATTCGGTTACAACAATGATGAAGTTATTCTTATTGACGAAATTGCTTCAGGTAATATGAGAGTTTACAAGGACGGCAAGATTGTTGAGCCTGTAGAACTTACAAAGCTCATCAACAACAGATAATTAAAGCTATTAGAAAAAATGGTGGAATACTTTCGTATTCCACCATTTTTATGTAGTATTAATATTAAAATGTGACATATGCCTTTGTGTCATTACTTACATATGATGCCTCAATAACCTTCTGCGACATAATCGCATCAAGAGCAGTTACAGGGATTTCACATTCGCCCTTTATGGCTCTGCCGAAAGCCTCGATTTCCTTGGCATACATATTTCCAAGCTCAACATCCATCTTCAGAGGCTTTACTTCTCCTCTGTTCTGACCTGCATCATACTCTGCACTGTCATCTGCACAAAGGACTTCAACCTCTCCGCCCTCAATTTGGGAAATTGTACCCTGTGCAAAGATGCTTCCCTTTGTTCCGTAGAACTCAATTTTACACTTCGCTGCTGCATCGGGAATGTTGAAATTTGCATCAACATAAGCGGTTGCACCGTTACTCAGTCTGAAGATTACACATCCCGCATCCTCAACACTGTAATTAAAAATCTGATTTCCTTTGAAGCCTGCTGCTTCTGTAACCTCAAGTCCTGTAATGTAACGAATGAGGTCAACACAGTGCACACCCATATCCATCATTGCACCGCCACCTGAAAGCTTCATTTCCTGTCTCCAGGAATTCGCCATTTCGGGATACCAACAGGTAAGCTGTGCCCTTGCAGAAACGATTTCGCCTATTTTACCGGATTTGATAATCTCACGCATTTTCTGATGATATGCGTGGAAACGCATCATAAAGCCTACGCCGAGCTTTACACCCTTTTCTTCACAGTATGAGGCAATTTCCTGCGCTTCATCTGAGGTAATACCTACGGGTTTTTCAATCAGAATATGCTTTTTTGCATCCGCAGCAGCCATTGCCTGCTGCTTATGACAGAATACGGGCGAGGCGATGTAAACAGCCTCTATCTCAGGAATTGCGAGAAGCTCTTCTATGTTATCAAAAGCATATTTTGCGTTATACTTGTCACGGCAGCGCTGCGCAGCCTCAAAATTTGCATCCATTACTGCAACAAGCTCGACATTATCCAAAAGCATCATGCCCGGCAGAGTCCTGCGGTCCGCAATACCTCCGCAACCTATAACGCCCCATTTAACCTTCATATTTTCACCTTCTTCGATTTTTTTCAAGTAAATTTACATAATCTACTAAATTATCAATAATTTCACTACAGATCTTTTCACCTATTTCCCGTGTAGCTTTATGAGGAAGTCCCATAACGCCCACTTTAATTTCTTCCCTCTGGCCCACTTTTTCAACCATAAATGGACTGTCTATGTGTTTTTCCCTTTTTTCAAACCAATCCTGGTCGGTACGCATCATGCGGGAAACATACTCATCGTCCATCACGATTTCATCGCGGACAAGCTCACTTTTCCAGTACATCATAAGACCTGTTTCCATCATTCCTGCATGGAAATCATGCTCCGGCTCCATAGAAAAACCGCTAAGCCATGTGGGAGACAAATTCCATGCCTCCATCAGGGAAATAGTTGCTTTTTCGTGCATATCAGGGCTGCGGCGAAGAAGCATCTGTAAGCTGTTTTTCAGCGCATTCAGATTATCTGTTCCTGCATGTCCTAAAAACACAATAATATTTTCAAAACCCATACGGATAAATTCAGAGCAAATCTCTGAAATATAAAGTCCGAATGTATTAGGGCTAACATTTACTGTGCCAAGAAGTTCCCCGCCTGAAAAGCAGTAATTTACAGAAGGAGCCACGACAGCATTAAGCCTTTCTCCTGCTATTTCAAGCGGCTTTGTTGCATTGAAAATATCCGTGGAGAGCGGTAAATGGTAACCGTGCTGCTCCACGACACCGGTAGGGATAATTACGGTTTTTGTCTTTTTTATTGCTTCTTCCATATCCCGTACGGTCATTTGTTCCATATAATAAGCCATACTTATTCTCCTTATTAAGCCGAAATTTCACCGATTAATTCAGGTTCGGGTTGTTTATTTTCAGTTACCTGCCTGCATTTCAGCAACAGATTCCAGTACAGCATCTGCCATATATTCAAGTTGTTCATCAGAAAGGCCGTAAAGAGGAAGATGTGTAAATCTTCTGTAGAACACTTCCTCACAGTTGGGACATGTTTTTGCGATTTCGTCCGAATCATAGCCCATATCCTGCACAACCTTAAATCTGTAAAGAGGTCCGAAGTGTGCAATCTGTGTTACGCCCTTTTCTTCAAGTTTTTTCTTGAGAATCTGTACATCTCCGCCGGCTTTAGCGGGGTCAATCTGAAGAAGATATAAATGGAATGTGGGCTTGATTTCTTCATTTCCAAGGTCCTGCGGAATGATTGCATCGTTTTCTTTGAAACGGTTTGTGAGATATTCTGCTGCTTTTCTTCTCTTTGCAATGATTTCCTCATTTCTCTCTACCTGAAGTGTAAGTCCGAGACCCTGGATTTCAGTAGTAGAGTAGTTACCTGCAACAAAAGGCTTTTCTTTACCCTGGATGGGAGTAATATTATAAAGCCAGTCTTTGATGGGGCAGCTAAAGTCCATACCCAGGAAGCGTGCTCTCTTCATTTCTTCTCCAAAACCGGGAATGTTTGTTGTGGCAATACCGCCTTCACCAAATGATGTGATATTTTTAACCTCGTGCATTGAAAATGCCGCAAAGTCACCGATTGTACCGATTTTTCTGCCTTTATACATAGCGCCAAATGCGTGAGCAGCATCTTCAAGCACAATAATATCGTGTTTCTTTGCAAGTTCCATAATAGGGTCAAGGTCAACGGGATAACCGCCTATATGTACGGGAACAATCATCTTTGTCTTATCTGTTATTTTTCTTGCAACATCTGCAGGGTCCATATTGATAGTTTTGGGGTCAACATCTGCAAAAACAAGCTTTGCACCTACTGCCAGAGGATATGCCATTGTTGCAACGAATGTTATTGCCGGAACAATAACTTCATCTCCCTCTTTAAGATTTGCATATTTATATGCAATCTCAAAACCTGCAGTAGCGTTTGTTACAAAGGTTGATGTTGTTGTACCAAGATACTCGTTACAAGCCTTTTCTGCCGCTTCTACCTTGCTTCCGAGAGAAAGTTTTCCCGGAGGTGTAGCAAGCGCATCAAGCTTTTTAACCTGCTCCCATACTGCGCAAAGAGCATCGTCATATTCCTTTCCTTCGCCCTGCATAAGAAATCTAATGATTTCCATAAGGTCGTGTGCGTTGTAGTTTTCACCTACTGCTGCCCAAGGCACTCTTGTAGCACCTGTGTTATATCTGAAGTCTGTTGATTTTCCCATTTTTATCTCTCCTTTATATTATTTTAATGCGGTAAATCTTCCGCAAAAATAAATTCAAATCCGTTCTCTTTCATTATTTTGCCCATTGCATAAATCTCTTCTGCATAATATGGCTGATAAGCATAATAGTCAGAATAAAAATATTGCTCATGTGTGGCTAAAGCCAAAAATTCCTGCTTGGCAAATTTAGAAATTTCTTCCTCCAATATTTCAATAGGAGTAAGGTTAAGCACCACCTGTGCAGCCGACATATAATTCATACCGGTTTCCTGGTCCTTGTAGGTCTTGTATTTTCCAAGACAAGACTTATACGCCTCCTCCGGAATGTGGTTGTACGAACAAAGTGCATTTGCAATCGCTGTATCCCGGGTTACTTTTCTATATATTCCGCTCTCTTTTTTTCTGTTGTGTAATAGTCTGAAGGAATGTCCATAAGGAAGGGATGCTTCACTTTCTTCAAAGTCAACACGCTTGCCGTATGTAGCATAGGATACCCTGACACCGTTGTCGTACAATGCCTTTATACCCTCTCGGCTCATAGGTGCCCAGTGAGGAAGCGCACACATCGCAAAACTTTTCTCACCTGCAAAACGAATTACCTCATTTCGGATAAGATTAAAGTTGTTATTTACAAGAGAGTAATCTGCATTTATGTACGGATAATCAGGCCATTCTTCTTTTGAATGAAAACCTATTCTGAGCCAATCAGAGGCTTCTTCCCATTCTTTTTTGTAGACATCTGTCATATCGCTGAGCGAAAACTCGTCATCGCCGTACCAGAATGAAGTTTTGTAAAACGCATTAAGCTGAGTTTTTACCCCGTACTCATCATGCGCTTTTTTCAGCATCGCCATATATTCATTATCAAAAAGCGATGCAGGTTTTTCGCGTGTTAAATCTCTGAACACCCACAAAACATCATCAATGAAAAATGTAGCCTTTTTCATAAACTTTTCCTCCTGTATCAAAGATATTCTATTGTTTCTACCTTTCCACTTTCAGCAGATTTAATAATTGCCTCGCAAACTGCGACAGTTGCCGCACCCTCTGCACCTGTAATTTCCAATTCCTGCTTACCCATCAGTATATCGATGAAATCATCTATTTCAGCACCGACATTATGGTCAGCAAGCTCTACAGGAATTGACAGTGCAATATCTTGCATGGCTGAGCCGAAAAACTCGCTTTTTCCCTCAAATTCTTCTAAAAACAATGTAAGCGCGGGGCTTTTATTATCAGTAATAATAGTTCCCTTTGTGCCGTAGAGGACTGTGCGCATAGTATATGCACGCTTGCAGCCTGTTGATACGAAAACCTTTCCCATAACATTATTCGGGAATTTCAAAACAGCAATTGCACTGTCATCACAGGGCCAGTTGTCGTCCAGATACTTTTTATTTGTATATCCGTAAGCCTCTATCGGGTCACCTGCTATCCAGCGAAGCAAGTCCACAGCGTGGCAACCGCCCCCTGTTACGGGATGACGGGGCTTTTCTTTATCGTTACGCCAATGGGGCGGCATATGTGAGTAGTCGTGTGCATACTCTGACTCAACGAATACGAGATCTCCGATGATGCCTGAATCAACAATTTCCTTTGCTTTGATAAATCCGGGAGTTTTTCGGCAAACCTGACCTACCATCAGCATAGCTTCGCTTTTTGCTTCAGCTTCAATCATTGCCTTGCACTCATCCAAATGGAGTGCAAGAGGCTTTTCGCATAAAACATGAATACCTTCATTCAAAAAGTTCACAACCATCTCGCGATGAATCTGGTCGGGTGTGATTATGCAGACAGCATCTATCAGATTTTTGTCCACAAGTTCACGATAATCCGAAACTCTGTTTTCTATGCCGTAAATTTCTCCAACCTCATTTAATGTGTCGGGGTTGGTATCGCATATTGCAACAATTTCTGAGTTTTTGTTTGCGATAATTCCTTCAACATGTCTGCGGCCGTGTATTGATACTCCAATAACGGCAAATTTAATTTTTTCCATTTTATTACCACCTTCTTAATATTCTGGTTCGTATTTCTGTATGAAATCTTCCCAGTAAATTTTTCTTATTTCTATATCTTTTATCATCAGTTTTGTGCAATATGCAGAAAAGCCGATGTGACCCCCATTAATGGGTTCAGGATCGATTAACTCCGTTATAAGCACATCGTCAACCACCATAAAGCTGTGACCGTTTATTGCACCCATGGTCATTCTGACCTCGGTGCCTGGCACATATTTATAAAGAGAGGTTGTTGAGTAAAGCATTGATTCATTTCCTACCTCATTGCGTTCAATACCACTCTTATTCTCATACCAGCCGTTGAGTCCGCATACATATGATGTTCCAAGATAATCAGTTTCTTCATCCCAATGAGCGCAAAAAACTGCATTAAGGTCCCGTGTTGCCGGAAGTGCCGTTTTAACAGTAAATGACATCATAACATCGTCTTCATAATAATCCTTACTGAAAAGTATCCCGCCGAAATTTCCCGGCTCGTCACCTATAAGCCATCCGTCCTCCTGCGACCAGTTACCAGACTTTACACTCCAGTATTTCTGCCAGTCTTCCCCGGGGCTGTAGCTTAAAAGAACAGGCGATTTTTCCCATATTATTTTCTTACGCAAAAGCTTAATATCTTTCATACCTGTGCCTCCGCAACAATTAATTTACTGCTTGAATTAATTGTATCATGCCTTCTTGTTTTTGTCAACTGTGCACTGTTATTTTGTTGACATTTTTTTGCTTTGATGATATAATTCAAACCATCTTTAAGAAAGGAGGCTTTTTATGACTACTCAGGTTGCAAATGTTCAGTTAATGCAGAAAATGAACAGGCTTAAGGTTCTTAATTATGTAAGACGCCACCCCGATTGTTCGCGCCCTGAAATTGCGAGGGAGACCGGGCTCAGCCTCGCTTCCATAACGAATATAACTGCCTATCTGCTTGATATAGGAATCCTTTCAGACAATGGCACCGAAACTGTTGGCAGAGTAGGCAGAAAAAGCACCCTTCTGCGTTTTACCAGTGATGCCTATAATCTTATCTGTGTATTTTTATCAAAGGATTATATAAATATTTATGTAACTGACCTTACCGGAACTCCCACACGCAAGGTGCGCCACTCTACCGAAAATCTTTCTTCCGAAAAGGTTATAGCTTTGATAGTAGAATCGCTTTCATCTCTCACAAAGGAGATTGACAAGGAAAATATTCTGGGCATAGGAGTTTCCATCTCGGGACTTGTGCTTGAAAGCAGCCGATTTATTTTTTCATCAAAATTCAAGTGGAAAGCCTTTGACATCAAATCAATTTTAGAAGAATCTACACAAATACCTGTATTTGTGGATAATATTTCACCCGTGCGTGCGACATGGCATCTTAACGAAAATACCAGCGAAAACAAGGATAACATTCTTTTCATCGACCTTGAAAACGGAATCGGTGCGGCCTGGTTTTCCGGCGGTCAGATTAACACATCTGTTCTTGGAGAAATCGGGCACACCACTGTCAAAAAAGACGGGGAACCGTGTTTCTGCGGCAACCGCGGATGCCTTGAATCAATGTGTAGCGAGAAAAGGCTTCTTTCCCTCTTTGAATCCTCAAGCGGAAAGCGTCTTTCAGAGCTTTCATCACTTCAAAGCCTCTATGATGACGGCAGCAAGCCTGCCGTATTTGCCATTGAGGAATGCGGAAAATACCTTGGAATAGGTCTGGCAAATCTAGTAAATCTTTTTAACCCATCTAAATTAATTATAAACACGGGCGATTTTACAAACTGCCCCTCTCTCCTTTCTGTAGCTAAAGAGGAAATTTCAAAAAGAGCATTTCCTGTCCTCACGGACTCGCTTGAAATAGAGTGTGTTACATCAAACGATGATACAACCATCCGGGGAATGGCATATAATCTTTGCGACAGACTTTTTGATATCGCTTGCCCTCACAATATTATAGACTGAAAAGGCCGTCAAAACTACCGTGTAAAGCCCTCGCCTATTATATGCTCAGCCTCAGTTGCAATAACAAATGCCCTGGGGTCTTCCTCGTAGACAATCTCCTTTATATGATGATATTCCCAAACGCGCACCACACACATAAGGACCGATGTCGGTTTTTTTGAATATGCTCCCTGCGCGGTTAGAAAAGTTGCTCCGCGGTCGCGTTCCTGTAAGATGCGCTGTGCTATACTTTCGCTTTTTTGTGATATTATAAAAAGGTTTCTGCCCTTTTCAGAGCCGTAGACGAGTTTGTTTATGACTACCGTCTGTGTAAAAAGCGCTACAATCCCATACAGAGCTGATTCAATATTTCTGAAAACAAGTGCGGACACACCAAGTATGATACAATCGACCATCATAAGAGCTTTTCCTATTGATATATGTGGGAAGCGCCGTTCTATAAGATGTCCGATTATATCTGTTCCGGCAGTTGAGGAACCATTCATAAATACAACTGAAAGTCCTGCGCCGACAAATACGCCTGTAAAGAGAGATCCAAGCAGTCTGTCTCCGCCGTATTGAGGGAAAAAGGGAGTCACAATTACATCGAGTATAATTGTATTTATAAGAACAGTCCGCATAGTTTTAAGGGTAAATTTCCGCCCCATAAATTTATACGCCACAACAAGCAGCGGAATATTGAGTACAAGCATCGTTATTCCTATCGGAAGAGCGGTAAGGTATCTTATCATAAGAGATATACCACTGAGACCTCCGGGAGCAATATCCACCTTTTCGGCAAAGGAATAAAGGCCGATTGAAACGGCAAGGGTGCCGAGAATATCATAGAAAATACTTTTAATAGTTTTCATGGCAAATTAAAAAGGATAGACAGTTGTCTATCCTTTTTTCTCCGTTATCAGTTTTTCTTAGTTTTATACAGAAAGCCCTTTTTTATTCTCCAAAAAGCGCTGATGCAAAATTCATCGGGTCAAATTCCTGCAGGTCGTCTATACCCTCACCTACACCGATAAATTTAACGCCTACGCCGAGCTTTTTGCAGATGTTTACGACAATTCCGCCTTTTGCAGTTCCGTCAAGTTTAGTAAGGATTATACCGCTGATTTCGGCGACCTTGTTAAATTCTTCCGCCTGATTTACGGCATTCTGACCTGTTGTTGCATCAAGCACCAGAAGAATTTCCTTATGAGCCTCGGGAAGTTCACGCTCAATTACTCTATAAATCTTCCCAAGTTCATCCATAAGGTTTTTCTTATTATGAAGTCTTCCCGCAGTATCGCAGATGCATACATCTGCGCCCTTGCTTTTAGCACTTGCACAGGCATCAAACACAACTGCTGCAGGGTCAGCCCCCTCAGTAAGTCTTACGATGGGAACATCGTTTCTATCCGCCCATATTTCAAGCTGGTCTGCCGCTGCCGCACGGAATGTGTCTGCCGCACCTAAGACAACCTTCTTCCCCTCTTTTTTAAGTTTAGAGGTAAGCTTACCGATTGTTGTCGTTTTGCCGACACCGTTTACGCCAATAACCAGAATAACGGTGGGCTTTGTTTTAAGATGCAATTCGGTATCATTTTTACTTAAAATCTCACAAATGATATTTTTAAGTTCTTCCTTTACCTGTGCTGCATCATTTATGTGTTTTTTCTTTACATTTTCGCGAAGCTCTTCAACGATTTCGCACGAGGTCTGTCCGCCGATGTCAGCCATAATGAGAGCTTCTTCAAGCTCATCATAAAGGTCATCATCAATTTTTGAAAAGACCTGAAATACATTGTCAATTTTTTCATTAAAAGAGTCTCTTGTTTTGCCAAGACCTTCACGCAGTCTGGCGAAGAGTCCTTTTTTTTCTGTATTATTTTCCATAATTATCTGTCCTTTACTACGATGAGCTTTAATTATTGCTCTTCAAATGCAACATCCTCAAGTTTCATTGAAAGAAGTCTTGAAACGCCGCGTTCCTGCATAGTTACACCATAGAGGATGTCTGCCGCCTCCATAGTTCCGCGTCTGTGTGTAATAATAACAAACTGTGTTTTTTCGCCGCGGTTTCGTATGTATTCTGCAAAGCGGTATACATTTTCCTCATCAAGTGCGGCCTCAATTTCATCAAGCACGAGGAATGGCGCAGGAGATACCTGGAGCAGTGCAAACAGAAGTGCAATAGCCGTAAGTGCGTGCTCACCGCCCGAGAGAAGTGTAATGCTCTGAAGTTTCTTTCCGGGTGGCTGAACTTCAATTTCAATGGGACTTTCAAGCGTGTCAAGGGGGTTAAGAAGTTTTACCTCAGCCTTACCGCCACCGAAAAGTTCTACGAAGCTCTTGCCGAAAAGTTTGTTTATAATTTCAAACTTCTTTGCAAACTGCTCACGCATTACATTCATCATTTCACCTATGAGTTTTTCAAGGTCGGCTTTTGCCTTTTCCATATCGTCAACCTGCGTGGTCAGGAATTCATATCTTCCCTTAACCTCTTTATATTCCTCAATAGCGTCAACATTGATATTTCCAAGCGCCCTTATTGAATTTTTAAGCTGAGAAATGGTTTTCTGAGCCTCAGAAAGCGAGCCGATATCCTTTTTAAGCTCAAGAGCAGTATTGTAAGTAAGTTCGTAACTGTCCCAAAGCCTTGTAGCGGCGCTTTCAAGGTCTTCTTCAATTTTAGCTTTCTTGGTTTCTATGCGCACAACCTCTCCCTGAAGAACAAGGATTTTTTCATTAAGGGTTTTGATTGTTTCGCGAAGTTTTTCAAGCTCAACATCGCTGCCGCTTCTGCCCGAAAGATGTGCTTTTATTTCTTCGCGCATGGATTCGATTGCAACCTCACACTGTTTCTGACGCATAAGATTTTCTTCAATCTGTTTTTCAAGAGAAGCAATTGCCTTTTCCTGAGCTTCTTTTTCATCAAGGCGAGCCTTGTAATCAGACTGTGAATTCAGTATGCCCCTCTTAGCGTCATCAATACGCTCCTGGGCAAGTTCAACATCCTTCTGCGCGCTGTTGATTTCCATTTTCTTGTCAATGACTTTTGTACTGTGAGCTTCACGGCGGAGCGTTTCCTCACGAACGCTGTCCTGCTTGTCTTTAACAATTGCTTCCGCCTTTTCGATAAGTTCGTCAGAACCTTCAAGGATTTCACGAAGTTTTTTCTTTGTTTCAACTGTATCTGTCTGCTGTGTAGAAATCTGAGTCTTTTCCGCAGTAAGTTTTTCAAAACGCTCATGCGCTATCTGAAGAAGACTTTCCTTCATATCAGCTTCTGCCTTAACTTTAAGGAGATGATTCTCACTTTCAGAAAGTTTTTCGCGGAGAATTGCCTCTTTTCTGCGGCTTGCTTCCGCCTCATCAGCGCATTTATCAATCTCGTCTTCGAGTCTTTCTGTTTCCGCTGCAAGACGGTCACACTCTTTATCAAGAGATTCAATTTCGTCTTTTCTGCCAAGAAGTGCCTGTGCACGGTTTACGCTACCGCCGGTAATACTACCTCCAGTCTGTAAAAGCTCGCCTGCAAGGGTTACTATCTTGAATTTATAATGCGTAGCCTTGGCAAGTTTTACAGCGCTTTCCATATCCTCCATAATGACTGTTCTGCCGAGAAGTGCCTCAATAACATTTTTTATGGATTTATCACATTCGACAACATCGCTTGCAATAGAGATTGCGCCATCATTACTCATCACGCGCGATTCGTTATCAAGACGCTTTCCCTCCTGAGAAGATATGGGAAGGAATGTAACTCTTCCGATTTTGTTCTTTTTAAGGAATTCAATCGCCTCTTTTGCATCTTCCTCGTCATTTACAACGATGTTCTGCATAGCATTGCCGAGCGCGGTTTCAATAGCAGTGGTGTACTTTTTGTCAACTGTAATAAGTTTACTTAAAACACCGATGATATTTCCACTGTACTTGCCCTCATCCTTTGCGCGGAGAAGGTCGCGGACACTGCGGGCATAGCCTTCCAGTGCGCGCTCCATTTCGTCAAGCATTTTGCGTCTTCCCTGCTTTTCGCCAAGGCTTGTTGAAAGTTCGTTATATTTTGTTTTGAGTTCACCGCTCTTTCGATTGAGGTCGTGGTAACGCTGATTTTCGTTATATACATCGTCAGAAAGTTTGTCAAACTCAATCTGCGCTTTTTCAGCCTTTCCGGAAAGTTCGGCACATTTTGAGGTCAAGCGGTTAATATCGTCAGATGCCGCCGCTATATCAACCTCGATAGAGAATCTGCGGGTTTCTATGTTTTGTGTGATAAGGTCAATACTGTCAAGTCTTGACTGCGCTTCGCTCTTTTTCGCGCGAAGGTTCATTACCTCCTCACGGGCAGTTTCGAGAGCCTTTACCCTGCGCGAAACTTCTTCCCCGATTGCGCGGTCCTCATCCTCAAGGGCAACGAGCTCATCAGTCATTTTGAGGAAGCGCTCATTTTTCTTTATTTTCTCGTCTTCAAGGAGTGTTATCTGTTCTTTTATACCTTCCTCTCTCTGGGACCATCCCTGAAGCTCGGTATCAATACGGATAATATTCACCTTGTGATTTTCAATGTTGTTTTTAATTATTGCGCGCTCGTTCTCGATAGACGCGCTGTCACTTTCGAGCGATGTAAGTTTCTCGCGTTTTGCTTCAAGTTCGCTGTCCGTTTCGCGAATCTGCGCGTAAAGAAGGTCACTCTTTTCATTGCACGCGTCAAGTTCTTCTTTTGCAGTATTGAATTCTCCAACGGCATTCTCGTAAAGCTCGGCAGTTTTGACACCCTCGGCACGCTTTAAGTCGGTAATTTCAAGAAGTGCACTTACTTCAATACCCTTAAGTTCTTCGCGCAGGTCGAGGTATTTTATCGCCTTTTCACTCTGTCTGCGAAGAGGTTCAACACGCTCAGTAAGTTCGCCTAATATATCGCGCACACGGACAAGATTATCCTCTGTATGATTAAGCTTACGCTCCGCTTCATTCTTGCGGTAGCGATATTTGGAAATCCCGGCAGCCTCTTCAAATATCTGACGGCGGTCCTCACTCTTTGCGGAAACGATTTCCGCAATTTTACCCTGACCGACTATTGAATAACCGTCACGGCCGAGACCTGTATCCATAAGGAGTTCGTTAATATCTTTAAGTCTGCAGGCGGTACGGTTAATCATATACTCACTCTCGCCACTGCGGAAAACTCTACGGGTAATTTCAACCTCATTAAAGTCGCAGGGCAAAAAATGGGTAGAATTATCAAGCACAAGCGAAACCTCAGCATAACCGAGAGGCTTTCTCTTCTGCGTACCGGCAAATATGACATCTTCCATTTTTCCACCGCGGAGGGTTTTTGCACTCTGCTCACCCATAACCCAACGCACCGCGTCAGAGATATTACTCTTACCGCTTCCGTTAGGTCCAACTATTGCAGTAACCCCCTGGTGAACCTCAATAACTGTCTTGTCTGCAAAGGACTTGAAGCCCTGTAATTCTATTCGTTTAAGGTACATAAATTCACCTACTTTTCCTATCTTATTGATTGTACCATATTTTTACTGAATAATCAAGAGCAAAATACATTATATTGGGGTATTTTAATGAAAAATTACACATTTTATACTAAATGGGTGATAACAGTGTTTTTGCAGTTTTCGTACCTTTCGTATAAAAGTTTTTTTTGCGCAAATAATGATTAGGAAAGTGTTTTCAGTGCTTCCAAAAAAATAAAAAAAAGGGAAAAAAGATATTGACAAATCAGTTTTATTTTGCTATACTTTTAGAGTCACATCTGCGGGTGTAGTTCATTGGTAGAACACCAGCCTTCCAAGCTGGATAGGTGGGTTCGATTCCCATCACCCGCTCCATTTTTTGCCACAAAATATATGTGTGCCTGTAGCTCAGTTGGATAGAGCAACTGCCTTCTAAGCAGTAGGTCCTGGGTTCGAATCCCCGCAGGCACGCCATATGTGGTGGGTATAGCTCAGTTGGTTAGAGCGCTAGATTGTGGCTCTAGAGGCCGAGGGTTCGAGTCCCTCTATCCACCCCACTTATCCACCTGAGTTACACTCAGCATTGTAACTATGTTGGGCTGTAGCCAAGTCGGTTAAGGCACCAGACTTTGACTCTGGCAGTCGCAGGTTCAAGTCCTGCCAGCCCAGCCAATACGGGCCATTAGCTCAGTCGGCAGAGCACTTGACTTTTAATCAAGTTGTCCGGGGTTCGAATCTCCGATGGCTCACCAAAAAAAGAAACACTCACTTTTTGTGGGTGTTTCTTTTTTTGGTGAGCCATCTGGGTTTGTGCTTTGATTAAATTTATGTGCTTTGCCGACTGAGCGAGCGAAGTCGGTAGTCTGCAAGACCTTCGCTGCCGGTGGCAGATGAAGAAGGTCTTGCAGAAACGCAGTAGCTGAAGGTTTGAGTGGGTATTTACTGCCCACGAAAAAACTTCGCTGCTACAAGGTGTCGTTTCCAACTTAGCGACCTTTTAAACTGAAGTTACAGAGTTTAATCTGCCCTTTTTAAAAAACTATTGCTAAATCATAAAAAATGTGATATTCTAAAGATGCCAAACAAACTAAATATATTATACAGTGTTGAGGTATATTTTCTTTTGGAATAATATGCTTTTTTTCGCATACACTTATTTTGAATTTCGTCAAAAACGCAGATTCCATTTATAAGTGTGTGCGTATATCTCGTACTGTATAAAGGTTTGTTTGGCGACAATCGGGGTTTGCGTTTTTTATGCGTCAACTTCGGTTGGCGCATTTTTTATTTACAAATAATAATATCTATTGGAGGTGGCGTACTTAACAGTTATGTAAATGAAAGATGTATTATTTCATAATTATATGAAAGGAAAGATTTTAATGAAAAAAGTTATAAGTATTTTAACAGTAACATTTCTTCTCTTCACCTTTATGCCGATGATAAGCAATGCACTTGTTGTTGATGATTGGGAAATTGCTATTTCCAATGGTGAAGCAACAATTATAGGTTATCACGGTGATCAAAGAAAAAAAATTGTAGTTCCTGCAAATGTGGGAAACTATAATGTTGTTGCAATAGATGGAAAAAAACTATTTGCTGAACCCGTTGAAGAAATTGTTTTTTCAGAAGGCATTAGAAAAATAAGTGGAGACCCTTTCAGTTACAATCTTCGCTACTCATTAAAAAAAGTTGTATTGCCAGAAAGTCTTGAAACGCTTGATGTTTCATTTCAAGGATATGAAAAATTAGAGAAAATCAACATTCCTTCTAAAATAACCGAAATCAAGCACTCTCAATTTGCTTTATGTAGCAATTTGGAATACATACAGTTAAACGAAGGCCTGAAAAAAATTGGTAGCACTGCCTTTATGCGTTCAGGACTAAAAGAATTGATTTTACCAAGCACAGTGTCTGAAATCGGTGAAAGAGCATACGCCGAATGCCACAGTCTAGTAAATGTTATAATTCCAGATACAGTTACTATAATGGGGAAAAACGAGGGTATTTTAATGCTTTGTGAGAATTTGGAAACTGTTGTTGTTGGTGATGGAGTTTCCATCCTCTCAAGACAAGAATTTTGGGGTTGTCCTAATTTAAAATCTGTATATTTAGGAAATTCTATTACCACAATAAGGAATGGCGTATTAAGTGATTGCACTTCTCTAAAAACTCTTGTTTTGCCCAACAATGTGGAAACAATAGATTACGATTTTTGTCCTGAATGCATCAGTCTTGAATCTGTTATATTCCCTAAGGAAATCAAAAAAATAACAGCTTATAATTGCACGCTCAAAACAAGAACAGGATTTAATGCAAGCGAAATGCGCAAGCCATTACCTAAATTATTTTTATATGGATATTCCGATAGCACAACAGAGACTTTCTCAAATAACGAAGGCTTCCCCTTTGTAGATATATCCGTAGCAACACCTACAAACAGCAAAGTATTGATTAATGGAAAAGAAGTAGCATTTACAGCATATAATATTGGTGGAAATAACTATTTCAAATTAAGAGATATTGCCTCCGCAATAAATGGGACAAACAAAAACTTTAATGTCGGTTGGGACGGCAACAACAATGCAATTACACTTACTTCAAATTCCGCATATTCAAATGTTGGCGGTGAATTAGTAGTAAATTCAAATGCAGTTGCCACAGAACCGAAAATTTCAAACCCCAAAATTTTCGTTGATGGAAAGTTAACAATTTTCATGGCGTTCAATATTGACGGCAACAATTATATTAAATTGCGTGACTTGGGCGAAGCTTTTAATTTCGGTGTGGAATGGAATGGAACTACACAGACAATTGAAATTAACACTAACAAAGGTTACAGCAAATAACACCACACACAAAAGGCACTCACAATTGTGAGTGCCTTTCTCTTTATTTCTTTACTTTACATCTTCTACCTTGAACTTAAGATATGTCTTATATTCCTCAAAAGGTTTAAGTACAACATACTCGTTATTCTTTCTGATGTTTTCGCCGCCGCGGTTAGTTGTTCTCGGTTCAAGACCTACTACATACTCACTCTCGCCCATCATTTTCCAGATAAGGAAATTGGGAAGAGTTTTAGTCTTATATGTAATGCTTGCGAAGATTTTTTCGTTTTTGATACCAACGGTAACTTCGTCTTCGCTTTCAAACGGAACCGCGATACATTCTTCCTGTTTTTTGTGAATGGGAGCTGAAAGCTTTGCTATATCGTCAGGAACATTTGTCATAACTGCGTTTTCGTTAACGAGCGGATAACCGAAGTTACAATGATAGCAAAGTGCGATTTCGTCATCTTCAAAACCTTCGTTGACTATTGTGTCTTCGAGAGTGAATTCGTCAGAGAAGAGTTTAGTTTTTATAGTTCTCTTAAGCAGAAGGTTTTCGCCAAAAACTGCACATTCGCGAACCTGACCTGAAACCTCGATAACATAGTCATCGCCTACCCAGTCGGCAAAGATACTTACTTTTTCGGCAGGGGTATTGGCAATTCTGCCGTGCTGTCCCTGGTCGAGATATGGTTTGCCGATATTTTTAAGTCCACAAGTCGTTACAAGACCGCCGAAAAATCCGCGGAGGAAGTTTTTATCGGTCTTGTCATAATATTCGGGAGCGGTTATTCCTGTTCTTGAAATCCAACTGATTGCTTCGCCCTTATAGAAAGCCTGTGCGATGTCCATACATCTGTCGGGAAGAACTGTAAAAGATATTTTGCCTGTATTGATTTCAATAGCACGAACGCCCTTCATTTTGCCGTCATTGAATGTAAAGTCACGCACTCCGCCGATTTGCGAAACATCGCCAACGCGCGATAAAAGTTCTTTTTTATTCATTGTTGCACCTCAAATCAGAAGGGGAAATATTTATCCTTGTTTTCTGCAGTAAGCTGTTTTCCATATTCAGAAAGCATAAGTGCTTCTGCATAACGAACTTTACTTCCTTTTTCCTCGCCGTACTTTTCGATAAGTTCTTTTCTGAAGCGAGCAGCAACCTTTGCAAAGCGTACTGAATATCCGCGTTTAGCAGCCATTACTTCTTCATCTGTAGTGTCTGCAGTAATATTCATACCCTTCATCCACTCTACTTTTTCTTCTTCGCTTTCGGGAACTGTTTCAAACTTTGTATAAGGAAGCCATTCGTAAATCTGAGATCTGTGGCAACGAACACATTCGAGCTTGGTTTCGATTTCGTCATCGATGTCTATAATAACATCTGCGCGAAATTCCGGATTCTTGAATGAATCAACTGTCTGCATAATTACGGGCATCTCACGCATAGCGGGAACTTCGGGGCAGAAATGCGGCACGATAAGAAGGTATGACGCATCCTGAACAAGCTGTGCAGTTGCACGGTGGTCTGCGTGATAGTCGTTTATACGATGTGTGCAGATAATGTCAGGGTTATACTCACGGATGTAACGGGTAAGTCGTTTACGGTTTTCGAGGGTTGCCTCAATTTCACAGTCTGAAATATCCTCCCAGATATCGTACTGAACACCGAGAATTTTTGCAACCTGCTGTGTTTCGCCCTTTCTCACTCTCGCAGTTTCTTCGGGAGAAAGAATGTGATGTCCGCCGTTACCGTTACAAAGGCAAAGAAATCTTACATCGTGACCGAGTTGCTTGAACTTTATTGTCATTCCGGCATTACGGAATTCAATATCATCCTCGTGCGCACCAATAACCAAAATCTTCATAAATTTGCACTCCTTTTGTGAATAAATTTCCATTTGAGTTAAGTATATCACACATAATATTGGCAATCAAGCAAAAAACGGACAATTTTTTGGTAAAATTGTCCGTTTTTTATAACTATAGTTTAGTTGTAACCTATTTCAAAACCCTTTGCCACATTCTGAAGTTTTGTTGTGTCGGTTTCAGTAAAGCCGATATTGTCAGCGATGAAGATAAGTCTTCCATCTTCGTACCACATAACCTTCTTTCCAAGGGCTTCTGCGGTTGCGCGAAGAGGAATCATTGTACGGTTATTCACAAGCTTTATTTCAGCTTCGGATTCCTTGACCTCGCCGTTGGCGGTATAGTTTTTTTCACCGATTTTGAATGAAACAACCTTATCTCCGCTTGTTATGGTTGCGGTATAAGTTTCTTCATCCCATTCAACCTGTGCACCAAATGCTTCGGATACAAAACGAAGAGGAATCATCGTTCTGTCGTTTTCGATGTAAGGTGCAACATCGGGGATTTCAAGTTCCTCCGTTACATTATATGCCTTCTGTGAATCCACTTTCAGAAGAAGAAGATTATCAGAATAGTCATAGAAGGTACGGTTGAATTCAAGAAGTTCCTTATCCGTCTTTACAACTCCGATTACGGGAGCGACAAGAGTGCCTTCTCCGCTGCCCTTGATTGTAACTACGATATCGCCCGTTCGGCTGAAAGATGCACATTCATAAGCACCGAGGTATACCCAGCCCTTTTTACCCTGCGAAAAGTCAACGGTCTTTACTACTTCTGTCTTACCACCTGTTGTCGGTGAATATGCCACTACTGAAATAGTCGCGCTCTTATCACCGTTTTCAATGGGTTCGTGGTAGTAGTAGGTCATATAGGGCACTTCTGTATCGGTTACTGTGTAGGTAAGCGATGCGTCAGCATCTTCCGAAACCTTGATATATGAACCGTCTGCCGTTGTGTTGCCCGTAACTGTCCAGATGCCTGTCTTTTCCGCAATTTTGGAGTCGGGGTTATAGATTGTCTTTGCCTTACCCATTTTATCACCCTCGTAGACAAATTCGCCTGCGGGGATACTGTCGGCTCCCTTAAATGCAACACACGCACCGTCACTGCCGGGGCGAACTACCATATAGCCATCGCCGAAGTTGGGAGCTTCTGTATCGAGCTCATTGAACACTGTGTTTCCGTTAACCTTAAGGAACACATTTACGCCATCGGGCATATCAACGCAACCCATTTCAATGTCAACCCATTCATTTTCCTTGATGTAGTCGTTGGGATATGTTGCCATAATCCCTGTCTTTGTTGCCGCGGGGTTATATTTCTGGAATTCTATCTGTGTGGGTTTGATAACGATAAGATAGTTTCGAACTGCCTTGTTATAGGAAATAACAGATGGGTCATTCTGCTTGAGCGAAATACCTGTCCAGCCGTTGAAGTTAATCTTCATCTTGAAATGCTTGGACAAATATCCGGGGTTTATGTCGTCAAGGTATGCCCAGCCGTTTCCGTGTGATTCAATATTTACAGTGCCATCAGTATTTGTAACGGCTATTGTATCATCGGAAGTGAGCCATTCACCGCCTACATTAAGAGCACCGTGTCCCTTATTTTTATAGCCGAAAACCCCTGACTGCAGATTCTGAAGCCTTGTAACAGTTTCCTGAATTTCCTCCTGACTGCCTGTTTTACTGTCGTAAATATCCTTTGCATTTGAAAGAATCGTGTCAATCTGCGCAAGTGAATCAGCACTGTACTGACCTAATCCATCACCGATATTTGCAGAAACTGTTTCTTTAAGCGCTTCAACATTTTTGATTTCTTCGTTGAGCAAGCCCTTTTCAAGAACATCCTCGGCAGTTGTCCTGAACATATAGGTTTCGCCTTCACTTGCCCACTTGTTTCCAAGCTGTCTGCCCTGATTTATAGCCCATACCTTGTAGTAATAAACTGTATCGTTCTTAAGGTCGGGAAGCTCTACAACATTGTAAAGCGATTTACCCGAAGCAACAACATTTTTAAGCTCGGGGTCTGTTGCTACTACATATTCATAGATATCGGCATATCTTGCCTCTTCCCATTTGATATATGCGGTATTTCGGATAACATCCATCTGTCCGTTTGTGGGATAAAGAAGACGGAAAGGAGTTTCGGGCTTTTCAACCTTCATAATTTCAGGCTGGAAACCAATCTTGTCCATAGAGAAATTATCTTCGTTTAAGAATGTATCGGGGAAACCGAATTCCCTGACATATTCGCGTTTGAGTCGGTAGTCGTGATTAGCACTATCTACAAATACGCCGTAGTCATCGGAAATACGGTTATTTTTAACACTACCGTTGTCAATTGCTACCTGACTGATGTTGTTTCTGTTAACATCTACCGAAAGGTTGTTTTCAAAGACATTACCTTTCATAAGTAAATACATATCGTCCTTATCAAGCTGAGGCTTGTATGTAGCGATTGCGGGATATTTTTCAAGAAGTGCGGCAGAAACACCGGCATCAACAGATTTATAAGCCGTTTCGTGAATTTTCGAGTTGCGGTCTACTGCGTGAACACCTGTGTTTGAGTTTACTATGATATTTTCGCAATAGTAGCTGTCCGCACCTACGAAAAGGTTACCTGATGTACTGTTCTTTCCACCGGGAACGATAATGTTATGATGCGCAATCTGTCCTGACTGCCAGTCGTCCCAATAGATACCCTGAACATTATATCTTGCATCGAAAATAGGAGCGAAGTCGTGAAGATAGTTATAGGAGATTGTATTTCCCGGTTCGCGAAGGCTTCTTCCCTCGTAGATAACGCCCATATCGGCAGTATCGTTTGAAAGCGAGTATATTTCGTTATATCTGAATATATTTTCAACACCGCCGTAGAAAATACCTTGTCCGTTAGGCTGTCCGTGAATGACATTGTTTTCGACAACATCTCCGATTGTTGTATTTACAGAGCCACGGCCAAGTATAATCGCAACCTTTGACTGCATCCATCCGCCAAGTCCCCAGCGGTAGAAGTGACAGTTGGAAACACGATTGTTACCTGGGGTAAGTGTTTCAATATCGCCACCGCCCTGATAGTTGATTGCAGACACATTGATATCATAGATAGTGCACGCTTCTACAAGAGTATTCTTTGAATCCTTGGCATAAACTGCCTGATGAAGATTGCTCATGGTTGCGTTGCGTACTGTAATGTTATTTGATTTATAGATGCTGTAACCATATCCGCTTACATTACCGCTTACGCTGATTCCGTCAAAAGTAATGTATGACGCACCGTCTGTCTTGATATATGTTTTTGAATGAGTCGAAACCTCAAGAATATCTGTCTCTTTCAATTCATAAGGCGGATAGTAGTAGAGCTTCTTTGTATTTACATCCACAAAATATTCGCCGGGAGAATCAATTTCTTCAAGAAGATTTTCAATATACCATCTGTGGCCGGGTTTCACACCATAAATCGAAGCTTTTGCAAGGTATATTTCTTTCTTCTGGGCATTTACTCCGCCAAGCTTGACAGAGTCCTTTGCGTATTCTGTTCCAAGGTAGCCGCGGACAATCGCCTGGTCTGCCTTACCCCATCTTTCAGGACGGAGAGAATCGTATTTCCATATACCCTTTTTACCCTTGTCGCCGCCTGAAACATTTTCGCCCGGCTGAACAACAGTTATAATATCCACAAAGCCAACATTGGGCCATTTTGCAATTTCCTGCATTTTGCCGTTGAGATGAATGAAGGGATACATCTGATGCTCACGGGGGTCGGTAGTTCTTACAGCAACATCAAACATTGCCATATCAAGATTATAACCCTCAAGGTCAAGCACCATTACCTTGTCACGGCTTTCGGGAGATATGCGCTGAAGAATTTCCGCATCTGAAAGAGGTGCAAAATCCTTAATGTTAAGTTTAGTGTAATTAGACACCAGAACTTCCCCGTCACCTGCCGCGCGATAGATAACGGGGTTATTTTTGCTACCTGAATCCTCCGCTGTGAAAACGAGAGTGTCTTCCTGCGGATATGTGCCTGCGTGAATTAAAACCTCAACAGTTTTATTTTTGTGGTCTATTCCGCGCAGATATTGTTGTGCCCTTGCTATTGTTTTAAAAGGAGCTTTTTCGCTTCCTGTTCCCTCTTCACCTGCGTTTGCTGAAACATAAATTACAATCTTGCCATCAGCTGCAACCGCCGAAAAAGGAAGTACTGAAAAGACCATTACAACTGCAAGAAGCAGTGCAATAAATTTAACTTTTTTCATCATTTCCCCTCCTGATGTATTTATGATTTAAGTATATCATATAACGATAAGTCATTCAAGAAAAAAATGGCGAAACACTTTTGTGTTTCGCCATTTTGAATTGTTTAATTAAAACCCTTGTCAAAGCCTTTTGCGGCGTTCTGAAGTTTTGCTGTATCACTTTCTGCAAAACCGAAGTTATCTGCGATAAAAATCAATCTCGCATCGCCGTACCACATAACCTTCTTGCCAAGAGCTTCAGCAGTAGCACGAAGCGGAATCATTGTTCTGCCGTTTACAAGTTTGGCCTCTGTTTCAGATTCGCGAACTTCACCGTTAGCTGTGTAATTCTTGTTGCCAAGAGTAAACGCAACAACATTGCTACCGTTTGTGATAGTTGCTGTCTGTGTTTCTGCGTTCCAATCTACCTGTGCGCCAAATGCTTCAGATACGAAACGGAGGGGTACCATTGTTCTGCCGTTTTCGATGTAAGGAGCTGTATCGGGAATTGCAAGCTCATCCTGAACCTTGTACGCCTTCTGAGAGTCTATCTTCATAAGAAGAAGATTTTCAGAGTAGTCGTAGAAGGTACGGTTGAACTCGAGAAGTTCCTTGTCAGCCCTTACAGTAGCAACTACAGGTGCAACAAGTGTTCCCTGACCGCTGCCCTCGATTGTGAAGACGATATCGCCCGTCTTACTGTGCGATGCACACTCGTAAGTGCCGAGGTATACCCAGCCCTTTTCACCCTGTGAGAAGTCAATCTTACGGACAACATTCGTCTTGCCACCGTCTGTGGGAGAGTATGCTACCATTGAGATGGTTGCATTCGGGTCGCCGCCTGCTATGGGTTCGTGGTAATAATATGTCTTGTAAGGTACTTCTGTATCGGTTACTGTGTATGTAACACTTGCGGTTGGGTCAACAGAAGTCCATATGGTTGAACCATCTGCAGTTTTATCATCGCTGTTTGTCCATACGCCTGTCTTTACTGCATTCTTGGATTCAAGGTTATAAATTGTCTTTGCCTGGTCCATTGAAGAAGCTCCGCTGTATACGAATTCTTCTGTGGGAACTGATGATGCCTCCTGAAGTTCAACAACTGCGCCTTCGCCACCGGGGCGAATTACGAAGTAGCCGTCACCGAAGCAGGGAGTTTCAGTATCATATTCGTTGAGTACTATGTTTCCGTTAACCTTGAGGAAGATATTTACACCACCGGGAACATCGACAGAGCCGAATTCAACATCAACCCATTCGTCTTCCCTGATATACTGGTTGGGATATGTTGTTATAACGCCAGTCGTTGCGGCTGCGGGGTTTTTCTTCTGGAACTCAATCTGTTCCGGCTTGATTACTAAAAAGTAACTCTTAAGCCCTGTGTCATAAATTTTGGATTCGGGATTACTCTGCTTGATGGAAATACCTGTCCAGCCGTTATAGTTAATCTTCATTCTGAAGTGCTTAACTGTATATCCCGGTGTCGGTTCGTTAAGATAAGCCCAGCCATCGCTGAATGATTCAAGCTTGAGGGTGTTGCCCGTTTTGGAAGCGCTTATGCTTGTATCGTTTACAAGCCATGTGCCGTCTGTGATTTTGATATTTTCGTGACCTGCACGCTTGTAGCCGGTTATACCTTCCTGGAATAACTGAAGGTCAGCAACACTATTCTGAATTTCTTCCTGACTTCCTGTTGTCTTGTTGGCAATGCGCTGTGCGTTTGAAAGTTTGTCGTCAATTGCTGTAAGTACTTCGGGTTTATACTGACCTAATGCATCGCCTACCAGAGGAGCAACCTTTTCTCTGAGCGCCTTGATATTCTTTATCTCTTCCTTGAGCATTTCCGTTTCAAGAACATCTGTCGCAGTTGTCTTGAACATATAGGGAACGCCCTCGCTTGCCCAGGTGTTACCCATCTGTCTGGTAACATTCTTCGCCCAAACCTTGTAGTAGTAAACAGTATTACCCTGAAGGTCGGGAAGTTCAACCAGATTATAAAGTGTAGTACCCGAAGCAACAACATTTTTGAGGTCGGGGTCTGTTGCCACTACATACTCGTACATATCGGCATATCTTGCCGCTTCCCACTTTATGTAGGCAGTATTTCTGATAACATTTGTCTGTCCGTTTGTCGGGTAAAGAAGACGGAATGGTGTTTCGGGTTTTTCAAGCTTCATAATCTCGGGCTGAACACCGATTTTGTCCATAGAGAAATTGTTTTCATTAAGAACAGTATCGGGGAAACCAAACTGTTTAACAGCTTCGCTTGTAAGACGGTAGTCGTGATTAGCCGCGTCAACGAATACACCGTAATCGTCTGAAATCTGGTTGTTATTGAACTTTCCGTTCTTGATATGTGTATCGTGGAATCTGTTCGAGTTAACATCTACCGAGAGGTTATTTTCAAACACATTGTTTGCGCAAAGAAGCATCATGCCATTCTTGTCAAGTTCTTCTTTGTACTCACGAATTCTGGGATATTTTTCAAGAATTGCAGGAGAATTAGCCTTATGAGTATCCTTAGTCGTGTTATATGCAGTAGAGTGAATCTCTTTTTCACGGTCTGTAGCACGAACACCGATATCGGAGTTAACAACTATGTTTTCACAGTAGTAGCTGTCCGCACCAACAAAAAGGTTACCTGCAGTACGGTTCTTTGTACCCGGTACGATGATATTATGATGCGCGTTCTGACCACTCATCCAGTCGTCCCAGTAAATTGCCTGAACCTGATATCTTGCTTCAAAGATTGCGCCGTAATCGTGAATGTAGTTATACGAAATTTCGTTACCCCATTCGTTGAGGGTACGACCTGCGTAGATAACGCCACAGTCAGCGGCATCGTGCGCTATTGATGCAATTTCGTTATATCTTATCTGATTTTCAAGGCCGCCGAAGTGGAGGCCCTGACCGCTGGGCTGTCCGTGGATAAGGTTGTTTTCAACAATATCGCCGATTGTTGTATTATATGAACTACGGCCAATGTTTACAGCGTGGTTACCCCAGAAGTTGTTTCTTGTTGCCCAACGGTAGAAGTGACAGTTTGCAACACGGTTGTTACCGGGGGTAATTGTCTGAATATCACCGCCGCCCTTCATACGGATACCGTAGTCGCCGATTTCCTGAATTGTACAAGCCTCAACAAGAGTATTTTTTGAATCCTCTATAAATACTGAGTGCTGACCGATATTCTGAATGGTAGCGTTACGGATTGTGATATGGTCGGAATTTTTAATGTGGAATGCGTAATTTGAAAGACTGTCGTATACATTTATTCCGTCAAATGTAATGTAGGATGCACCTTCAAATTTAACATAAGTTTTTGAGTGTGTGCTGAGTGTAAGCTTATCCGTTGTCTTAAGCTTGTAAGGCGGATACCAGTAAAGCTTCTTGGTATTTGCATCAATGAAGAATTCACCCGGTGAGTCAATTTCTTCAAGAAGATTATCTACATACCATCTGTGACCGGGCTTTACCCCGTAAGAGGTTCCTCGTGCGAGAACGATTGTCTTTTTCTCAGTATTGACACTGTCAAGCGGCACATGGTCCATATTGTATTCACTGCCGATATAGCCGTGAACTATTGCCTGGTCTGCCTTTTCCCATCTTTCAGGGCGGAGGTTGTTATACTTCCATTCGCCTTTCTTCTTTACAGAAGCAGTGGTAGGGGTTGCATCACCGGCTTCTACTACTGTAGTAATAGGCTGGAATCCGATATTGGGCCATCTTGCAAGGTCCTGTTTTTTATCATTAAGATAAATAGTAACAGGTGTTGCATTATAGCGTGTATCAGCAATTCTTGAGCCATAGTTAAGTGCAGAAAAGTCAATTTTATACTCCGAAAGGTCAAGTTCACCGACCTTACTCTGTGCCTCGGCAGGAATCCTTGTAAGTACTGCCTTATCAGTGACAGGTTTGAATTCTGCAAGGTTAAGAGTAACCGCGTTGGTCATTCTTACTTCACCGTCACCTGCTGCGCGGTATATTACAGGATATTTTTCATTACCTGAGTCTTCTTGTGTGAAAGTGAGTGTCAGTTCCTGCGGATAAATACCTGCGTGGACAATGACCTCAGCATGTTTTTTTCTGTGGTCTCTGGAGCGCAGAAAAGTCTGTGCTGCCTCAATTGTCTTAAATGGTTTTGCTTCGCTGCCGTCACCTGCAAATTTTGCATTGGCGTCAACATGAACTATAATCTTGTCCTCTTCAGCAGCCATTGCTGCAAAAGGAAGCAAAGAGAATACCATGCACAAAGCAAGAAGCATTGCTGTAATTCTAACTTTTCTCATTTTTTCTCCTCCTTTTAGAATGAAAAAGTTTTGGAAATAACTCCAACACTACAAGATAATAATAATGCATATTTTATAGAAAGTAAATGCCAAAAAATATGTTTCCATATTGCAAAAAGTGTGATTTTTACTATAGTTTTCCAACACATGTTATTTTTAACAAAAATAAGCGTGCCGCTTCACCCATTTTGCGTCCCTTCTAAACTCAAAACCAACAAGTGTTGCTCGCAATAAAAACACAAAGGTTCCCTATACGAAAAAAACACACAACTTCAAAAGAAATTGTGTGTTTTTTTGTCTTTTAATTATACTCCGCTGTATGCAGAGAAGCCACCATCAACGGGAATTACAACACCGTTAACGAAACTTGCAGCATCCTTTGATACAAGGAAAAGAAGAGTTCCGATAAGCTCGGTTGCTTCACCGAATCTGCTCATAGGAGTTGCAGCAAGGATTTTTCCTGTTCTTGGTGTGGGAGTTCCGTCTTCGTTAAAGAGAAGCTTTTCGTTCTGCTTTGTTACGAAAAATCCGGGAGCAATCGCGTTGCAACGGATATTCGTGCGTGAGAAGTGAACTGCAAGCCACTGTGTGAAGTTGGAAATCGCTGCCTTAGCACCACTGTATGCAGGAATCTTTGTAAGGGGTGTGTAAGCATTCATGCTTGAAATGTTGATGATGCTTGCATCTTCCTTATCAAGCATATCCTTTGCAAATACCTGTGTGGGAAGGAGTGTACCGAGGAAATTAAGGTTGAATACGAATTCAACGCCTGACTTGTCAAGGTCGAAAAATGTCTTTACCTTACCCATATCCTCAGGAGCGAAATATTCGTCATCAGTAGTAGCCTTGGGGTTGTTACCGCCTGCACCGTTGATAAGGATATCACAAGTACCAAAGTCCTTCACGATTTCATCGTGTGCCTTCTGGATGCTTTCCTGATCAAGAACATTACAAGCGTAGCCCTTTGCTGTGCCACCGTTCTTATTGATTTCTTCGGCATACTTTTTAGCAGCCTCTTCATTAAGGTCAAGGAGTGCTACCTTTGCACCTGTTTTTGCAAGAGCTTCTGCAAACATTGAGCAGAGAACACCGCCTGCACCAGTTACAACTGCAACCTTGCCTGTAAGGTCAATTTCAAAAGGAAGCTTCATTATTTGTTTCCTCCTTTTTCAAGAGTTTCCCAGATACCTGCCATATACATTGCGCCGAGCGCTCTGTCGTAGAGGCCGTAGCCGGGTTTACCTGTTTCGCCCCAGATCATACGACCGTGGTCAGGACGAAGGTATCCCTTAAAGCCTGTGTCGTGATAAGCCTTGAGGATTTCAACAACATCGAGTGAACCGCATTCTGAAAGGTGTCCGCTTTCCTCGAAAGAGCCATCTTCAAGAATTTTAATATTTCTTACATGTGCAAAGTGAATTCTGCCCATTGCACCGAATTTTCTTACCATTGCAGTATAGTCGTTGAACTTAGCACAGCCAAGTGAGCCGCTGCAAAGTGTAAGACCGTGATGTACATCGTCATAAAGTGAGAGGAATCGGTCGATGTTAGCCTCGTTAGTGATGATTCTCGGAATACCGAAAATTGACCACGGCGGATCATCGGGATGAATCGCCATGTTAACATCACACTCTACGGCTACAGGCATAATCTCCTTGATAAAGTATTCAAGGTTTGCCCAAAGGCCTTCCTCACCGATTTCCTTATAAGCATTAACAAGTCCTGAAATCTCATCAGGAGAGTATGACGCATCCCAACCGGGAAGAGTCATCTTTGTGGGGTCCATCTTGTCAACATCCTCTTTGTAATAAACAAGAGCGTTTGAGCCATCAGGAAGAGGCTGATCAAGACGGGAACGAGTCCAGTCAAACACAGGCATAAAGTTGTAGCAGATACACTTTACTCCTGCTTTTGCAAGACGGCGGATGTTTTCTTTGTAGTTATCGATGTAGAGCTGATAATTTCCGCGTTTTAATTTGATATCTTCATGAACGGGAACAGACTCGATAACTTCCATTTCAAGACCCTTTGCGTTTACAAGCGCCTTCATCTCGTCAATTTGTTCCTGAGGCCATACTTCGCCAACGGGAACGCTGTAAACAGCTGTAACAACACCTGTCATACAGGGAATTTGTCTGATATGGTCGAGCGTGATTGAATCGTCCTGACCATACCAGCGAAATGTCATTTTCATATGCAATTTCCTTTCTATAAATTTTTTATGTAATTTAATTAATTTGTATGTTGTAGGATGAAATCAACTATCATCTGTGGGTTTCCGGGAATACCATGAGGATGATGCCCCTGATATTCGCGCATATGAACCTTAAGAAGCTCGGGATGGTTTTCATACTCATCGGCAAAAAGTCTGCCGTGCTTATTGAAATCGACCGTTGTATCCTCGTTTCCGTAGAGCATAATAATCGGAATTTTGTTTTCGATGAGTGTACCCACCATATTCATCGGATGATGAGGAAAATCCAGCATCTTCGCCCTTGTAATACCGGGGTATGCAACGATAAATTCCTCTTCCCACACCTTTTCACGGTATTCGTTACCATACGCTGCGGGAAAATCGCAGTAGTTAAGGACGGGTGCGTCAATGAACATACAGTCGATAAGGTCGGGATAGTAGCCTGCAAATCTTACTGCGTGGGCTCCGCCGCAGCTCATACCGACAGGGACGCACTTTTCCTTAAGTCCAAGCTCCTTTGCGATGAATTTAACAAACCTTGCCTTTGCATCGCAGTCTTCCTTTGTTGCAAAGCGGGTTTTATTTTCAAGATATGCAACATGAAACCCCTCTTTGAGAAGAGCAATTTCAGTTTCGGGAAAAGCATCCTTATATTCTGTCTTAATTGTCCAGTTCTTTCCCATATTTGCTTTTTCGGGGAAAACCACTGTTGCGCGTCTTCCCTCAAACATAAACTCCGCCTCGGGAAAACCAAACCAATTTGAATTTATATTCATAAAAAACCTCTTTTAAGCAAAAACTCCCGAGCAAATCTTTCGAACTTATGCTACGAAATAAGTGCCCAAGGAGAATTCTGTTTTCTTAAAGGAATTATTCCTTTTTGTTCTTCTTACTTATCTCATTCTGGTATTCTGCAGGGGTTTTGCCTGTAAAGGTCTTAAAAACCTTGTAGAAATACGGGGCACTTTTATAACCAATAGTACTGAAAATCTGTGATGCCTTTGTATCAGGCTTTCTGAGTAGTTCCTTCGCCCTTTCTACGCGCATACGATTGAGAGTAGTAGTGAAGTTTTCATTCATGTATTTTCTGTAAAATGAGCAGAAATAAACCTTGTTGTAGCACATATAGTCTGCTAAATCAGCAAGACTGATGTCATTAAAATAATTGTTGCTGAGATACTCCATTATCTCATTTCTTACGCTTTCTTCTTTACTTGTTTCAGTTATTTCGATTGATTTAACGCCTTCAACAATCTGTCCGAGAGCCATAAATTCTTTCGAAATTTTTATCTTGGAACTGATTTCAAGACGGTCTGCCAGATCGTGCGAAAGCCGCTGGCAATATTTTTCCGCTGTTATGCGTAAGTCTTCTTTTCGGTTTTTCTGAATTGCTACAATTCCTATGTTGTTGTATGAATACATTACGGTTGCAAACAGGACATCTATGCTGTCTTCAAATGCAATTTCAGAAATAAAACTGTAAAGCTCTTCCCTGCCGTATTTGAATTTTGTCTTCAAATATTCATCAAACTTTTCGATGGAAAGAGTTATTATAAGGGTTTGCGACTTTGTAAACTCTTCAGGCAGAGAAGACTGCATGAGTCGTTCACAAAGCGCTGCCTCATTTTTTATATTACCGAAAAACAAATCCGAGAAAAGTCTTTCTATCTTGATTTGTTTTTCATTATTTTCTAAAGAATCTGAATGTTTACTGTTAAGCATTCTTTATTCCCCTTTTATTTACTCTGACGAATAACCTCCACAACATTGATGTCTTCGTCAAAGATTACAAACTCCGCATCATAACCATACATTATTTTACCTTTTTTGTCAAGGTTCATAATTTCGGCAGGAGTCTGTGTCATCATTTTAATTGCGTCTACGAGGGGAATACCTGCTTGCTTTACGCAAGTGCGAACAAGACGGTCTGTAGTTGCAATACTGCCTGCGAATGCACTTCTGTCCTTAAGCTTTGCAACACCGTCTTCAACAAGACAGTGATCGTCTTCTATGCCGTCTGCCTCATTCTCCATACCGCCGTAACGGATACTGTCGGTTACAAGACACATTTTTTCAGTTCCTTTAACCTTGTGAATAAGTCTTATAAGCTCGGGAGGAAGATGACATCCGTCTGTAATAGCCTCTACTGCGATACCATCTGTAAGGTATCCTGCTTCAAGAACACCGGGGAATCTGAATCCGCCCTTTCTTGTAACAGTAGAGGTGCAGGAATAGAAGTGTGTGATCAGCTTCATTCCATTGTTATATGCCTTCATCATTTCGGTATAGAGCGCATCTGTATGCGCTGCTGATGCCATAACATTAAAATCTGTAAGAGTATGTAAAAATTCAAGGTCAGGATCCACTTCGGGAGCGTAGCTCCATCTTTTTATAATATCAGCGTATTCCTTCAGAAATTCCAGATATTCTTCTTTCTGGGGTTTTCTGATAATGTTGGGGTCCTGCGCGCCACACTGCAAGGGTGAAAAATACGGTCCTTCAAGATGTATTCCGATTATTTCTGCTTTAGCAGACTTATCTTCCTTTACTTTTCTTACTAAAGCTGCGGCATTTTCCATTGCATCTATTGAGCTTGAAGAAAGTGTCGGATAAATTGTTGTTGTACCATGGGCAAAATGTCCATCGCATGCCTTTATAATCTCTTCCTCGGTTGCGTCTTCGAATCTTACTCCGAAACCACCGTGAACATGCACATCAATAAAGCCTGCGGAAACATAATTTCCGTTTGCTTTCTTTTCGCAGTCAAAAGGAAGATTCTCATCGGTAACAGCAATAATTGTACCGTTTTCGTAATATATACTTTTACCTTCTACTATACCTTCTGGCAATATAAGTTTACCGCCGCTGATTTTTGTTACCATATTTTTCACCTCATACAGATATGTGTCTAGTTTGTTATTTACTGAGAAGAGCAGCGCTGTCGCTGTCACAGTAGAGGATAGCGTTGTCGTGGTTTCTTAAGATACTTGCAGGACAGTCGGGAGTGATTTCACCCTCAACAGTATTTTTAACTGCGTTAGCCTTTGTAGGAGCAGGCACTACGCAGAAAAGATATTTTCCTGAAGTAAGTGTGGGGATTGTAAGAGTAAGCGCCTGTTTTGGAACATCATCAAGTTTTGCAAAGCAGCCATCGTTAACCTGCTGCATACGGCAAACTTCGTCAAGTTCAACCGTCTTAACTACTTTCTTGTCGTCAAACTCTGCTACATGGGGGTCATTGAATGCAATATGACCATTCTCCCCTATACCCATACAAACGATGTCTGTGGGGTTTGCTTTAAGAAGTGCAGAATATCTTTCACATTCTGCCTCAGGATCAGGAGCGTCGCATCTGATGAAATTAACACTCTTGAAGGGTTTCTTTGAGAAAATCTTGTCATTGAGGAAATTACCAAAGCCCTGAGGAGCATCCTTGTCAAGGCCAACATATTCGTCCATATGGAACGCGTTAATTCTTTCCCACTCGATTTCAGGGTCGCTGCAGATGTGAAGGAGCATATCATTCTGTGACGGAGCCGCCGCAAAAATCATATTGATTTCTTCCTTCTCGCTGAGCAATTTTTTAATGCAAGCGGCAACATCTGTTGCCGCTTGCTTACCCATTTCATCACGAGTGTTGAATATTTTAACCGCAAGTTTGTCTTTAATAAATTCTGTCATTTATATCCAACCTTTCGCTAATTCTTATTATTCATCCCAGCTGTTGCTGTTGTAAACGATCATATTGGGAATATTTGCAAATCGAGAGTTGAACATAACTCTTGAACAGTCTGTACCGAAGTCTTCGTATGTCTTAACATCGTTGATTGATCCTGTCTTAACAACAATATCACCATCTACGAAGTTAACAACTACAATCTTGGAAACTGACCAAACCTCTTCCTTATATCTTGTGTCGAAGTCTGCAGGATTTTCAGGATAGCCATTCTGGATTACATCCCAACCGGTAAGTTTAACAACGCCTTCACGAATCTTGAGGGGGTAACACTGGAAGAAACGGAATGAACCTGATGAGAAGCTTCTACCTGAAGCAAGGTTCATCGCTGTACCACCACCGTAAGCAAAGGGATTCTTGTTGTATTGGGGATGAGTTTCGTCAGCTTCAACCCAACGGTCAACACCTGGGATGACACCGGGAGTCTGGGGCTCGCCTGTACCATCAACACCGTTTTCGTCAAATACTACACGAACATGTTCAACAATACCGTTTTCGTCCATAGCAACACGAACGATATCACCTACTTCAATATCTTCTCTGTCAAAGGGAACCTTAACCCAACCGAGGTTTGTGTTAGAGGAGTTTACTCTTACATCAGTTTCTGCTTCTGTATCGAATACAGCGTCGTCCTTGATGTAGAGGTTAGCATCTGAAATAGAGCCCTGCCTATACTTCTTTGCCTTATAGATTGTACCAAGAGTATCATCGGGGAATCTGCCGCCGCCGATTTCTGTGATGATGTATACATCGGGTACACCGTAGCTTGTATCCATACCTGTTTCACCTGAAGGAAGGTCAACAACAGCATATTTTACTGACATACCGCCTTCGATATCTGTGTATGCTCTCAAAACATGATACTGACCTGCATCATCAGAAGTGTGTGTGGGAAGGTTCTTGATTGTACCTGCAGAGAATGCGTTTTCATCGTCTACTCTTCTCTTTGTGCTGTCAACCATAATAATCTTTGATGCAGCAGGAGCAGCAACATAACCGCCGAATGAGTTTGAATTCTGTCTGAGGTAACCCTTTTCACTGTCACCGCTGTCGTTTGAATGAACAAGGTGAAGCTTACCTGTAATCTTTGTGTTTGCATCAAGAATGGGAAGCTCGATATAGTTGATTGCATCTTCATCGTTTACTGTGTAACGGAACATACCATCAATCTTGTTTGACTCTGCATTGTATTCTGCCGAATATGCTTCAACAAATTCCTTTGCAGTCATCTTTGATTCCACGCCGTCGTGGTTACTTACTCGAAGTGTTTCAGCAAGCTCATAGAGAGTATGTGCACCGCCCATTGTGTATGTCTGGATAGCATACCTTCTGTTTGTGGGTGAACCGGACAAGCTGCCGATTTCAAGGATGTAACCAATCTGAAGACCTGCCTTTTCCTGAGGAACGGCAAATGCTACACGACCGTAAGAGTTCAGATAAAGAGTAAATGACTTGTTAAGTGCAAAATCTTCTCTCAGGCTGTAGTCCATAAATGCCTGTGTAACCTCGAATTCATTTTCAGTGTCAGAGATGTAGGTCTTTCCTTTATCTTCTGTGATTGAGTTAATTGTGAATTCTGAAATTGCACGGTTTGTTACATAGAATGTAAATATGTTACCGCGGCGGATAACATCAAGAACAGAGTTCTTCTGAATCATTGTGAAGTCTGCCTTGTTACCGTCTGCATCGTAGATATTAACGATGTACTTGGGGTCTTCGAAATCAAGCTCGATGATATCATCTTCGCTTGCATATGTGCCAGAACGAAGTATGTTGTAAATCTTTGTGTTGTCGCTGTCAACATTACCAACAACCCATGTTTCGAACTCATCGATTACAACGATTTTCTTGTAAAGGTCATCTCTTGTTTCGATTACATAAATCTTACCGTAAGCGTTATTTGTAACAAAGTCGTTGAAGAAAGATTCGTTGTAAGAATCAAGTACTGCGCCATTGTAAATTACATAAGCATTTGCGTAGTTAACCTTCTTAGCTATCTTGTTAACCTTGTAGTTAAGTGTATCGCCGGTTGCGCTTGTAAGTGTTTCAATATCGATTTCTGTAACCTCATCGCGACCGTTAAGCTCTACATATACTGCAACACCTGAATCGTCTGACTTGTAGTTTGTGTACCAGCAAGTAACATCACGACCGATGAACTTTGAAAACTCCTTGCCCTCTTCCACTCTGATGAGAGTATCTGCTACAACGATTTTTGCACCTTCGTATGTGCTTTCGCCAACGAGTGTTGTGTAACCGCTGTCTGTCATAAGACCATCAATTTTATTAAGTCCGAGGATTTCCGAAGCGAATGTGCGGTTTTCGTCATAAGCAAAGCTGATGTCGCCGTTTTCGCCGTAAGATGTTTCTACAAGCATCTGTGCATCCATAGTATTCTTAAGGATAACTGCGATTGCACCACGCTTACAGATTTGTCCTGCGTTAGAGCCTTTAGTAAGGTTAAGGCGCTGAGCAAACTTGTTATAACCTACGGGGTAACCGCCGTTAGCCTCAGCAACAGCCTTATAACCAAGCATAACCATAAATGTCTTTATAACCTGGTCAGTTGTTACTTCGCCATCGGGGTCGAAGGTTGTTTCAGATGTACCGTTCATGATACCAAGGTCACGGATGTAGTTGATTGCATCGTATGCCCAGTGAGATTCAGAAACATCTTCAAAATCTTTTGTTTCAACAACCTCCACAACGGGAGCGTCACTGCCTGAACCTGTGTCAACGATAAGCTGGTCTTCGTTTGAATCATCGCCGAAGAATGAATCGCTCCAGATAGATTCATCGAAGAAGCCGCCTTCAGAATCGCTGCCAGCTCCGCTGCCGTTTGCGTATGAGAGGATGTTATTAATCAACTGTGCAAATTCCGCACGCGTCATATTCTTCTCAAGGTTTGAGTTGCCCTTGTCATCTCCAACCATAATACCAAGGCTGGAGAGGAAATCAAAAGCACGCTGTTCCTGAGGTGTATATACTACTGTTTCTTCTTCATCAGCAGCATTTACAACAGAGAATGTGAAACACGATGCGATTATGCAAAGGGTAAGTATTAAGCTTAAAATTCTTTTCATAATCTTTTAACTCCTAACTGTATGTCCGTATTACTTAGACAGAATACCATATATGATTTTTGCGCCTTCTGCTCTTGAGATATTTGCCTTGGGCCTGAAGCTTCCGTCTTCGTAACCGCCAACAATACCCTGTTCGTACAATGCATTTACTGCATCAGCAGCGTAAGCACTGATATCAGCCTTATCTGCGAAGTTAGCTTCACCTACAGCTGAGTAATTGAGAGCTCTGCAAATCATAACTGCGAAATCTTCTCTTGTTACATTGTTTCCTATACCAAATGCTGTTTCACTAACACCATTGATGATGCCTGCTTTTGAAAGTGCTGCGATATAAGGAGCATACCATGCCGACGGGTCAACATCGGCAAATGCAGTGCTCTCATAAGAAGGCTCGATACCAACTGTAAGGCAGATGATTTTCGCAGCCTGCTCGCGAGTCAATGTGCCAGCGGGGTTGAAGCGCTGATTACCTACACCATTGATGATACCCTTGTCAGCAAGAGAGATGATTGCTGTCTTTGCCCAGTCATATCCGCCAAGGTCAATGAATGCACTTACGGGAGTAGTTGTACCGCCGACGCCAACTGAAACGCTGCCTGTGTTACCACTGGTTCCTGTGTCTGTACCGGGGTTATTTACAGTATAATCTTTCTTTGCAGATGCAATAATCTTTGCTTCAAGATTTTCTGCTGTAATAGTAGCTCTTTCGTTGTAAATGTCGTTATTTACAGCTGCTATGTTTGCATGGTCAAGATATTCTGTCTTGAGAGTATCATTGCCTACAGATACAACATCAAGACCTGCTGCTGCAAGGTTGTCTGCCGTAAGAACTTTTTCAACAATACCATAACCGCTGTCCTTGTTTCTTCTGATACCCTGAACGAGGATTTCCTTTGCAAATGCTTCACAAAGGTCCTGCTCGTCATCAGCGTCATTATTAAAGATACCATTAAGAGCAGCGCTTACGCCTGCTGTTGTAAGCTTTGTTGTGTAGATAGTATTGAGAGTGCCTTCTGTTTCAATGTAATCAGTAAGGCCAAGGATTTCATCATATACAATTGCAGTTCCGTTAAGAGAAGCCGCAATATCCTGATTGAAGCCTTCAATAGCTATGCAAAGTCTGAGAGCTGCATCAAAAGCAGAATATTCATCAAGGTAATCTGCTTCATTACCTGCTGTGTATCCTGCAAAGAGGTCTGCTGCAAGCTTGCTTCTGAGAAGTGCTGCAAGCTCTTCCTTGTCAAGCTCTGCAAAAACTGCGCCGTCTACTGCGAACTCTTCCTTATTTTCTTCTATAAGAGCGCCTGCCGCAGCATCGTCTGCTGCTTCAACTACTTCCTTTGCAGCTGCAAGCTTTGTATCTTCTGCAGCAAGCCAGTATGAAGCTGTTGCAACCTCGCCGTCATATGCTGCGCCGCCTGCGTAGATGTCAAATGTGTATGAATCATCTTCGCTGTCTGCGATAGCAGTATCCATATTGAGTGTGAACACAAATTCGAAGTAACCGTTTGCTTTTGTAACTGCAGCGTTCTGATACTGAACTCTTGCAGCGATGTTTGCTTCGATATCTTCCATATCATTGTTATCATCATTATTTACATCTTTATTTGTTACAAGAAGTGTTACACCCTCCCCTGCTGCAGCGCCGGGAGCTGTACCGGAAATTTTAAGTGTGCCGGCAACACTGTCAATTACTGTTATGTCAACAGTAAGTGCCTCTGGAGTTGTCTCAGCAGCAGCAAAAACTGCTGCTGAGAACATATAAACCACGCAGAGGGCTAATGTAAGAATTCTTTTCTTAGTATTCATCAATTAAAACCCCTCTCAAAACCTTTTGCCGCAGTCTGAAGCTTCGCTGTATCAGCTTCTGTGAAGTTAAGCTTATCTGCGATAAATATCAATTTCGCGTCGCCGTACCACATTACCTTCTTGCCGAGGGCTTCAACAGTAGCACGAAGCGGAATCATTGTTCTGCCGTTTACAAGCTTTGCTTCGGTTTCTGACTCTTTTGCTACACCATTAGCTGTGTAAGTCTTGTTTCCGAGTGTAAACTTAACAACATTTTCACCACTTGTGATGGTTGCTGTCTGTGTTGCCGCATCCCAGTCAACCTGCGCACCGAATGCTTCAGATACGAAACGGAGCGGAACCATAGTTCTGCCATTTTCAATGTAAGGAGCAACATCAGGAATTGTGAGTTCGTCCATAACTGAATATGCTGTCTGGCTGTCAACCTTCATAAGAAGAAGATTTTCAGCGTAGTCATAGAAGGTACGGTTGAATTCAAGGAGTTCCTTGTCTGCCTTTGTTACACCGATTGCAGGAGCGACAAGTGTTCCCTGTCCGCTGCCCTTGATTGTAAATACGATGTCACCTGTTTTACCCCAGCTTGCACATTCGTATGTACCGAGGTATACCCATCCTTCTTCACCCTGCGAGAAGTCAATGGTCTTTGTAACATTCGTCTTACCGCCTGTTGTGGGTGAGTATGCTACCAGTGAAATAGTTGCATTCGGGTCACCGCCGGGGGTGGGCTTGTGGTAATAATATGTCTTGTAGGGAACTTCTGTATCGGTTACTGTGTAAACAATCTGTGCATTGGCGTCGGTTGAAACCTGAACCTTTGAGCCATCGATTGTTGTATCAGAAATTTCTGTGAAGTTACCTGTCTTAACAGCGTTCTTGCTTGACGGGTTAGAGATAGTCTTTGCGTCAGACATCTGCGGAGCTGAACCTTCATATACGAAGGGCTCTGTGGGAATGTCTGCTGCAGGCATCTGCTTGAGCTGAACCTTGGCACCTTCACTACCGGGATATACTACAAAGTAGCCATCGCCGAAGTTGGGAGTATCAGTATCAAATTCGCTGAATACCATGTTTCCGTTAACCTTAAGGAATACATTTACACCGCCGGGAACGTCAACCGCACCCATTTCGATATCTACCCATGTATCTTCCTTAATATAATCATTGGGATATGTTGTAATGATACCTGTCTTTGCTGCCGCGGGGTTGTATTTCTGGAATTCAATCTGATTTTCCTTGATAACTATAAGATAGTTCTTAAGAGCTGCCTTATAAGAAATCATTGAGGTATCGCTCTGCTTGAAGGAAAGACCTGTCCAGCCCTTATAGTTAATCTTCATCTTGAAGTGCTTAACCATATATCCCTGGTTTATTTCGTCAAGCCAAGCCCAGCCGCTGCCGAGAGCATCGATAGTAACTGTGTCTCCTGCCTGCGTAGCGGTTGTCGCTGCAGAGGATACTGCCCATTTACCCTTTTCGATGTTAAGAGCTGCATGGCCCTTGTTCTTGTAACCGGTAATACCATCCTGGAGGTTCTGAAGTTTAGCAATCATATCCTGAATGTCTTCCTGTCTGCCTGTTGCCTTGTTGGAAAGTGCCTGTGCTTCGGCAAGGATTGCGTCAATTTGAGAAACTGCATCTGCACTGAACTGACCTAACTCTTCTCCGATGTTTGCTTCAACAGTCTTTCTGAGCGCCTTAACATTCTTGATTTCGTCATTAAGCATTTCTTTTTCAAGAACATCTTCCTTGGTAGTCTTGAACATATAGGGAACGCCGTCACTTGGCCAGGTATTACCAAGCTGCTTACCCTGGTTTGTTGCCCAAACCTTGTAGTAGTAAACTGTGTCGTTCTTAAGGTCGGGAAGCTGAACCACATTGTAAAGAGACTTACCTGAAGCAACAACATTCTTAAGCTCAGGGTCAGTTGCTACTACATATTCGTAGATATCAGCAAAGCGGGCGTATTCCCACTTGATATAAGCGAGGTTTCTTATAACCTGTGTATCGCCGTTTGAGGGATAGAGAAGCTTGAAAGGTGTTGCGGGCTTCTGGATATCCCATACATCCTTCTGAATACCAATCTGGTCCATTGAGAAGTTATCCTCGTTAATGAATGTATCGGGATATCCGAATTCCTTGACATATTCGCGTTTGAGTCGCCAGTCGTGATTAGCCGCGTCAACAAATACGCCGTAATCGTCAGTAATCTGGTTGTTTTCAACCTTACCATTATCGATGTGCACCTGCTTGATTGCGTTCTGGTTAACATCTACCGAAAGGTTGTTACAGAATACATTGTTTGCACAAAGGAGAAGTCTGCCGTCCTTATCAAGCTGCTCTCTGTACTCAAGAATTCTGGGATATTTTGCAAGAATTGCGGGAGAGTTAGCGCTGTGCGTAGCTAATGTTGTGTTATATGCTGTATCGTGGATTTTGCTGCCACGGTCCTGCGCGTGAACACCTGTAGCAGAGTTTACTATGATATTTTCACAGTAGTAGCTGTCGGCACCTACGAAAAGGTTACCTGATGTACTCTTCTTGGAACCCGGTACGATGATGTTGTGGTGAGCAATCTGACCTGACTGCCAGTCATCCCAGTAAATACCCTGAAGCTTATATCTTGCTTCGAAGATAGGAGCGAAGGTATGGATGTAGTTATAGGATAACTCGTTGTGCCACTCGTTCATCTTACGGCCGCAGTATACAACGCCCATGTCGGCAGCGTCCTGCGTAAGAGAGTGCATTTCGTTATATCTTATCTTGTTTTCAAGGCTGCCGTACTGTATTGCCTGTGCATTGGGCTGACCGTGCATAATGTTGTTTTCAACTACATCGCCGATTGTTTCATTATATGCGTTTCTGCCGACACATACTGCGTACTTGGCAAACATACTGCCGCCTGTACCCCAGTTGAAGAAGTGACAGTTTGCAACACGGTTGCCGCTGGGTGAAAGGGTTTCCTTGTCGCCACCCTTGTTCAGTTCAATACCGTGGCCGTGAATATCATAAAGCTCACATGCCTCGATAAGGCAGTTTCTTGACTCGTTCACATAAATAGCACGATAACCGCCGATATTGCTGATGGTAGCATTGCGGACTGTGATATTGTCTGACTTATTGATGTAATAAGCGTAGTTATCAACACTATCGCTGACATTTATGCCGTCAAATATAATGTTGGAAGCACCGTTTACATAGATATAGGATTTTGAGTAGGTGCTGAGTGTAAGCTTATCCGTTGTCTTAAGCTTGTAAGGCGGATAGTAGTAAAGCTTCTTGGTGTTCTTGTCAATAAAGAATTCACCCGGAGAGTCAACCTCTTCAAGGAGGTTTTCAATTCTCCATCTGTGACCTGCTGATACACCGTAGATAGACTTCCAACCAAGGAACATTGTTTTGGATTCGAGGTTTACACCGCCGAAGGTAGTCCAGTCCATAGCGTACTCGGAACCGAGGTAACCGCGGATAACTGCCTGGTCTGCCTTTTCCCATCTTTCAGGACGAAGGTTTGTGTATTTCCACTCGCCCCTCTCGCCCTTGGTACCGCTTGAGATAAGCTCGCCTTGTTTAACTACGGTATTGATATACTCCCAACCGACATTGGGGTATTTTGCAAGCTCCTGTCTCTTATCGTTAAGAGAAAGGTAAACATATCCCTCAGGTTCACGGGGGTCTGTAGTTCTTGATGTATAGTCAACCATTGACCAGTCCATCTTATACTCTGAAAGGTCAAGTACACCAACCTTGCTCTGCACTTCGTCAGGAAGACGGTTGATGGTTTCCTTATCCTGGATAGGCTTAAAATCCATATGGTTAAGAGTTATTGCGCTGGAAACTCGAACCTCACCGTCGCCTGCTGCGCGGTAGATTACGGGGTACTTTTCAGTACCTGAATCTTCTGTTGTGAAGGTAAGTGCAAGTTCCTGCGGATAAACACCTGCATGAACAATAATTTCTGCCTGTTTCTTTCTGTGGTCTTTGCTGCGCAGATATGTCTTTGCAGCTTCAATTGTCTGGAATGGTTTTGCTTCACTGCCATCTCCTGCAAATTTTGAGTTTGAGTCGACATGAATTATAATCTTGTCGGCTTCTTCAGCCATTGCAGTAAACGGAAGGAGTGAGAAAACCATTGTCACTGCAAGGAGCAGTGAAATAATTCTTGATTTTTTCATTAATTTCTCTCCTCTTTTAAGAGCAAAATGCTCTGGGGAACAAAATTTATTGTCTTATACGAAAAACTTCTTATTTGTATATGTATATAAGAGAGTTTCCACCCATCGGCACCGCATGGGTGCCGATAAGGTTTTTATTTATTTTTTGAGATTCTTCGCTTACGCTCAGAATGACAAAGGGGCGCGCTCAGAACGACAAGATTGTGTCATTCTGAATGAGCATCCTCTTCCCCGTCATTCTGAAGGAGCATCCTCTTTCCTGTCATTCTGAAGGAGCGTCCTCTTTCCTGTCATTCTGAAGGAGCAAAGCGACTGAAGAATCTCTTTTTGGGGATTCTTCGCTTTGAGATTCTTCGCTTACGCTCAGAATGACAAAGGGGCACGCTCAGAATGACAAAGGGGCACGCTCAGAATGACAAAGGGGCACGCTCAGAATGACAAGATTGTGTCATTCTGAAGGAGCAAATCGAGTGAAGAATCTCTTTTTTGAGATTTTTCGCTGTGCCTTTTCCTTTACACAAGGGAGGCTTTGAGGGGGATTTTTCGATTACTCGCCGATTACTGTGTCTACTGCGAGTGAAAATTCTTTTTCTGTCATATCTTCGAGTGAATCCCATACGAAGCATTTTGCAGTGTATGTTTCTTCACTGTCACATACGAAGTCAGCAACTGAAACTGTGCATGACTGACCTGTTGTAAGTGTGTAAGCACCACCCTGTACTGCAACCATCTGACCTTTACTGTTGTAGATGGCAACTGTTGCAGTAAATACGCAGGGAGCAGAATCCGTGTTATTCTTGATAACTGCAGAAATTGTAACTGTTCCTTCAATTTCTCCGCCGCCAACAACACCGAATGATTCGATTTCTGTCGGAGGATAGATTGTCATAAAGGGAATGTTTGCAAGCTCCTTACCGCTTTCAAGAGTTACATCGTCAAAATTGAGTGTGTATACACTCTTGTAAGCAAGGTCTTCGAAAGTAACTACGATTTCGTTAGCTGATGCAGCTTCGATTGAGTAACCTTCTACTTCGTTACCATCGCTGTCAAGAAGCTTAATCTTTGCAACCTCGGAAGAAAGAATTTCTTCTTCAAGAGTTACTGTAACTTCGCCTGTAAGGTCAACATCAACATCTGCATCGATTTCTGCTGCGCAGATTTCGTAAGCGCGTGTCATTACGATATCAACGATTTCAGCGTATGAGTCTGAAGCAGTTGATGAAGTAGGTTCAAACATAAGTAATGCTGCACCGTTGTTGCCGTGGTCGATAATATTAAGCATCTTGTCGCCGTTTACGAAGAAGTTAGCATTTCCGTCCTTCATAGCGAGCTTAAGCTCAATACCTGTTGTACCATTAAGACCTGAATATGAAGTATCGGTCATGGTTGTTGTGTTGTAAGCGTAGTTTGTAGAGCCGTCACCGTCTGTATCGCCGAGGTCTGTCGGGATGGGATGTGAATATGCTCTCAATGATGATGAAGCAACAGCCATCTGAATACCAATACCACGATACCATGTGTGGTCGAAGCCGTAGTTTGCGTTAGGCGCGAATGTATGACCGATACCGATATTGGAGGTTGAAGTACCTGTGATATTCTTAAATGTTGCCTTAAGTGTGTAATCCTTGTGAGAGTAAACACTGTTGGGCTGTGCAAGAACTGAACCGATTGCCTTACTTGCGTCGCTGTCTTCCCCGACACCGTGAGTAATCATTGTTCTTGCCTTGTTCTGTCCTGAGTACTGAATCTTAAGGCCAAGACCGTCCTCGTGCTGAGTTACTGTGCCGTTACTCTTGTAAACATAAGTATCTTTGCCTGATGCGGTTGTAGGACCAACGAAGCCCTCGTCAAGAAGGTCAACCTTGAAGTTGATTGTCTTTTCATCGTCTGCCCAGATTTCAGTTTCGCAATCAACATTGTAGATTGTGAGCGCATAGCCGATGAAGGGCTGAAGTCCGCCTTCGGGAATAACCTTGTAGGTGTAACGAGTTGAGTTGCCTGCATCCATATATTCGCTTGCAGCTGCTTCAAATGTTACGGGAACAGTTGAATTACCCTGCTTAAGAGTAGCATCGAGGTCTGTGATTTCTGCATTGAATTCAAGAGTGATGAAATCAAGGTCCGCGTTCCAGTCAACGAATACTTCGTCAAGAGCGATAGGCTCAACCTTTGTTGCAAATGCAACAGGGTTGATTGCAGCAAGTCTGTCTTCTGCGGCAACCTTTACATCTGTGAAAACGATTTCGTAATCTGATTCGTATGCAAGGTTTGCGTATTCGATTGTAGCTGTAAGCTTGTCAGCTGAAAGAGAAACTGTGTAGTCTTCAGTATTTACGGGGTCACCGTTTTCATCGTTAAGAACGATGCCGCCGATTGTAGCTTCGTCAATTTCAGTATCGAATGTGATATCGAGTGAACCCTCGATATCAAGGCCTGTTGCAGAATCAAGCTCTGCATCAACTATCTGATATGCGTAGGGCGCGCCTTCAACTTCGCCTAACACAAATGCCTTTTTCCAGATAAGGAGAGCCTTTGTATCGCCTACATTAGCGATGTTTTCAAGCTTGATTTCGTAAGGGATTCCTTCTTCAATAGCACTTCCGTCTGCGGGAGCGATTACGATAACCTCAGGGCCTGCGACTGCTCCTGCAGTTGATTCAATTTCAACGCCGTTCTTTGAAAGAGTTGCGTCATATTCAGAAATCGGTTCTGAGAATGTAACTTCTACTCCGGCTGTGTCAACATCCCATGATGCGATAAGCTCGGGGCTTTGCGGAGGAAGGTCCTTTGTTCTGAAATTAAGCGCACCCTTGATTGATGCTTTTCCTGCGCCGTCTATCTTTACACCGTCAATGTTGATTGTGTAGTTTGTTTCGTATTCAAGGCGCTCAACAAAAGTGATTGTTGCTACTGTGTCGCCCTCTGAAAGAGAAACTGTGTAGTTTTCTGTGGGGATTGCTTCGCCGCCCTCGGGGATGATTTTGATGTTATCCTTTGTAGTAGGGTCAATAGCGCTGCTGAATGTAAGGTTAAGTGTATCTCTTACTTCAACATCTGTATCCTTGTCAAGCTCAACACTGAAGATTTCGCGAACCTGTGTTACCTGGAAATCGTAAATCTGACATTTTGCAGTTGTGCCTGATGTTGTACCTGAGGGGTTCATAGAGAGGAAGGGATAACCTGCGTTAACCTCTACCTCACCGTCCATAAGCTTTTCGCCGTTAAGGAATGCTCTTACAACGCCTGCCTTTGATGAAACCTTGAATTCAAAACCATTTTCAAAATCGAGGTTGGGAGCACTTGTACGGGCAAAATAAGCAGCTCTGCTTGCTGAATCGCTTCTGTAGTTTGAATTAGCCATGAGATAGTAAGCAGCGTCATGGCTTGTTGTTTCCATTGCTGCGTAGTCGTATGTCTTGATACCTACGAATTTTGCACCGGTAGCACTTTCACTGTGGATATTCTGTGTGTCGCTTGCTATACCGAAGTTAACTGTAGCACGAGTAGTGTTTGAAGACTTGATAGTTGCCTTAACTGTGTAATCTGTTTCAGTCCAGTTTGCTGAACCTTCAGGTAAAGATTTGTTGGGAAGAATATGTTCTTCAGTAGTGTCGTTACCTACACGAGCACCTACTACTGACCAGTAGCTCATATTGTTACCTGCTGCCCATGATTCAACCATCATACCGCCTGTCACATTATCGCGAACCCAGGTATTGGAGTTTCCCCACTTGTAGGGAACGATGTTAACAAGGTCCGCATCATCTGCAAGTTCGTAAACTGCGAAAGTCAAATCGCGGTGTTCAAGTGTTGATGAACCCTCGGCAGCGGCAACATCTTCAAACGAGATTGTGTACTCGTCCTCAAGAACGATACCGTCGTCAAGAGTTACCTTGTAAGTGTAGCGAGATGATACACCGTCTGCCTGAACATTAGCGTTTGCGTCTGCCTTGGCAAGGGTAAATTCATCTTCTGCCAAATAAGTTTCGCCATGCATAATAGCGATGGCTGAGTTTTCGAGGTCAATCGCCTGATTGAAATCGAGTGTAATGAAATCTGCGTCTGCGTCCCAGCTTACAAGCTCGAGAGGGTCAGCAGCGATTACGCTGAGTCCTGACAAAGCGGAAACAAGCATGCAAACGCATAAAATTATTGATTGAATTTTCAAATATTTTGCCATATTTTATTCCTCATTAATCAAATTTCGATGTGGTTACTGTTTTGTAACGAGCATGAAGCCCGAAACAAATGCAAAATGCATAATGCATAATGCAGAATTTCCTTTCCTGTCATTCTGAAGGAGTGCAACGACTGAAGAATCTCCGAGATTCTTCGCTTACGCTCAGAATGACAACTTCTTCCCCGTCATTCTGAAGGAGCTTCCTCTTTTCCTGTCATTCTGAAGGAGCAAAGCGACTGAAGAATCTCTTTTGGGGATTCTTCGCTTCGAGATTCTTCGCTTACGCTCAGAATGACAAAGGGGTGCGCGCTCAGAATGACAAAGGGGTGTGCGCTCAGAATGACAAAGGGGGCAAAATGACAAACCTTTCCAAAGCCCTCCTTGTGCAAAGGAGGGTGGCACGCGTAAGCGTGACGGGAGGATTGTTTTGTCAGTAATTTGCTTTGTTTGCAATCCCTCCGAGTTGCTTCGCAACCCACCTCCCTTTACACAAGGGAGGCTTCAGGGGAAGTCTTATGGGTGTCGTCTGATTTCGCATTTCGCATTTCCTTACGCGTGTGCGCGCGTAAAAAAAAATAAAATAAGTAATATATGCTGTTTATATCAACTAAAAAAGGGCATAGCTATCGCGTTGAATTCGACATAAAAGTCTAAAAAGCGTAGCCTAATAAAGCCTAATATAGGGAGGGGACTTTTAAGTACCCCTCCCTGAAAGGCGTAACTAATTATTCAACTTCGATTGCGGGGAACCAGGCTTTGAGTGCGTCTGCGCTATCCCAAACGAAGATTTTTGCGTATGTACCGCCGTTTGTTTCAACATTTGCAAACTCAAGGTCTGTCTCACCTGTGTATGCAGCCTCAACCTCAGAGATGATAAGGTTTGTCATTGCGCCTGCTGCATTGTAGAATGCGCATGCTGCGAAGATTGCCTTATCGTTGAGTGTGTTGTTTGTAAGAGTTGTTAAAATTGAAACAGTTTCGTTACCTGCGATTGCACCTTCAGCAACTGAAGCTTCGCCAATAGTAAAGTACTCGCCTGTTACATCAAGGTGTGTTGCACGGGTTGCAACGAAATCAGCAAGTGTAACTGACATACCCTGTGTAGAGTCGATTGCAGTCATGTTTACACAAATCTGTGCTGAACCTGCGTAATCCTGCTGAAGTGCCATGTCACTAACCTTAGAACCGTTGATGTATGCACGAGCGTGCTGGTTCTTTGTTGAAAGCTTAAGAGTTGTACCTGCTTCGCCAAGGTCTACATCGAAGTAGCTACCCTGAGAAGCGTATTCCTGACGATAGAGGTTACCGTTTGCAGATGAGTATGCACCTGTTGTGTCATACACCTTGAGGTTACCGCGATCCTGCTGTTCGTCGCCGGGAACAACTTCAGAAAGGTCCTGAACCTGCATACCTACACCTCTGAAGTATGAGTGGTCAACACCATAGCTTGCATTTCTTGAATATGCAGTAGAAAGCGCATATGAACCGTTCTTAACGTTTTCAGTATCCTTAAATGTTACCTTAACTGTGTAATCCTTTTCTGTGTAGGGAGAAGTCTTGCTCATTGAAGATTTTGATGAGTCTGTATCTTCACCTACTGCGCGGTAAACAAACATTCTGCCTGTTGAAGACTTAGCTTCTGTTGTCAGTACAAGGTCGTCACCGTTAACATTTGAATATGTGGGAGTTGTGCTCTTGTTAAGGTATGTCTGTACAGAGCTTTCTGTGTCGTGTGTAAGACCTTCTGCGATAACTTCTACCTTGAAGGTCTTGGACCAGTTTGCAAGAACAACATTACCTTCAGCGTCCTTAACATTAGCGATTGTTACTGTGTAGGGGATATCGCGTACGATACCGCCTGAAACGGGCTGAACCTTCCATGTGTAACGGGGAGCTTCTTCGATATCTTCATTTGTTGCAGTTGCACCTGCAGTAGCAACTTCCACACCTTTAGATGTTGTTACCATATTCTCGTCGTTAGCACAGCTTACAGTTACAGGAATCATTGTACCTGCCTGTGTAAGAGTTGCGTCAAGAGAAGCGATTTCTTCTGCGAAATCTACTGTGAAGAAGTCAAGGTCAGCATCCCAGTCAAGGATTTCTACGGGGAGTTCGCCTTCATCGGGTTCGGGAGGAACATAGCCCTCGGGAGCAACAACTGCAACTTCTTCGAATGTTGACTGTGTTACCTGGAAATCATAAAGCTGAACCTTTGCAGTTGTATCTGTTGTTTCACTTGATACATATACAGAAGCGAAGGGATAACCTGCAAGAACTTCTACTTCACCGTCCATAAGCTTTGCGCCGTCCATGAATGCTCTTACAACGCCGTCCTTTGATGAAACCTTGAATTCAAAACCTGCTTCAGGATTGTAGTTGGGAGCACTTGTACGCGCAAAGTAAGCAGCTCTGCTTGCTGAATCGCTTCTGTAGTTTGAATTAGCCATGAGATAGTAATCAGCGTCATGACTTGTTGTAGTCATTGCTGCGTAGTCGTATGTCTTGATACCCGTGAATTTTGCACCGGTAGCAGTTTCACTGTGCATATTCTGTGTGTCGCTTGCTATACCGAAGTTAACTGTACCACGAAGCATGTTTGAAACCTTGATAGTTGCCTTTACAGTGTAATCTGTTTCAGTCCAGTTTGCCGAACCTGCAGGTAAACTTTTGTTGGGAAGTATATGCTCCTCAGTAGTGTCGTTACCTACACGGGCACCTACTACTGACCAGTAGCTCATGTTGTTACCACCATGATTGAATGCTTCAATCATCATACCGCCTGTTTCTTCATCGCGAACCCAAGTGTTGGAGTTGCCCCACTGGTAGGGAACTATGTCAACAAGGTCTGCATCAGTAGCGAGCTGCGCAACTGAGAATACAAGAGCGCTCTGTTCAAGTGTTGAAGCACCGTCAGAAGACTTAACATCCCAGAAAGAAACTGTGTACTCGTCGTCGAGAACGATATCGTCTGTAAGAGTCATCTTGTAGGTGTAGCGAGATGAAACACCATCTGCCTGAACAGAAGAGTTTGCATCTGCCTTAGCAATTGTGTAGTCCACACCTGCCTCCAAATATTCATCGCCGTGTTTAACAACGAACTGTGAATTTTCGAGGTCAATCGCCTGATTGAAGTCGAGTGTGATGAAATCTGCGTCAGCGTCGTAGCTAACGAGTTCAAAGGGATCAGCTGCAAATACTGTCAAACCTGAAAGCATTGTTACAGCCATGCAAAGAGCTACCAAAAGAGAAAGGATTTTGCTAGTCTTTTTCATAATTTTTACCTCCAAATAAATTTTTTATATTTTAATTAAAATTATTTTTAACTAAATTTATTTGCTGTTTCTAGCCTTTTCTTCAAGGAATGCATCAACCTGACGCTGTGCTTCAGCGATAACTTTTTCAAGTCCTCTGTCGTACATACCCTGAATATAATCGTCATAACCGTCTTCGATTGACTTAGCACCTACAAAGTAAGCAGTACCCTTTTCCTTACGATAAGCTGTAAGGGCGGTGATTTCTGCTTCAACCTTTGAATTGTCAAATGAGAAGCCAAGAACGGGAGATACCTGATCGAGTTCAACTGCCTCGTTATTAAGAGCTTCTGTCTGTTCCCAAACATCTGCGTCAGCACCTTCTCTTACGAGAGCGTTGAACTGGTTACCGAACTTCCAGTCAGCTTCAGGAGCGTACTTGCTGTCTTCCTTCTTTACAACAAAGCCGTCTTCGTTAAGGTCGTAGTGTACGCCTTCAATACCGAAGCAGATAAGGTTATAAAGCTCCTTGTTTGTGTTGATAAGTTCGATGAACTTCATTGCCTCTTCCTTATGCTTGGAATTCTTACCGATACCAATCATTGTAGACTGACAAGCGCCTGCCTTGATGTAGGGCTTTGCAATGTTCCTAACAGCAACAACATCTTTGCCGAGAACATTCTTGATGTTTACTTCAACACCGGGCTTGTATGTCTGGATATCCATAGCATACTTACCTGCGAGGTAATCTGAGTTATCGTCTGTTGCAGAGAGTACATCCTTACGGATATAGCCCTTCTCATACCAACTGTAACGAATTCTCATACCTTCGAGGAATGATTCGTGGTTGTCTGTGAATACAACATCGATACCTGTTTCGCCGTCAAAAGAGTCCTTATCGATAGCTATACCGATGGGAACGATTTCTTCAAATGTACCATCAACCTTGAAGTAAGCGTTTCTGTTTCTCCAGGGCCAGATACCATCTTCATTTTCGTAAACTGCCTTCATGAAGGGTTCAAGCTGTGAGTATTCTGTGATAGAATCTACATCAAGATTGTACTTTTCAACAAGTTCTACGGGAATGAAGGGGCAAGACTGTGCAGCAACAATCTGCTGATTGGGTACTGCGTAGATTTTTCCGTCAACCTTTGCTGCATCCCAGTAGAACTGAGGTGTAGCTTCTACAAGATCAGGAGTGAGCTTCAAAAGCTCATCAAGGGGTTCAAGACCACCAAGCTTCGCAGCTTTTGAGTAAACATTGATGTAACCTGTGAAGCAAAGGTCGAAATCGTCCTTTGAAGCCATCTTAAGTTCCATCTTCTGGCTAAAAGCACTCTGGTCAAGGAATTTGAGGTCGATTCTTGCACCAATTTCCTTTTCAACGATCTTGTTAGCGGCTTCCATAACCAAAGCGGTATCTTCCTGAGCATCGCCAGGTACATACCATACAAGAGTAGGAATGTCGCCGTCTGCCTCTTTCTTGCCACAGCCTACAAAGCATGCTGCCACGAGTGTAAGAGCAAGAATTAAAGCAAGAACTTTTTTCATAATAACATCTCCTTCTATAATATAAATTACAATTAAAATTAAAATTAAAATTCGTAATAATTGGGATTCTTCGCTGCGTTGTTTGGGGACAGGTCAATTTTTGTTGCACCTGCGGATTACAAAAATGTCCCACGTCCCCCTATGGGGAGCGTCGCTCAGAATGACAGTGCTGTGTCATCCTGAAGGAGCAAAGCGACTGAAGAATCTCCTCTGGGATTCTTCGCTGCGCTCAGAATGGCAAAGGGGTGAGCGCTCAGAATGACAAAGGGGTGTGCGCTCAGAATGACAAAGG
>JAFQQD010000042.1 GCA_017411435.1 Clostridia bacterium
TGACGGCACCTCAATGCTTTTCGAGTATGACCAGAAGAACCCGCATCATCAGTTATCACTTGGCGACCATATGCGCAAGTGTTATGACTTGATGCTCAGACGAACAAATGTAGAAAGTTTGCAAGAAGCCGCACTACTTCACGATTTAGGAAAGTTTTACACTCAGTCATTCGATGAAGAAGGCACAGCGCACTACTACGATCACCACAATGTTTCAGCGTATTTGAGCTTGTTCTCAGGACGCGAGGATAAGTATCACACAATTTCACGAGCAGCGTATATCCAATGGCATATGGCACCGTATTTCTGGAAAGAAGAAAAGACCTATAACAAATACAAAAGGTTATTCGGCGACCAGTTCTACGAGGATTTGATGATATTACATTCTTGTGATAAGGAAGCTCATTAGAAAGGAGGATTTCGGTATGAATGTGTTTTTCACAAGTGATTTACACTTCTTCCATAAGAACATCATTCGTTTTGACAACCGTCCTTTTACAAGCGTTGAAGAAATGAATGAAACGCTAATTCGTAATTGGAACCGCAAGGTTAAAAAGGATGATTTGGTTTACATCTTGGGTGATATTAGTTGGGGTAACGACGAAGAAACCTGTGCAATCTTTGCAAGGTTGAATGGTCGTAAGGTTCTTATTAAGGGCAACCACGACAGAGTTCACGGCAAGATTAAGAACTACTTTGAAGAGATTACGGATTACAAGGAAATCACTCTTCCGGGAAACAAACATATTACACTATGTCATTACCCGATTGTGTTCTTTAACAGGCATCACTATGGCGCATTTATGTTCTACGGTCATGTACATAACTCTCACGAGTGGCAAATGACCGAGAATTACAAGTTTGAACTTGAACAGCTCGACATTCGTTGCAATATGTTTAATGTCGGCACGATGGTTCACAACTACGAACCCGTCACATTTGAAGAAATCACGGGTATCAAGGAATGAAAAATCTGCACATAACAAACAGTTACAAGGTTTGGCTGATAAAGTCTATGCAGAAAGAAATCAAAGACGCAGCAAAACGAGATTACAATTCCGATGATCCAGAAATCCTCTTGAACCGAGGTTATCGTTCTATGTATATCGAGTGGTGGTTACACAATATCGGATATTACCTAACCAAACCATTCTGTTGTGTTGATGTTGTACATAAGACGAACCTCAGATTTAAGGATGTGGATCTGGAGGAATGGACAGATGAACGAGGTTCTTGATTTCATTTCCCACTTTCACAAAATCAGCAAAACCAATGATATTGACGAGGTTTTCACCTGCGGTTGCTGTTATTGGTTTGCCTACATTCTCTGTGGAAGGTTTCAAGAAGCAGAGATGATGTATGACCCAGTAATCAATCACTTTATGGTTGGCTATGGTGGTCGATTATATGACATCACAGGAGATGTCACAGATAAATACAACGCAACAGCTTGGAAAGATTTTGAGGACGAGCTGGAGCGTCAACGAATTGTTGATTACTGTATTCAATTCAGTAAGTAAAGGAGTAAGCAATGAGAAAATTAGCGAGCGTAAAAACAGTCTCAGACATTATGCCCATTGAGGGCAAGGACAGAATTGTTCTGGCTATGATTGACGGTTGGAGCGTTATTGTTAAGAAGGGCGAGTTCAACATCGGCGACAAATGTGTGTATGTCGAAATTGACTCTGTACTACCTGACAAGCCTGAGTTTGATTTCCTGCGCAAAAACAACTTCCGTATCAAAACAATGAAGATGGCAGGCGTTATCTCACAGGGTATCTGTTTCCCTCTTAGCATTCTCCCCGAAAAAACCAAGGGTACATACGAAGTTGACGAAGATGTTACCGATGTCATCGGCATCAAGCAGTACGAAAGAACAATGGATAAGGAACCTGTGGAAACCACAAGTGCTCCGAAGAAAAAATATCCTCAGTTCTTAATGCGTATGGCTTGGTTCCGTAAACTGGTTCTTCCTAAGAAGCAGTCCAAAGGTTTCCCCACTTTCATCAGTAAGACAGATGAAACTCGTATCCAGAATATGCCTTTCATTTTGAAAGACAAGCGTGAGTGGATTGCAACCGAAAAGGTTGACGGACAGAGTGGCACATTCTGTTTGGTGCGTCACAAATCACGAATTCCATTCATAAAAGACAAGTTTGAATACATTGTCTGCTCTCGTAATCTGCGCCTATTTTCAAAGGATAATTCCTCATATTGGCGCGTTTCCGACAAGTATCAGATTGAGAACGCACTTCGCAATATGATCGGTGAAAGAGAGTGGATTGCCCTACAGGGCGAGTGTATCGCACCAAATGTTCAGGGCAATAAGTACAAAGTGACCGATGCAGATTTCTATGCGTTCAACCTTATTTACCCAACCGGTCGTCTTGACTCTTTGATGGCAAAGAGCATTTGCAACCAGCACGGAATGAACTTCGTGCCGATTCTTGCGACCGATTATGTACTACCTGATACGGTTAACGAGGTTCTTGAGTATGCACACGGCAAGAGTCAGCTTGGTGAAACCTTGCGTGAAGGTATTGTCTTCCGCAGCAAGGACGGCAAGCAGAGCTTCAAGGCTGTGGATCCTCAGTTCCTGTTAAAGTACGATGAATAAGGTCTTTGGAAAGATCTATTGCCGTATAAGAGCAAAGCATCCAGACTGGTCAACTGAACGAATTGAAATGGCGGCGAGGTACGCATTGAGGAAAGGACAGAAGAAAATGCCGAACCCTCCCGCCGTTGACAAAGTTGAGTTTGAGAAAATTCTTGATGCAAGCTGAAAGACGGTTATATAGAATTCGTGTTTTATACAGTTGTTTAATAGGATGATATATAAAATGAATGTTATCGAATATAAGAAAATGATTGATGAA
>JAFQQD010000043.1 GCA_017411435.1 Clostridia bacterium
ATCCACTAACGCTTCTGCGGAATCACTTAACTCTAAGATAAAAGCCTTCAGAATGCAACTGAGAGGTGTATCAGATGTTAAATACTTTCTGTTCAGACTTGCAAAGATCTATGCTTAGACACATACTTTTGCGACTGATCCCGATAAACCGAATTCCGGCTATCCCACAAAATTCCGTCAGGAAACACCAATGCTTGGATTTTCTGCTTGGTTTCGCAGTCCGAGGCTGACCATAAAGTGCTTATGTCAGAGCATGTTGCGACAATGTCGTCGATGTCTTTTCCCGAGTTCGATAAATCTCGCTGACATTCATCTATTGTAAGCATCAGATTGCCCTTTCTTTCCTCCAAGGCTTGGATGGTTATATCGAAGGTCTCCCTGTCAATTTCTCCTGTTCCAAATCTGAATCGGCAATCCTTTATGGATTTCTCCGTGTCGGTGAGCCTTTTTCTGAGCGAGGTCAGTTCCTGCCTCCTTCCGTCGTCTTCATCGTTCATTATATCTTTGATGATTCTCTCGAAAATCGGAATCATACAAGAGGGGATGCCGTATTTTGTCAGAAGGTCTGCATATTTCCTGTGCATCTTGTTCGCTGATACATTGGTCTTGCACCCTATTTTATTGCACTTGTAGTATAGGTATTCATTCCCTCCTTTCTTCTTGATGTAGAAGGTGAACGGTGTATCATCTTCCGCACATCGCGCATGTTTTTTCAGTGGACTTTCCGGTGAATTCTTTGCGTGGATATACTTGCTGCTCTTTCCTGTTATTATGTCTTGTATCCGGAGGAACTGAGTGTATGTGATAGCCGGCTCATGTACTCCATCTATGATTTCATTTCCAAGAAATTTGCTCCTGATTTTTCCTGCATAGAAAGGATTGGTGAATATATGGTGAAGGGTTTGTTTGGTGATTTTCAGCCCCCTTCTTTCCAATCTGCTCAGGATTTCATGATTAGGGACATTCTCCAATTTCCATAGCAGAGCCTTCCTGATGAGTTTGCCTGTCTCGTTGAGGACACATCTGCTGTTGAGACTTTTACCTGTCTTCGTGTATCCCAACGGGGCTTTTCTGCACCATACTCCATTCCGGAAGCAATGCTCTCTGCCTGATATGAATTTGTCGGTTCTGATTTCATTATCATAAGTGGCGAAAGTCAGTAGGCTCCTTGCGAAATTCATGCTCTCCTTGTTGATGGTCTCCAAGCCAACCTTCACTGCACATACGATGATACCTAACTCTCTCAAGTTTTCGATGAGAGTTATTGCCTGTCCTGCATTCCTTGAAAAACGGTCAAATTCCGTAACCAAGATATACTTTATCGTTGAGTCCTTCTTTACCGCCTGTATCATCTTTTTAATCATTGGTCCGGGGGTCTGAGCACTTTCATGAGGGCCTCCGTAATATCCGACAATATTCAGACTTCTTTGCCGTGCGTATTCTTCGCATTTGGTCTTTTGGTCATCGAGGCTTGCTCCGTTTTCCTCCTGATGCTTGGTCGATACTCTCGTCCAAATAATACAGTTGCTTCCTGTTCTTATGTACTTATAGTTAATCATGTTTATAGTCTTTTAATGCGTTATTTTTGATGCCAATCTTGGCTAATTGTGTAAGAAAGTCTATTACCTTATCCTGTTCTTCCATTTCAGTGATGCCCATTTGGGCGAGTGGAAGGATATACATCCCCTTTATCATGTATATTGGGAATTATCTCTTTATTCGCCTTTCTGCTCCATCCGCCATGGATGGGTCTTGTACGCAAAGGACGGCTATGCCCTTTCCCCATGTTGGGGAAGAATCTGCTATGTCATAATGGAATACGGAGTGCCTATCTCTCCATGTGAATTTTGCAGGCTTTATTATAAGATGAGGCTTTCCAAAGGTAGCCTCTGACCTTCACGGTGCAAAAGTGGGAACATTGTTTGGATAAACCAAAAATTTCCACTGTCATTCTTTCGCTTACGCTCAAGCGACTTTGTCGATTGTCGAGCGAAGTCGAGAAAACTCCATCACAGATACGCCTTCAATCTTCTTAGAGTACCGACAGAAGTCCCCGTAATGGCATATATGTTCCTCAACGATATTCCCTTCCTCAGTAACGAAATTTCCTGTCGATACTGCTCCTTGTATGCCTCATCGGACTTTCGGTAACTGCTTGGTCGCCCCATCTTGATGCCCTGCTCCCTACACTTTGCAATATATTGGTCACGCCCTGATGACATCCTCTCTTGTATAGTCAGCCTTTCCATCTGAGCAATTTCGAGAAGTATAGTCGTTATCAGTGATGCCACCGGATTAGGCTTACCGTCGGGGTTCAATGTGTTGAGATTATAGTTCTTTATATGCAGGCTGACCCCATTCTCGTTGAGGACCTGTATGACCTTCAATGCTTCGAGCGTATTACGCCCCAAACGGCTGATTTCAAGCACCACAACCCTTCTCACATCATTCGCCTTGATGTAGGCTATCATCTCCTGAATTTCCGTCCTTTCCTCAACGGACTTCGCACCGCTGACCTTGTTTGCAAACACCTTCGCCACTTCCCACTGCATACGGTTACAGTAATCAGTCAGTTCGTTAATCTGCCTGTCATAATCCTGTCTGTTGGTTGATACCCTTGCCAAAATCACAACCTTATCCATATCATTTTCTTTTATCTATAGCTAAGTTAGGAAATAATTTAATTATATCCAAATGAACTTGAGGATATTTTTAATTTATTTCCATTTTATTATCTTTGTCGGAGAACTCGAAACTTATGGAAAAGAGAAAGCAGATAAGGATGGTATGCCACCTTGAACTATATGGAGAGCATTTTTATTTCGGAAACCTCAAAGTCCTTACCGACCATTTCCCAAAGGATGTGCTGGGTGTCGGCTATAAATCCCTCGCCAACCATTTCGTGAATCACGATGAATTTGCTAATGAAATCTGCACTATTCGTAAAGGTATTCTCGTGACTAAATCATCCTTTCAAAACGAGATGTGAGTGTACTCAAGAAAAATCACTATTTTTGCAAAATCTTACCAAAATAAATAACATGATTATTACAACTACCAATTCCATTGAGAATGCTAAGGTTGAAAAATATTTGGGAGTAGTGACCACAAATCTTGTCATTGGAACTAATGTCTTTTCGGACTTCAAAGCATCTCTTACTGACTTTTTTGGAGGAATGTCAGGAACATATCGTAGACAGATGGATACTTTATACCAGAGAGCGTATGATGCGTTGGCTCAAAAAGCGACATCTATGGGGGCAAATTGTGTTTTAGGGTTTAAAATTGATTTTGATGAACTGTCAGGAAAGGGAACTCAGATGTTTATGATATCTGTATCTGGAACAGCGGTGAAAATCAAGTATACCTCCGAAATCTCATCCTCGTTCCTAAATGAAGAATCTGTAATCTCATCAGAAAAACTTGCGATTGAAATTTTCAAGGAAAACTGGATGAAGAGAAATCAAGAAGTAACTCCAAGTTCAGAGGACATGAATTTTATACTGTCTCATAATTTACTTGAATTAGTACCATCTCTATATGAGTATTATGCTATGCCCCGTGGAAATTATTTCGAACCTCGGCCCGTTGATGAATATTTCCCTATAATTTTGTCAAGGATGGAATACGAAAGAGCGGTTGAAATAATTTATAAGGATTATACAGAGAGACGCAATATCGCTTTTAGGTTAATACGGGAGAATAATTTATTTAGTGCAGAAAGAGTTATTGAACTGCTAAAACAAGGCGAAATGGGATTAGCGATAGAACTTCTTGAGGTGGATAAGTCTGAATACACACCAAGAGATTTAGAGGTAATGCAGAGTATCGTTTCGTGGTTTAATAATCTGCCCGACAAGGGTAAGATAGAAGAACAAAAAAGTGGTATATTATCTTCAAAACTTAAGGAAATGTATATCTGCCCCAATGGTCATAAGAACGATGTCAATGTGGAGTTTTGTCAAGGTGATGGCGGAATGTGCGGGTTGAATATAAAGGGATTAGTTCGTAAGCAGGTAGAACAAATAAACACTTTTTCAGAAAAGGTACATGTTTTAAAGAAGATATTGAATAATTGTTAGAATTGATTTATCACAAAATCTTAAGGTGATACAGAATTTTCCTCTGTGTCACCTTTTTTCATGTATTAAATTGACACATTCAAGGTTTTGATACAAGGAGAACTTCTAAACACAGTCTGAAATGAACTTATGGTTTTTATTTTCATAGTGTTAGCATTAAATTATATGCATTGGCGGGGGATGTTGTTATCTTGCCCTACCGGTGCAGTTCAAAAGGTCTGACCATGACAGCGGATGCCTCCCTCTGCTGAACCGGAGAACCGCTGACAAATGGTAGTAAAACATCGAATCCAATATGTCCGTATCTGCTATCAGCGACAAATCCTGCACCCCACCTATACCCTTGAAATAGTCTGACACTTCCTGCGAATTCAGATGTACTTCCAAACGATGCAGTTTCTTGGGCCTTCCATAGTAGTTGAGGATATAATCTTTGCCTGAGACATCAATCTCTGTCGCCTTATTATAGGCACAGACCGTTATACCCTTGTTTTTGTTATGGAGGGCTTTTACCTGCTTGATGGATATTGTCGGATTTTTCAAGCGGGCAAGTGACACTGAGTAGGTCTGACTAAACCCTGTCACCGTCTCCTTCCTATCCTTGACCGCCTTGCCGTTGATGATGGTAGTAACTGCCTTGTCCTTATAGAGCCTGCGGATGAGGCTGACAGGATTGATGGTGGTAAAGTCCTTTGCCAAATCAATGGCAGTGATGTTGTGAAAGACCATTCCCATCTCTTCAGGCAGCCTCAACACCATAGCAAGAGTCGGATGGTCATACAGAACTGAATTTGCAATATGGAGAAAAGCATATATCGTACCTTCCTGCTTCTCCCCATGCCTTGCAAATCTCAACTGTGCCACCTCGTGGCGTTCTTCATCCGAGCAATGCAGGATATTGTAAGAATATGCAAAGTGCTGACTTGCCACACGGAAGAATGAGAAATCTCCCATCGTTTCCCATTCTCCATATCCAAGCCCCGTCAATGCCGACAAATCATCGATATTGACCATGTAACATAATTTCAGAGCATCTATAACGGTTGTTCCTATCCTGCATCTTGACATCCTGACAGCGAGGTTTCACTCTTATTCCACACCTCCATTGCTTTCGGGAGTGGTGGTCGCTCCGGTTGAAGGTTGAGGTCTGTTGGGGACGGACTTCCAATACTCTTGCATTCCCTTTGAAATGTTCGCCTTGTGCTGTGCAGTCTTTGGTCTCCCCATCGTTGAGGTACTGATTTTCTCCTTTGTCTCACCGGAGAGTTCTCTGAATTTTCGTTTTCCTGTAATCATGGTTTTCTCTTTTATTATAAATATTAGTAAGAATAGGAAGATTGTAAAGTGTAGTAGAAAAATTTTTGTTACCGATGCCGGATAAATTCAGTGAAAACAACAGTGTTAAAGCCTACTGAGGTTATCTCTCCGGCATGAATAATAAGGCGAGTTACTTAGTTTGATTGTGCCATATAGCCCGTCCGGTGGGGTAAAGGGAGTCTAAACAGCGGGATAACAAATTCACGCTGACCGCTGTATTGCGGAGGTGGGGAAATTCTCTTGGAAAGTCTTGGAGATATGGAAAAAGTTCGTACCTTTGTGGCAGTTGTGTGGGAATAATTCATTCCCGAATGTTTTATCAGGTGTCTATCTCCCAAATGGCACCTGATTATTTTTTAGAAAGTTAGCCGAGGGGTGTACTAAGTAGGAGGCGCGTAGGAGTCCAAGAGATATTCTTCACCATTGAATTATTAACCCACACAACATGAGAATATTCTCTTTAGACTTTCGGCTGACTATAAAGTTAGGCATGCCAAGACTTGTCCGAGTGAGGATGCGTATGCGTGTTCGTCGGAGCAAGTAGGATGTGGTTCGATATTAGCCTTGATATTGGGAGTATCATAG
>JAFQQD010000044.1 GCA_017411435.1 Clostridia bacterium
GAGGAAATAATAACTCAATAAAAGGAGATGTGAAAAAATGGCAAACAGATTTGTACTCAATGAAACAAGTTATCACGGAAAAGGTGCAATAGCAGAAATTGCAACTGAAATTAAGGGGAGAGGCTTCGAAAAGGCTTTTGTGTGCTCCGACCCCGATTTAATTAAGTTTGGCGTAACGAAGAAGGTTACAGATGTTCTTGATGGCGCAAATATTGTTTACGAAATATTCAGCGAAATCAAGGCTAATCCTACAATTGAAAATGTTCAGTCAGGTGTCAAGGCGTTTAAGGAAAGCGGCGCTGACTGTATCGTTGCAATCGGTGGCGGTTCTTCAATTGATACAGCAAAGGCAATCGGTATCATCATTGAAAACCCTCAGTTTGCAGATGTTCGCTCACTTGAAGGTGTTGCTCCCACAAGGGATAAGTGTACACCTATCATCGCAGTTCCCACAACAGCCGGTACAGCAGCGGAGGTAACAATCAACTATGTTATTACAGATGCTGAAAAGAACCGCAAAATGGTATGTGTTGATGTTCACGACATTCCCGTTGTTGCAGTTGTAGACCCTGATATGATGGCTACAATGCCCAAAGGATTGACCGCTGCTACCGGTATGGACGCACTCACTCACGCAATTGAGGGCTATATTACAGCAGGCGCATGGGAAATGAGCGATATGTTCCATATCAAAGCTATTGAAATTATTGCAAAAAGCCTCCGCGCAGCAGTTGAAAACGATGAAAAGGGCAGAGAGGGTATGGCTCTCGGTCAGTATATAGCAGGTATGGGCTTCTCTAATGTGGGGCTTGGTATAGTTCACTCGATGGCTCATCCTCTTGGCGCTCTTTATGATACTCCGCATGGGGTTGCAAATGCAATCATTCTTCCTACTGTTATGGAATATAACGCAGAAGCAACAGGCGAGAAGTACAGAGATATCGCAAAAGCAATGGGTGTAGAAGGTGTTGATGCAATGAACCTTGATGATGCAAGATGTGCTGCAATCGATGCAGTTAAAAAGCTTTCTGCAGATGTTGGTATCCCCTCTGACCTCAAGGAAATAGTAAAGAAAGAAGATATTGATTTCCTCGCTCAGTCAGCATTTGACGATGCCTGCCGTCCCGGCAACCCCAGAGAAACAAGTGTTGAGGAAATAAAGCAGCTCTACCTTAGCCTTATGTAAAAAATAAATAGCCAAAAAAGGTGTCTTGTGAAGACACCTTTTTTGATGAAAAGCCTTGAAAAATGGGTTAGACTCCTGTAAAATAGATATATTAGGTAACAAATAGGAAAACGGAGTAAAAATTATGCTGAAACGATTTATAAGCTACTACAAACCGCACAAAAAAATGCTTGCCCTGGATATGCTCGCTGCATTTCTGATATCGGCAATCGGTATGGTTTATCCGGTTGTGACGAATAAAATGCTCAACGAGTACATCCCACAGAAAATGTATAAAACAATTGTAATCGCGGGAGCTGTTGTTCTTGTTTTATATGTTATAAGACTGCTTCTGCGTTATTTCGTTCAGTTTTACGGACACCTTATAGGCATCAAAATGCAGTCACAGATGAGAAAGGACTTATTCTCACATCTGCAGAAATTACCTTATAAGTTCTACGACAATAACGAAACAGGTAAGATTATGACACGAATTACAAGTGACCTTTTCGAAGTGTGCGAGCTTGCGCACCACGGTCCCGAGAATATTCTTATCTGTTCGGTTATGATAGTGTTGTCGTTTGTTTATCTTGCGACAATTGATATTATGCTCACACTCATTATATTTGCGTGTATCCCAATTTTGTGTGTTGTGACATTCCATTTTCGCAGAGCAATGAAAAAAGCCTTTGACGACCGCAGAAAAAGTAATGCTATAATAAATGCATCTGTTGAAAGCAGTATAACTGGTATTCGTGTTACAAAGGCTTATACAAACGCGCAAACAGAAATAGAAAAATTTGAAAAAGGGGATGTTGCTTTTGTAGATGCGTCTAAAAACGCATATAACGCAATGGCAAAATTCCATTCATCCACTACATTTATAACTGATGTTTTCAATGTAATTATCCTCATTGCAGGCGGACTTTTCCTCTACAGTGGCAGAATCTCCTTTGGGGATTATTCCACATTTATCGTTTCGGTAAATCTCTTTATAAACCCCGTAACAACTCTTATAGGCTTTATGGAGCAATTTCAGAACGGTGTCAGCGGTTTCAGACGCTTTGTTGAAGTCATGGAGGAGGAGCCTGAAAAGGAAAACGAAAACGCAAAGGAACTTACTGATGTTGAGGGCGTAATTGAGTTTAGGAATGTAACATATTCCTATGATGTCACAAAGGAAGTTCTTCATAATGTAAGTATGAAGATAGAAAAGGGGCAGAAACTTGCACTTGTAGGTCCGTCAGGTGGCGGAAAGACTACAATCTGTCACTTGCTTCCAAATTTCTACTCTCTCTCAGAAAAAGGTGGAGAAATCCTGATTGACGGAAAAAATATCAAGGAGTTAACTCTCGAGAGCGTGCGCAGAAATATCGGTATCGTTCAGCAGGATGTTTTCCTTTTTGCAGGAACTATTAAAGATAATATTCTCTACGGAAGACCTGATGCGACCGATGAAGAAATTGTCCAGGCGGCTAAAAAAGCCAATATTCACGATTATATAATGACTCTTCAAAATGGATATGACACCGAAATCGGAGAGCGCGGAGTAAAGCTTTCAGGCGGACAGAAACAAAGAATAAGTATCGCAAGAGTTTTCCTCAAAGACCCTGCTATACTTATACTTGATGAGGCAACAAGTGCGCTTGATAATACTACTGAGGTTCTTATTCAGAAAGCACTTGATGAGCTTTGTAAGGGCAGAACAACACTTGTTGTTGCACACAGACTTTCCACGATTCGAAATGCAGACGAAATAGTAGTTGTAACTGACGGTAAAATCATAGAGCGCGGCACACATGATGAGCTCATCGAAAAAGGCGGTATGTACAAGGATTTGTACGCGCTCCAATTCAGGGATAATGACTTTTTTGAATGATTGAGAGGTAAAAAACATGAACAGGAAAAAAAGCATATTGCTTACATTACTCGGAACAATGCTGACGGGCTTTGCAATCGGCTCGTTCCTTACACCAAATAAGATTGTAGGAGGCGGAGCTTCCGGTATATCCACAATAATTTATCACACAATCGGTATTCAACCCGGTTTAAGCTTCTTTATAATAAATATGTTTTTCCTTGTAGCAGGGCTCAAGGTCCTGGGCAGAGAATTTGTATTCAAGACGCTTCTGGGGATTTCTCTTCTTTCAGTATTTACCGAAATTTTCAACCTTTTCCCAATCTACACGGAAAATCTTATCCTTGCCGTTCTTTTTGGCGGTGCACTTTACGGAATTGGAATCGGAACCGCTTTTGCTGCAGGTGCTTCAACGGGAGGCACTGATATAGTAGGACGAATTATCCAGACTAAATTTTCGACAGTTCCGATTGGTAAGATGCTTCTCTTCATTGACGGAATAATCATATTGGTTTCATTAATAATTTTCCAAAATGTTGAGCTTGTGCTCTTTGGTGTGCTTACTCTTCTTATTTCAAGCTACTCAATCGACCTTGTTATAAATAAGCTTAATGTTTCGAAAATCGCTTTTGTAATAACTGATAAAGGCGAAGAAATCTCAAAATACCTTATCTCAACATCTCCGCGCGGAGTTACGCTTATTGATGTTCACGGGGTATACTCGGATACTGATAAAAAAATGCTTTTCTGCGCTCTTAAGGAAAGCGAGACAGAGGCGTTTCAAAAGAAAATTCTTTCAATAGACCCGACTTCGTTTACAGTTTTTGCAGAGTCACAGCGGATTAAAGGAAACGGATTTTATATTTATAAATAATACGAGGGAATTTCAATGAAAATTATCCTTACTACACTTAATGCAAAGTATATACATACAAATCTTGCCTTGCGCACAATCGTGGGTGTTTGCAGTAAATTTACACCTGTAATACGCGAATTTACTGTAAATGATAATATTGACAGTATCATTGCAGCCCTTCATACGGAGAAGGCAGATGTAATTGCATTTTCGTGTTATATCTGGAACATTGAGAAAACTCTCTATATTGCGCAATCGCTTAAAGCGGTGAATCCCGAGCTTAAAATTATTCTCGGCGGTCACGAGGTTTCGCACGATAGTTGTAAAATTCTTGAGGAACACTCATATATAGATTTTGTAATTTCAGGAGAAGGGGAGAAGTCTTTCCCCCTTCTCCTTGATGCGCTTTCTGGGGAAATCGCACTCTCCGATGTGTCTTCTCTCACATACAGGAAAGACGGAAAAATTTTAATAACGGAAAGGCTTTCAGGTGGAGATATTAATGAATATCCTTTCCCTTACGATGAGAGCATAAGGGAATACAAAGGGAAAATTATCTACTACGAATCATCTCGCGGATGCCCTTTTAATTGCAGTTACTGTCTTTCAGGCGACAACAGGAAGGTTTCATTTCTTGATGTTGACCGCGTTAAAAGGGAACTTTTGTTTTTTATTGAAAATAATGTGCCTCTCGTAAAGTTTGTCGACCGCACCTTTAATGCAGACAAAAAGAGGGCGCTTGAAATATGGAAGTTTATCATAGAAAACAGTAAAGAAACCTGCTTCCATTTTGAACTTGCAGGAAGCCTTATTGATGATGATGCGATAGCGCTCCTAAAAACTGCACCTCGCGGAATAATTCAGTTTGAAATAGGGGTGCAATCTACAAATCCCGAAACTATAAATGCGATTGGTCGCAATATAGAGTTTGAAAAAATAAGAGAAAATGTAAAAAAACTACTTCAGACAGACAATATCCATATCCATCTTGACCTTATAGCAGGACTTCCGTATGAAGGTTACGAATCTTTTGGAAAATCGTTTAACGATGTTGTTTCCATAAGACCTCATGTTCTTCAGCTTGGTTTTTTGAAGCTCCTCAAAGGTTCGAAATTAAGAAATGAGGCAGAAAAGTACGGGTATATATACAAGGAAAAAGCGCCATATGAGGTGATGGAAAACAATTTTATATCCTTTGACGAACTTATAAAGCTCAAAGCTATAGAGGAGTTGTTTGAAAGGTATTATAACAGCGGAGATTTCAGCCGTACAATGGATTTCCTTTTCGAAAAAACAGATTCTCCGTTTGGAATTTTTGAAACTATATATAACTACTTTGAAAAAAACCGACTTTTTGAAAGAAGTCTGCCGCTTGAATTTTACTATGAAGTTATCCCTGCAATTTTTGAATTTGAGGGGATTTGTGACTATGTCAGGGCAGACCGCCTTACCAACAAGAAAGCCAAGCTTTCCTATAAAAATGAAAAAGAATTCAAGGAACAGTGCTTTGAGTTTCTGAAGAAAGAAAAGAACCTTGAAAAATATCTCCCCGAATTTGTCGGAATGCCAGCGCGAAAGATTTATCCGCGCCTTCGCTTTGAGAAACTTTTTAGTGAAGTTTACATGTATAATGTAAACCAAGGTTTGCTGAAAAAGATAGATAAGAGCGACTTTTGGGGTTGAAAAAGTAGCTAAAATATAGTAAAATATTGGACAGTAGAAAAAAGGAGCTGTTTTCGATGAAGGAATTAAAAGAACTAAGAATTGAAGACTTAACCATAGAACAAAAAATCGGTATGCTCTTCGTTGTGCGCGGATTCCGTGATGACGAGGATAAAGCATTCGTTTTTGATATGATTAAAAAGCACGCAGTAGGTGCAGTTCAGATTTGGGTTTGGGGCGACTATCAGAAGGCTATTGACGAAGTAAAAGAAGTTGCAGACTATCCAATCCTTATCTGTGCAGATATGGAAAGAGGCTTCCCCGGAAGTCAGTACAAAATCGGCTCGCAGATGGTGCTCGCTGCAACAGGCGATGAAAAATACGCTTACGAGTTTGCCCGCCTTGCTGCAATTGAGTCCAAGAGAGTGGGCTACAATGTTGTATGGGGCCCGATAGTTGATATCGGTGTAAACTTGCGCAGATTTTCTGACGACCGCGACATTTGTACCAAGTATGGTACTGCGATGATAAAAGGTTATCAGGACGAGGGTATGATTTGCGGTGCGAAGCATTTCCCCGGAGACAGAATTCAGAAAGCAAACCCTGACAGACATATGGATGGTCATATCGAAAGAAAGAAACCCTCAACAGTGACAGAAGAAGAACTTATGAAAGACGCATTTGTTCCTTACAAGAAAGCAATTGAGGAAGCAGATCTTTCAGGCGTTATGGTAGGTCATACAGTTATGGCAAATATTGACCCTGATTATCCTTCTTCGATGTCACCCAAGGTTATTTCTCTTCTCCGTAAAATCGGTTTTGACGGAGTGCTTTTCTCAGACTCTATGGCAATGATGGGTGTTGCAAGCAAGTACGGAATTGAAGAGACAACATGGCGCCCCATTGCTGCAGGTTGTGACCTTGTTCTTCCTAACTATCGTGTAGGATTCAAGGAAGTATATGAATATATGATGAAGGCTTACAAGAAAGGTAAAATCACAGATGAACGCCTTGACGAAGCAGTTCGCAGAGTTCTTGCAGCGCAGAAGAAAACTATGAAACAGGCTTCTGCAACCGAACTTACAGAAGAACAGAAAAAGCTCACAACAGAAATTTCCCAGATGGGTATTACTGCATTTTGTCATGAGGGAGTAGACGCAAAACTCCCCGAAAATACCAAGAAACTTTTCGTAATTATGCACGAAAACCTTTATCCAGGCATCGTTGAGGAATCAAAAGAACTTGAAAGTGAGACGGGATTTACCCGTCAGGCAGCACTCAAGAAAAAGGAACTTATCCTTAATGAATATCCCGATGCAGAGGTTATGCTTATAAACGAGTATCCTCACAACTCTGAAACAGAGAAGCTTGTTCATGCACTTAATGATGCTGATGAGGCTATTTTCTACACATTCACAAACTCAACAAGTTATCTTGCAAGCAGCAGTATGTCAATTCGTATTCAGTATGTAATCAGCTGCTACACCGACAAGATTTCAACCGTTGTACATATGGGCGTTGTTCACGATGTAAAGCGTGTCAGCGCAATCAAGAGAGTGCTTTACGCATTCCCCGGCAAAGACAGTGTTCAGCAAACACTCGATGCACTCAAGGGAAGGTTCATTCCAACAGGAAAACTCCCGATTGACCTGGATTAATAGCGGCTCAAAAATATTTTACCCCTTTGTCAAAAAAATGTTGACAAAGGGGTATTTTCATATTATAATTGACGAGTAGTCAAAAATGGCCCCATAGTCTAGCGGCCTAGGACGTCGCCCTCTCACGGCGAAGACCGGGGTTCGATTCCCCGTGGGGTCACCAAAAAAGCAGAACCAAAGAGATATATTGTCGATTTGGTCAGCAACAGAGAGGGTTTGCGAGATTTTCGCAAACCCTCTTTCGTAATCAAAACTTGAAGATATTTACTTCTATTCAGGGGGATTTGAACTATGACTATGGAGTAAAATATGGCTTATAGCAAGAACTCACTGAATAGAGTTGAACCAACACTTATACAAATTAATATTGAATTTTGAGGCAATTTCTTTAATCAGAAGTTGCCTCTTTTTTTATGCCTAAAAACGAAAGGAGAGGATGAAATGTACACAGAAAAATTCTTGCAACAGGTACATCGTAAATTAATTGAAGCAGGTATTACAAATGCAAAACTAAGAGATACCTGCATTGAAATCTACGAAGGAGAAAATGAGATTTTCAAGATTGACAGAAAGGGTGGAATGTTTTATTCGGCAAACAATCAGAACAGAGGAATGGTTGATAAACTTCATAATAAAATACAGCCAATTGTTTGTGATGTAGATGAGTACCTCAAAGCAATGGAAAATAGTACAGAATTAAAGGCCATTGACTTTAATATGCCGTATAGAAAACTCGCTGAATTTAATGAGGTTGTATTTGCAGGTGTAGAGCATGAAGATGGCAGCTTTGAATTTGCAACATGGGATTATAGAAAAAACGCATTATATCACGGACATTACAATCCTGACTACCGGAAGGCGAAAGAAGATTTTGCAACTCGTTCGGGATTGGTCCAAAAAGGTTTGCTTTTCGAACCTAAAGAATATGTTGAGATATATCGTTGTATTGCAGATGTGAAATACCTTTATGACTTGAAAGAACCTCAATTGACAAGAGTTGAAAATGTTCAAGAAAAAATAGAAAACAGTCTTCAAGATTTTGATGAGTTATTTAAAGAAATTGTTTCACAGGAGGCAGATGAAGAAGAATTGGATGCAGAAGAAACTTTTGAACAAACAATGTAAACTGAAAGGAGAGTAAGTGAATGAGGCAGATGTTTCAAATTAAAACAGAATATCTTGATACAAGTATAGGCATTGATTTCCCGTGTACCAACAGTACACTATACGCAAAGCTTGCAGAACTGCATATGCCGGATGAAGAAAAGAAACGAAATCCGATTTTCATAAAAGAAATCGATTATGAAGAGTTAAAAGGACTTGAAGGACAGTTCATTGATCCAGATGTTTTGAACTTCATTGCACAGAAGATGGATAGCTTCGACAACAAAGAATTAAAGAAGTTTAATGCGATAGTAAGGACATATAACATTGACACACCAAGAGAGCTTGTAAACCTTACATACAATATGCATTACTACACTTTAATTGAAGATATGAGCAATGTCGAGGGAATCGGCAGGACACATATGCTTACAAGAGAACAGGCATTGTCAACTGATAACAGCGAAGGATACGACTTTTATAAAATCGGTCAGGAGCTTATGGAATCAGGAACAGGAAAGATGACACAGTACGGAATTATATTTGTAAATGATGATTTGGAATATGAAAAACCGTATGTCGGCAAATCATTACCATCGTTTGAGTATGATGGCAGCAAGCTCATTACTGTGGAATTGATAAACGATGACAAAAGTGCTTATGTTTATTTGCCGGATTGTCCGTTTGCCATTGACAGAGCTGTAAACAGAATTGAGGCAGAGTCTGTTGAAGATTGCAAGGTGTATGTAGATGGATGCAACATAGAAGAAGGCTATGAAACAATTCTTAAAGATGTGCTTGAAAACGAGGGAGTACATGCACTAAACAACTTCGTTGCGGAGCTAAAAAAATTGGACCGCTGGAGATTGTACGATTTTAAGGCAATTATCGAATATGCTGATGTATCTGACAGCGAAAATCTGATAAGACTTGCACAGAACATAAATTGCTTTATTGTCTACGATGAGGTTGACAATGCAGAGGAACTTGCTCGTGAATGGATAGATGCCCACGATGAGTATTATATCAATACCGACCTGCAGGACTTCTTTAATTATGAAGAGTATGGTGAGTATTTGGCTAAAAACTTTGAAGGAAAATTCCTCGGTGCATCAGGCTTTGTTGGAATTAAAGAAGAATATGATTTGAAAAAGATATTGGTAGATGAGCAGGAACAAGAAGAGGGCATGCAAGGCATGTCCGGTATGTGAAAGGAGAAAAAGTAAATGTCAGAAGGAAGAATTTTAGCAGTAAAAATTGATGGAAAATTGTTTGATAAACTTGATGAGTTGGTAGAACAAGAAAACATCACCAAGCAAAAGTATGTTTCAGAGCTTATCAGCAAGGATATTGGGCTGAGAATGCAGCAAAAGGCAGAGCAGGATAAGGAACTCGATATAAAGCATACAGACGGAATTAAAACGTTGGATAGAAATGAGGTTATGGATGCTATAGATGACTTTATGCTCAAAAATCGAAGAATTCCGAAACAAACAGAGTTCAAGAATGAAAACGGACTTCCATCGTATGGTGCAGCAGGAAGAGCATTGGAAATGTCTCCGGCTGAATATATGAGAGAAAGATATGATGAACTTATGATTAGTCAGGAAGAACAGGATGCAGGAATGGGAATGAATATGTAGGCGATATGTTCTAATAAGGAATGTATCGTTTTTTTTATTACAAGTTTATGGAGGTTAAAGAGTTATGATAAGCAATGAGGGAAAAGAATTTTGCAGAGGAATCGGGCTTTTGGCTGAACATATAATCTGTATGGCAGACTCATACGATGAGCCATTAGAAAAGCTTAGAAAAAGTCCGTTCTATATGCCTGAATTTGAAGATAAGGGGAATATAATTCGGGATAATATAGAAACTGCAAACAGAATTAAAGATGAGATTAAGCTCATCAGCATCAATGATTTGGGCGTTTTACACGATGTGTATGGAATTGCTCTTATTGAATATGCGGATTTACTTGGAGATGCAGTTAGAAAAGAGCCGTATGAGAATAATGATGTCAAGTATAAGGCCGATGCAATTGTCAGTATCGTGCTTGACATGTTACATCGTGAGTTAAGAGATGATGCAGTATATAAGAAATTGGCGGAAGGAGTGGAACACGAAAATGTACAAGTTTAATTTTTATCATACCAGGCCGGAGAATTTCTTTCATAATTCAAAAACGGAGCAAACCAAAGGTCTGATAGGTTATATC
>JAFQQD010000045.1 GCA_017411435.1 Clostridia bacterium
CAAGAGCCACCACCCTGAACGCTCACTATACTTCCCCCGTAGTCATCCGCGCCATGTATCAGGCGCTGGAAAACCTCGGTTTCCGCAAGGGCAATGTGTTGGAGCCTGCCTGCGGCATCGGCAATTTTTTCGGTATGCTCCCCGACAGTATGCAGGAGAGCAAGCTGTTCGGCGTGGAACTGGACAGCATCACCGGCAGGATCGCCAAGCAGCTTTATCAGAAAAACAACATTTCCGTCTGCGGCTTTGAGGAAACCAATCTCCCCGACAGCTTCTTTGATGTGGCGGTCGGCAATGTACCGTTTGGCAGCTATAAGCTGCCGGACAAGAAATACGATAAGCACAACTTCCTTATCCACGACTATTTCTTTGCCAAAACCATAGACAAGGTGCGACCGGGCGGCGTGATTGCCTTTATCTCCAGTAAGGGAACGCTGGACAAGCAAAATCCGAGCGTGAGAAAGTATATTGCCCAACGCGCGGAGCTGCTGGGTGCGATCCGCCTGCCGAACAATGCGTTCAAGGCAAACGCCGGCACGGAAGTCACCACGGATATTATTTTCCTGCAAAAGCGCGACCGCATCATCGACACCGAGCCGGACTGGGTACACCTGGGGCAGACGGAAACCGGCATCCCCATCAACCAATACTATCTCAATCACCCTGAAATGGTGCTGGGCGAAATGGCGTTTGACGATATGATGTACGGCAACGGAAAGGAAACCACCTGTAAACCCATCGAAGGCGCTGACCTTGCCGAACAGCTTGACGCCGCTATTCAGAACATTAGGGGCGAAATCAGCGAGTACGAGATGGACGAGCTTTTGGACGAGGAAGAAGATAAATCCATTCCGGCAGATCCCACGGTACGAAACTTCAGCTACACCCTCGTGGACGGTGAAATCTACTTCCGCGAGAACAGCCGTATGCTCCCTGTGAGCGTATCGGCCACAGCGGAAAGCCGCATCCGTGGCATGGTCGCCATCCGCGACAGCGTGCGCCGTCTGATCGAGTATCAGACCGAGGAATACCCCGACAGCTACATCGAAAGCGAACAGAAAACCCTAAACCGCCTGTATGACGATTTTGCTGCCAAATACGGCCTGCTGAACAGCCGGGGCAACAATCTTGCCTTCTCCCAGGACAGCAGCTATCCGCTGCTCTGTTCTCTGGAAATCCTGGATGACCACGGCAATCTGAAGCGCAAGGCGGATATGTTCGTAAAGCGCACCATTAAGGCCAATGTCAAGGTTGACCGCGTAGACACCGCAAGCGAGGCGCTGGCGGTATCCCTTGCCGAGCGCGCCTGTGTGGATATAGGCTTTATGTCGAGTCTGACCGGAAAGGATGAAGCCACCCTTGCCGCAGAGCTGCAAGGCGTGGTCTTTTTGGATTTTAACTGGCAGTCAGACGGCTCCTATACATGGCGTACCGCAGACGACTTTCTTTCCGGCAATGTGCGAGAAAAGCTGAAGAAGTACCGGCAGGCGCTGGAGATCATGCCGGAGGACGCAAAGAACATCGACGCGATACGGGCGAATGTGGCGGCGCTGGAACGGGTACAGCCGGTAGATTTGAAAGCCAGCGAAATCAGCGTCCGGCTCGGCTCTACCTGGCTTCCTCCCGATGTGGCGCAGCATTTTATGTATGAGCTGCTGGGGACAGGTTGGTATGCGCGGGAAAAAATCAAGGTGCATTATTCCAGACACACCGGCGAATGGAATGTTACCAGCAAAAGCTACGACAGAGGCAACCCCAAGAGCGAAACAACCTACGGTACACACCGCGCCAATGCCTATAAGATCATTGAGGACACCTTAAATCAGAGGGATGTCCGTATCTTCGATAAGGTCTACGATGACAGCGGCAACGAAAGGCGCGTACTGAACAAAAAGGAAACTGCAATCGCCCAGGCCAAGCAGGAGCTGATCAAGCAGGCGTTTAAGGACTGGATATGGAAAGACGCCGGCAGGCGTGAACGGCTCACCACCCTTTACAACGAGCGTTTCAACTCCCTGCGCCCCCGTGAGTATGACGGGAGCCATATCCGCTTTTCCGGTATCAATCCCGAAATCACGCTGCGAAAGCACCAAATCGACGCCATCGCCCATATCATCTACGGCGGAAATACCCTGCTTGCCCACGAAGTAGGCGCAGGCAAGACCTTTGAAATGGTAGCGGCGGCAATGGAGAGCAAGCGGCTGGGACTGTGCAGCAAGAGCATGATCGTCGTACCCAACCACATTACGGGACAGTTTGCCTCCGAATGGCTGCAACTGTACCCTGCGGCAAATATCCTTGTGGCCACCGAGCGCGACTTTGAAACGAAAAACCGCAAGAAATTCTGCGGTCGTATCGCCACCGGCGATTATGACGCGGTGATTATCGGGCATAGCCAGTTTGAGAAGATACCCGTCAGCGCCGAGCGCCAGCGTGCGACCTTGCAGCGGCAGATTGATGAGATCGTTGAGGGTATCCGCGAAGCGAAAGCCGCCAGGAGCGAAAACTACACCATCAAGCAGATGGAGAAATCCCGTAAATCGTTGGAGGCCAAGCTGAAAAAGCTCAACGACCAAAGCCGCAAGGACAGCCTTGTTACCTTTGAGGAAATGGGCGTTGACCGCATTTTTGTGGATGAAGCGCACTACTTCAAAAACCTGTTTTTGGTCACAAAGATGCGCAATGTCAGCGGTATCGCCCAGACGGAGGCACAAAAATCCAGCGACCTGTTTATGAAATGCCGGTATCTGGACGAGCTGACGGACAACCACGGCACAATTCTTGCCACCGGTACACCAATCTCCAATTCGATGGTGGAACTCTACACCATGCAGCGGTATTTGCAGTATGACGCGCTGGCGGAAGCGGAATTGCAGCACTTTGACGCCTGGGCGTCTACCTTCGGGGAAACCACCACCGCCATCGAGCTTGCGCCGGAAGGCACCGGATACCGCGCCAAGACGCGCTTTTCCAAGTTTTATAACCTGCCGGAACTTATGAGTATGTTCCGCTGTGTGGCGGATATTCAAACGGCGGATATGCTCAATCTCCCCGTACCGAAAGCAAACTACCACACCGAGGTCATCAAACCCACGGAACTGCAAAAGGAAATGGTCGCCGGCCTTGCCGAGCGCGCCGAAGCGATACGCAAGGGCGATGTCGATCCCACCGTGGATAATATGCTGAAAATCACCAACGACGGCAGAAAACTGGCGCTGGATCAGCGGCTTATCAACCCCATGCTGCCCGACGACGAGAGCAGCAAAGCCTCGGTCTGTGCGGCAAATGTGTTCCGCATCTGGGAGCAGACGGCGCAGCAGCGATCTACGCAGCTTGTGTTCTGTGACCTCTCCACCCCAAAGGGCGACGGCAGTTTCAATGTCTACGACGATATTCGGGACAAGCTGATTGCCAAAGGCATCCCACCGGAGGAAATCGCCTACATACACAGCGCCAACACCAAAGCACAGAAAATGGAGCTGTTCGCCAAAGTGCGGCGCGGTGATGTGCGTGTGCTGATGGGCAGTACGCAGAAAATGGGCGCAGGCACCAATGTTCAGGATCGCTTGATTGCCTTGCATGATTTGGATTGCCCGTGGCGGCCTGCGGATTTGCAGCAGCGCAGCGGTCGTATTGTGCGGCAGGGCAACCAAAATGCCGAGGTGGAGATTTACCGTTATGTCACCGAGGGTACTTTTGACAGCTATCTTTACCAGCTTGTGGAGAACAAGCAGAAGTTTATTGCGCAGATTATGACCAGCAAAGCGCCGGTGCGCGCCGCCGACGATGTGGACGAAACGGCGCTGTCCTACGCGGAGATCAAGGCGCTTGCCACCGGCAACCCCCACATCATTGAAAAGAGCAATCTTGAAATGGAGGTCGGTAAGCTCAACCTGCTCAAAAGCAGTCACATGAGCCAGCAATACGACCTGGAGGACAGACTGCTGAAGCACTATCCTCGGTCGATCCAGCAGCACAAAGAGCGCATCGCCGGTTATGAAGCGGATATAGCTCGGCTCTCTGCCAACACGCCGGAGGACAAAGAGGTTTTCCCACCGATGACGGTGCTGGGTACGACCTACACAGAGAAAGCCGACGCCGGTAAAGCCATTATCGGCGCGTGTCATCAGATACAGGATAAGAACGCTATGCCGATTGGCTCCTATCGTGGCTTCGATATGGAGCTTTCTTTTTCACCCTTTACCGGCGTGTATCAGCTGACGATGAAAGGTACACTGTCCCACAGCGTTACCCTGGGCAGCGATATTCACGGCAACATCACCCGCATAGACAATCTGCTCTCCGGTCTTTCCGACAGCTGTGAGAATGTGAAGCAGAAGCTGGCGGAGGAACAGAGGCAGATGGAAATGGCAAAAGCGGAGCTGGGCAAACCCTTCCCCCAAGAGGAAGAACTGGCGGCAAAGAACAAGCGGCTTGCCGAACTCAATGCGCTGCTCAATCTCGATCAGAAGGACAGCGTAATTCTGGACGGCGATGATGAGCCGGAACAGGATACGGCAGCGCCATCGCGCAGACGGTCAACCCCCGATATGGAACGATGAAAGAAGGAGTGTGAACACAGATGGG
>JAFQQD010000046.1 GCA_017411435.1 Clostridia bacterium
AGTGATTTTTCTTTTGCCCTTCCACTCGTTCCCAAGATACTCACTCGGCGTCATTCCAATCGTTTCTTTAAATACTCTGTTAAACTGCCTTACACTGCCAAATCCAACCTCAAGAGCCGTCTGTGATATGCTTTTTTCACCAAGCTGCTTTATCGCATAATAAAGTCGTATCTCATTGAGAATATGAATAAATGTTGTCCCGTTTAAGTATTTTGAAAACATACGGCTCACATAAGTTCTGTTTACCCCAAGCTCATGTGCGAGCAATGCCAGCGTTATTTTTTCTGCATAGTTTTCCTCCATATATGCAACCGCTCTGCATATTGCAAGACTCCCCTCCCTTTCGGGTCTGGTTGAAATACATGGAATTTCAAAAAGTAAACAGTTCAGCAAAAGGCGTATCTTCTGCTCATCCCGAGGATATTTTAACGGGCACTTTGCAAGATGTGTTATATATGAAAGCCCTTGTGCTGACAGTTTCCCAACTGCGTTTTCTTTCAGCGGCAGATTTTTAATCATATCAGAAAACAAAACGGGAGAAAAGCAAAATACCAACACTTCATTATCTCCCTGTATATATTCATGCACCTCAAGCGACTGTACAAATGTCCCTTCGCCCTCATTCAATATTCTTTTTTTATAGCCTACAAACATCTCAAGCTTTCCTTTTACGCACACCACAAGTTCACTATAATAATTAAGGTGAGAAGTGCTTATAACATTTTTATGCAGCCCACCTGAAAAGTTTATAAACATCGGGGTTAAATCATTCTCATAAATATAAAACATATTGCCTCCATCAAAGGTAAATATATGTCTATTATTTTATATGTTTTTTCTTGATTTGTCAATCTATATTTGCTAAAATAAAGCCGAAAGGATGATAAAATATGAAAAAATACAATAAGCTAAACGAAGTAAGATTAAACCAAATCCGACCTTCCGGCTGGATTTTAGATTTTTTAAAAAAGCAGAGCGAGGGTATTCCCGGTAATCTTCACAAAATAGGATATCCGTATGATAAAGCCTGCTGGCAATATCGTACACTTGCGGGCGGTGGATATGAACAGTGGTGGCCTTATGAGCAAACCGCATACTGGATTGACTCGGTTGTAAGAACTGCCGCACTTACAGATGATGAAAAGCTTTTAAGTATTGTTATGGAACAGGTAGAAGCCTCTTTTGCAGACGATGGTGATCCGTTTATCGGCCCTCTTGATTTAAAGCCACATAACGGAAGAAACAGATGGCCTCATGCCGTTTATTTCCGTGCCCTGTACGCACTGTGGAGCAACACAGGCGACGAAAAGTATCTTCAAAAAATGGCTGAACATTACAAGGCTGATACCTATGATTATGCATTTAACCGTGATATTGTAAACATTGAAATAATGCTTAAGCTTTATGATTATTATAAAGACGAGTTTTTCTTTGAAAAAGCAAAAGAATGTTATAAAGCGTTTAATGAAAAATATGACATTGCTTGTGCAGATGAAATGATGTCTGATAAAATTGCAACAGCTCACGGTGTTTCATTTAACGAAGACGGAAAGCTGCCCGCAATTTTATACTCATATACAGGCGACGAATATCTTCTTGAATCTGCAATAAATGGCTATAAAAAGAATGATATCTACCATATGCTTCCAGATGGCATTCACAGCTGCAGTGAGGGCACCTGCGGAAACGAAACCTTCCGTACCCACGAATCCTGTGATATATCTGACCATACCTGGTCACTTGGCTATCTTCTTGAAGCCACCGGAAACGGTGAATACGCCGATAAAATTGAATGGGCAATATTTAACGCTCTCCCCGGTGCTGTAGGCCCGTATTTTAGAACAATACAGTACCTCTCCTGCGTAAATCAGGTTATTGCAACTAAAAACTCCACACATATTGAGCAGTGGAAAAACACGCCAAGAATGGCATATCAGCCTCACCACTATCCCGAATGTTGTGTTGGAAATATCGGCAGAGCAATGCCAAACTATGCTGCAAGAATGTACCACGCAACTAAAGCAGGAGTTGCCGTAAGCTTGTATGGCGACAGTGTTTTCACGGGCGATTATATAACAATCACTCAAACAGGCGGATATCCGTTTAGTGACAGCGTAGATTTGAAAATTAAACTGACAGACGCTTCAAAAAATGAGCTTAAGCTCAGAATTCCTGCATGGTCAAAGCATACTGTTATAACGATAAACGGTGAAAGAGCTTCTGCACTTGCCGAAAACGGATATGCATCTGTAAAAATAGCTGATGGTGATAATGTTAAAATAACCTTTACAAAGGCATTTCTATCTCACAACTCAGCTGACGGAGGTGTGTATTATACATACGGTCCTCACCTTCTCAGCCTTAAGATAAAAGAAAAGATTGAGATTGACGAAACAGAACCACGGCAGACAAAGGGCTTCCCCGCACTTTGCATTACCCCCGAATCAGACTGGGCGTATGCCGTTACAGGATGGGAAAAGGCGGAATTCTGTGAGGGAACAGTAACTCAGAGTCCATATTGGGAGGGAACAGTAACTCAGAGTCCATATTGGGAGGGAATTCCGTTCTCCTTCAGGCTTAAGGCAAGAAAGCTCAATAATTGGGAGCTTGTCCGTGAAAAGCAGGAGAAGAATGATCTTGATAACGTTCAGGGCGAGGGTGTTGACAACACTCAGGTAAACTTAGGCGCAACAGTTATTGATGACGACCTTCTCCTTACACCATATTTGCCCGACACTTCATTTATTGAACAAAATCTTGGCGAGGAAGAAGAAATAACACTCATACCTTACGGTTGTACAAACCTCAGGCTTACAGTGTTCCCTAAATACAAAAGATAATGCTATAACAAAAGGACAATGCAGCTCGTTTAAAATCGCGGCAGCCTTTTTCATCGTAACGCCATCATAGTTGGAAAGACCTGCATATAGTGCCTTGCCGCTTTTTACAGCACTGTCAAGCGCCCACATAGTTTCATACAGCGGCGTGTCAGGGTCCATTCTGTGATGGTAAAATATAGTTTGTATCCCTTTTTACATAAAATCCCATTGGCAACATCACGATACCGTGATATAATGTTATCAGAAGGAGGCGATTTGATACCGTATTATCAAGATTCTAAGGAGGGAATTTTATGTTTCATAAAATCAAAAATGTATCTCCCCTGCCCGATTATCGTTTGAGTGTGCAGTTTGCTGAAGGATGTACTAAAATTTATGATTTAAAGCCATTATTCAAGCAAATACCTGCTTTCGAAGAATTGAAGGATTCGAATCTGTTTTTCGATGTAACCGTTGATGTAGGCGGATACGGAATTGTATGGAATGATGATTTAGATTTATCCTGTGATGAGTTATGGGAAAACGGAGTTGTTGCCAAGACGCCCTTTGACGGACTCATGGCATTTAGTGATGCAACTACTCTTTGGGCGCTTAATGAAAGTACATTAAGAAAAGCAATCACCTATGGTAAACTCGTAGAAGGTGTTGACGTATGTAAATTCGGAAAACAATGGGTAGTCTCTATGGCTGCGATGAAAAGAGAATACGGAGAACCAAGAATATAAAAGGCAAGGAGCACAACCGATACAGGTTGCGCCCCTTGCCTTTTTGTTATAAATACAATTATTTTAATTTTATGCTATAATTAAAAAACACCAACAAAAACAAAGATTTAATTGCAGGTTAAATTAGTTTTGATGATATAAATGCTTCACATTCTTCCAGCGGAAGTGCTTTTGAGTAATACCATCCCTGAACATAATCACAATCAGATTCTGACACAAGTGCGTTCTGCTCTTTAGTTTCAACACCTTCGCAAATAACCTTTATATCCATATTATGTGCAAGGGCGATTATTCCGGCAAATAATTTTTTGCCATTTTCAAGCTCGGTTTTGAGCAAAATATCACGGTCGATTTTAACCACATCAATTGGGTAGTCACAAAGATTTGCAAGGGATGTGTAACCGCTTCCCAAGTCATCAAGGTAAATTCTAAAACCAAGCTCTTTTGCACGAACCACATTTTTTGTTGCAGTTTCTCTATCTTTTTCGATAGCGTCCTCGGTAATTTCTATAGCTATTTTTGATTTATCAAAGGAATAACCGTTAGAAATCACAAGGATCTTTTCTATAAAGTTTTCTTCAGAAAGCGTAATTCTTGTAAAGTTGCAGGAAAGAGCGATATTTTCAAATTCCGTTCCTGTCCATTTTTCAAGCTGACGGCAGGCAAGCTCAAACATATAGAAATCGTGCCTTGAAATCAGCCCTGAATGCTCCATATTTTCGATATATTTTCCGGGGCCTATCAGGCCTTTTTCACTGCTGTCCCATCTTGAAAGTGCTTCTGCTGATACGATTTTCTTGGTTTTGTTATCAACAATGAACTGCAGATACATCCTGAATTCGTTATTTTCAAATCCCTTTAAGATGCTTTCTGTGATTTTCTTTTCCTCCTGAATCATATTCATAGAATGAATATCACAATACTTAATCTGTTTGTCGGTTCCAAAAATTCTGTTACAATTCTTTCTTAGATTAAATAACAATATTTCGCAATTTCTGTCTGATGAAGAAAGATGATAGGTCGCTGCATGGAAAACAAGCTTATTGCTTTTATCCTTCACTCCCTCAAAGCTGTTAAGTTTATCCATAATTTCTTTGAGCCGTTTTTTAGCGTCCTCATCATTTGTAGACTGATACGCAAGTGCAAAGCCGTTTTCGGTAATTCTTGCCGCTATTTCTCTGTCTCCTGTGTTTTCAGACAGAACAGATGCAGTATATTTCAATACTTCATCAAAAGAACTGTCGCCATGGTAGGAGCGGAGATAACTGCTATCCAGAATGATATATGCAATGTGATACAGATTTCTTGCAATATCTCCTATGGTGTACCTGAAATGGTATTTGAAAAACCGCAGATTTCCCATTCCGGTTTCTGCATCTGTCATTTTGTCAGCTTCGTTTTCTTTTCGTATTCTCCTGATTCGCAAAAACAAAAATACAACGAAAAGCAGAAGGATACAGAACAATAACAGTGTAAATATAAGCCGTTTATAGTTTGTTTTTGAAGTTTGTGATGCATAGGAGATGTATATGCCGTTTTTTTCAGCCTCGGATATTTTATTTACCGCAGTTTTAATTGCGAAAATTTCGTCATCGTCTGCAATGGTTGTAAAAACAAGACCGGCCTTTCGTGTTTCTCCGTTTTTTTCATAGGAAATCAGTTCGAGATAATCCTTACCGTAGGAAGTATTTCCGTCTAATGATGAAACAATATCCGCCTGAAGATTTTCGCCCATTTTATTTCTTTCGTTTTTGTTTCCGTTGATATAAACGAAATTATGTCCTGAGTGTCTAGAAATTTCGCTTAACAAATCAGGGATAACACCCTTATACATTTTTGCATCTTCATCATAATATTCTATGGGGTAATTATCCGGATTTCCTGCGACATAAAGGTAATCTGCATGACCCTCTGTGCCATGAGTGGTTATAACCTCAGCAAAGACAGGCTGCACAAAAAACGCAAACAATGCCAGTAAGAGCAATATGAACTTTTTCATTTTCTGTATCACCTCGTCTCTGTTATATATTCATTTTCTTTCGCTCAATTCGTCCCCAATCCAGTTTTTTCTTTTTGTATCCCTTAAATGCTGTAAGGCGGACAAATGCCATAATGAATCTAAGTGTTGTAACCTCGAAAAAGCAAAGCATAATTGCTTTAAGACAAGCCTTTGGTTTTACTGTAAGGTCAATAGTCTGTATTCTTGAAAAAAACGCTGTTAAAGTGAGTATAGAGTTGTAGGATGCATAAATCAACATGAAAAGTAGCATGAACGGAAGGTTCAAAATGTCAATGCAGTATGCCGCAATCATTGTAAACACGCCGAAAACCTCAATAAATGGCGAAAGCAGTTCGTATAAAAGAAAATACATATATGATATAAACCCAACTGCTCCATATTTGGGATTTGCCATCATTTTTTTATGTTTCCACATTGTCTGGAAAAGTCCTAAGTGCCAGCGTTTTCTTTGTTTTTTAAGGTCACCTAACTTTTCAGGAACCTGTGTCCAGCAAACCGCATCGGTTGCATATTTGATGGAATAGGGAATTTTATTGGTAAGGCAGTAGGAATGGAGTTTTACCACAAGCTCCATATCCTCTCCCATTGTGCCATGGTCATACCCGCCTGCTGCAATAACTGTTTCCTTTTTGAACATTCCAAACGCTCCTGAAATAATCAAAGAGCCGTTAAATCTGTCAAACAATATTCTTGATGCCAAAAATGAACGGTCGTATTCTAAAAGCTGCATACAAGCCAAAATATTTTTAGGAAGTCTGTATTTTACAACCTTACCATCAGAAAGCTCCACATCGTTAGACGGTCTTACTGTTCCACCAACGGCAACCACATTTTCTTCTTCCAAAACAGGCACAACTAATTTTTTAAGTGAGTCATACTGCAAAACAGAGTCTGCATCCATACATATAAAATACGGATACTGCGCGGCATTGATACCCATATTAAGTGCATCTGCTTTTCCGCCGTTTTTCTTACGGATAAGTGTAAGCGGTACTTTTTGCTCGTGTGATTCATAAATAAATTCTACAGGTTGGCAGTCAATAGACCTGTGAAGCGGTCTTCTTACCGGATGCATATTGTATGCATCGATTAACTGCTGTGATGTACTATCCTTTGAGCCGTCGTCTACCACAATAATTTCATAAAGTTTGTAGTCAAGGGTTAAAAGCGACTTTACAGTCTGCACAACGGTAACTTCTTCATTGTAAGCAGGCGTAACAATTGTGATTGGCACAAAGTAATTCTCAGTAAACTTGTTCATCATTCTGTCCTGCATTTTTCTTTTATAAAGAGTGGTTGCACCAATCACCACCGACAAAAATAAAAATGTAGAATAGCCGATTAAATAAATGATGAACAGTACGCCAATAATATCAAAAATCTGTTTAATTAATTCCATCTCCATTATGTTCTCACCGCCTCTTCCTGAGCATTTCTTCTGTCAAGACGGTATCTCATAATCTCTCTTGCATATCGGTCATTTCCGTCAAACACATTTATTAAGTCCTGATATGTATAGCCAAGCTTTTCACAGGAGATAGCACTGTTTTGTCTTATATGCCAGTTTGAACTCGATAGGTTTTTCACTAAAATTCTAAATGTCATATCTCCAGGATAGGATTTTAGCGCCGAGGTTGCAATTGCCTGATATTCCCATGTGCGATTTTCCAAATTTTCTGCTAAATTACATATAACGGGTTCTGCATCCTTTGATGGAAATTTTTCAAAATAACGAATAGCAGAAAACCTGATTTCACTGTTTTCTTTCTCGTTTTTTAATATCTCAAGCATTTCGCTATCACTTCTTATACCAGCGAACCTAAAGTAATTTAAGATATTAACCCGCATCTGCATAGAATAGCCCTTAAAAAATGTAAGAAGTGTTTTTTTAAGTTCCTCCTTGTCACCCTTATAAAACATAAGACCATCGCTTATGAGCTTGGGATGATGAAATGAAAGATTTGTATCGATAACTTTAAGAGCTCTTCTGACAACATCGGGGTTTTGCATACCGTAAAGTGCTTTTAGTGTGTTTTCTCTGCAATACACATTTACTGAGCGCAAAAGGTCTAAAAGAGTATTAATAAGCCGTTCGCTTTCATAATGCTTCAAGATGTTGTACTTATACAGTATGTAGGGAAAATACGCAATTTTAAGGGTGTCCTTGCTTATGTATCTATGAGTGAGCGTTTCAAAAACAGAAAAAGTATAAACAAGATATTTTTCAGTAAATTCCGGTTCTTTTTCAAACACTTCTTCAAGTGCTTTGTCAAAAGCAGTAATTCCTGAGGTTTTATCAAGCTCACGGCAGAGAAACTTTTTATGTTTTTCGGATATTTCTTCGCCTTTTTTCAGTATGTCAATTTGCTCATTTAATATTGTCTTTAGTTTTTTGGAATTAGAAACAAGGGCGCGTTCTCGGTGCTTCAAAATGAAAATGTAGATGATATTATACAAAATCATACTGACGCAAATTGCAATATAAGCATAAATCATTATCTCTATTTTCATTTTTAATCACCCTCCTTCCATAAATCCTGCATTATATAATATGAGCTTTTAAGTCTTTCGTGATAAGTAACCTTGTTGCCCCAGCCTTTCAGCTTTATTTCATCCAGTGAAATTCTGTCATCTCCCGTACCGATACCTGCATACATTCTGTCGATACTGATATATTCAATACCGTAATTTTCGTCATAATAATCATCATGAACAAGCATTTTAGAAGGGTCTGCAAAGTTCATCAGCTGCCAGGGAAGTTTGATTTCAATATAATCCCCGCTTGCACAAAAATCTGCCAAAGAATTAAACTCTCTGCTTTCGGGGTTTGCATTACCGTACAAAAACTTTCCTGTTTCGTAGCTTTCTGCAACCGTTTCCTTAGTTTCGGGACTAAGCGCAATTGCTGTACGAAGTATTAATTCAACATTCACAAAGGTTGATGAATTTTTGTCGGGAACATTCTCTCTAAAATATGTATCAAATTTATAGATATCTTTCGAATAGGTTGAGCGAAGCGCATCATAACGCTCCTGCACCATAATGCGGCTGTTATCTTTTCCGTCAAGTACTATGACAAAATCCGCATCTCTGTCAAATTTTACTCCAAAGTTTTTGCAGTAATTACTGCCTGTTTTCGGGGTAATATCAAGAGGAATATATAAAACCTCATTTTCAAAATCAAGTCCGTCTTTCTTTACGAGAAAATACATAAACTTTTCGTCATATTTCACCGAAAGTTCTGTGCTTCCACTTTGAATTTTATCGTCTTGTGTCCATTCGGATACATCGCCATCCACATAGCAGACGCTCTTTTCTTTTCCTGGGTCAAATGACAAAAGCCCAAAATACTGCTCATTCGTTTGGTAGTCGGACCAATATGCAGTTCTTGTAAGATTTACTGCGTGCATTGTGTTCCATGTACGCTTAAACCATTCGTCCTGCCAGGTAAACACACATCCGCCGTTGCATCCCGTAATCTTAATATCTTCCCAGCAATCAATAAGCGCCTGACCTTGTGCCTGCTCGGATGTGTTACCCTCATTTCGTCCGGTGTCTTTATCGACCTGCGCCATGCCTCTGCCGGTAGAAACACCAAATTCCGATATTACAACAGGCATGGTATGATGGTTGTTAAGCATTGTAAGGTATGCTCTGTAGGCATTGACCCTTCCCTGCTCATCACGGAAAGTTTCCTTCGACTCAATACCAAATACAGACCAGTCCTCTGCAAAGCTTAAGTAATAAGGATAGTAAGGATAAACATGGTACGATGCAAACTGACCGGGAATAAATGCATCAGTTGTCTTAATATGCTCCGTATCCACACGGGCACATTTCATAAAGAAATCCTTGATAATTTTAGGATACTCAAACGGATCTGTCGTGGGCCAGTTGGAAAATGCAACAAGTCTTTGCTCGCCATAACGCTCGGTTTCATATTCGATAACCTTGTCCCCAACCATGGTAAGCATCGTTTCAAAAGGTGTCGCCTCTTGAGAAGTGTACATATACTTGCCACTATAAGAAGAATAACCTTCCTTACCTCGATACAAATCATCAGTATAGGCAACGGTTGAGTCGTCCCACTCAACACCTAAAATATAACCGATAACCCAATCCGAAATATTGTTTTTATAACTTCCGTGACCTGCACTGGCAACTCTGCCAAGATTCAGTTTTCTTTTGCCGTGAATGACATCTACCATAATTTTGCTGTTTTCTAAAAAGGTGTCATAAAAATCCTTACTGTACGCATCTCTATGAGAATTTAAGATATAGTCATTTACCCATACGCCATGGAGCATATAAAGCGGGGTTTCGTTATCTTTGTTGTATTTGTAAAAGGCGTTATAGAAAGTGTCACTCTGAATAGTATAAACACGAATGGTATTTGCACCCATTTCCTGAATATAGGAAAACCATCTTAAGTAGGTCTTTTCGTCAATAGCAAAAGATGTTGCCCACTCACCAGGAAGCCCCGAGCTAAGGTTTACGCCTTTGATCTCAAATTGTTCAAAGGAATTGCCTTTTTTTATATAAATCTCTTCGCCGTCCACCTTTGTAAAATATTCTGCATGCTTTTCTTTTCCGAAATCAAAATATACGCCTTCATAAAAGTAAAGCCAATCAAAGCTAAGAAGTACAAGTATAATAAGCGATATTATAATAATAAATTTTTTCAAAACCTGTACCTCCTTTTCTCTTAATCTGACACTTCATTGTATTTTTTAGTTTTTGATTCTGCACTGTATTGCTTTAAGGACTCTATATTTTCATCCATAAAGGTAAGTCTTTTTGTCAGAAAGCTTTTAAGCTGCTTTATACTTTCTTCGTAATTTCTCGGGTTTCTCTCGTTTGGGTGAAGCAAGTCATATTCCGCACCGAAGGTGTACCCCCATCTATCGTAATTTCTGTCAATTGCAGAGCCTAAATAATCTACGGTATCGTCAATAAATCCAAATAAATATTCTTCACTGAAAACCGTTTTACGAAGCTCCCAGTATCTTTCAACCACTCTGTCAGTAAACTCATTATCCATAAATAGCATCTGGAACCACAAAACTGAATTCAGTCTGAACTCATTAGTGGGCATTGCCTGTTCCTGATACGCATCGCAGGCAGAGTTAAAGTCCCACACACACATTTTGTATTTACCCGAAGTGTCTTTGTAGATATATGTCGAAAGCGAGCCTGCGTCATAGTTGCAGGTTAATTCGTTAATCAGAAAATAATCTACAAATGAATCTGCATCAATATAATTTTTGTATCCGTATTTTTCATTGTTATAGTCATAGGAATAGAGTGTTTTTTCAAATAACGAAAACTCGTCTTTTATAGCTTTTTTCAACTCGGGTGTCATATTTTTTGTTCCGGGGTATACAAGCTCGTGTTGTGTTTTTGCTCGTGTAGTATAGTTAGTAAAAGGATAAAGTTTGTTTGCTTCATCGGTATCTCCCCAGTCAAGACGGAGGGCATAGCCCGAGAAGGTGTTGTCCTTTTTGTTTACTGAAAGCGATAATCTTGCACCTTCTTTTCCGGCTGTAATCATTTCAGTTGCAAGATAAAGCCCCCGGTATTCACCATTTAATACAAGTTCAAAAAATCTTACATTAGGGCTATAGTCCATAATCTCACCGGCTATATTATACCACATATAATTACGGATAAGTGTTTTGTCAAGAAACGGCCCGTGAAGCGCCCATTCGTGATGATCATCCATACCAAGAAAGCTCTGTGGATTATTAGTTCCGTCATCATTTACAAAACGAATAAAATAATTTGCCTTTTCAAATCTTCTTGAAGAGTGGCCTCTTACTCTTATCATTACATCGCCCAGATTTTGAGCATTGTCAGCAAGATGATTGTCTGTCTTTTTGTTGTCAATAACATCTATAGATGCTTTCACGGTTGTTGTACCATCTTCTGCAAGAGTGTAATCTATAACATCAAGATTTTCGTCATATACGGGTTTTCCGGGAATTTCTATTCCGTTTGTATTGATATTCACAATAGGCAGATGCGTGCAAAGGGCATCATTTTCGCACCTTTCGCAAGCCTCTTTTTCTTCTGCCATAATATGTTCTATGTACCTTGTGCCGTTATCTTTCGGCATAGACTGACTTATAAAGATTACAGCAATCAGCGTAAGGGTGACTACCGATAATCCTATTAACTTATATTTCAACCCTTACACCTCCTAATAAATCAGTTGGAAATTTCGTCGTTTTGCATTACTGTATTTACATAGTCAATGTTGCCAATTTTATAAATTTCGTCATTGATTGCAATATTGTTTTTTCTTTCCGCTTGCAAAAGCAGTTTCTGTGTAATTTCGTAAATAAATTCAATAGATGTATCTGTTGAGTTTTTAACTCTTAAAACCGCTTTTGCCCCAAAGAATTTATACATCACTGCCTGAATTTGAGTTTCCCTTGTTCTGCCACCCCGAATAATTATAAGCATACGGTTGTTATTCTTAATTGCGCCAAAGATAAGAAGAAGAATAAATACAAATCCGCTTCCGATACCTGCAACGACAAAGTCGCCTACACCGCAACAAATACCTACAATAATTGTCCAGAATATGTAAACGGTATCTCTTGAGTCTTTTATGGCTGTTCTGAAACGCACGATAGACAGTGCACCAACCATACCAAGAGAAAGCGCCACATTGTTGCCGATAACCGTCATAACCATCGATGTAAGCACAGTAAGCACCACTAAAGACACATTAAATTTTTTACTGTAAATCGTTCCCCTGTGGGAAATCATATAGGATATAAAAATTAAAAATCCCAAAATTCCCGAAACAATAATATTTGCGACAATCTGCTCCCATGTCAGTGTTGACTGGTCCTTAATTAAATTAAATATCTGACTTCTCATTATAAAATCTCCTTTAATTATATTTCTGCATAGCTTTGCTGTCTCGCCAAAGCATATTTACTCACCGACAGCTCGCTTTTGTTGATGCTGTTTATAAACTGCCTGATATAATCAAGCAAAAATCCGTTGAATTTCACTTCCAGAACAACATTAAATTTGTCCAAAACAGGATACATCACAAGATTTTCAGAAAACAAATCAAAATTGGTTTCTGTTGCAACAATGTTATTGTCAAAGGTAATTCTTATTTTATTTTCCTTTGCTATGTATGCCTTTCGATTGTACTGAACAATGGTTTTGGGGCGATAGCACTTGTAGTGCATAAGCCCGTAGCACTCTCTTGCAAAATCTTCTTCATAGTTTAACAGAACTTCATATTTACCGCGAATTAACTCCTCGGCATCTGCTTTTGTCATACGGAGAGAGCGTTTTTTTTGATTTGCACCCTGTTTTTGTTTCATTTCGAGCATTGCAAAATCGTGTTTTGGGTCATAAATCCTCAATCGTATCTTCCGCCTTGTTTCAACGCCTTCAAGCTTTTCAAAAAAATCGTCATCGTAAATTGTGTCAAAATAGAGTGAGCGTATGATGTAGCCGTCTGTTCCGTTATGCTCATCTTGTATCATAATCATATCGAGATAATGTGATTTACTGCGAAATTCTTCAAGGCTTATTAAAAATTTCTTTTCTTCTCGTGTTACTACATTCATATAAATCCCCTTTTACAAAAAAAGAAGCTGCAACAATAGAAAGCCTCAAAAGACTCTTATCATTGCAGCTGGACTGGCGTGGCATAAAGCTTTAGCCTCTTTGCTTTGCGTCACCGGCTTTCGCCGATTTTGCTAAATATTTATTTGCTGTTAATTTTACCACAATGAACTGAATTTGTCAAATAAAACTTAATCCTTCGCAAAAACCCAAAGCGTTTCACTGACAAAATCTTCTCTATCACTTAACTTGTAAACGCTAAGTATGACAGTTTCTCCATTTGTCTTTTTGTAAGTGATTTTGGGAATATTGCCATCTAAAAGCTGCCTTTTTAGTGCATCATAGTTAAGAAAACTCATAATCGCCCTGTGAAAATCAGGGTCAACTGTTTCCTCTATGTACTTTGCGAGAAGCTTTGAGAAATGTTCTTCGTCCTCGTTGTAGCCTAAATATGCGGGCATTAAAATCCGGTGGGCTTTATCTGTTTCAAGAGAAACACGATATATGCCGTTATAATGCTCTTTCATCATAGAAATCATAGCATCAATTTCGCGAATACCCGTTTTAACTTGAACATATCCCTTATCTTCTGCTTTTGAGACGCTTTGTTGTTCCTTGTTTTGATAATACTGAGCTTTTGCCTCATACATTCTTATTTCGGCTTCCTTTACCATTTCCTCAGTATTTGAATTTTGAGTTCTGTAAGACATACCAATAGCAACATGATAATCCATCGGTTTTAATTGTTCAATAAGTGTCGCTATATTTCTCTTTACAACTTCCTGCTCAGAATCTTTTACAAACACCAAAAATTCATCGCCGCCCATTCGGTAAATATGATGCCCAAAAAACACTTCTTTTAGGGTATTTGCAATGTATAAAAGCATTTCATCCCCTGCGGCATGACCATACTTATTATTGCGAAGATGAAGTTCATTTACATCGATATAAATGCAAGAAAACATATCGGGCTTCATTTCGTCAAATATCAAAAGGTCTTTTTTGTATGTAACTCGGTTAGACACTCCTGTTAAAGAATCTGTGGTCGCAGCAATTTCCGTTTTGCTTAAATGCTTTTTGTTGTAAATTGAAATGGAAAAACAAACTGCGATTTCCTCCAGAAGTATCCTTGTAGCCTTGCTTTTTTTAGGATTGATAGACCCCAAAACCGTTGCATGATTATCTTTATTTGTTACAGCCGCAAAAGAAACCTCGTGGATATTGTGATTTTTCAGAAAATCAAAAAACTTCAGGTTTGTTTTTGCTAAGTGTTCGTTTGGTCTTATGCACATAAATCCAACGGTTGATCTATTTATTTTGTGAAGTTCGGCAGCATAATGTAATATTTCGGATATGAAATATTTTCTCTCTTCACCGTAAAGAATGACATTCTCAAACTCCGGCATAGAGTAATTGTAATCTTCGCCATCGGTATCAAAGAATATTGCTGACCTTGCCCCTGCAAAAAGACAAACCTGTTTTAAGGCCTTTGAAATATTATTCTGTTGCTGATTGATTTCCAAAAGAAACTTTCTTATGTTGGAAGCACACATCATAACATAATTTCTGCGTTTCTCGTTTGCCATAAGAATCAATGTGTACAAAACCATAATGGTAACCATAATCAAAAATGCAGTAAGCAAAATTTGGGATAGAGTATGGGTATTGGCAAACACCTGAGATTCGTATCTGGCAAGGGTTATCATCCATCCAAGTTCTTCAAGAGTGGAGTAATGTACATACAAATCTTCGCCTGTATATGCAGATACAAATGATGTATACCCCTTATCGCTTTCCATCATTTTTTCGTATGAGTAACCTTTGTTATATTCACGGTCTTTCAAAAACGAAATATTACCGAGCTTGTTATTGATGGTATCTATAACAAGATCTCCGCTTTTTTTATCATAAACAAAGAGCTGAGCATCCAGTTCCTTTGCCATTTTGTTATATTTTTTTCCTATCACATCAAGTTTGATAACGCCATATAAAATTCCTACAACATCATCGCCATTTTTTATCGGAACAGCACTTCTTATAATTTCATAATTATCTCTTGTAAGGTCAGGAACCCTTCCGCTTATGTATTCGCCTTTTTCCTTTTCTTCTTCAAAGGAAATCTTCCCGTCAAGATTCACAGACCCCGCCTTTGTTACAAAGGTGTTGTCAGGGTTTAATATACCTATATTTTCAATCAAACCAATAGGCTTGAATGATTCAAACATAAGATTGTAGCTTTCACCATCTGAGTAAAGCTTTGCTGCAAAGTTTGCCATAGTCGCAAGGTTCTCACGGTCAGATAAAAGCTGAAGCTGCATATCATCCTTAATCTGCTTTGTCTGAACATGAAGATTTTCATACGCTTCATTCTCGGCACTTTTGTAAAAATAACTAACCATAGTTAAGAATACTGTACATAACAAAACTACAGTAATAATCGTTTGTATAATATTTGTTTGTTTATGTTTTTTTCTCTCGTATGTTATTGCCATTTTATCTACAATCTTCTTTCACATTATAATTATAAAAACCATTTGTTAAATTATATCACTAATATACATAATTTTCAAGTACTGCGACATTTTTAGCCAAAGTTCGTGTCAAGACCGGGTAAAAGATTAATTATTTCTCCAATCATATGTATCGTCAGGCAAGTTCAAAGTAATATTATTAATTTTAACAGTATCGTTATCTATCCATTCAATAGTTGCTTCCTTTTCGTGATATTGCCAATAAATATTTTTAGTATTTTTTGTTTCATTATCTGTAAGCGTACAAAGAACTGCCCAATCCACGGTTGCTCCTCCATTATTTCTATAGGCTTTAATTGTGTACTTATTATCAGAAGAAGTTGATTTATTGATTAGTTCTTGTTTTTCAATTTTTTGCAGGGGCTCGGTCTTTTCATCGCCACATGATGTAAAAGGGAAAACAAACATTAACACCAATAGAATTGCCGTTATTTTTCTCACAAGGTTCCCCCCTTTATTCTTACTTTGTAAAATCGATATGTTACGAATTCATTATAACACCTTTATTTTCAAATAACAACATTGTAAATTAAAAAGCCCTGCAAAATTTGCAGGGCTCAGCGTGTCGATAAACCTATCGGCACGCTGCCAGACGAGGAAAAAGGAAGGTAAATTTGTTCAACACGAACTCGTAGGCGCACGAGGGTGCGGTAGAGGGCGCGTTGGACGAAAGCAAGCAAAAACCCTGAAAATTGCAATTTTCAGGGTTTCTATCATGTGGCTGATAGTTGTTTTTTTCTTTTATCAGTTCAACCAAAAATTTCAAGAACCGCAAAAATATATATTATTTATTTTTGCTTGCGCTTGACCGACTTTTTCGACAGTCTGAAGCGACTTGGAAATCCAAGTCGCTTTTTGTTTAATATGAAATGATAATCCCTTCTTTATCAGCATAGTAACTGTTGAGTCCGCGTGTTGGAAGAATTGTTATATTAAGTGTTTCGTCAATCTTAAGAAGCTCTTCCTTCATCGTAAGCGCAAGAGGCTCGTTCATACAGTGACTGATTACGACATCTTTTCCGTTAAATCCGTTTTTCTTTATAAGCTCGAGCATTGTGGAAATGGCTTTTTTCTTTCCGCGCACTTTTGCGTGGACTGAAATTCTGCCTTCTTTTTCTACACCTACTCCCCAGAAGTTAAGACTTGCGGCAAGGATGCCTGCAATTTTACTTACTCTGCCTGCTTTTACGAGATTGTCAAAACATGAAAGTGCAAACACTGTGTGAATCCCGCTTACATATTCTTCAGTCTTTTTTATGACATCTTCAAAGGGCTCGCCTTTTTCGATAAGCTCTGCTATTTTGTGTACTGTAAGAACTGATGAGGGTCCAGTTGCACAACCATCAACGATTGCGGCTTTTGTATCAGTATTTTCCTCACATATAGTTTTTACTGCAATATTTCCGCTTGCATAACTTCCTGAAAGATTTTTTGAGATTGTTACGCAAATGTTGTTTTCGCCCTTTACCATTTGGCTCTGCCATGCTTCGGGAGAAGGACACGCTGTTGAGCTTGCGCTTTTACTTTGTTTCATAAATGCTACCATTTCAGGCACATTGAGAGTGTTATCGTCAGTAAATTCGCGGTTTTCAATAGTTATATAAAAAGGCACACTTTTATAAGTAATATTTTCATTTTCTTTTTCAAGAGCGAAAAGGTCGCAGCTTGAATCGCCTATAATATTCCATTTCATAGAAATAACCTCCATACTTTGCTAGTATGAAGGTTACTATATAGAAGTATTCAGTTCGTAAATTTAAGAATCAATTTTGTTTACATTAATTTTACCAAGAGTAATTGTGAAAAGGCTTCCTTCTCCGGGGGCACTTTCTGCCTTTATAGAGCCGTTACAAAGCTCACAGATACGCTTTGAAATAGCAAGACCAAGTCCCAGCCCTTTGCTTGAGCGCGAAATATCGCCCTGAAAATACGGATCAAAAACATGCTTTAATGTTTCCTCGTCCATACCTTCGCCTGAGTCAGCAATGTTTACAACGACCTTGCCATCCTTTTCCTCAAGCGAGATTGCGATTTCTCCGCTTTTTGGAGTGTGGTCTATTGCGTTTGAAATTATATTGAGCCACAAATGCTGCATAAGTTCGCGGTTTCCCGTATATATAACGGTCGGGAGCATACATGTGAACTCTATTCCCTTTTCAAGCCAACGGTTTGAAAGGATTATTGAGCACTGACGAATCTGCTCACTGAGGTCATATTCTTCCGTATCGGTAACTATCTGCTGAGTAGAAAGCTTTGAAAGGAGTATTGTGTTTGTAGCAAGTTTTGAAAGGCGGTTTGTTTCCTCAATTATTATCTTGAGATATTCCTCGCGCTCGATTTGGGTTATATTCTTATCAAGCAGAAGCTCTGCAAAACCGTTAATTGATGCAATCGGAGTCTTGAATTCGTGGGAATAGCTGTTTATAAAGTCATTGCGGAGAATCTGCACGCTTTTAAGTTCTTCACACATTTTATTGAAATTTGCATAGACCTCTAAAAGTGCATACTTCTTTTTAAGCGGAATCTGATAATCAAAATCGCCCTCGGCAAGATGCTTTATCCCCTCTGAAAGAATTTTTATTTCCTTGCTTCTCGCACGGTAAAAAATCATATTAACGGGTACAAGTACAACGACAAGAAAGAGCATCGTTCCGATAAGTTCAAGCGATGCTCCTACATAGATACCCTTTATACCCAGAAAGTCTTTTACAAACCATGTCATAAAATAACTTCCCAATACGCAGGCAATCACAACTGAAAATGACTGCACAAGGTACTGCGGAATTATTCTGTTACTGTGTTTTTTTCTTTTCTTCACGAAAATTCCCCTTTATTTAATCGATGCCTTATAGCCTAGGCCCTTTATCGTCTGTATATTTATTTGGGGCATATTTTTAAGTCTGTTTCTGATTCTGCTGATATGGGTTTTTATGGTTTCTTCCCCACTTTCACTGCTCATTCCCCAGACGCTTGTTAAAAGCTGTTCCTTTGAAAAAATCTGCTCCGGGTATGAAAGGAGCTTGAACAAAAGGTCAAATTCCTTTTTGGGAAGTTCTATATATTCGCAATCAGAATAGACTGCATATTTTTCAGAATCAATAACAGCATTTCCGACTGTTATTTTCTTCTCCTGATTTATGTTGGCTCTTCTTAAAAGAGCGTTCACTCTCCACAAAAGTTCGTCACTGCTGAAGGGCTTCGTTATATAGTCATCCGTTCCAAGCGTAAAGCCTTTTTGCTTGTCAGTTATTGTTTCCTTTGCGGTAAGGAATAAAAAGGGCGTAGTATACCCCTCATCACGAAGCGTTGACAAAAGCTCATAACCATCCATACGGGGCATCATAATATCTGCAATTATAAGGTCTATTCCGCCTTTATGAATAAGTTCTATTGCCTCCACTCCATCACAAGCGGTTTTCACAGTATAAGAATCCTTCAACCTTGCTGAGGTTAAAAGACGCATGTTTCTGTCATCTTCTACAACGAGTATCGTTGCCATTTTTTCACCTGCCTTCAAAAGTTCCTGCAACGCATATCTTTCCATCCTGATTTTTAAGGTGGACATAATATCCGTTTTCAATCTCTGCCACGCACACATCAAGTTCTTCTCCAAGATATGCGGGATTGGGATATATAAGGCTGATTTTTTTAATTTCAAAGTCAAACGGAAGTGCGTCCATCAGAAGCTCGGCCCCTTTTTGATTATTAAGGTGCATGTTTGTATCGAGTTCTTTATTTGAAACGCGCACTTTATACAAGGCTGATGCATCTTCAATAATTTCGGGACGCTCATATATAAAGAAAGTGTCATTGTCAAAATCGCAGTGCTCATAGGCGTTTGTCATTTCTTCGGGCACCTTTGCAAGGCGCATCCTTTTCGTATCAAGAAGACACCAGTTCGCTATACTTTTTGCAACAGTTTCTCCATTCTGCATTATGATACAGCCACGCTCAGATACAACTCCCTTAAGGCTTTTTACTGCGGTATATGCCTCGATGGGAAAAGATGTTTTTATGCCTTTTTCAAAGCAGACATTCATTCCCTGAAGGAGCCACGCTCTGTCCATTTTCCGAAGTTTATTAATTCCAAACCCCGCGTATTCTGAATTGCGTATTGCAACCTCCTGAATCGCGTCAAGCACGGTTGAAACTTTTACATTATCAAAATCCTTGAAATTGGAATATCTTATGTCGTACAGATATTTATACATAATCAGCAGCAAAGCTCCTTTTTTCTGTTGAATCATTGGCTTTATTCTACTTCTTTACTTTTTCTTTGTCAAGTCCTCTCTATTGACAAAATATGCTTTTCATGTTAAGATATAAGGCATCTAGAAAGGAGAGATTACAATGAAAAAGTTAATAGCACTCTCCCTTGCTCTTATTATGACTGTAATGACATTCGGTTTTACCGCCAGTGCGTACACAGCATCTGACTGGGCAAAGGCAGAGCTTACAAAAGCAGATGAAAATGGGCTTATTCCTGAATCACTTAAAGAGGCTGATCTGACAAAGCCTATCACAAGAGCAGAATTTGCGGCCGTTTCAGTACTTCTGTTTGAAAAGATTTCACTTCGCAAGGCTGAAAAAGCCGGAACAAATCCTTTCACAGATACAACTGACGAATATGTACTTAAAGCATATGAGCTTGGCGTAACAACAGGTACAAGCGAAACTACATTTGACCCTGATGCGCTCCTGACACGCGAACAGGCTGCAGCAATGCTCACACGCGTTTACAAGAAGCTCACAGTTAACGGTTGGAATATTGCAAAGGATGGCGAATTCAAGCTCGAATATACAAAGGGCGAAGCCTTTGCTGATGACACAAGCATTTCTGACTGGGCAAAGGATTCTGTTTACTTTATGGCTGCAAAGAGTATTATTAATGGAGTTGGCGAAAACAAATTCGCTCCACAGAATAATGCATCACGCGAGCAGGCTATCATTATTGCTACCCGTATGACAGGACTTGAATATACTCTTGCCGATGGTATAAGAGATACCGACCCCTATCAGGATGTTCGTGAAGAGCCTGACACAAACACAGAAAAAGAACCCTTTACAGTTGGTTTCATCGGTGGTTCTCTTACAGAGGGCGGTGCTGCATGGATGATACCGACAAGGAATTACCTCGCTGAAAAGATGCCCGATAAGGAAATCGTTACAATCAACGCAGGTAAAGGCGGTACCCGTTCAAACTACGGTGCAGCAAGATTTATGGAAGATATCGGTCAGTATAATCCCGACCTTGTATTTATCGAATTCTCTGTAAATGACTGCGGTTATGATTACGACCTTTACAGCGCGTATGCGGAAGCAATTCTCAGACAGTGTCTTTCTCTTCCCAAGGTACCTGCTGTAATTTTCCTGCATGCTCCTCATCCTTCTCGAGTTGACGACTTTTCCGCTTGTCTGGATACTATGGCGGCAAAGGATAAGGTTGCGGTTAAATACGGCGCAGGTATAATCAATGCATTTGACTACATGGAAAGAGACTTTAAGAAAGTAAAAGACGAAAAAGGATATAAGACATACGAAGAATATCTTGCTACAATGTACCAGAAGGCAGGCGACAAATTCGATACACACGGCGGTTACGACAAATACGCCGAAGCGATTATCGAGGCATTCGATAAGGACGGCATTGAAACTTACCTTGAGCCGATTAAGGATAACGGATATGTAAATGGTGCAAAAAGAAGCACCATTGATGCAAAGTATACATATATTTACGCAAACAGTTCAAGACTTCGTTACGCAGGCGACTGGAAAGTATATCGTAAATATGCAGATGTTCCCACATTTGATACTGCAGCTACAATGAGCACAAAGTTCTTCTCATACCCCTACTTCCCCAATGGTATCATGCAGACAGTAAATGCACAGGGAGCTATGATTGGTTTCACTTCAGACGCTAAAGCGATTGCATTAAACTTCATAATTTCTCCCAAAGGGGTAAATGCAACAGTTTATGTCGATGATGTAGAGGTCGGCAAGTTCAATCCCAAGGTTTCAGCCGATAAAATCAACCTCATCTCTGACTGGGTATCTCTTCCAGGTGACGGAAAGCAACATAAAGTTATTATCGTTCTGGATGAGCCTACCGAAGATAACTATGTATTCAGATTTGGTGCCGTTATAGAAAGATTCTGATAATTGAATAAACTCAAAAGGAGTCCTGATTTTCAGGACTCCTTTTGAATGGAAAAATATGTATATCTGTGTTGATTTTTGACATAATAAGTGATACAATATATGGTATAATGTTATACATATATCGGAGTGTTACTATTGAAAACAGTAGAGGAACGATTAAAAAGTTATGAACCGTTATGGGAAAACTGGACATACTCGGGAGAATTTCTCGGCGAGGGCGCTATGTCCAGTGTTTTTGAGATTGAGTCTACAGCAATGGGGTTTCGAGAAGTTGCCGCACTGAAGATTGTTACTGTGCAGAAAAATTTCCGCGGAGAAGTTAAAATCCCGGAAAATGCACTTAACGAAATTAAAATCCTGCGCGACTTATCAGGTTGCCCTAACATTGTGCATTATCATGACAGCACACAGCGTCAGATTTTCGATGACGACGGCAATCTTTCTGAAATTGACATTTTAATAAAAATGGAAAAACTGCAGTCTCTGCGTGACGATGAAAAACTGACTGAAGAGCAGATTATCCGTCTTGCAAAGCATATGTGCACAGCACTGATACACGCGAATGAGCATGGAATTATTCACCGGGATATAAAGCCCCAGAACATTTTTGTAGATAGTGAGGGTACATATAAACTCGGAGATTTCGGCATTGCGAAGATTGTATCTGATTTTTCTGATTTATTCACCATGAATATCGGTACGCTCGCCTATTCCGCACCTGAAATACGCAGTACAACTATGCGGACATACGACATTGCATCTGATGTTTACAGTCTCGGTCTTGTGCTCTATGTGTTTTTGAATAACGGACAACTTCCGTTTGCTAATGTTTCATCAACACTTAACGAAGCTATTGCAAAAAGGCTTTCCGGCGCTCCGTTCCCCTCCCCGGCAAGAGGAAGCAAAAACTTAAAATCAATCATTATGCGTGCATGTAACGCAGATTTGAGCAAGCGTTATAAAACTCCCGACAAAATGCTGGAGGATCTGGAGCTGCTTTCAACCGGCGGCAAAAAAATGGTGGTTGATCCATTTGCAACGCTGGACGCAAACATAGATGCAGCTGATATTGAGGAGTATCTGAGTAGCGGGAAAGCTTCTTCAATTGCTTCTTCGTCTTCTTTTGCAGAGAGTTCTTCCAAAAAAGGTGGTTTGCGCATTAATATGAGCAAATCAACGACAGACAAATCTGCTGAGATTAATGGTGATGCTGCATACACGAGGGTAGTTTCCGACCTAGCGCCAAAGAGCAGACTGAGAATAAATATGGGTAGTGCAGCTACTTCAAAAACTACAGAAGATACGGCAACAGTAATGTACCCCACACCCACTCCTGTGGCAAGTCCTGTACCGACACCCGTGGCAAGACCTGCAGAGGCTCCGTCAATGGAACCTGCATCCACAGGAAGCCGACTGAAAATAAATATGGGACCGAAGAGAACTAGTGACGCTCCTGCGGATGCTCCAACCACAGAAAAGAAATATTAAGCATTTTTGCAGAATCCCCATATCAAAACCATATAAAATAAGGTGAAACGGATGATTATTAGATCAGATTCTGCAATGCGACCGGCGACAACACCGGTGCGCGGAGCAGTAAGACAAGCATATTTAATTATTTTTACAGATATAGAAAAAGAGGCTGTTATTGTGCGGCTAAGCAAAAATATGTCACTAGGTCGCGAAGTTCCCGGAAGCAAGCCCGACATCGGTATAGATTCCCCGATTATGTCACGAAATCACGGGGCTTTTTCTGTTGGAGCTGACGGTTTTTACTATCAGGACAACGACAGCTTCAACGGTACATTTATAAACGGTGTGCTTTATAAGCAGAATATCAACCCGTGCGACAGACCGATAAGGCTTAATGACGGAGATGTGCTGAGAATCGATACACACGACCCCAACAAAGCTCACGATGGTGCAGTGACTATTGTATATTCAACTGCGTATGACAAGCGTTCCAAGTGGCGCCATGCAAAATTAGGCAGCGGATATACGCCGATTGGTTTATCTGCAAAAAATCTCATTGAGTTTGACCGCAGGCAAATGCGATTTGTAAACGCTGATGCTGCTGCTACACCGACAGGTTGCAACATCAGAAACATTTCCGGCAGAAACAATATCTTCTATAACAATCGCTTAATCCCCGGTTCCGTGCATATAAAGCGCAAGGAAGTTTTTCGCATTGACCAAAACTACATTTATTATGACAATGGCACATTATTGTATAACATCTGCCTTGTGACAGAGCCCGGACTTGAAGTGCGCCTTGCGGAAACTCATGTGTCAGATAAAATGCGCAAAAAAGTACTCCTTAAAGATATTAATCTTAACATTAATGTCGGTGACTTTGCTTTAATTATCGGTGGTAGCGGTGCCGGTAAGTCCACATTTATGAATTCAATTCTTGGCAAATATGATATTACAGGCACAATAAAAATCGGTGGCAGAATATGTACAAGCGGCGGGGACCTTACCTCTGGAATTGCGTATGTACCGCAGACACTTCCCATAAGAAAAGAAGAGCGTCTGATTGATGTTGTAACGGACACCTGTGTTCTCCGCTGCAAACGCAGCTTTACCAAAGAACAGAGAAAGCAATTCATTCTGGAAACGCTTGACTCCCTTGGACTTAAGAGCAAGGCGAATATGGAAATCAAAAAGCTTTCCGGCGGTGAACAGCGCCGTGCTGCGATTGCTAACGAAGTAGTTACCGATGCAAGTATATTCTTTTTGGATGAGCCTGATTCAGGCCTTGACCCGAAAAGCGGTATGGAGCTTATGAATAACCTCAAGGCTCTTTCCGATGTGGGTAAAATGGTTATGCTGATTTCTCATAACTATGCTTCCTATCCCTCGCCGGAGAAGATATATACAAAGGTAATCATCCTTGCTAAAAGCAACCGTGACGGAATTGGCAGACTAGCATTTTGCGGTTCGGTTACAGAAGCTCTGGAATTCTTTGGAGTTACGGCACTTAAGGATATTACCAAACTGATTAACCCCGTTTCTGAAAACGGAGACGGCAGAGCTGATGAGTTTGTGGAAAAATTCAGGAGGATGCACGGTTATGGATAATATGGGGTTATTGCAAATTCAGATTTACACAAAAAAGTTTTTCCGTACATTAAGACGCGAGAGTACTGTTTCTGTTTTTATCGGCATTATTATTACAATGCTCGTTATGTATGTTACTCAGGAAAATATGTTTAAGTATTATGAGGGTACAAAATCAGGTTTCTTCTCGTTGATTTGCGTATGTATATGGATAGGAATATTCAATTCCATTCAGCTTGTCTGCAGAGAGAAAAATGATATCGTTAAAGATGAGCTTGATAAATCCCTGCGGGCCACATCTTATATGGCATCGCACTTTATTTACCAGTTCCTTTTGTGTATGGTTCAGAGTATAATTGTATTTATCGTTTTTATGATATTTGTCGGCGATAAAATGACCGGTAGTCCTCTGGCATATCTGATTACCATATTTCTTATAATGTACGCTTCTGATGCGATGGCATTCGTTATTTCAGCTGCAGTTCCCAGCCCTATCGTAGCTATGACGGTTATGCCTCTGCTTCTTCTGGTACAACTTGTTATGGCAGGCGTTTTGTTTGAATTGAACGGAATGGCAAAAACCGTAGCAAACTTTACTGTAAGCAAATGGGGCATGTCCATATTTGGTATGATTGGAGATATAACGAATAATTTCCCATCTAAAGTTGGCGGAGAAGCGCTGACACAGGTTACAGAACAGGTTGAAGAACAGATTGGTATGTCACTGCAGGACCCATTGACACTTGATATGATTTCTGAGGTTGACAGGAATATGTATGTAAATGATGGTGGCGAGGTATTCCTTTGCTGGTTGATTCTTATTGCATTTATCGTGGTATTCTACTTTCTCAGCGTCTACGCACTTAAAAGCACAACGAAAAAAATGAAGAAGTAATTCAAAAGAGCATCGGTTTATGTAAATTCCGATGCTCTTTTTACACTCAAATTTGCTGTGCACAAAAATGTCTTTTCTTTGCCTGGTGAAGGTTGCGAAAAGTGTCGTATAATGTTGACAATTTGTGAATAATATGTTAACATTATAGAAAAATTATGGAGGTTAAATTATGATTTGTCCTAATTGTCGAGCTAATGTTCCTGATGGATCCGGATTTTGCACCAACTGCGGAACTAAGTTGTATGCAGCCGCTCCCGGAAACACAGGAGCCGGAGCTGGTTATACTTATAATCCCGCACCTGGCAGTATGGGTGGCGGATACGCGGCTCCTGCCGGATTTTTCAAAAACTCAACCTGGGATGGCGGAGTGTTTGAGACTTTTGTGAATTCAGTTGCTGCTTCTCTTATTTGCGCTCTTACTTGTTCTCTTGGTACTCCCTGGGCAATTTGTTATATGCTCAGATACATAATTTCACACACTGTTATAGATGGCAAGAGATACAGATTCGATGGTCACGGTGGCGCATTGTTCGGAAACTATCTTGTGTGGACCATCCTTACAGTTATTACTTGTGGTATTTACGGTTTCTGGGTAACTCCCAAATTTTACAACTGGATCGTAAGCCATATTCATGTTGAGGAATAATTTTTTGAATTTGCAAAACGGTACGGATAGTCGTATCGTTTTGTAATTTGGAGAGTTTTATGTATAGTTTTCAACCAGAACGATTAAAAAAACTTGTTAAGGAAATTATAAAGTACGGATTTATAGGTCTTTCTTATTATGTCTTTATAAAACTGACTGGTAAGCGAATCCCCTGTATTTCCCACGCGGTATTTAAGTTCTACTGTCCCGGATGCGGAGTTACAAGAATGTGCGTTGCTCTTTTGGAGGGCGACTTCGCTCTCGCTTTCAGGCAAAATTCTTTCGTATTCTGTCTTTTGCCGCTGCTTCTTATATGGAGCTTTTACAAGGGTTATCGTTATGTATGGGGAAAGGAAACAGATCTTAATCTTGCAGAAAAAATAGCGGCAATAATTATATTTTTATCAGCTGTTGCTTTTTCAGTTTTGAGGAATTTACCATCGTTTGAATTTCTTGTACCCATAGGTTAAATAAAAAAAGAAGTGTGCCACTTCATCCATTTCGCGTTCTATCTAAACTTAAAGCCAACAAATGTCGCTCGCGAAAAAATATGCAATTTCCTATACGGTAAAAAAGGGGCTGTCTCACTAAAAAAGTGAGACAGCCCTGATTTTTTTGCACACAAAAAGCCGCTAAAGTATAGAAACTTTGCGGCTTTTGTGGTATAATGAAGTATGCCTAGTAATTCAAAAATACAAGTAGATTATACAACAA
>JAFQQD010000047.1 GCA_017411435.1 Clostridia bacterium
GAACATCAACGCTTTCAACAATTTCATTGTATTTCTCTATATTGTAACTAACGCTATTGCCGAATAAAATCCATAGTATCACAAGGGGACATATAACAAACATTAAAAGAAAAACTGAAATAATATTTCTTTTTGCTTTTCTGACTTCTTTCTTTGTTTTTTTATCATTATCGACATAATTATCCATTATACCACCTCGTTTTAGATAATATACAGCATCACTCGACACAATTCGACTTTTGTCAAGTCAGGAGAACAGTGAATAATAAGAACCATCACCCAACACAAAATCACAGATTTCTGTTGGGTACCCGAGAACCTTTATACTCGCAAGCTCGTATTAGGACCTACTATTTTTCCCTTAATTTTTCACTGCATTTTTTCTGAACAAAATTCCTTAAAACCCGCGAGAATACTGCATTTTCTCGCATCCGATAGTGTATGTAAATATCAAAATCGGCAAACTAATCTTTTAAATTGTATGGACTTGACACGAGTAAAATGTCCCCCTTTGCTCCTAAAAGGTTGTCTATTTTGTTATAACAACTTCTCTTGTATCGTTGTTCCATTCAACAGAAGCCCCCAACTTTTCGCATATAAATCTTACCGGACAATATGTTCTGTCGTTCTCTATAAAAGCAGGACTGTCAAGGGCCATTTCTTCGCCATTGACATACGCCTTATTGTTACCTATATAAATAATAATTTCTACGTTATTCTTTGTAATCCATACTTTTTCAGGCTCGTTTTCACTCCAAATTACTGTTGCACCTAAATTTTCAGCAACAAATCTTGCAGGAAGCATAGTTCTGTTGTTTCTGATAATTGGAGCGACATCATTTGTTTTTCTTTGCCCGAAAACAAGTGCGTCTTTCTCATCTATCGTTAATATCATTTGATTGCTTGATACTTCATTTTCTTGATTAGTCATATTTTCAAGTAATGAAGAACTGTTTTCTCCTGTATAATCAGCCGCCAAGCGAAAACCTACCGTTGATGACGGAGAATCTTTTCTACCCTCACCACGATAAGAAAAAGTACAACTTCTTGAAGTAGCATACCATGAACCACCACGTACTGCATAACATTCAACACCTTTTTCCAGTCCGTTTTGTGCGGTGATTATTGAAGATGTTAAATCCCAAGCATTTCCGGCCATATCATACAAGCCAAGTGAGTTAGGTTCATAAAAATCAACAGGAGTTGTATAGCCACCGTTAGCACTTACAGATTTATATAAATCTGTTTGAAGAAAATATCCTTTTGTTGCAGCACCACCATGATTTGCCCAATTTGAAACTCCACCTGTTTTACTGATTGATATACATTCTCCAAGTGTTTCACTCGTTCCCGAAAAATCGCCTTTAATATAATTCACAACATAATCACTACCATAATCATTAAATAATTTTGCAGCAATTACACCATTAAAATTAAATGTTGTTGTAAGTTCTCCTGTAACCAAATTATATGAAGGTGTTTGTTTTCCATTAGGATATTTTACAGAACCATCTCCATAATATTCGCCCATTGCTGCGTTTTCCCATTCGGCTTCAGTTGGTAATCTGAAATTCCAATTATCATATTTTGAAGATAGCCAAACACAATAGCTGACTGCATCGCTGTATGAGATGTTAAGTACGGGGTGGTTACCTTTTCCTTGCGGATATGTACCATTTGCCCAATAGTTAGGGATTTTATGTGATGTTTCAGCAACAAATTCTGCATACTGTTCATTGGTTACTTTGAAAGCACTTAAATAGTAATCGTTTTCAAGCGGAGAAGCTTCGCCTGTGCCCTTATTGGTCAGGTCGTAACGAAATGAAAAATCCGGTCTTGCTTTAATACGCACCATCGAATCAATGATGTCATCACTTTCTTGTGCATTCGCTATGCAAACTGCGCCTAGCAGAATACTGAGCACCAAACTCAAAATCAAACTTACAAATTTTTTAATCATTAAAAATTCCTCCTAAACCAAATATTTTATATATGATATATACACAAAGTTACATAAAATTTTTTTGATAAAATCTTAACATTTTATGTTCTTCTCTCGCTTTCGCCATCTTTCGACAAATTTCTTACTCGTGTCAAGTCAGGAGAAAAAACTATTTATTTTTAACTCTCTGTCGATATTTACAAGGTATTCAAGTTCCTTTAAGTACTGATTTAATTCCATAACTGCTTCCCCTCGGTCAATATGCTACCTTTTTATATTTTCGAGATACACTGATTTTGATACCCCTTCCCATTTTACCGATAATTCACACAGTTGAGCAACCATACGGATCGGAACGGTTATTCTGTCATTTTCTATTTGAAAAGTCCGGGCGTCATAAGTGTCATCAAATATAATATTGTTTTGTTCAAGATTTATTTTTAAGGTATGATAATCTGACTTGACGGTTGCTGTTTTTGTTTTTTCATCCCAAAGCACATCCGCACCGAATGATTCCGAAACAGCCCTTAACGGAACATAGGTTGTTCCATCTTCTATATAGGGCGCTGCATCGCTTAACACCCTCTTTCCGCTTGAATATATTTTTACTTCTTCAAACAAGTCTTTAAGTATTTCATCAGCCCACATATCACGGTATCCGTCAGGGTCCGGAAGTACTTCTTCTGACCATTGCATCCGGTTATAATCCGTAAGATATTTCTGATTTCTGGATACGGAAGGATATTTTTTGTAATGTGACGGAAAATAAGTCTTCATATAGTGTGTTGCAAGCTTTACGGCCTCACTGTTTTTATTTCCGCCGGGAGTATATGTTCCGCACAGACTTACTGCCGGAGGCGATGCGTGAAGAAATACTACACTGCCATCCTTACACTGCCCCACTACCATATATGCATGCCCGTTTGAGCTTATAATATCTCCGCACTGCCTTTTTGTAACATTGCTTTTATCTGTATATGTACCACCAAAAAGACCAGCGTATGTTGCAGCCATCTTTTTAGATGCATAAACATAACCCGTGTCGCTGTATGTGTTTCCGAAAAGCTGATACATAGTCCAGCCAACATATCCGGTACAGTCAAGACCGTTGTGTATCTGATAGCGGGTAGTGTTATAGTCATAAGACGCACTTTGCGAGTTATAAAATTTTTCCCACTGAGGACTTATGCCATAGCTCATAGCCTCGATACCTGCGGCTGTATCTTCCTCATTCCATGCTCCGCCGTAGACATACACAGCCTTGCCAATAGGCAGAGTTGCATTTGCCAGCATATTTTTCACTGTGGGTGTGTAAAGTTTATTTTCCACTGCCGGCGTACTGAGTTTCTCTTCTTTTTCGTTCAGTGCCGAAATTTTATACTTATTCGTAGTGGTAATTCCCGACAGAAAAACCAAAGCTACCATTATAGCTATTGAAAAAATTCGTTTTTTCATCATTCGTATACCCCTTTTAATTTTTTATGATTCAACCTATCCGTCATATGATGGGCTTCTGCCGAAAGGCTTAAAAGGTCCGAGGTGTATATCGTCTCTGTGATTCTTATATGGTAAAGAACATCTCGTCAAGGTCTTTACATATTCGCTTTGAAAATATCGGCAACTTCAGTAATTGTTATATATGCGCCATCATCTATATTGTGCACAATTTCTCTCATTTTAGAAATCTGGAAACGGTCAAGAATAAAATATATCATCGTCTTATCGCTGTTTGAATATCCGCCCTTAACTGCAATCTTTGTTGTTCCACATTCAAATGCATCCATAAGACTTTTTGAAATTTCGTCAGGCATTGAAGTTATTATCATTGCAGCCTTTGAACGGTCAATACCCTCTACAATAAAGTCAATGGTTTTAAGTCCAGCCGCGTAGGTTACGATTGAATAAAGCGGCAGTATCCAACTATCCATAATAAAGCCGCATATAACATACAAAAAAACATTATACACCATTACAAATGTACCAACTGTTACACCTATTTTCTTTGCAAATATCACTGACATAACTTCAATACCGTCAATTGCTCCTCCAAAACGGATTGTGATTCCGCTGCCAACACCTGAAATTAGTCCTCCGAAAAGCGCACAGAGAAGTAAATCTGTGCCCGCAAGAGGAGATGCGAGTGATACATCAATCGGCAATATATCTGTTATGAGCCATGCGCCAAGAGAATAAATTGCAACTGTATACAAAGAATAAAATGTAAAAAGCGGCCCTTGTTTCTTGTAACCGAAAACAAAAAGCGGGATATTAAGTACAAGCAGGAAAATTGAAAGAGTCAGCCACTCGGGAGTTATCTGTGAAAGAAGCATCGCGGTTCCTGAAATTCCGCTGTCATACAGTTTTACCGGTGCAAGAAACACAGTAATACCAAATGCATTTATCAGTCCTGCTATAGTAAGCATCATTATGTTCTGAATTCTGATTCCTTTCATTGACATTCCTCCGAAAACTTACTTCTTATTAAATCCTTCTCGTCTGTATCTTAAAAGTGCTATTACTGACGAAACCATATTGAATGATTCACAAAGTATTCCGCCGAGGCTGAAGTTGAATATATTATGTACAATCCATGCAGGCGACATAAGTGAAACCTGGAAATAACGGATGTGTTTCCCGTTTCCCATCCACATAAGTATGCTCATTGTAAAAAGCGTTACATATGGAAGCGAAGCAATGAAAATCATAAACCAGTCTCCCCACGCAAGATATGTCGAGAACGCAAAGCACACGGTATAAAGAGCATTGACCACTACAAGCTTCCACATCTTTTTATCCTCCTTGGAAAAGAGCAGTCCTCGCACAAGGTTAGTAAGATTAAAAAGTGCACCTGCGTATGCACTTATAAGAAGAAAATTGATAACAAATGCAAAACTTCCTATTCCCTGCATCAGGAAAAATTTTTTGTTTTGCTTACACTGAAATGACCACACGATAATAACAAGACCAATAAGCCCGAAACCCTGAGCAATAATTTCTTTTATTGTCACGATAATTCTCCTCCTGTATTTTCAGAACTTTGAACAAAAAGTGCCCCGTCCCCAAACTGTGTAACTATAAAATCATTTCCATCATCACATGAACGATGCCCTCTTCCAGAAATTCTCCGGAAACCGTACTAAATCCCATTTTCTCATAGTATCCTTCCGCCTGTTTCTGCGCGTGCACCACAATTTTTTTACAAGAGAAATTTTTCTTTATTTCCTCAATACTTTTTTGCATGAGTTCACGGCCTAAGCCTTTTTTATGCTCAAGCGAAACTACTCTGCCGATTGTTACTTCCTCATCGTCTGACAAGAATGCACGAAGACACGCCTGCACCCTTTTCCCGTCATAGAGAAAACAGTGCAGACAGTCATAATCAACATCATCCATATCCTGACAGATTATATTCTGTTCAAGCAGAAAAACCTCAGCCCTTGATTTTAATATTTCATACACTTCCCTGCCGGAAAGCCGGGAAAACATTTTTGCAAAAAACTCCATCTTTATCACCATGTAACACTGAAATCTAATCTTATATCCTCAGAAACCCCATTTTTTAATGCCGGAAGTTTGAAGTTCAATTCCTCAGGATTTTCTTCTCCAAGTTCTGCAAGCTCAATCTCCAGAACAAATCTCTGAGCCTCAAACGGGGCTGTGGACTTCTTTTCATAGCGGAGTTTTGCAGGAACGGATACTTCAAAATCTTCCGTGAGTGAAACCTGCGCGATGGTTACACCTTCCTCATCGCTTTTCTGCCACTCAATGCTATCTTTCAAAACAACATTATGACAGTCTATGTACAAAATCCCCTTTTCAACATAAGGAAGTATAAACTCCCACTTATCTTCGGTTTTGCCCATTGAAGTCCATTTGCAGTATGCGTTTTTTGCAACAATCTTTTCAGGGCCTTTTGAAATGTATACCACTACCTCTGAATTCTTTTTTACCGTGGTCAGTATTCTTGGACTTGTCATAAATACCTTGTCTTTTTCATCTCTGTCACGGTATTCATATTCAACTATCGGAATAAGCCCTGCCTTCTCTATTTTTTTCACCGCTGTCTTCTCTGTGTTGTCAATAACATCGGGAACTTCTATTCTTTCGCATCCGCATAAAAGAAGAAGCACTAAAGCAATTAACAATACTTTTGAAATGTGATTTTTTTTTCTCATTTTCTTTCTCCTGACTTTACAATTTATTGATATGTACAAACTTTCTCTATTTAATAAATTATACTATAAAAAGTTACTTATTACAACAAAAAATCGTTATTTATATAAAGAAAATTCCTCCCTTGCGGAAGGAATTTTCTTTATTTTCTTTCAATAATATTGTCAGCTTTCTTTACTATACTTTCAGGAGGAAAGACACCTCTTAAAGAAAGAAGAGGATAAACCGAAGTATTTTTCCCGACAACCGTTCCGGGGTTGAGCACACAGCCGCATCCTATATCAGCACCGTCAGCAAGAAATGCGCCCATTTTACGAAGATGTGTTTCGTAATTTTTATCCGCACGGATAACAACATCTTTTCCGTCAGCCTTGAGATTTGAACAGATTGCACCTGCGCCCAGATGAGCTTCATTCCCAAGTATGGAATCGCCGATATAATTATAATGTGCAACTTCTACATCGTCCATCAGAACACAATTTTTAAGTTCTGTGGAATTGCCGACTACACATTCTCTGCCGATAATAACATTCCCTCTTAAAAAAGCCCCTGTGCGAATTACACTTCCCTCGCCGATGATAGCAAAGCCTTCGATAACAGCATTGGGATAAATTTTCACATTTTTTCCGACCAGAACGCCTTCCTGTATTTCCTCGTAGCCTTCTATGCCGTTTTTCACAAGCTCTTTTATATAGGTTTTTATGTCGGGGATTATTTCCCATGGGAACTCTTTGCCGGCAAACAGTTCCTCAAGATATGGAACTTTGCAGTCAAACAATTCATTTGTTTTTATCCAATTACTCAATTACAAATCCCCTTTCTTCTATAACATCAGCAATTTTCTGCGCATACTCTATACATTTTTCCTGAGTTTCGCTTTCAATCATTATGCGGATAACTTCTTCTGTTCCACTTTGACGAAGAAGCACCCTGCCTTTACCCTCGATAAGTTTTTCTGTTTCCTGAAGACTTCTTAAAACTTCACTGTCTGACATAACTGCATTTTTGTTTTTTACGCGTACATTTTTGATATACTGCGGATACAGTTTCACGGGAGAAGCAAGTTCTCCAAGGGAAAGCTTAGAATCACATATTTCCTCGGCAATCATAATTGCCGTAAGCATTCCGTCACCTGTTGTTGCGTATTTCTTTATTATTATATGACCCGAATTCTCTCCGCCAAGGTCGTAATCCTTCTCCTGCATACGCTCGTAGACAAATCTGTCTCCTACATTCGTTTGTTCACACTTTATACCTGCTTCTGCAAGAGCGCCTTTTAATGCGCTGTTAGACATAATCGTAGTAACAATAGTATTATTGTTGAGCATTCCTCTTGACTTAAGACGCTTTGCCAGGATATAAAGCATCTTATCTCCGTCTATAACATTTCCGTTTTCGTCAACTGCTATACATCTGTCAGCATCGCCGTCAAAGGCAAATCCCACATCAAGATGCTGCTCCTTGACCAATCGGCAGAGATTTTCAATATGAGTTGAACCGCAGTTTTCATTTATGTTAAGTCCGTCAGGCTCAGCACCGACAACAACTGTCTGTGCGCCAAGTGCAGCAAATACAGCCTTCGCAGACATCCACGAAGTACCGTTTGCGCAATCAAGACCGATTTTAAGCGACTTATAAGAATGTGATGCAAGTGATATTAAGTATCCAAGGTAGCGGTTTCTGCCCGATGAATAATCGACAATGCGTCCTATTCTCTCTCTTGAAGGCAAGGGCAAATCCTCCCCTGTGATTCCAAGAGTAGCTAAATCTCCGTCAATGTATGCTTCAATCAGGGATGTAGTAGCATCATCAAGCTTTTCTCCAAATCGGTTTATTATTTTAATTCCGTTATCGTAAAAAGGATTATGCGATGCAGTAATCATTATACCGCAGTCGAATTCTTCCTGTCTTGTAACATAAGAAACGCTGGGGGTGGTAGTTACATGGAGCATATATGCATCTGCACCTGATGCAGTCATTCCTGCCACAATTGAATATTCAAGCATATAGCTTGAAAGTCTGGTATCTTTTCCGATTACAATTCTGGGGCGGTATTTGTTCTTGTTACAGCCTGAAAGTTCGCTGCCGTAATACCAGCCTAAAAATCTTCCGACTTTATACGCGTGCATGGATGTAAGAGTGAGATTTGCCTCACCTCTGAAACCGTCAGTGCCGAAGTATTTATGTCCTGAAGATTTTCCTTTATTTTTCTCAGGCAGATTTATTTTATCGTGCAAAAGTTCATCTGCTGTAACATCAAAAATTTCGCACAGCTGTAAAACTTTATCTATCTGCGGAAGAGCCTGATTCATCTCCCATTTTGAGATGGACTGTCTTGAAACCTCAATTCTTTCTGAAAGCTGTTCCTGAGATATCCCTGCCGCAGTACGAAGCTTTGCTATCTTATCTCCGATTTTCATTTAATATGCCCCACTTTCAATTATGTTGTAATCATAATACCAAAAACGCTGTGCTTTCATCAAGCAACTTCTCTTTGAACTTTTTTGCAACCCAGGGTTGCTATTTTTGTCTTTTTTAATTATTATACTCGGTTTTAAGTTTTTTTGCTACAGATTTTGAAAATTTTACTTTACATTTTTTTGTTGTTTTTAATATATTCACTAAAACACTTCACATTCTTGTTGACCTTTTTTTCGTTATAAGTTAAAATGGAGTGTGTAGCACCTATAAAATTACAGGAGTTTTTCGTATGGATATCCGTGAATTCAAAAATACATACAGCAAGTATTCCCCTTCAGTTATCTGGGACTGGTGTGCAAAGCCGACTGCAGAGGAAATTGACACGCGACTTTGCGAGTTTTCCGATATGGGGATTTCACATGTTTATATAAGAGTTTCTAAGGGACTTGTTCTCCCCTATCTTTCAAACGATTACTTTGAGCTTATAAGAACCGCTGCAAGGCGAAGCGGTAAATATGGAATTGCGCTTTTTATATGTGACGAGAACTCTTCCTCCAGCGGTAACGGCGGCGGAGAAATAACAAGTGTTTCCGACTACAGAGTGCGTGATTTTGTACTGGTAGAGAAAAAAGATACCGAAAAATTTGATGAAGTTGTAGAGGATAAGGCCTCTCACCTGTATGTTCTGCGTGATATGAGCAAAATGCGCGCAACCTCGCGTTCGCCTCTTGCTGATATCTCAAATCCCTTTGTGACAGAATGCTTCATAGACTCAATTTACAGTAAATATATCCGTGAGTGCAAGAGGTTTTTAGGACATGAAATAAAGGGATTTTCTACAAGTATAGATATCCCCCAAACAGCCCTTCCTTACTATCCCCTTGCTCTTTCCCGTTGCGGAGAAACGCTCCCGGGCGGTGCAGAAAAGTTACTTACAGAAGAAAGTAGTTTTATACAGAACTATTATACCTGCGCAAGCGATTGTATTAGCGAGAACTTTTCCGGAATTCTCCATAAAAAGTGCGAAGAAAACAATCTTTTACTTTCTGTAAATGTAAACGGAAAAAAGGAAATTTCCCGCCAGAAGCAATATCTGTGCGCTGATACTGTTTCCGTTTGTTTTGATTCACAAAACCCCGATTTTACTGAACTTAAGCTTGCGCATACTGTAGCGGAACAATTTGGCAAAGGATTTGTCATCCGCCTTATTTTGCCCAAACTTGCGCCGTCCTCAGCGCGCTACAACAACGGGGTATTTATGGCGTCTTTCGGCGCTGACAGCATAGTATATGACAGTGTTGCTTTTTCCCTTTCTGACCGCAGAAAATATGAGGCAAACACTATTTCTCTTTCTAAATATACTGAAAAAAATCTTTCTGAAAGACTTTCAAGACTGTGCTTTGCCGCGTCCAACATTAAAAGCGATGCGGGTATCCTGCTTGTTTATGATGTTTTGAATAAAGAATCCTTTGATATCACGGTTAAAGAACTTCTTGTAAGGGGAATCTCATTCCATATAGTTGAAAAAAGTTTCTTTGTAAGTATGGCTCAAAACTGTGTGTCCAGCATTAAAATAGGAAGTTACGAATATGAAACATTGATTGTGTCGGACAAGGAATCCCTTGGCGCTTTTAACGGAAATATCATTTCTGTTTTTGAGGATATTGACTATGATGCGCTGAAAGATAAAAAATCTTTTGATATTATCTGTAATAAGAGCTGTTACATAAACAGATACAAGGACTGTGACGATGAGTATATCTTCGTGACAGCACAAAATGAAAACACATATATTTCAGCGGAAAAATCTGCAAAGGAACTCTTTATTGCAGATTCATCTTCCGGAGAAATTTATAAAGTACCTGTAAAAGACAAAAAAGCAGGCTTTACTCTGAAAGCAGGGAAAACAGCGCTTATTATTGCATCTGGCAATATGGATGCCGACATTGCTCCTCCCTACACAGATGATATTGAATTCGCGCCTTGCAAAGACGAGGGAGATGTTCTTTTCGCCCTGTCCGGTGCCGAGGAAAATATTTTTCCCCTTAAAAATGTCAACGCATGCTTTGGCAGAAAATCATTCCGCGAAAGCAGTATTGATAACTTGCATAAAGAATTTTACGCACTTGCAGATGGAGAAACAGTTAAGGTAAAATATCCTTTCCATGCAGATAAAAATGTTATCGGTGAAGTAAGGGCTTATATCGAAAATGCCGATAACCTTGATTTTATTGAGCTTAACGGTAAAAGGCTTGAGGGATTTACGCCGTCTTCAAAAGACCCGAGGTTTATGGGGGTTGATATAACAAATAACATTGCTGACGGCAAAAACACATTTGCGCTTGAGTACAAAAAATCCAACAACTATACACCCACTTTTGGAAGTCTTGTCCCGTCACATTTCTATTCATACAATGTGACATCATTTGAGCCGGTTTATCTGTGCGGAGACTTTGATGAAAAGGACGGCGTGCTTACAAGGCTTGACGAATATGAAAACGATATCACAAAGTCAGGAATGGGCCACTATTACGGTCCCGTTACCTATGCGGTAAAGCTTCCTGAATCAAATTTATCCGGAAAGGCAATATCTGTTCACGGAGATTTTGATATCTGTCGTATAAAGATTGGCAAACGCACCCTTACATTCTTCAGCGAAAATCCCATGATTGAGGTTTTCAACCTTGATTGCGGTGTGGTTGCTGAAATTACAATTTATAACACTCCTTACAATCTCTTGAGAAGCGCAGACGAAAAGTCAAGAGCTTTTGGTATTGAGAAAATCAAACTTTGCAGTTTTGAGTATTAAAAGAAGCGTGCCGCTTCACCCATTTCGCGTTCTGGCTAAATTCTAAACCGACAAATTCAGCTCGCGCGAAACACACACAAGTTCCTGTACGGTAAAAAAAGCGTATGTATTCACTTCTGAACACATACGCTTTTTTATTTTTAATATTCTTCAGGCATCACAATCGCCGCCACTATATAGGCGAGGATTCCTGTACCAAGACTAAAAATGAGAATAGCACATATAAGCCTTACAACTGTTGGGTCTATATCCAGGTACTCTGCAACGCCTCCGCAGACGCCGCAAATCTTTTTGTCTGTCTTTGATTTATAAAGTTTTTTCATGTTAACTGTCCTTTCTTACCAGATCAGAACTCTTTCTTCGGGTGGTACATACATTCCGTCATTTTCAGTAATTTCAAATGCATCATAAAACTCAGGCAGATTCACAAACACGCGGTTTATCCTCAGCTTCTCGTCACTGTGCGGATCTGTTTCTGACAAAAACGAAGTATATTCTCTGGTTGAAGTCTCTGCCCACGCTTTTGCCGCAGAAATATATACCTTTTTCAAATCGAGGTTTTTATCTGTCGCGATATTTGAGATACACGCAGCTGCACCAAGGTCTGCAATATTTTCATTCAGCGTAAGTTTACCGTTATTTCTTACTGCCGGGATTGACTCTACGCCGTCAAAGAAAGATACAACTCTCTGGCAAAGCTTTTCAAACTCTTCATAATCGCTTTCTTTCCACCAGTTAACAACATTTCCTTTTTCGTCAAATTTCGCACCCATTGCATCAAACGCATGTGTTATTTCATGCGCGATTATAAACCCTATTCCGCCAAGGTTTTCTTCATACGAGGCATTTATATCGTATATAGGCGACATCAGAATTGCCACGGGAATCGTTATATCGTTTGACGAAGGATTGTATGCTGCATTAACCTCATAGGGATCAATCATCCATGCATCGCGATTGACCGGAGCAAACTGCACTGCACCGTAACTCTTTACTGACTCCTTCATTATTGTGACCATATTATTAAAATATGTTCCGCCCTCTGAAGGAGGAGTAATATCTACATAATCAAGATATGTTTCCTGAAGCTTCGGATACCCTACTTTTACATTTATGGCATCAAGCTTTATCTTTGCCTTATTTTTTGTTTCCTCATCCATCCACGAAAGATTATCAATGCGCTTTTTGAATACAGCTATGATATCCTGCGTCATATTGCGGATATATTGTTCTGTTTTATCATCAAAATGCATTTCACCGTAAATCTGTGAAAGGTATTCCGGCATCACGCTTTGTATTACGGATATTGCCTGCTGTCTTGCATCGCTTACTCCATCGGCTCCTAAAATCACACGGTTTAAGTTTACCTGCGCCTTCATAAAATTTTCGCTTAGTGTATCCTTTACGCTCTCGATGAGCATTATTTTCATTGCCGTTTTGAGCACAGAAAGATTTGACTGATTGTATGAAGCTGCAAATTCTTCTGTAAGTGCCATATCCCTGACAACAACTCTGTCAGCTTTTACAAGCGCACAGTTTGAAAGCACCTCTTCAAGATCAAAATCGGGGAACATCATGCTTATTTTACTAAACGATGTGACATTGTATATTTTCTCAAGCTCCTGCTCTTCCTCCACATCAAGCATTTTCTCGGAAAGCATCTTTTCAAACTCAAAATATGCGCTGACATTTTCTTTTGCAGTTATTTTATTTTCGCCACTTAAAACAAGAATTTTTTCAAGGTAGCTTGTATAGGCTGCGCTCATTTTTTCATCCTGATAAACTTCTTTATTCATCAGCGGACCCATTGTTCCAAAAGAGAGCATATATTTTGTGCTGTCATCAAGGTCAACTGAAAGACCAAACTCCACAAATGTATTTATACAAATCTCCCTTGAAATCATATCGTGAGTCTGGGTAAGTTCTGTAATATTTTTTACGCTGTCTATCTTTTCAAGGTATGTCCTGATGGGGTTTATTCCCTCTCTGTTTCTGCCTGAAACATCCGTAACACAATTATAAAGGGCAGCTATTTTTTGCTCCTTTGTTCCCTTTTCATTTTCCTTTTGAGAAAGGTCTGTTATAATTTTGTCAACATCTGTAAGAGCATCAATCTGCATATCTACAAGAGTTCCTGCAGTAGCATTTCCTGGCAGTATCTTAAGATTTTCAAGCTCTTCTTTATTTATGCTGGAGTAAAAATCATCCTTTGGATTAGTACCGTAAAGCGAATATACGCGCTGTATGAAAAGCTCCATCTGTTCTTTTGTAACATTGGCATCGGGGGTAAATATCCCTTTAGCCGTGCCTGCAGCTATACCGCTGTCAAATACACTTTTGAGTTCTTCCTGTGCCCACTCGGGAATATCAGTAAAATATCCTGAGGAAAGTGAAACTCTCTTATTATGACCTGTTGGCATAGGAAGTGTGCCAAATGCGCGTTTCAACATAACAAGTGCCTCGGCACGGGTGACATTTCTTTCCTCGTGCAAAAGGCCGTCTTCATAGCCTTTTATAATATCGCTGCGGACAAGAGACGGATTGTAGTCGTCTGCAGCAATTAATAGCATATCTGCTACTTCTCCACGGTTTATGTATGTATCTTCTGCCAATGCACAAAACGGCATAAGCATAGTAACTATTATAATCAATGCGGCAATTTGTCTTTTTTTCACTTTGCTTTATCTCCTTCCACAGATGTCAAAGTATCTCAAATATTTCTTTTATTATATTATCATACAGTCTTAAAAAAATCAATAATGTGATTAAAATCAAGAAAAATTAGGAATAATTTGAAAAAAGACTTGCTTTTTCGTTAATCTTATGCTAAAGTAATGTAGATGTTAATCGCTATTTTACGGAGGTGTAGAAAATGAAGCTGGCATTTACCATAGTTTATATTGTAGTAGCACTTTTGCTTACAGTTATTGTTTTGTTCCAGAAGGGTAAGGATCCCAGATCAAGTGCCGTAATGGGCGGTTCAGGTGAGACTTTCTTCTCTAAGAACAAGTCAAACACTCGTGAAGGTTTACTTGAAAAGCTTACAGCAATTTTTGCAGTTCTTTTCATCATTCTTTCAGTTTTACTTTCACTTAAAATTTTTGGCTAAGCAATAATGCGCGGGTGCTTCGGGCACCCGCTATTTTTTTGTCAAAATCCGTCAGGGTTAAGGAGTTATTATGCACAAGGAAAAAATTACGGCCTTTATACAAAGTGATGAATATTCCCCCATGTCAAGGGAAAATATCGCAGTTCTGCTATGCGTCCCAAAGAGTGATATGGATGAGTTTAATGGTATAATAGACACTCTTCTTGAGGAGGGGGTTATTATTGCAGGGAAAAAAGGTCGGCTCTTTTCATCCAAGGCAATGGGACTTATAGAAGGGATTTTCCGTTCTACTTCAAAAGGGTTTGGTTTTGTTACAGACGAAAAAGGCGATATTCATATAGCTCTCGAAGATGTGCTGGGTGCGCTTAACGGCGATAGAGTTCTCGTAAAAATAAAGAAACCCCAAAAGGGAGATAGAAACCGCGAGGGCACTATACTTCGAGTTCTTTCGCGTGCAAATAATAAAATTGTCGGAATATTCACCCAAGAGCGCGGATACGGTATTTTTACTCCTGATAACGATAAACTTCCCGATGAGATTTTCGTTATGCAACGGGACTCAGGCGGTGCATTAAACGGACAAAAGGTTGTTGCGCAGATTACGGAGTACGACTCCCCCACATCCTCTCTTTCCTGTAGGATTATAGAGGTTTTAGGGTTTCCGTATGATTTCGGTGTGGATGTACTGTCTGTTATAAAAAGCTACGACTTTGCTCTCAAGTTCCCTGAACGGGTTCTTTCAGAGGCAGATGAGGTTGCCATAATAAAGGAAAGCGATTTTGAGGGCAGACTTGATTTAACCGATAAAATTATAATCACAATTGATAGCGAAGACACCAAGGATATTGACGATGCCGTTTCAGTTGAAAAGACAGAAAAGGGATACCGTCTTGGCGTTCATATTGCCGATGTAAGCAATTATGTAAAGCCAGGCTCATATCTTGACAAGGAGGCATATTCACGCGGAACGAGCGTTTACCTTGCAGACAGAGTTATTCCTATGCTCCCCGTAAAGCTTTCAAACGATATTTGTTCTCTCAATGAGGGAGTTGTGCGTCTTACAATGTCTGCTTTTATCGATTTTGATAACGAGGGTAATGTGCTCTCCTCCGCTTTTTATAAATCATTTATCAAAAGCACCAACCGTATGACATATAATAATGTAAGACTGCTTATTGAGGAAAAGCCTGATGACCTTTGTGAAAAGTATGCTCATCTTCTCCCGATGCTTGACGATATGTATGATTTATACCTACTCCTTGCCGAGAAAACAAAGAAACGCGGAAGCATCGATTTTAACATTCCCGAAGCAAAGGCTGTTTTTGACAAAAACGGAAAAACTGTTGACATAGTTCTTCGCGAAAGCTCGTTTGCAAACAAAATTATCGAAGAATTTATGGTTGCGGCAAACAGCGCTGTTGCAAAATATCTGTGGGAGAACAAGAAGATTCCCTCAATTTACCGCGTTCACGATGTTCCAAACGAAGAAAGACTTGAAAACACGCTTAATTTCATATATAATATGGGGTATGGCGCATCGCATGATATGACGCAGATTCTTGAGGAGGTAAAAGGTACGGAGCATGAAAGTGCCATCTCTACAATGCTTCTGCGTAGTATGGCAAAGGCTATGTACAGTCACACCAATGACGGTCATTACGGATTAGGGCTTGAATATTACTGTCACTTTACCTCGCCTATAAGAAGATACCCTGACCTTGTGTGCCATCGTGCGCTTAAGGCGGCAATTGAAAATGACAGTCAAATGAAAAAATCGCTCGAAAAATTCGTTGCAGACGCATCAGTGCAGTGTAGCGAGCGTGAAAATGCCGCCGCACTTTGTGAGAGGGATACTCTTGACATCAAAAAGGCAGAGTATATGGAAAAATTTGTCGGGCAGGAATTTAATGCCGTTATTTCCTCGGTTACGGGGTTTGGATTTTTCGTAATGCTTCCCAACACTGTTGAGGGCCTTGTAAGGCTTGAAACACTAAGGGACGATTACTATGTATTTGACGAAAAAAGGCTTGCACTTACAGGCGAGCGTACAGGGCATACTTTTACTATTGGCGACAAGGTAAGAGTAAAGCTCGCGGCGGCAAGCAAAATTTCGCGCAGGATAGATTTTACTCTTCTGGAAGGAGGACGACCCGGTGGCAGAAAAGGAATTGAAAAAAACACTCGCACAAAACAGAAGCGCTCATCACGAGTTCTTCATAGAAGAAAAGTACGAGGCAGGCATTGAGCTTTTCGGCACAGAAGTAAAGTCTGTTCGTATGGGTAAAGTAAGCCTTAAGGAAAGTTATTGCGAAATAGATAAGAACGGGGAAATGTTTGTCCACGGAATGCATATTTCTCCTTATGAAAAGGGAAATATCTTTAACCGTGACCCTCTTCGTCCAAAGAGGATACTCATGCATAAGAGGGAAATTATGAAGCTTCTGGGCACAGTAAACCAAAAGGGGCTTACGCTTATCCCCCTTGATATGTATCTTAAGGGGCAGCGTGTTAAAGTTACTATTGCTGTTGCACGCGGTAAAAAGCTATACGATAAGCGCGATGATGCCGCAAAGCGCGATGCAGGCAGACTTATTGAAAGAACACTTAAAATGCAAAACCGATAATTTTATATGGGGGCGTACCGGTTTCGACGGGGATGTTGAAGCATGGGAAGCGAGCCGCAGCGGGAACTGCGTTAAAATCCCGATTTTATAAAATTAAACGCTAACAATAAAGTAGCATACGCTGCCTAATTAGGTAGCCGTTCTTACCGGGAGTACCACGGCCCGAATAAGAGCGTCACGCAGTGGTGAACATGATATGGCTAAGCTTTGCGCCATACAGGACAAATGAAGCTACCAAAGCCGTATGGGCTGTCACTTGCCCGGCGGTAGAGGGAATTTTTAATAAGTGACTGCGCTCGGAGATGCCTGTGTGAATATGTTTTCGGACGCGAGTTCGACTCTCGCCGCCTCCACCACACAATAAGAAGGGGCTGTCTCACTAAAAAAGTGAGACAGCCCTGATTTTTTTGCACACAAAAAGCCGCTAAAGTATAGAAACTTTGCGGCTTTTGTGGTATAATGAAGTATGCCTAGTAATTCAAAAATACAAGTAGATTATACAACAA
>JAFQQD010000048.1 GCA_017411435.1 Clostridia bacterium
AATACTGCTATCAAATTGGCGCTTTGTATCTGGATTGTTAATTACACACCTCAAATATACAGGGTTTACCATATCAGTTCTGGGGCGTAACAAAGCCAAACTTACATAAATATCAAAGATTTCATCTGTATCATTGACCGCAGCTACGCCATAGTTCACACCGTTTTTCGACATTAAAATATCATTCCGCTGGGGTTGGATTGTTGCATATAACTTCTCGTGCAACCCCGCAGGAATATATTTAATATCGTCCCAGCATATTTTCTGTGTCATTACATCCTTCGAAGATAAGAACTTAAACCCATTTTGCTTATCTTCCGTATATGTAGGAGTTTGATGGGTTCCGTCTTTAATCAGCGTACACAATTCTTCGATTGATACAATATCAAGCCCCTTTTCGTTGTCATTCAAAGAACCAAACAGTTCGATAAATCGGGATTTAACAAGTTCATCAAACAGGTCTAATTGTTGCTTCTTGGTCTGAATAAGTTCTTCAACAGAAGCAAATAAATCCGCAATATGATGTTGTTCTTCAATGGCTGGAAGCGGAATTAAAACATTCTCCACAATTCCCTTGGAAAGTTCTTTGAATGTTGCACCACGACCAAGGGAGTTAAGGTAGTTTGTCTTTGCTCTCAAAAAATGATACAGATATTCGTTAAAGATTCTGTCCGTGCAAATCAAATTCTTAAAACCTTGGTTGCAACACATTTCGCATCCAAGAATTGCGGTTTTACCAATCGGTGCTCTAGAAGACAGAATTACAGTTCCTACTGGCATATAGGACAGACCTGTTTTAGTTCTGCCAAGTTCAGTTATGTGTTTTACAGAATCATGTATGTAATAACTGTCTGCATCCAGTTCGGCAGGAGTAATCCACTTAACATCACCATTCCAGTATTCATCAACTGATGTTTTGGGAGTAGAACCAGATACGACTGTACATACATCGCCTAATCTTACTAATTGTTCCATCACAGTACCTCTTACAGTCCGAGCAGGTCATTGAGTTTTTCCATTCCCTCGGAGAACTGAATCTGCAACTCATACAGGTTAGTCAAAATTTCCTGTGCAGAACGGTATTCAACTGCTTCATAAACGGTCTGCTTATACTTGTTGATGGACAGGTCGTAATCGTTAGCAACAATTTCAGCCACAGGGACAAAGAAAGACTTATCCGTTCTTTCTCTGCTTTCTTCCTCGGTCAGATTGTGGAAACGGGCAATAATATCGGGAATGTCATTTTCGGACACAACAGACCGTTTATCATCCAGGGAGTAACCGTCTGCTTGCATATCATAGAACCAAACATTGTCCGTGCCGCCATGACCCGTCTTGGTGAAAATCAGAATACCTGTAGATACACCTGCGTAGGGCTTGAATACGCCGCTGGGCATGGAAATAACAGCTTCCAGGCGGTTGCCGTCCACGATTTCCTTGCGGATTGCCTGGTGTGCGGTGGAAGAGCCGAACAGCACACCATCGGGAACGATACAAGCGCAGCGACCACCCACCTTCAGCAAACGGAGGAACAAAGCAAGGAACAGCAGTTCTGTTTTCTTCGTCTTGCATACCTTCAGCAGGTCGGTTGATACGGTATCATAGTCCAGGCTGCCTTTGAAAGGAGGATTGGCAAGAATAATGGAATATCTGCCATTATCCAGGTTTTGGTCAGACAGGCTATCACGGTAGGAGATGTTGGGGTTGTCTACACCGTGGGTCATCATGTTCATAGCGCCGACACGCAGCATGGTTCTGTCCAGGTCGTAACCATAGAACATGTGATTGTTATAATGGTCTTTCTTCTCACGATTATAGAAAATGGCATCGTGATACTTTTCCTTCAGATATTCGCCAGCAGATACCAGGAAGCCAGAAGTACCACAGGCAGGGTCGCAAATGGTATCTTCGGGCTTTGGGTCAAGCAGCTCCACCATCATGCGGATAATATGACGGGGGGTGCGGAATTGACCATTGACACCAGCGGTGGACAGCTTGGCAAGCAGGTGTTCGTACACATCACCTTTGGTATCTGTGTCCATATTCTTTGCCATGTCGGTATAGATGTTGTCCAGGGAATCGACAATTTTTGACAAAAGCTGCGGCGTGGGAATCTTAAAAATGGCGTCGCTCATGTACTGCGAATATGTACTTTCCTTGCTGCCATGCAGATTCTTGATAAAGGGGAAAATCTCGGTCTGCATAAGCTCATACATCTTTTCAGCAGGGAGGTCACGGAATACAGACCATTTGTATTGGTCGTGTCCCTCAAAGATACTTGTATAGGGCAGCTCCAACATCATACTGCTTTTAGCTTTCTTTGCATCCGTTTCGTCCAGGTCGTGAATGAACATAAGATAGGTCATTTGCTCGACCACATCCAGGGGATTTGTAATACCGCCTGTCCAGAACATTTCCCAGAGGGAATCTATCTTGTTTTTTAATTCGCCAGTCAGCATAGGGTATTCCTCCAATGTATTTTTCTGCACGATAACTCTAGCAGAGGATGTGTCCAAAAAACAGGACTTAACTGTTTTCTGTGATTTCTGCAACATCGGACAGCTCACAATTAAGCGCATTGCAGATTTTCAGCAGTACCGTCATGCTGACCTCTTGATTCTTTGACAGCTTGGCAAGTGTACCACGCCCGATGCCTGCAATTTCCAGCAGGTCGGTTTTGTTTTTGATGTTCTTATCAATAAGGGTTTTCCATAGGGGTTTGTAAGAAACGGTTTTCATTCCAGACACCTCGCAGCAGATGTTTATACCAATTCTATTCTATTTTACCACCACAATGCGGATATTTCAAGAAACGGAAAGAAAATTTCCAATCTTAGAACATAAAAATATAGCAGCAGCCGAATTGGCTGCTGCTATATCTCATACCCACCGATTTCGTGTATTTCCACTATCATCATTATAGAATTTAATCCCTTATATATCCGTTCTGCCCTCCATATTTTCTGATTTCTTCTATCTTGTATATACCACAAAAACAAGAAAGGAAGTTTATGCAGAGTGAAAAAAGACAGGCAAACACAAAATGCCATGATAGACCGATACAACTGGCTAAAGGGACTTGCAAAGCTCAGAAATTATAACTTCAATGGCAGGGAAAATGATTACCTTTTTGTTCTCTATTCCACCATGCGGTCTGTTTTTAGTCCAGAATTAAGTAATGTCCTGTTATCCCTATGCAATGGTAGTCTGGCGTACCCCCGTTCTGATGATGCGATTGCAAAAATCATTGAACACACCAAAAACCGAGATAGACCGTGCAAGTACCATAACGAGGACATTGTTAGCAAACTGAAAATCACGGAACAGGAAATTGCAACCCTGCAAATCGGTCATAACAAAAAGGTCGTGGAGGAACGCAAAATAAGAGCAAACCAAAAACAGAGTGTGCAAACCTGGGTAGAGGCGTACTATAGTATGGGATATACCACCGCTGAGATTGCAAAAGCATTACCGTCTGTATCTAAGAGGACGATTCAACGGTATATTGCAAAAATCCGAAAAGAGCAAGCGTTGGAGAATGCTGAAGAAACTGCATCCATTGCAGCGAAAATCATTGATATGTACAGAAACAATGTGGATATTGTTCAAATAGCACGGCAAACAAAGTCAACGGTTGATGATGTTCGCCGTATTTTAGGACTCGGGGGTATGACAGATTTCATAAAACAAGAGATTAAATGTACGAAGAATGAGTTACAAGGCTTCAAGTCTCCCGACTGTTTAGAGCTTTTTTCTTTGACCTCTTACAACGAGGAAAGAACCCTAACGGGTTTGGATGAACACACTACAGCAATGGCAATACTACAAACATTCACAGGAAATATATGTATCACGGGTGCTGGTGGTACTGGCAAAACATTTTTACTGAATCATTTTCTGGAATCCTTAACCAAAGAAGAAAAGGCTTCCACTTTAATTGTGTGTCCAACTGGCAAGGCAGCAGACCACCTTAATGGATTCACAATACATAAAGCATTCCACATAAGCAATGATATTCAATTACCAAATGCTATTACAACCGTTCCCAAAGAGTTATTATCTGTCACCAGAATTATAATAGACGAGGTCAATATGGTTCGTATAGATATATTTGATAAAATCATGCGTATGGTTCAATTTGTCGAAGAGAAAGTTAAACGCAAGATACAAGTTATCGTTATGGGTGATTGGGGTCAAATACAGCCAGTTGCAACCGATACGGATAAAATGCTATTGAAAGAGTTTTACCCCAACGCCAAGGGGCTATATGCGTTTCAATCAACTATGTGGGAGAAGATGAATTTCCGTAAAATTACACTCAAAAAAATCTACCGACAGGATAATTTAGAACTTGTTGAAAAACTCCATGCAATCAAGTATGGCAATCTGGATGCAGTAAAATGGTTCAATGATAATGCTTCCCAGTTTTTTATAACGGACGGAGTTACAATCTGTCCAACCAATAAATTGGTGGAGCAATATAACAACGATGCCTGGAGTGTGTTTTCTGATAGCTATATGGAAGAATATTGCCCTACTATCATATCTGGCACCTTAAGCGAAATACCACAACACCACCAGAGCTTACAACTTGCGGTTCATATGAGGGTTATGACCACAAGTAACGGAAAGAACTACAAAAACGGCAGCATGGGTACAGTTACAAAGCTCAACAAGAAAAGCATCCGTGTGGAGCTGGATAATGGCAATGTAGTTACGGTTACAGCTCAGCGGTTGGAGTTAGAAAACGGTGTTATTTACAAGCAGCTACCCGTTGTTTTGGGGTATGCTATTACTGCTAACAAATCTGAGGGCATGACTTTCGATGCGATAAATGTAGTGCCAGGATATTTTGCTCCTGGGCAACTATACACGGCATTAAGTCGGGCAAAGTCAATTACAGGAATACATATTGTAGGTAAGTTAACTGCCAAAGACCTAATTGTGGATATAGATGCGCTGCGCATGACGGTAGATATTTAATCACAGACGGGCTTCAGAAATGAAGTCCGTTTTTGTTTTTTATTCCGATGCCAAAAAAGCACATATCTTCCCAGAATAGTATAAACGACAGAAAAATGCCGTTCTTTATTCTTCTATAATGATAGTAGAAGAATATGTAACAAAAGGAGGGGTCATTACGGAAGAATCAAAACAGCTTAATTTCTACAATGTGCAGATACGAAAGGGGCGAAAGATTGTTGCCCATGTTAGCTGCAACTATTCTGACAAGAAAATACAGATTCGGGATTTATATGTCCTGAAAAAGTATCGCAAAACAGGGTTGGGAGATGTTTTACTATCCAAAGTCTTTGAGTATGCAGCAGAGAAAAAGGCACAGACCATTGTAGCCTATTGCGGCCCAGAACCATTCTGTGAGGATGCCCAAATCCCCCTGAATGAAGAAATTGCTTTCTATATATCACATGGATTTGTACACGACCACAATGTTATGGGCGTTACGCCATGTATGGTAAGAGAGTTGCCACCCCAGGATACCGATGAATCAGAGGGGCGTATGCGGATTTTGAGCCAAAACCCACGCTTTAATGAAACCGCAGAATCTAAAAAAACAATACCACATGGGAGATGATAATAAATGGTATCACTACAAAAGAAAACTGTTAGAGAAGAATTTGCAGAAAAATTTATTAAGATGCTGGAAAGTGATACACCCCTTTCTTGGACACAAGGTTGGGCAGAGGGAAACGGATTCAAGCCGCCATATAACGGGCAGTCGGGGCGCAAATACAACGGAATTAACCGATTGATTCTGATGCTGCAATCCCAGGACAAAGGCTGGACAGACCCCAGGTGGTACACTTTTCACCAAG
>JAFQQD010000049.1 GCA_017411435.1 Clostridia bacterium
AAGATGGTTGGTCTGTGCTTCGTATGATTAAAAGAGAATACAACACAAACAACCTGATCGAAAGGGAAAGAATGTACCTACATGACGATGGTAAAAACCGCATTGTTACGAAGGAAAGAGATAACTGGGTGCCGTCTAAGCAGTTCAATCCTTGGGGTTCCAAGTACAAGTTTATCAACAGAGATGAAGCAATGGAAAAGTGCAATCGACTCAAGTACCTGCTTCCTCTGTTTGATGCAAACGAAGAGAAAATCAGACAGTACATCATGACAGCTTTGCGTTTCCCTGAAGTAGAACAGCTTATGAAGCTGGGCTATACAGAGGAAGCAAAAATCATCGCAAACAGCACAACACCAAGAGCAGACCTTAAAGATTTATTTGGTGGGCACTACAACGAAAAGGAAAAGTCTTTGCTGAAAAAGGCAGGTATGACAAAGCATCAGTTTGATAAAGTCCTTGGTAATGGGCAAAGATGGAATAACTCCAGAGCGCTTGAACAGGTAAGAAAAATTACCGGAGATGATTTTATCCATCTCGACAATGAAACTTTCGATGGTTACTTTGAGGTATTCAAAAGAATTGGTAGTTCGTTATATAGCGGCTACTACAACTACGCTGAAAGACTTAACCTTGACCTCAAAAAGCTCGTTAAAAACATTGCCCGTCTTGCAAAGCGAAATCAGCAGGCATATCAGCTGTACCACGACACAATGAGCACATACTTAAGACTTGAAGCAGGCACAGAGCCCGCTGTAGACTGGTATTTTGATGACTTCTCTGACTTGCGCAGAATGCATGATGCAGTTGTAGCTTTGGCCAATCAGCAGTATGCAACACGAAATGCAAGATGGAGCGTTGCCGAAGCTGAACGCATGAAGAAAGATGAAGAGAAACGCAAGAAGCTCGATGAAAAGCGAAAGGAGTGGGAATATGAAGATGATGAATTTGTAGTGCGTTTACCCAAAGACGGTGCAGAGATTATTGCAGAGGGAAGCAAGCAGCGTATTTGCATCGGTGGCTATGTATCCAGCCATTCTACAGGTGCATGCACACTGTTCTTTGTCAGAAAGAAAAGCGAACCTGATACGCCGTTCTACGCTATTGAAATCCGTAACGGAGTTGTAATTCAGATTCATGGTGCGTATAACTGCTGGTTGGGTAACAATCCCGAAGCAATCCCCACAGTAATCAGATGGCTCCGCAAAAACAACTTTAAGTGCGACCCGAAGATTCTGACCTGCACAGCAACAGGCTATGGTCAGACCGCAAACTACATTCAGCTCCCCGTAGTAGTAGACTAAACAATACAAAATTATTGCCAAAAGGCACAGAAAGGAAGTATAATTTATGTACGAAGTAAGCAAAGAAATCAGAGAAAACATCCTCGACCAGATTGTAGAAGAGCTCGAAGAAAGATGCTACGACTATAGCGAAAACGCCCTCAACGCAATCCTTGATGAGTGGTTTGCACAGAAAAATGGCCTCATGGAAGTGCTCAGCAAGCATCCCAACTGGAACCCTGAAGAACTTATGATCCGCTTCGACAAGGACTATGAAAGAGAAATTGATATCAATGTTGCATACAATTTCATTAATTGGCTTCACAGAAACACAAACATGAACTCTGTATATTACAAAGAGCCTGAAAACTGGTGGACAACAAGAAGCATGTACGACAGCATGTGCTACATCCTTACAAGGCAGACATTCCTGCCTATTGGTGACCCCACAACTCAGCAGGAACTTGAATGGCTTAACAAAATGAATGAAAACTTCAAGTTCCGTGAGGGTCAGAAAGCAACCAAAATCATGCGTAAAATCTGTGCCACATATGGTTGGGATAAGATTATGAAAACAGAGTATCTTTTCGATGGAACAATCCGTGAGTACAATGCATTCGAAAGGGAATACGCAAAGTATTGTGATGCAATGTGCCCCATTAAGGTAATTCGTCATACATGCATCAGTGTAAACCCTCTTGACTTCCTGCTCATGTCTAACGGAAACTCGTGGGATAGTTGCCATTACATTGGCGAAAGTGGCGACTCTGGTTGCTATTCCTCTGGCACAATCAGCTACATGCTTGATAAGCACTCCATGGTCTTCTATACCGTATCTGGAGATTATAACGGAGATGAAATTTCCAGACAGCCCAAGATTAACCGTCAGGTCTTTGGTTACAACGACAATCAGCTGCTTCAGTCCAGACTTTATCCTCAGAGCTGTGACGGTGGTCATCAGGAAATCTACAAAGATATCCGTGAAATCATGCAGAAAGTAATCGCTGACTGCGAAGGCAAGCCTAATCTTTGGATTAAGAAAAAGGTACAGAATGTACTGAAAGGCAAATACGCAACTGTCTATGATGACTGGAGATACTTTGAAAACCTGTGTTGCATCTCTGTATTCAGTGACTGTGCAGAAAAGCAGCTTGAGCCTCTCACTCTTGGAGCTCAGCCTATTTGCATCGGTTGTGGAGGCAGACACAGAACATGTGAAACCATTAACTGCTGTAATGACGGCAGGTACACATGTGCAGAGTGTGGAGCACGCATTTGGGAAGATGATGTTTGTTGGGTAGGTGACACACCTTATTGTGGAAATTGTGCAAGATATTGCGGTTGTTGCGGTGAATATGAGCTAGCAGAAAATACCACATGGCTCGATTACGAGTGCGAATATGTTTGCAATGATTGTCTTGAAGAAAACTATGTAATGGCAGCTGATATCAACCAGTATGTTTATGAAAGCAATGCAACTTGGATTGAAAGCGAGCAGAGATACATCACAAACATATATAGAAATCAGTGTTATGAAATCTGCAGAAGTTGTGGAGAGTGGTTCAGAAGAGAAGATATGGTAGAAAAAGTTGAAGTTGTAGGTCAGTTTGATTGGGGCACAGCCACACATAATGTTTACTATTGCAGCGAATGCCATAAAGAAAATGTAGAAACAAGAGAAGAAATGGAGAGTATAAGCTAAATATGGTAAAAACAAAAGAAGACTTAACTGGAAAAACATTTGGAAGATTAACTGTTATCAGACAAGCTGAAGACTATATAAATCCACAAGGAGTGCATGTTGCACAATGGTTGTGTCAATGCAGCTGTGGAAGTAATCCTGTTGTCAAATTAGGTGTGGCATTAAAAAGTGGTAAAACTAAAAGTTGTGGCTGTTTACAAAAAGAAATGACATCAAAGGCAAAAAGAAACAATCACATTTATGACTTAGAAAGCCAAGAGTATGCTATTGGATATACTTCAAAGGGCGAACCATTCTGGTTTGATAAAGAAGATTATCAATTAGTCTCAAGATACAGTGGATGGTATTACTCAAATGGATATGTAATTAGAAAAGACAACAATGGAGTAATGTTTTTGCATCGTCTTGTCATGAATGTAACAGACCCAAATATTGAAGTTGACCACATCGACCATCCACCAAAGCCTGAAAATAAAATTGATAACAGAAAAAACAACTTAAGGTTAGTTACTCCTGCTCAAAACCAAATGAATAGGCATGTGTCCAAGTCAAACACAAGCGGCATCACAGGTATTGCTTGGAGTAAAGAAAGACAAAAGTGGGAAGCTTACATTACATTAGATTACAAGAAGAAAAACTTAGGAAGATTTAGCAATAAGGAAGACGCAATATCTGCTCGTAAAGCAGCAGAAGTTGAATATTTCGGAGAGCATAGATATGATGCTCACATCAAGAAGGGAGAATGATTATGATTAATAAAAAGGTACTTGAGTTTTTGTGCAAAAAGACTCAGAAAGAACTCAAGAGACATCTCAAAAAGCAGCTCAAGGCAAAATATGAAACCGTTATCTCTGAGGATGGTTTTCTGTTCGCAAAGGGAAGCGTCCCTATTCTGCTCGTAGCTCATATGGATACAGTACATAAGGAGCTTCCTAAGCAGATTGTATATTCTGGAAATAAGATGTCTTCCCCTCAGGGTATTGGCGCAGATGATCGTCTTGGGGTTTACGGAATTATGGAAATCATTAAAAAGTACGACTGCTCCGTTATGTTCTGTGAAGATGAAGAAATTGGCTGTGTCGGCGCAGAAAAGTTCGTAGACTTCCTTAAAGACCTCATTGAAGACGAAGAGAGAGACATTGATGTAAAGGAAAAATACGGCGTAACATCTAACGACTTCAACTTCAACTACATCATCGAACTTGATAGAAGAGGAAGCGAAGATGCAGTTTTCTATGACTGTGACAATCCTGAGTTTGAAGAGTTTATCACAGAAAGCGGAGACTGGAAAACAACATGGGGCAGCTTCTCTGATATTTCCGAGCTGGCTCCGGCACTCGGCTGTGCAGCTGTAAACCTCTCTTGTGGTTACTACAATGCACATACAGCAAATGAATATGTTGTGCTCGATGAGCTTGAAGAATCCATTCTGAAAACATGCAGACTCATTGAAAAGACAAAGGCAGAAGACAAATTTGAATGGGTCGAAAGCACAAGACGCTGGTATGGTGGCGGTTGGGACTACTACGATGATTACTATGGTGATTATGGCTACGGCAAAGATGCCTTTGGTCAGTACACATATGGAAAGACATATGACAATTACAAGAACACCTACATCATCATGTTCCGTGGCGAAGACGGCTACTTTGATTGGGAAGATATCTACGCAGATTCCAAGATTGAGGCCGTCGGCATGTTCCTCATGGATCATCCTGACCTGACATACGCAGATATTGAAATTGAGTGCTACGAATATGAAAGTAGCAGTAGCACAAACAGCTTGGTGCCTTACAAGAAGTGGTAAGAAAGGAAAATAAACATGCTACACACATATCAGAAACCTCTCAACGGCTCCAGTATCGGAGTCGTTTTGGGGGAA
>JAFQQD010000050.1 GCA_017411435.1 Clostridia bacterium
AAAACACGCACCCAAAACGGGTTCGGATACTAACGCAACTGCTTACGCCGAAGGGACTCGAACCCCGAGGGGGCAGCGAGCGTAAAGAAAACGATTGATAATCGTTTTTAGCGAAACTGGTGCGCAGACGGGCACCGTGAGAAACGCGTAGCGGTCGTCAAGCAGGCAAGATGCGGAGCATCTGCGTCCCTGATGCTACACCCTAGGCGTAAACAATGTTGATTTACGGAAAATGCTTTTATATCATTCTCCTATATTTTTTGTACGGTATGATTTTGTTACTTGTAGCTTTCTTGGATTTCGGCAATTAGTGCCTCCATAAATGGTGAAAGCCATTTGTTTTTTGCACATAAGACCTGACTGTAATAAAATTGCTTGGGAAGTTTTGAAGAAATGATGATTAACTCTTTTTTCTCAAGAGCATCATTCAAAGCATATTTCGGTAAAAAAGCAATATAATCTCCTTTTAACAGTAATGCCTTGATAGCTGCTACACTATCGATAATTATACTGTGACGCAGAAAACATTTATTTTCCGCCGATATTTTATTGAGCTGTTTATAGCAATAGCCTGTCGGCTCTGTAACAATAAAAGAATAGCCAAAGATTGTTTTTGCAGATATATTTTTTACTGAAGCAAGAGGATGGGAAGCGGGTGCCGTAAAGACAAGTTCCTCTTCATTCTTAAAGCAAGAACTTAAACCAGGGTCCATAAGGTCATCATCGGAAATATATATAATATCCAATTTGTTTTGTTTCAAAAGGTTTTTAAGTTCTGCAGATTGACCAATCTTTATATTAACATCAACATTAGGAAAACTCTTCTTAAAGGAAGATAATACGGGCAAAAATCTGGAAAACAAGAGAGATTCCAATATTCCGACCCTGATAATTCCTTTTACAGAGTTCGAATTATGTGCAATGGCTCCGGCTTGTTCAACAAGTTTCAAAATTTGTTCTGCATATGAGAGAAAGTCATTTCCTGCCGAGGTGAGATGATTTTTCCTGCCGATTCGTTCAAATAAAGGAAAGCCGAGTTCTTTTTCAAGTCTTTGCAGCTGCATTGTGACGGTAGACTGTGCATAGTTAAGTTCTTGGGCGGCTTTTGAAAAGTTTTCGAGTTTAGCTACATATATAAAAGTTGTTAATGCCTGAATATCCATAATAGCACCTATCAAAAAAAATGATAATATTTATCAAATATATCAATTTGATAAATGTATTATACTATATTATAATAGTGTTGTAAAGAAAATTTTGAAAGGACGGTTTTATATGGGCAGAATGGATTACTTAAAGGATATGCCTATCGCTGTTTTAGGTGGTGGAGCTGTTGGAAAAACTTGTGCGGCAGATATGAAGTTGGCCGGTCGTGAGGTCAGACTTTATGATATTATGCCATACGCAAAGGAATCACTCAGAGATCTTGATAAAACAGGTATTTTGCTTGATGGGATTCAGCGAAACAAGTATTGTTTTGAAAGATCAGGAAGAGCCTTTTTCGATGTAGTGACAAGTGATATAAAGCAGGCGGTAAAAGGAGTCGGGCTTATTGTAGTGGCTTGCGGTGCTTGGGGACATGAGCCTATTTTTCGTGAATTGATTCCGCAACTGGAAGATGGCCAGGTTATCCATATTTTCACCGACAATTTCGCAGCTTTACTTTTGAGAAGAATGATGCGTGAGGCAGGTTGTGATAAAAAAGTTATAATAGGTGGATGGTCTTCAGCACCCTATGGAACAAGAATAGAGAGTATAGGAAAATTCCAGTTTCCGCATGTAGGCGTAAAATACCGTGCGATTACACTTCGTGGTGCAGCGTTGCCCATGTCTGATACTGATGATTTTCTGGAATCTTCTAAGTATCTCCCGTGTATGGACGCAATTACAAATGGTGACGGGCCTGCACGCGCCAATACAATTCTTGATGTGGATTTTGCAAATGTGAACCCTGTTATTCATGTACCTGCAACTATTCTGGGCGTTTCTACTATGGAGAACTGGGGAGTAATTTTCTGCGGACATGATAAAACTACATATTCTATGTATTCTCACGGTCTTTGCCCGTCAATATGTCAGGTACAATACCAGTTTTATAATGAAGAAATAGCTTTGGCGGAAGCTATTGGGGTTGGGTGTCCAAAATACAAATATGAAATGTTTTTCTCACGCAGAAGTGTTTTAACACAGGAATATATGGGTCTTGACGACGAAGGAAACGATAATGTTGTATTCCCGCTTGACCAGCCTTCCAATGAAGGCAACACAGGACCAAATACCATTCATCACAGATATATGACAGAGGATGTGCCTATAGGATGTAAGGTTTATCATGATCTTGGTGTTCAATATGGCGTAGCAACTCCTATTATAGACTCTATGATTACATTAGCTGGAGCAATGCATCAGAAGAATTTCCTGCAAACAAGTAAATACAATCTGGCATATCTCGGCATTGATAATATGACAAAAGATGAACTTCTTTCTTATTTGAACCAAGGATGATTTGAATAGAAAAGAAATAAAAGAAACTTTACTTTTTTATGTTTGTTTCATCTGAAACTATTATGAACGGTAAAGATGGAAAAACGACTTGTTTTAACAAGTCGTTTTTTTCGTTATATTTTCATTTTACAAATCATTCGGATATTTTATAAAAATTCTCCTGATATTTTATAAAAACTCTTAAAATATACCCAAAAAACATTGACTTTAATTCCCATGTGTGCTATAAAGAAGGTAGCTATAAAAATGGAGTGTGATTAAGATGCAGAACAAAGAAACAATGGAAAAGCGAATTGCCGAAATGACACTTGAACAGAAGCTTGGTATGCTTGTTTGTTCAAGAGCTCATATCTTCCACGAGGAAGAACTTGATGATGTTATCGACCTTATCAAGAATCATGCACTTGGCGGTGTTCAGTTAAGAACCAACAGACCCGAAATCAACAAAAGAATCATTGACGCGGCAAAAGAGGCAAACCATCCTCTTTTAGTAATGGCTGATATGGAGCAAGGCTTCCCCGAAACAAAACTTCCTCTCGTTCCCATGTGCTGTCTTTCAGCATGCGGTAAAAAGGAATACTACCACGCTTTCGCGAAGGCGCTTTCAAAGGAAGCAAAGGAAGCAGGCTTCAACGGTAACTGGGGCCCCGTAGTAGATATCCTCGGCGGCGCAAACCCCCTTAATATCACAAGAAAATTCTCTGACGACCCGATGAAGGTTGCAGAGGCTGCTGAAGAAATTTCAAAGATTTTCAAGCAGAACCATTTCTTCTCCACTGCAAAACATTTCCCCGGAGGAAAAGCGCAGAAGGGTGCAGAAAATCAGGCTCCCGTAGATTCACATCTTATGGAAAACTCATCAATGGCTACAATTGATGACCTTTTGGATTTTTCCACCGTTCCTTACAAGCATCTTATGGAAAAGGGACTTATGGACTGCGTTATGTCCACCCATACAGTATACAAAAACATTGATCCCGAATATCCTGCAACACTTTCAAAGAAGGTTATTGATATCTTAAGAAAAGAAATCGGCTTTGACGGCGTCATCTTTACAGACTCTCTTTCAATGTCAGGTATCAGACAGAAGTATGACATGGAATTCGCTGAAGGTATGGCAATTGCCGCAGGTCACGATATGCTTCTTCCGTGCTTCAACACGCTTACTAAGGAAACTATCGCCAACCTCAAGAAAAACTATGAAAAAGGCGTAATTACAGACGAGCGTCTTAACGAGGCTGTTCGTCATGTCCTTACACTTCAGGACTTTATAAGTCAGGAACCCGAAAATCCTGCAGTATTCACTGAAGAAGACGAAAGACTTCTTAAAAATATTGCAAAGGACTGCGTAACAGCAATCACAGACGAAGGCGTATCTCCCTCACTTGACGATCCCGAGTCAAAAAAGGTATTCATAATCATCGAAGAAGAGAAGAGAATGGACCAGGAGCTTGGCGAAATTTCTATTGCTCCCTGGTATGAATCAAAGCGCGTGGCAGAAGTAATCAAAAAGACTTTCCCCAATTCGGAAATTGCATTCCTTCCTCCGCTTTCAATTCCCAGCGACCATCAGAGAGTTCTTGAACTCACAAGCCAGAATAAAGAGGTTGTTCTCGTAACACAGTGCTACTGTACTGCATATCTCGGCACAGACAGCCTTACAAGACGCTCTGAGGCAATTCTTAACGCTCTTATCCACACAGGAAAGGTATCTGCACTCGTTCATTTCGGCAGCCCCTATGCAATCAGACCTCTTCTTCATGTTAAGAGAAAGATTTTCGGCTACATAATGCCCGAATCACAGGACTATGCAATTGAAATCCTTGCAGGCAAGGGTGAAGCAAAAGGTACAATGCCTTTCAATGTTGAATTCAAATAAAAGAAGGAATACATATGGACAATAACTTTTCCTATTTCCAGAATAAAGACTGTATATACTTTCCCTGTCACAAGTGCGAGGATGAGGAGTTTTTCAACTGCCTTTTCTGTTACTGTCCGCTTTATGCACTCGGAGATAAATGCGGTGGCAATTTTAAGTATATTGAGGAAGGGATAAAGGACTGTTCAGACTGCCTTCTTCCGCACAAGGAAAACGGATATTCGTATATAATTTCGAAATATCCCGAAATTGCAGAAATAGCAAAGAAAAAATAATAAAAGCGGTGTCATATGACACCGCTCTTTATTTTGTGTAAAAAATATGTAACCGCAAGTAAATCTGCGCATCCTCCGGGAGATAAATTTTTCTCAATAAATCTGTCATCCAGTTCTTCGACTTCTTTTTTGTCGGGAAACGGAGATTTTTCAAGTAACTCGCGCACAGAAATTTTTGCAAATTCCATGCCCGCGATTCCGCCGCGATTATAAAGAGTCGTATCATCCACATTTGCAATCATGTGCAGAAGTGAAAGTACACCTGCATCATTCTGGGAAAGACCATCGCCAATAGCCTTTTCGTATATCGGCAGAGAAATTTCTGAAACAGACGGGAATCCGTCAGCCACCTCTCCGCGTATGCCGCGCATACCACATTCGAGATAAAGCCGTCCGCCTGCGGTAGAGGAATCAATGTTTTCAAAATCTTCTCTAATGCTTCCAAAAACCAACTTTGCACATTCAGAAAAAATTTCATCCGTCCTTGCAATCGGATTTCCGCTTGTCCACAACCTGCCAACAGCCCCGCAGATTATGCCGAAAGAATATATCGCGCCTTTATGGGTGTTAACTCCGCCCGTCACATCATACATCGTTTTTTCGGCACGGATTCCTTCCTCACGCAACCTTGAAAAAACTTCGGCTGAAGAAAGGGCTTTCGTCTCCTGCCCTATTCTTATACAGTTATAAAAATACGGGGCAAGGGCGTTTGCACTTTTTATAAATGTGTCAATATCCATATCTGTGTGACTGCCACTGTTTCGTATATCCACAAGTCCGGGTTTGGGTGTTGTTTTTACTTCCTCAATCAGACTTTGAACAGCAATGGAAGAAATCTTTTTTCTGTCCGCTTCTTCGAAATGGGCATGCATAATTCTGCGCGTTACTTCCTGTAGCTCTTCTACACTATGCAATCTTCCTGCACTGCAACTGCGTCCTTTCTTACCGCACACAATACAGCTGCGCTCAATCTCGCGGTCAAGTTTTCTGCCGTATGTATCAAGCACATCCATATCAAAAAGTCTGCCAAGAGGAGTCGCCTCTTCAATTTCAATGCATATCTTTTTGAGTTCTTTGGCATCCATATCTACCGATAAAAATGCTTCGCATCCCGTAGGGAGAGCTGCATCTTCGCTCAAAAGGACTTTTTCGTGGGAAAGTTTGTTTTCAAGAAATCCCAGTCCCTCGAAAAATGCTCTTTCAATGAGCGGTGTTACCTTTATCGGCCCTGCAATGTTCATTGTGAAGCAAATCAAAGGACGACTGTATTTTTCAAGTAATTCCCTTTGCCTTGATACTCGCTTTTCGCGTGCCTCAAGTATTTCTATAAGTGTGACTTCGCCCATAGCGAGCCTCCGTTTTACATAATAAGGTCTGACTGTTTTTCCTGCTGTGCGTCAAGTTTCGCCAGATTTAACTCTGCATTTTTACCGACACAACCGACAAGCATATAGTTTTTATTGAAGCGGTCATATATGAAGTGATGAAGCAGATGAAAATTCTCGATTTTACCTGTATGCGACACATGAATTCTTGGACCCGTACAATAGTGAGATTTGCCATCAACGGATATATGAGTGGCGTCCTCGTAAGTTACCGGAAGATTTGCTGCAATCATATCATTAACCTTTTTCTCAAGTTCTGCAATATCAAACGATGGCTTTGTTTCAGGGAAGGTAATGACAAAACCGTGTCTCACATCATCGTGACCACAACGCATCCATTCTTCTTTGGGCATACACATTTCGCACAAATCTTCCGCAGTATGTGCCATAAGTCTGTATGCAAGCGATTCATAAACTTTGTCCTTCATTTCTGCAGGCTCAGGACCGAAAATTGTAGGTCTTGAAATCAGAATCTGTTCGCCAACACCGATAATGAGATTTGCATTGAACCCAAGAAGGGGATATACCAAATCAAAATGCTCGACAATAACTCTCTTGCCGTTGTGAAGTGCCTCAACAATGGCATCGGCAAGCACGCTCATTTGTGTAAAGCCGTTTTCGAAACGGATGTCAAGATGATAAGTGTGCGGAGTAAAGAAACCACCATTCTGGTCAAGGATAGGCAGCGGCCTTACATACACACCGTCATCATCATTTGTAAGCTCAAGTCCGGGAAACATTCCGCGCAGGAGCGCACTTTTACCGCTGCCTGCATCACCGACAACACCGATAAGTTTGTCGAACGGAGAAAGATAAAGCTGTGCAAGCTGCATTCCGAGTTCGTACATTCTCTTATGTCCGCGCGGTGCAAAATAACTGCTTAAAATATGGCTCTGCTGACGGTCTTTCATAATAAACCTCCTGTAATATGGGCGTAAGTTGTTTTTGGGACGAGTTCTTTGATTTTTTCCATTTCGCCCTCCTTAATAAGTGCACGAACACGGCTTGCACTTATAACTTCACCGGTATTTTCGACTCTTGAAATCTCTTTAACCTCGATATTTTTTTCAGGGAGCTTTTCTATAAGTGCCTTGTTATACATATCTGTCATTTTTGAAATCGGTTCTGTTCCGATATAGCGGTGTGTAATCCCAAAATGTGGCGCAAAGTGATTTGCAAATACTTCGATATCAAGCGCACATTTTGCCTCGTCAGCACTGTCGCGCTCTTTTAAGAAATATGTCGGGAAAGTAGCTGAAGAGATAAGGTAAGGCCCCGTGGGAATTACCGTGACATTGGGAATGTCGCTCGTGCCTGCTTTTACAAGATTAAATCTGTCTTCAAATGAAAATTCGCTTTTATCCTCAGAAAGCACAAACACATACACTCTGTCACATTCCTTAGCCGCCGTTTCAACAAGATATCTGTGGCCGAGGGTGAAGGGGTTTGCGTTCATAACAATACTGCCGATTTTACCGCTTGTATCGTTTCTTGGATAGGCGTCTAAAAATTCTTTTATACCGTTTTTGCGGTTTTCCATAAGGAGCACCTTATCAGTCTTTGCAATCTCGTAGAAGAAAAGCGATGTAAACATAGCCCAATTATGAGGCTTTGTGTATAAAAATAAATGACTGTAACCGCTGAGAAAAGCATCCTTCTGAAGCTCACTTAAAACGGTTGCAGTAAGGTCTTCTCCGCGATGGTTTTCATCCACGGCAATACATTTTAAGATGTTTTCCTGCCTTGAACCCGTTGCGATGAGAACTTCGTCATCCCACACAAGCACAGTTTTTTCAACTGATAAATCAGCCTCAAGCGATGCTTTTTCAAGAAGCTCCTTCCATATATTAAGTTTTCTTCCGGCTAGTTTTGTGCAAAGTTCAATCTCCATAACAAATTCCTTTATCAATATATTAGTTAATTCAATTATACAACAATAGCATAAATAATGAAAGAAAAAAATAAAAAAACTCTAAAAAGAATTGAAATTATATCAATTGTGTTATACAATATCATTGAATTGTTACAGTAACTTTTATTCGGGAAGGAGCTCAAATAAATGGAAATTTTGAAATCTGCGTCAGCAGGAACTATTGAATCCAGCGATGCATATGTGGAAATAGAGCCTAAAGAGGGGGCTCTTGACATTCAGATTGAATCTGTTGTCAAAGAGCAGTTCGGCGAGGAAATCAAAGCGGCAGTAAAAGATGTTCTCGATGAAAACGGTGTTAAAAATGCCTCTGTCAGAGTTGTTGACCGCGGTGCGCTTGAATGTGTAATCCGTGCCAGAGTGGAAACAGCTATCCTTCGTGGAAAGGGGGAAGAATAATGCGCCGCAGTATGCTTTTTTTACCGGGTAATAACCCCAATATGCTTATAAACGCATCGTGCCTTGGTGCCGATGCAGTAATCTTTGACCTTGAGGACGCAGTATCTCCTGCCGAAAAGGATGCCGCAAGAATCCTTGTCCGCAACACTATGCGTTATATGGACCTATGTGGATGCGAGGTTATTGTGCGTATCAATTCAGTTGATACTACATACTGGAAAAAGGACCTTGACACTATTCTTCCGGAAAAGCCTGACCTTATCCTTCTTCCCAAAACCGGGGCTGCAGATGATGCTCTTATCGCAGATGAATATATGAGCCAGCTTGAAGAAAAGCTCGGTCTTGAAAAGAACAGTGTCGGACTTATGCCTCTTATAGAAACCGCACTGGGCGTTGAAAATTCATACGCCATCGCATCTTCCTGCGACAGAGTAAAGGCACTTTTCCTCGGTGCAGAGGACCTTACGGCCGACCTTCAGTGCAAGCGCACAAAGGAAGGCAGAGAAATTGAATATGCACGAACACGCCTCGTAGTCGCTTCCCGCGCTGCAGGTGTGGATGTTTATGATACGCCTTTTACAGATGTTAACGATGACGAGGGCATCTATGCCGATGCGTCCCTTGCAAAATCGCTCGGCTTTACGGGTAAGGCTTCTATCTCGCCCCGTCATATTGATGCAATTAACAGCGTCTTTTCTCCTACCGAGGCGGAGGTTGAGTACGCATACGAGGTTATGGACGCAATCCGCCTTGCAAAAGAAATGGGTAAAGGTGCAATCGCCCTTCGCGGCAAGATGATTGACGCACCTATCGTAGCAAGAGCAGAGCGTACAATCGCTATGGCGCAGGCACTTGGAATGGACAGGAGGGAAGATAAATGAATAAACTTGTAAATTCAATCCGCGAGGCGATATCTCTTTCAGGTCTTAAAGACGGTATGACCGTATCTTTCCACCACCATCTTCGTAACGGTGACTATGTACTCAATATGGTAATGGATGAAATTGCAAATATGGGTATAAAGGACCTGACAGTAAATGCAAGCTCTCTTTTCGATACTCATATGCCCCTTGTTGGCCATATTAAAAATGGTGTTGTAACAACTGTTATGACAGACTACATCGCAGCAGGACTTGGCCGCGAATTCTCCAGGGGTATTATGAAAAACCCCATTCAGTTCCGTACGCACGGTGGCAGACCTGCAGACATCGCACTGGGCAAAACTCCGATTGATGTAGCATTTATCGCGGCACCTGCTTCCGACAGTATGGGTAACTGCTCGGGCAAATACGGAAAATCCGCGTGCGGCAGCCTTGGTTATGCGTATGCCGATGCTATGCATGCTAAGAAAGTCGTAGTAATTACCGATAATCTCGTTTCATATCCTCTTGAGGACTGGTCAATTTCCGAAGACTATGTTGACTTCGTTGTAACTGTTGATGCAGTTGGAGACCCCAAGGGTATCGTATCGGGAACAACAAAAATCACCCGTGACCCCGTAGGACTTGTAATGGCGCAGAATGCCGCAAAGGTTATTGAGGCATCAGGACTTCTCAAAGACGGATTTTCGTTCCAGACAGGCGCAGGCGGGGCATCTCTCGCAGCGGCTAAATTCCTCAAGGATATTATGCTCAGAAAAGGGATACAGGGAAGTTTCGGTCTTGGCGGTATAACTGGCTATATGGTTGATATGCTCCGTAGCGGATGCTTCCAGAAGCTTATGGATGTGCAGTGCTTCGACCTTGGTGCAGTTGAGTCTATCCGTACAGATTCAAGACATCAGGAAATTTCAGCAATGCACTATGCGTCTCCTGCGGCAAAAAGTGCAGTTGTGGACAGCCTTGATGTAGTAATCCTCGGTGCAACCGAAATTGATACAGACTTCAATGTAAATGTTCATACAGACTCCAACGGCTATATTATGGGCGGAAGCGGCGGTCACAGCGATACCGCAGCAGGCAGCAAACTTTCTATGATTATTGCGCCCATGTTCCGCGCAAGGCTTCCCATCGTGACAGACCGTGTTAACTGCATTTCAACTCCCGGTAAGGATATAGATGTCCTTGTAACTCAGGGCGGAATAGCAGTAAATCCCAAAAATATTGAGCTTAAAAACAATCTTATAGCGGCAGGTCTTAATGTTGTTGACATCCACGACCTTAAGGAGAAGACAGAACGAATCACAGGCAAACCCCACCGTCTTCCCAAGGGCGATAAGATAGTAGCCGAGGTTATTGGCCACGACCTTTCTATACAGGACTACATTTATAATGTAAAGGGAGAATAAAAATGAGAGAAATTAGCGCAAGCCTCATTACAGAGACTGTAAAAGAGCTTTGTATAGATGCCAACTGTCATCTTACAGGCGATATAAAAGAATGTATTTCAAATTGCAGAAAAAATGAACCCTGGCCTCAGGCGCAGGAAATTCTTGACCGCATCATTGAAAACTATGAGATTGCGGACGAGAAAAACCAAAGCGTCTGTCAGGATACAGGCGTTGCATGTGTATTCCTTAAAATCGGTCAGGATGTACACATCTCAGGCGATCTTACAGAAGCAGTTAACGAGGGTGTAAGACAAGGCTATACCGAGGGATATCTTCGTAAGAGTGTGGTGCGTGACCCCCTTGACAGAGTGAACACAGGCGATAACACTCCTGCAATGCTCTATACCGAAATCGTCAGTGGAGACAAGCTTGAAATCACAGTTGCACCCAAGGGATTCGGCAGCGAAAATATGAGCAAAATTGCAATGCTCCGCCCTTCTGACGGACTTGAAGGAGTAAAGAATTTCGTTTGCAAAACTGTCGAGGAAGCAGGTCCCAACCCCTGTCCTCCCATCGTTGTCGGTGTAGGTATCGGCGGCACATTTGACAAGGCTGCTTATATGGCGAAAAAGGCGCTTCTTCGCCCTGTTGACGAAAGAAACGAAAAGCCCTTCTATGCAAAACTTGAGGAAGAGCTTTTAGAGATGATAAACTCACTTGGTATCGGTCCTCAGGGCTTCGGAGGAAGGACAACAGCCCTTGCGGTAAATGTTGAGTATTTCCCAACGCATATTGCAGGACTTCCCGTGGCGGTTAATATCAACTGCCATGTAACAAGACACAAGTCAAAGACTCTGTAAGAAAGGATGGATTGAATATGTCTATAGCTATAAAAACTCCTTTGTCGCAGGAAGACGCCCGCAAACTTAAGGCAGGCGACAGTTGTCTTATCTCGGGCGTAATTTACACCGCACGCGATGCAGCGCACAAAAGACTTTGCGAACTTGTTGCAGACGGAAAGGAACTTCCACTTGATGTAAAGGATGCCATAATTTATTTCGTTGGTCCCACTCCTGCGAAGGAAGGCCAGGCGATAGGAAGCGCAGGCCCCACAACCTCTTACAGAATGGACGCATACAGCCCCACCCTTATTGCCGAGGGCTTAACGGGTATGATTGGTAAAGGAAAACGAGGCCCCGAAGTTATTGATGCCATGAAAAAACACGGCGCAGTGTATTTCGGTGCAATCGGTGGCTGCGGTGCACTTCTTTCAAAGTGTATCAAAAAGGCAGAGGTTATTGCTTATGAAGACCTCGGCGCAGAGGCAATCCGCCGTCTTGAAGTAGAAGATTTCCCCGTAGTTGTAATTATCGACAGTGAGGGAAACAACCTTTACGAAACAGGTAAAAAGGCATACCTTGATAGTTTGAAATAATCAAAAAACGGTCTTCGGGAAAGCGAAGGCCGTTTTTGATTGTTATAATTCCGCTTGACAAAACATCCCTTTTTGGCTAAAATGGTATAGAACAATTTTTGCGAGGTAATTCGTATGAGTTATAATTTTACCATAAATCCCAATTTGGATATTCCGATTTATCAGCAGCTTGTGGATGAAATTACAATAGCCGTAAAGAAGGGTGATTTCAAACACGGGCAGAAACTTCCCACCGTTTATGAAATGACGCAACAGCTTAATGTTGCAAGGGGAACAATAAAGCGCGCATATGATGAACTTGAGCGCAGCGGTATTATAGAAAAAGTTCAGGGAAGAGGCACTTTTGTGTGCTATCATCCTACCAATTCAGGCAGCCGCAAGGAGCAGGCAATGAGTGCCATTGATGATATGCTCTCTAAACTTGAGCAGATGGGCTTCTCCAACTCTGAAATAAATATATTCTTAAACCTTAAACTGCGCGAGCGTTCAGAGGAGGAGTCAAATATCAAGGTTGCGGTGGTTGAATGTAATCCCGAAGCCCTTTCGCAGATATCCGACCAGCTCCGTAGTATCGGCGGTATTGACCTTTATTCCTATATGCTTGAAAGCATCAAGGAATACCCCTATAAAATCAGCGAGGGGTTTGACCTTATAGTCACAACATCGTCCCACGCGCAGTACCTTGAAAGCACGCTTCCTATCAAGAAAAAAATTCTGCGTGTAGCACTTCGTCCGTCCCCGAGATGCCTTTCGCATATAATAAAGCTCCGCGCAGGAACAAGAGTGGGAATAATCGGCTACAGTGACCGCTTTTCTGAGCTGCTCTTAAAAGAATGTCAGGACTATGCCGAGGATATCCGTGTGAATGAGCCTTTCATAGCAGCTCTTGATATGAATATTTCAGACTATCTTAAAGGAAAGGATGCGCTTTTGGTTCCAAGACACTATAATAAGTATTTTGGTTCAGAAATAAATGAAAAGCTTAAAAAATTCAAGGGCGAAATCATTGAATGTTACTACGAAATGGATGAGGGCTCTGTGATGTATTTTGAATCAAAAATCAAGCGTCTGCTGGAAGAAAAAACCATATAAGATTTGAAAAACACCGTTTAAGTTAATCAGACGGTGTTTTTTTATGAAAAAAACCTATATTTTGCTATTATATCTATTGACAAATGTTATATTCAATTATAATATATAGGTATAGAACAATTAGGCAAAATGTAATAGACAATGAGGTGCAAAAATGGAAAATCGTGAAAAGAAGGTTTTGGTCATCGGCGTTATCGGTGCCGATGTTCATGCTGTAGGTAATAAGATTTTATACCATGCTTTCACAGAAGCCGGATTTGAAGTAGTCAACTTAGGTGTTATGGTTTCGCAGGAGGAGTACATAGCAGCGGCAATTGAATCAGGTGCTGACGCTATCGTAATTTCTTCTCTTTACGGTCAGGGAGAGCTTGACTGCCGCGGAATGCGTGAAAAGTGTGACGAAGCAGGTCTTAAGGGTATTCCGCTTTTAGTCGGCGGAAATATTGTTATCGGTAAGCAGAAGTTTGAAGATGTTGAAAAGCGTTTTACAGAAATGGGCTTTGACAGAGCGTTCCCTCCCGGAACAGCGCCGGAAACAACTATCAAGGCACTTCGTGAACTTCTTCATATGGAAGGATGAGTCAGGTGAAAAATGTCTTGCTGATTGACTTCGGCAGTACATATACAAAACTCACTGCAGTTGATGTGGAAAGTGAAAAAATTCTCGCAACTGCTGCTGCATACACAACGGTTCAGACAGACATCAATGAGGGTCTTGATGAAGGCCTTAAAAAACTCCGCGAAAAAACAGGTGATATAAAGTTTGACTCGTGTTATGCCTGTTCTTCTGCGGCAGGTGGCCTCCGTATGGTTACAAGCGGACTTGTCCCCGAGCTTACGAGCGAGGCAGCACGCCTTGCAAGTCTTGGCGCAGGGGCAAAGGTGGTAGGAATCTACTCCTTTGAGCTGACCGAATACGACCTTGAGGAGATAAAGGAACAAAAACCCGATATATTCCTTCTTGTAGGCGGAACAGACGGTGGCAATCGTGACTGTATTATTCACAATGCGAAAATGCTCGCATCGATGAATCCTGAGTTTCCTATTATAATTGCAGGAAATCGCAGCGCATCAGCCACTTGCAGTAAAATCCTCGAAGGATGCGAAGTTTATATCTGCCCCAATGTAATGCCCAAGTTTGGCGTGCTCAATATAGAACCCACACAAAAGAAAATCCGCGAAATCTTCCTTGAGCGCATTATAAGTGCAAAGGGACTCTCCCGTGCGGCAGAGCTTCTTTCAGATATTATGATGCCCACCCCTTCGGCAGTGCTTTCCGCTATGGAGCTTCTTTCAAAGGGTACGGAAGACGAATTGGGAATAGGCGAACTTCTCGCAGTGGATGTCGGCGGTGCAACGACCGATATTTATTCCATCGCAGACGGTATGCCTGAGCATATGAACACCGTTTATAAAGGACTTCCTGAGCCTTACGCAAAAAGAACGGTTGAGGGCGATATCGGTATGCGTTACAGCATCCAGGGAATTATAGATGCCGCAGGCGAAGAAAAGATATGTTCTCTTTCAACGCTTCCGGCAGAGCGTGTAAAAGAAATTGTATCCGACCTTAAGTCGCATACAGACAAGGTCCCCGCAGGGGAGGATGACCTTGAAAAACTTGACTTTGCACTTGCGGCCTCAGCGATTGAGGAAGCGGTTTCCCGTCATGCAGGAACAATTAGCGAAACCTATACAATGATGGGACAGACCTTCGTTCAGGAGGGGAAGAACCTCACGAAAGTAAAAAATATCGTAGTAACAGGCGGAAGCCTCATACATACAAAAAGAACGGCAGAGATTGCATCTTTTGCCCTTTACTCACCCTCATCTCCTGCGTCATTGAGACCGAAAAAGTCAGATGTTTGGGTAGACAGAACTTATATATTGGCGGCTATGGGATTGCTCTCAGTGCATTATCCCAAGGCGGCACTTCGAATAATGAAAAAGGAGTTGGAATTCCATGGATATTCAGAATAAGCGTATCACAGACGAAGAATTCAGCAAACTGCGTCAGGAGGTACTTACACAGTGGCCTACAGGTAAGGATGTCGACCTTGAGGAAGCTGTAAAGTACCACAAGTCAATGCCCGAGAGCAAGAGCTTCTCAAAGAAACTTCTCGATGCAAAAAGAGAAAAGCGTACACTCGTACAGCCCCGTGCAGGTGTTCCTGCTATTGATGAGCATATCAAACTTATGAAATATCTTGAGGAGAATGGCGAAGCAGACCTTCTTCCATCAACAATTGACAGTTATACCCGTCAGAATCGCTATGAAGAGGCTGAAAACGGTATCGCTGAATCAATCCGTTTGGGAAGAGCTATGCTTAACGGCTTCCCCGCTGTTAACCACGGTGTAATGAACTGCCGCAGAGTTATCGAAAGCGTTAATGTACCCATGCAGGTTCGTCACGGCACGCCCGATGCACGCCTTCTTACTGAAATCACTCTTGCAGGCGGTTTCACAAGCTACGAGGGTGGCGGTATCTCTTACAACCTTCCTTACTGTAAGAATATCCCCATGGAGCGTACTATCCGTGACTGGCAGTATGTAGACCGTCTTACAGGTCTTTATGAGGAAATGGGCGTTTCCATCAACCGTGAGCCTTACGGCCCTCTCACAGGTACCCTTGTTCCTCCATGCGTATCACACGCAGTTGCAATCATCGAAGCACTTCTTGCTGCAGAGCAGGGTGTTAAGAATATTACAGTAGGTTACGGTCAGTGCGGTAATCTCATTCAGGATGTAGCGGCTATCCGTACTCTTGAAGAGCTTACAGACGAATACCTTAAGAAATATGGCTACAACGATGTAGAAGTTACAACTGTTCTTCATCAGTGGATGGGCGGTTTCCCTGCTGATGAGGCAAAGGCATTCGGCGTTATCTCATACGGCAGCACAATTGCCGCTCTTGCAAAGGCTACAAAGGTTATTGTAAAGACTCCTCACGAGGCAGTTGGTATTCCTACAATGGAAGCAAACGCCCAGGGTCTTCGCACAACAAAGCAGGTTGTAAACATGCTCTCAGACCAGGAACTTAAGTCAACCAGCCTTGAGGAAGAAAAGGAAATCATCCGCCAGGAAACACGCGCTATCGTAGATAAGTGTTTTGAACTGGGTAAAGGCGATATCGCAGTCGGTACATGCCGCGGTGTTGAAGCAGGCGTGCTCGATGTTCCTTTTGCACCCTGCCGTATAAATGCAGGCAAGATGCTTCCCTGCCGTGATAATGACGGTGCGGTTCGTATCCTTAATGCAGGTAACCTTCCCTTCAGTAAAGAACTTATTGATTTCCACAAGGGCAAGATAGAAGAACGCGCAAAGGCAGAAGGAAGAGATGCATCATTCCAGATGGTAATTGACGATGTTTACGCAATCGGCAAGGGCAGACTTGTAGGTCGTCCTAAATATTGATAAATAAGTAGAATAGGGGACGGGGTGCTTTTTGTTCGGGGACGGGGTGAATTTTGTTAGCCAAAGGCGTAACAAAATTCGACCTGTCCCCACCCCCGTAACAAAAATGACCCGTCCCCAATAAGAAAGGATTGTTCATAATGAAAATTATAGATGTTGTTTGCAGCGCAGGTCGTACAGGCTTCTACTTTGACGACCAGCGTGCTATTAAAAAGGGTGCAGGTCATGACGGTGTTTTCTATATCGGAGAGCCTGTAACAGAAGGCTTCACATCAGTTCGTCAGGCAGGCGAATCAATCTCCGTAATGCTCGTGCTTGAAGACGGTCAGGTAGCATTTGGTGACTGTGCAGCAGTACAGTACTCAGGTGCAGGCGGACGCGATCCTCTCTTCCTTGCAAAGGATTTCATTCCTGTAATTGACAAGTATATCAAGCCTCAGCTTGTTGGCAAAGAAGCAGACGATTTCCGCGGACTTGCTAAAATGATGGAAGCAATCACAGTTGAAGGCAAGCGCCTTCATACTGCTATCCGTTACGGTCTTTCGCAGGCACTCCTTGACGCAGTTGCAAAGGCAACAGGCCGTCTTATGTGCGAAGTTGTTGCAGACGAATATGGATGCACAATTTCTGAAACTCCTATCCCGATTTTCACTCAGTCAGGCGATGACCGTTACGATAACTCTGACAAAATGATAATTAAGGGTGCACAGGTTCTTCCTCACGCACTTATCAATAACATTGATACAAAACTCGGAAGAAAAGGCGAAAAGCTTGCTGAATATATCGGCTGGCTCCGTGACAGAATCTTAAATAACCGCGCAGACGAAAGCTACTCTCCTGTAATGCACATAGATGTTTACGGTACAATCGGTGCCGCTTTCGGTAACAACAATTACAAGGAAATGGCAGACTATATCGAAGAGCTCGGCAAGATTGCAAAGCCTTTCCACCTCCGCATTGAAGGTCCTATGGACTGTGACTGCGACCGCGAAACACAGATCGAGGCTCTTGCAGGTCTTACACGCGAACTTGACGCGCGCGGATGCGATGTAGAACTTGTTGCAGACGAATGGTGTAACACTCTTGAAGACATCAAACTTTTCGCTGATAACAAGGCAGGCCATATGGTGCAGATCAAAACTCCCGACCTTGGCGGTATCAATAACACAATCGAAGCAGTTCTCTACTGTAAGGAAAAGGGAATCGGCGCTTATCAGGGCGGTACATGTAACGAAACTGACCGCAGTGCTCAGGTTTGCGTACACTGTGCGATGGCGACACAGCCCGTTCAGATTCTTGCTAAACCCGGTATGGGCGTTGATGAAGGCTACATGATAGTTTACAACGAAATGAACCGTATTATGGCTATGAGAAAAGCAAAGAAAGCTGTAAAGTAAAACCTATTTTGATTTTAACAAAAAAGAGGAGCGTTTATCGCAGTATAGTGATAAACGCTCCTCTTTTAAATTCTATCAGAATACGGCAAACTATTTATATAATCATTCATAAATTGCCAATCTGGAATATAACCCTTTTCTGAATATGTATGTGTTTCATCAATAACAGGTTTTTTATTTATATCTCTTAAAATAGGTAGTTTTAATATCAAATAAGGTAGTGTTTTGTTTGCTTGTCTTCCGTATGAATATCTATATTGATTTGCTGATAAAACAGTGCAGATAAACATTTTTGTCTTTAAATTCATTTCTGTTTTAGGTAATAATAAATACAAATCTCTGCCACTATAAAATGGTCTCTTTTGCACAAAAGTAGATAATACACTACCACCACCTGCAACAGTAATTGTTTCTGCTGGTTGTGGTTCTTTTCCGCTAATTTTTTTTACATAAGCAGAAACACCGTTGTTTTCGGAAGTTCTTGCTACAAATGCTATACCCTCTGGATCATCATAAGTTGTTTCATCACAAGCATTTAATTCCATATTGATACCATACTGCACCTTAAACAAATCAGACACTGTAAATTCTTCCCATTCAGAAGCATTCAAACCTGCAATGCTTTTTCCGTCAATTTTTGTTTTTGGTGGTTCGTAATTTAACGACTTAATAAAGTTATCCATAAATTCCCAGTCTGGGATATAACCATCATCAGAAAAGGTTTTCTTTTCATCAATAATATAATTGTTGCCGTTTTTTTGTGCTGGTAACTTTACTTTACTGTTAGAAATGGTATCTCGCCTCATTTTTCGTCCGTAATTAAACAAATTACAGTTTGTAAATGTTAAAACAGTTGCTAAAAACAACAATTGTTTTTCAGACCACTTATGCCCTATTGGGTGCATCCCTTGAACATGTGCAAAGCCAATAAAATCATCTGGCTGATAAAAGAAAGTATTCCCTTCGGTGGTATCACTAAATGTTATAATATTTCCTTTTTCTGTTGGTTGAAGAGTTGAAAAACCATTTATTCCGTTATTTACAGCACTATTTGCAATAACAGGAGTAGTACCCCCATCATCTAAATCTGTATTTGACATTCCTTTATAGTCTTTGGTGGGATATATTTCAAACATTTTACCAATTTGAAACTCTTTCCATTCTTTAACATTTAATTCCATAATTATTCACCATCAATATCTTTTTCATAAACATTGCCTTCCTTAATAAGATATGCCAAATAATTATTAAGGGTTTTCTGAAAATCATCAGCAGTAAGTTTTGCATAGTCCGTTTTCATATATGCTTCACATAGCCATTCAGCTTCAGCATCAACTTTTTCAACAGCAGATTTTCCATCTTTTGACGCTTTTCGTTCAAACAAATCAAGCCATTCTTCCTCAATAGCCTTCCACTTAGAATTACCTTCCATATCAAACTGTTCAACTCTGCCAAGATTTTTTCTCTTTACAAAACCATCATCTTTACAATAGCCAAAAAATGTACTTCTTGTAGTTCCGTCTGGTTTGATATGGGGTTGTCCAAGTGTAAAAAGCATACAACAAGCACAAACAGAAGCACCAGGATAAAATACTTCTGATGGCAAAGAAAATACGGCTTCAAGTGTATTATCTTTAAGAAGAGCTTCTTTCTCTGCGGTAATAATACCACCTGTGCCAATAGCACAAGCCAACGGAAGTAATACTGCAAGTTTTACAAATTTTGGTTCTTCTCCGTTTTTAATGCGTTCTTCGTTCATTTCTTTTATAACATCAGAGAAATAATGAACAAACACCAGTCCTTTTGTAGCATCTTCTTTTCCGTTTGCAGAAGCACCCCAATCTCTCTTATATTTTGCAGGAATACCAATAGGTTTTGCATTGTATGGTGGGTTCATTAGAATTATGTGTGGGTCTGCTTGTTTAATAAATTCTTTATGATCAAAACAACTGCCAAGTTTTATATTTGAATTACCATCACCGTGTATCAGCATATTTGTAACAGAAAGTCCAAATGCTTTTTCTTCAACTTCAATTCCAAAAATATTTTCTTCTTTTACTTTCTTTTGCAGTCTTTTTGTTTCTGCTTCGGTATTACCCCTGCGGCAATCAGCAAGTTCTTTAACCATTGCTTGAACAAGGAATGAAGCACTTCCACAAGTTCCGTCAAGAACACGCTTTGTCCTATCAACTTCGGTGATACGGCACATAAATTCTGTAATGTGGTCTGGTGTAAATGCTTGGTTTTTATCTGCTTTGCCTGTATATTTGTTAAATGCAATAAAGAATAAGTTTAATATATCTTGACCTTCTGAACTATCAGTATCAATAAACTTAAATATATTCATAAGAATATAATCAATAATTTCTATCCAGTCAGCCTTTTTTAATGCACGAACCTTTTGATCTGTTAGAACATTTCTTTGCAACAATTCAATTTTCTTTTGCTTATTATCAGAGCCATCAAGTAGTTCAGAAAGAGTGTTTTCAATGCCTGCCCTAATTTCCTTTTCAGATTTTAACGCAAACGAATTATTTATAGTTTTTTTCAATTCTTCATCAATTCTTGTTGCACCAATCTTTTTAACCAAATCTTTTATATGTAATAAAATTGTTCCTACAAACTGACTTCTTAATTGTTCAGCAATATCTTTTTTGTGAAGAAGTTCATTTAAAGCATAAGTGTTTCTGAGAACTTTTTCACGGTCATTTGATTTATTAAGGTCAAATAAAGACTTGTAGTGTTCCATAGTATCAAGAACAGTTTCTTCTTCAAGAATATGTTCATCATCAACAAATGATTTCCAAACCTTGATTTTGTCATTATTTGTATTTGCAAGTATACAAATAACTTTTTTCCCTTTATGTAATGCCCTTTCTTCTTCAAGATATTCTGCAAGTTGTTTTTCGTCAGCATCAACAAAATTCTGTTTTGTTTCAACTAAAACAACATATTCGCCATCTTCAAAACGAATATCTAATTTAAAGTGACTAACACTATGTCCTACAAGTTCTTCCAATTTTGCCTTTGAACCTGCTTCAAGAACATAACTATATTCACCTGCTTCAATGTTTGATGTAATATAATTATTTCCAATGCGTTCAATCATATCGTATCTGTTCATAATATCTACCGTCCTATTCCTGTTCATTTACATATTTTACAATATCGTCTATTTTGCAATCTAATTTTTTGCAAATCTTTCCCAACACTTCCATGTTTACAGTTTCATTCTTTTTGAATTTTGCAATAGTAGCGGAAGATACTTTAATTTCTTTCATCAACTGCGTTTTACTCATATTTTTTTCTGCAAGTAATATATTTAACGGTTGATAGCTAAACATATACATCACCTCTCTTTAAATTGTATTCTTATTAGAACATTTTGTCAATAAAATTTATTTAATTATCTAAATATTAACTTTTAATAATTGAATTTCAAATTTAGATAACTAAAGAAATTACTTGATAACTGCACGGGACAGAACTTTTTTTTCGCGCAACGCGACATTTTAGAGGGCAATTCAAACAGTGGGAAAGTAGTCTTCATATATGCAAAGGTAAGAACTTCTTTATTTCTTGATAATTCCCTTTAATCAATTGACAAAACCCGCCAAATAGGGTAAAATATACTACAATGGAAAATTATTTTTTGTTATGGAGGAATCTTTGATGAGAAATCAGGATAAAACAATGGAAAAGATTGTTGCACTTTGCAAAGGACGCGGTTATGTCTATGCAGGAAGTGAAATTTACGGCGGTCTTTCAAACACTTGGGACTACGGCCCCTTGGGTGTAGAATATAAAAACAATGTTAAAAAGGCATGGTGGAAGAAATTTGTTACAGAAAGCCCCTACAATGTAGGTCTTGACTGTGCAATTCTTATGAATCCTCAGGTTTGGATAGCAAGCGGTCATGTTGGCGGCTTCTCTGACCCTCTTATGGATTGTAAGGAATGTAAGTCCCGTCACCGTGCAGACAAGCTTATCGAGGATTTCTGTCACGAAAAAGGCGAAGATATCGTAGTTGACGGCTGGAGCAACGAACAGATGCTTTCATACATCAATGAAAACGGTATAAACTGTCCCGATTGCGGAAAGCATAACTTTACAGATATCCGTAAGTTTAATCTTATGTTTAAGACCTTCCAGGGCGTTACAGAGGATGCAAAGTCTGAAATCTATCTCCGCCCCGAAACTGCACAGGGTATTTTTGTAAACTTCAAGAATGTTGCCCGTACAAGCCGTAAGAAGGTTCCTTTCGGTATTGCACAGGTTGGTAAATCATTCAGAAACGAAATCACACCCGGTAACTTCATTTTCCGTACAAGAGAGTTTGAGCAGATGGAGCTTGAATTCTTCTGCAAGCCCGGTACAGACCTTGAATGGTTCAAATACTGGAAGGATTACTGTAGAGATTTCCTTCTCTCACTCGGTATGAAGGAAGAAAACATTCGTCTTCGTGACCACTCTCCTGAAGAACTCAGCCACTATTCAAACGCTACAACAGATATCGAGTTCATGTTCCCCTTTGGCTGGGGCGAACTTTGGGGCATTGCTGACAGAACTGACTTCGACCTTACACAGCATCAGAATCACAGCGGCGAAAGTATGGAATACATCGATCAGGTTACAAATGAACGCTATGTTCCTTATGTAGTAGAGCCTTCACTCGGTGCAGATCGTGTTGCTCTTGCATTCCTTTGCGAAGCATATGATGAGGAAGAAGTTGGCGAGGGAGATGTTCGTACAGTTCTTCGTCTTCATCCTGCACTTGCACCTGTTAAGGCTGCAGTTCTTCCCCTTTCAAAGAAGCTCGGCGAAAAGGCTGACGAAGTATATCAGAAGCTTATCCGTAAGTATAACTGCGAATATGACGATGCAGGCTCTATCGGTAAGCGTTACCGCCGTCAGGACGAAATCGGTACTCCCGTATGTATTACAATCGACTTTGATACACTCGAGGATGAATCCGTAACAGTCCGTGACCGTGACACAATGGAGCAGAAGAGAATTAAGATTGAAGAACTTGACTCTTATATGGCAAATCTTCTTGAATGGTAAAATAATATGAAAAATCCGCGAGAAATTATACAAGGCAGATTCATAACCCCGTTTGCAGATAAAAATGTCGGCAACATTGGTGTTGAACTTGAATTTCCGCTGATAAACACAAATGGAGGCGACATTGACATTGAATTTGTCGCCTCCATTATGGATTTTATTGGAGAAAAGGGCTTCTCCTGTGTGCTTTACGGCACGGGCGGAGAAAAGCTCTTTATGGAAAATGAAGCGGGCGATTGTCTCAGCTTTGACAACTCCTACAACAACTTTGAATTTTCCATGATGTACGGGGATAACCTTCTTGATATCAAAAAGAGATTTGATACCTACTACACCATGGTGCAGGACTATCTCAAAAAAGGCGGGCATACACTTGTCGGCAGAGGTACAAACCCAAACTACCATAATATAAAGGTAAATCATACACCTTTCTCAACCTATAATATGGTTCAGGAGTATCTGCACAACTATCCGCACAAGCACGAGTATACGGATTTCCCTGCGTTTATGTCATCTGTGCAGACGCATCTTGATATTCCCGAAAAACTTATTCCGCGTGCATACACGCTCTTCTCCCGACTTGACTTCGTGCGAGGGCTCATTTTTGGAAACTCGCCCGATTTTGAAGGACGCGGCTGGAGGATTTTCCGCGATTATTTGTGGGAAAAGAGCGCATTCGGGACCTCGCCAAATATAACGGGAAGTATAGATAAGTCATTTGAAACTATTGATGATGTAGTCGATTTCTATCTTGAAAAAGGGCTCTTCAACAGAATCCGTGATGGTAAGTATCAGGTGTTTACCCCAACGCCGATAAAGGACTACTTTGAAAAACCCGATGCGAAGGAAGAAGATATTGAGTGCTACCTTTCTTTCTGTAATGTTGAACTTACCCGCCGTGGCACACTCGAAGTGCGAAGCGACTGTACACAGAAAGACGGACGCTTCTTTATGCCGCCTGCCTTTAACCTTGGAATACTGGGTAATATGGAAAAGGCAAAAGAAACCCTTGATGCCTTCATTAAAAACTGCGGTATAAAAAAGAGTAACTCGGAATTACGAAAACTCGTAGCAGAAAACCGCGAAGAAGAAATCGCTCCCAAATATATCCTTGACGAGCTTTGTGTAAATATGCTTGATATCGCTCGCGATGGACTTATTAAAAGAAATAAGGGAGAGGAAACCCTGCTCCCATAACAAAAGATACCAAATAATATATTGTATGCAAGGAGACTTTTATGAAAAAATTACTATCTGTTGTTTTGTTCGTTTGTATTATAATGAGCATTAGCACCAATACTTTTGCAAACCTACAGGATAAACAACTGTTTACTGATGTACCCGAAACTCACTGGGCGTTTCCATATATATCAGATATGGTGGAACGCGGTGTCTTAAACGGTTACGAGGACGGCACTTTCAGACCGGATAATCCCGTTACCAGGGCAGAAGCTGCAAAGATGCTTGCAACAATCGAATATGGAGCCATCAAGGGCTCAGGAACATCAAGAGGAAGCTTCTACGATGTGCCGGAAGATAGTTGGTATGGCAATTATGCACAGATATGTTATCACTATTTTAATCATTATGAAGTGAAGGAAAAGGGTAAAACAGTCAAGTGCTTTTATCCGAACGATTATGCCGAAAGAGAAGATATTATAGTTGCGCTAATTTGCCAATTAGATGATTTAGGACTCCATGTCGCAGCGGATAAAGTGATAGTAGAAAAAGCAGATCAGAATTCGTGGGATTATGATTCCGGAGAGAGAGCATATGTCCTCTCAAGGACAGAGATAGAGTACGAAACATACAGTGATTACAGTACAGCCACTGCTTCTAAATTGCCATATATTGAAAGAGCATTTTCGATTGGAATGGTGACAGGATATAGCGATAATACATTGCGTCCTCATGCTCCTGTAACGCGTGCAGAGATGGCAACATTGTTGTATAAACTATATGGAGACAGAAATGCAAAAGATATTATTGCAGGAATAAAGAACTATAAAATAGATTGCACGATAGATGAGTTTGTTTCAAGATATAATCAGAATGTTAAGGAAAATGCGAAAAAAATAGAATACGATAAGTATGATAATTTTATTATCGAAAATCTGTATATTAATAAGATAATGATTTCAAAAACAGGGAAAAATGGTGATAGTACTCAAACATCATACGGAAATTTCAGGGGCGAATCAGCATTTTTTGTGGATAATGCTACCAACAAAATTATTAGAGTCAATTGGGACATAAATCCTTTAAGGTTCTATGACACAAAGATTCAAGGAGAAAGAATTCAGGATTTTGATAATATTTGTTTTTTGATGGCAATGTTAAACATAACCTATGATGAAGCAAAGGATTTGTTGTATGTAATACAGAACTGTCCGATGTTTTCAAGAAGTGGGGATGTTATTTTTGTAAAAGACAGAGGAATCTTATGTGGCGAAGATTATTATAAACTTAGCCTTGTGGATTTACGGTTTCTGGAAGATTTTGATTGCGGAATATATCCCGATAAGAAAAACAGCGGAATAGATATAACGACCACTAACGATAAGATTACAGAATTTGTATCAAAATATAATGCAAATATCTTAGAAAATTTCAAATATTTGCGCATAGATTTAAGGAATATTTCCCCTGAAAATATATTATTGTCAGAGAATGGATTTGCATCAAAATCCACCTCGTCTGAGGATATATTCAGGTATAGCGTTGAATATGGAAGTGATTTATATGGATATACTGAAGGTAATCTTTCAATTATATGTAATACCAGAAATGAAATCTTAAGTATAACTTTATCCCCAACAAATATTAAGGGTGACTCAACAAATACTAATAGCGATTTAATTAATCTATCTAACTTTGAAGGAATTTGTCTTATACAAGCGTTAGAGGATATTTCATATGAAGATGCAAAAAGATATTATTTTTCAATAATGAAAGGTAAAGGATTGACGAGTGCTAAAGGAAATATTTATAGTAATCCAAGAGCGTTTGAAATATCTATAACTGCAGGAGAATACTATTCTTATTTACAAGATTTATCTGTAAGATATCAAGAATCACTATTAGAATAATTAAAATCCCCACTTGAATTATTGGGTGTTAGGAGGAAGAAACACATCTCCCATAACAAAAGGACTTTCGTTTAGAAAGTCCTTTTTCTTATCAATATTTACCTAAATATTTAACTGCGGTCTGAACAGAACTTTTTTCCTCAGGGGAAAGTGGCTTACCCGAATTTCTGTAATCAAACGAAAGTGTAAAATTGTGAAGATTTTCATAAAGCTTTGAAAGGCTTTTCTTCTGCTTGTTTATAAGCATATTTATATATTCATTTTTCTTGAACGAGCTTATTTCTCCGTCACACATCTTAATTGCAAGCGCGCAATGTTCAAGACACAGTACATCGTCAGTTTTCTCAAGCATTATTCGAAACTCGTCATTTTTACTCCACAGGTAAGAGATATTTCCTGCCGCAGCGTTTAGCTGAGAGTTTAATTTGTCGCAAAGTGCACAGCTTCTTACCGTTTCGTATATATCCTCGCTAGTAAGAAAGGCAGTAGTTTCTTTTGAAAAATGTCCTTCCTTTTTCTTTATTTCAAGACATTCCTCAAGTTCTTTAACATGCGTTTCAAGTGTCAGCGCAAGACTGAGTTTGTTGGGCTTTTCAAACATCTTTTTAAGATGCCGTCTGCAAAAACCTTTTTCATTTGTAATTTCTCTTGCGTCAGGCTCCATCATAGATGCGCCAAGAAAATAATCAACCGCCTGTTCTTCAAATTTTTCCTCAAGATTGCAGAGTATACAACCGCATTTTGCCTCAAGCGCCTCTGCAAGAGGTATACTGTAAATATGATGCTTCATAATTATAAACACTTCCTTTTAATATTATAAAATCAACGGATGACCAAAGCGGGTGGGGGGTATCTCCTGCGCAACTTATGATTGCGCCTTCTTTTTTTCGGGCAGCTGAACAATTATTATAGCCGTAAACATAAGTATACAGCCGAATATTTCCCGAAGAGTCATAGCCTGCCCTATCAGAATCCATCCTGCAAGTGCAGCAAATACTGCCTCCAGACTCATCACGATTGAAGAAACTGTTGGTTCTGCATATTTCTGACCGATAATCTGAAGAGTGTATGCAACACCGCATGACATTATACCTGAATAGAGAATCGGGACTGTGCATTTTAATATTTCGGACATAACGGGTTTTTCAAATAAGAACATAAGAATTATATTTATTGTCCCGCAAACCAAAAATTGCAGGAAACTTAATTTGACTCCATCAACTCTGGGTGAAAAGTAGTCAACTGCCAGAATGTGAAAAGCAAAGATAAATGCGCATACGAGAACAAGCAAATCACCAATTTCGAGTTTGAATCCCTCTTTGATGCAAAGAAAATACATACCGATAACTGCAATAAGTACGCTGAGTGCTGTTGCAGGGCGGATTTTTTTGCCGAGAAACAAGCTGTATATGGGAACAAGCACCATATACATAGCAGTTAAAAATCCTGCTTTACCTGCTGTAGTGTATTTAAGACCATATGTCTGAACGGTTGCCGAAGCACATAAAATTATCCCGCAAATAATACCGCCTTGTATTAAAGTTTTTCTGCTATAATTTGTTTCAACACCCTTTTTCTTTTTGGAATTATCCATTACAAGTATTACCGGCACAAGTGAAAGAGCACCGATAAGTGTTCGTATTCCGCAAAATGTATTTGGCTCAATAAGTTCCATACTTACGCTCTGCGAAACGAATGATATGCCCCATACAATTGCAGTAATCATAAGTATAAGTGTACCCTGAAGTCTTCTGTTCATAAATTGCTCCTCATTTGTATTTGTAATCTGAAAATTTATTATAACACAAAGCACAACTATTTTCAATAGACATGCACAAAGAGTTATTTTGCCGAATATAGTGTTAATCGGAGGTGTTTTTATGCGGATACAATGGAGAAAATACTTCGGATTAGGAACTATATCCCTGCTTCAGAGCAGCAGCTTCCCCGAACCGCTTTCAGAAAACGAGGAGACCTACTACCTTGAAAAAATGAGCCAAGGTGACGAAGACGCGCGCAACATTCTCATCGAACATAATCTGCGTCTTGTTGCGCATATCGTCAAAAAATATCAGGCGGCAGGGGAAAACGATGACCTTATATCAATCGGAACAATCGGTCTTATCAAGGGGATTTCCTCGTATAACACCACCAAGAAAACCCGCCTTGCTACATATGTGGCGCGTTGTATAGAAAACGAAATACTTATGGCAATCCGCAAGGATAAAAAGTATGCAAATCAGGTTTCACTTAATGAACCAATCGGTTTTGACAGTGACGGAAACGAGGTCTCGCTCATGGATGTGCTTCAAAGCGATAACGAAGACATCTGCGAGAGAATAGACCGCGAAAATATGATTCTGAAGCTTTATAACAAAATAAAAACATCACTCAGTGACCGCGACCGTGAAATCATCCGTCTGCGCTACGGTCTGTGTGGCACAACGCCACTCCCACAGCGCGAGGTCGCAAGGAAACTGGGTATCAGCCGCAGTTATGTGTCGCGCATAGAGAAAAAGGCACTCATAAAACTTGGGGAATAGAAAAACGCCTGACATTTACAAGGATGTCGGGCGTTTTTCTTTGTGATTATGGGCATAAATATTTATAAAAAAATTTAACTATTGACAATATCAAAGAAAATATGTATAATTGTATACAATAATACAAAGAAAGGTGATCTGCTATGTTAGAAATTTCAGATAAGACAAACCTATTAGAACAAAAAAGCTATAAATATCAGTTGCAGGATATTGCAGAGCCTAATCTTTACCGTGAAATATATCCGTACGAGGAGGTGCCGCGAGTTTCGTTTAACCACCGAAGAGTTCCTATGGGAATGCCCAGAGAAATCTGGATCACGGACACCTCTTTCCGGGACGGACAGCAATCGGTAGAGCCCTATACGGTTGACCAGATGGTTGACCTTTTCAAACTTATGTCACGCCTTGGGGGGCCCTATGGCATTATCAGGCAGACAGAGATGTTTGTATATTCAAAAAAAGACCGCGAGGCTCTTGAAAGATGTCGTGACCTCGGCCTTAAGTTTCCAGAAATAACAACATGGATACGCGCAAACAAAGGGGATTTTGAGCTTGTGAAAAATCTCGGTATCCGTGAAACTGGAATACTTGTAAGCTGCAGCGACTATCATATTTTCAAAAAGCTCAAGATGTCAAGACGCGAATGTATGAATATGTATCTTTCCACGATTGCCGAGGCTTTCGAACACGGCGTTTCGCCCCGTTGCCATCTTGAAGACATTACAAGAGCTGACTTCTACGGATTTGTAGTTCCCTTTGTTAACGAGCTTCAGAAAATGTCCGAGGATGCAGGAATCCCCGTTAAAATCCGCGCGTGCGATACTATGGGCTGCGGAGTTCCTTACAGCGAGGTTGCACTTCCCCGAAGCGTTCCCGGAATAATCTACGGTCTTCAGCACTATTCTGATGTCCCGTCCGAAATGCTTGAGTGGCACGGACACAATGACTTTTATAAGGCCGTTGCAAACGCCTCTACAGCATGGTTGTTCGGTGCCTGCGCAGTAAACTGCTCGCTTCTGGGAATCGGTGAAAGAACGGGCAATATCCCGCTTGAGGCGATGGTGTTTGAATATGCGTCACTCCGTGGTTCGTTTGACGGTATGGACCCGACAGTTATCACAGAAATAGCTGACTATTTCAAAAATAATATGGGCTATGAAATACCTCCGATGACACCGTTTGCAGGGGAGAACTTCAACTGTACACGCGCAGGTATACACGCTGACGGACTTTTGAAGGATCAGGAAATTTACAGTATTTTCGATACAGATAAAATGCTTAATGTAAAGCCATCCGTGGCAATAAGCAACACCTCGGGCCTTGCAGGTATTGCGTACTGGATGAACGACCATTATAAGCTCAGCGGAGAAAAAAGTGTTGACAAAAAATCGCCTCTTGTTATCGCGCTTAAAGAGTGGATAGATAAGGAATACGAAAACGGAAGACAGTCAACGCTCTCAACACATGAAATTGAGCGCAAAATTAATGAACTTGCACCATATGAATTTCAAGGCAAAAGATAGAAAGGTGGATATATATGGAACATAAAATACATTCACTTGCAGACCAGGTATTTGAACAGCTTGAACAGAACATCCTCTCAGGAGAGTATAAGAAGGGTGAAGTCTTTACGGAAATGCACCTTTCAAAAGAGCTTGGTGTAAGCAGGACTCCCATCCGCGAGGCACTTCGCCGACTTGAGCAGGAGTATCTTATAGAACTCTCCACAAAGGGAGCGAAAATAATCGGTATTTCAAAAAAAGAAATCCTCGATATGTACGAGGTGCGTATAAGAATAGAGGGAATTGCCTCGAAATTGGCTGCAGAGGTTATAAGTGAAGAAGGAAAAAAAGAGCTTTGTGACCTTGTGGAGCTTCAGGAATTTTATACGCAGAAGAAAAATGTAGACGGCATCAAAGATATAGACTCGGAATTTCACGATGCAGTCTACCGCCACAGTGGAAGCACGGTTTTTTACGAAATATTGAACTCGCTTCATAAAAAAGTTGTAAAGTACAGGAAAGCCTCAATTCAGAATAACGAGAGGTCTTACCAGTCGGTTAAGGAGCACCGTGCGATATGTGATGCAATCGTAAGCGGAGACAGTCTCCTTGCGGAAAAACTTACGATTGAGCATATCAAAAACGCAAGAGAAAATATCGCGAGCACAGTTAAGGAGTAAGAAGGTTTATAACTATGGGTTTTACAATTGCACAAAAAATAATAAAAGAGCATCTTATTTTTGGCGAAATGAGAACGGGCGAAGAAATTGCGCTTAAAATAGACCAGACACTTACGCAGGATGCAACGGGTACCATGGCATATCTTGAATTTGAATCTATGGGTATTGAGCGCGTGCGTACCGAAAAAAGTGTTGCATACATCGACCACAACACACTTCAGTGTGGTTTTGAAAATGCCGATGACCACAACTTTATAAGCAGTATCGCAAAAAAACACGGAATCTATTTTTCCCGTGCAGGTAACGGTATCTGCCATCAGGTGCACCTTGAGCGTTTCGGCAAGCCCGGTAAAACACTCATCGGCTCAGACAGCCATACCCCGACAGGCGGAGGTATAGGCATGCTCGCTTTCGGGGCAGGTGGTCTTGATGTAGCAGTAGCTATGGGTGGCGGAGAATACTATATCACAATGCCCAAAATGTATAAGGTCAATCTCACGGGGAAACTGCGTCCGTTTGTCACCGCAAAGGACATAAGCCTTGAGATTTTAAGGATTTTATCGGTGAAAGGCGGAGTAGGTGCTATTATCGAGTGGGGCGGAGAAGGAATAAAAACTCTCTCCGTTCCCGAAAGAGCCACCATTACAAATATGGGCACGGAACTTGGCGCTACAACCTCGATTTTCCCGTCTGACGAAATAACAAAAGCCTTTCTGGAGGCGCAGGGAAGAGGAGAGGACTATGTTCCCCTTTCAAGCGACCCCGATGCAGTCTATGACAAGGTAATAGACATTGACCTTGGGGCATTAAATCCCCTTATTGCGTGCCCTCATTCGCCCGATAATGTAGTCGAGGTAGCATCGCTTAAGGGTACAAAGGTTAATCAGGTTTGCATAGGCTCGTGCACCAATTCATCACTTTTTGATATGCTTAAGGTTGCATCTATGCTTAAGGGGAAAACAATCTCTCCCGATGTAAGCCTTTCCATATCCCCCGGGTCAAAGCAGGTTCTTTCGATGCTTGCTGACTGTGGAGCGCTCTCTGACATTGTTTCATCAGGCGCAAGAATACTCGAATGTGCCTGCGGTCCGTGTATCGGTATGGGCTTTTCCCCAAATTCAGGAGGTGTTTCTCTTCGTACATTCAACAGAAATTTCGAAGGCAGAAGCGGAACGCGTGATGCACAGGTGTACTTGTGCTCACCAGAAACTGCAGTAGCGGCAGCGCTTACGGGTGAAATAACAGACCCACGGGCGCTGGGACTTGATATTGATGTAAAAATGCCCGATAAATTCAAAATTGACGACAGTGCAGTAATTCCTCCTGCAGACGAGAAGGACAGCGCAACTGTCGAAATCTTAAGAGGTCCGAACATCAAAAAATTTCCTGATACACATAGCGTGACAGACAGTATCAGCGCCCCTCTTGTACTTAAGGTCGGGGATAATATCACGACAGACCACATAATGCCGGCAGGTGCGAAAATTCTTCCCTACCGTTCAAACATTCCCTACCTCTCACAGTTTTGTTTTGAGGTTTGTGACAAAGAGTTTCCCGAAAGAGCGAAAAAAGCAGGGCAAAGTATCATAGTAGGCGGCTCAAATTACGGTCAGGGCTCCTCGCGTGAGCACGCGGCACTCGTTCCCTTGTACCTTGGTGTAAGGTGCGTCATCGCAAAAAGCTTTGCAAGAATCCATGTTGCAAATCTTATAAATGCAGGCATACTTCCGCTTGTGTTTGAAAACGCGGACGACTACAATAAATTAAACGAGGGCGACAATCTTGAACTCTCTGGCATTTTTGACGGTATGGACAGCGGAAAAATAATTCTTTCCAATAAGACAACAGGCGAAAAGTATACACTTCTTTGTTCATTCAGTGAAAGACAGAAAGATATGCTTAAATGCGGTGGACTTTTAGGGTATACCAAGCTGAAAGGAGAGAAAAATGAATTATAATTTAGATGAATATTGTGCTCATTTTAAGAGTGTTCTCGAAAATCAGCTTGAAAGATGCGAAAAAATGAAAAACTGCGCTGAAAAAACCGATTTTTCGAAAAAAGAAAAAATCATCATCGGTGTAATTGACGGAGACGGTATCGGTCCTATCATAGTAAGCGAGACAGAAAGAATTGCTCGCAAGCTTCTCGAAAAAGAAATTCTGGATGGAAAGATTGAGATAAGAAGAATCAGTGGACTTACTATCGAAAACAGGCTCGAAAAAAACCAGTCCGTTCCCGAGGATGTGCTCTCGGAAATAAAGTCGTGCGATGTGCTTCTTAAGGGCCCTACAACCACACCCAAAGGCGGCACGATGGAAAGTGCCAATGTAACCTTAAGGCGTGAACTCGACCTTTACGCCAATGTAAGACCGGTATGTGTTCCTGAAAAAAATATCGACTGGATTTTCTTCCGTGAAAATACAGAGGGTGAGTATATCCTCGGCAGCAGCGGTTTTGAAATTCCAAAAACGCTTGCCTTCGATTTCAAGGTAACAACAGACGAGGGAACAAGAAGAATTGCCAAAAGTGCGTTTGAATATGCCAAAAATAATGGGAAGAAGAGCGTTTCAATCGTGACGAAAGCAAACATAATGAAGAAGACGGACGGTAAATTTTCCGCTATATGTCACTCTGTTGCGGCAGAATATCCCGATATTACTGCAGAAGAGTGGTATGTGGATATCATGAGTGCTAACCTCATCAATGAAGATATCCGTCATAAATTCCAGGTGTTTGTGCTTCCCAACCTTTACGGCGATATAATAACTGACGAGGCTGCACAGCTTCAGGGCGGTGTAGGCACCGCAGGAAGTGCCAATATCGGTGACAAATATGCTATGTTTGAGGCTATACACGGAAGCGCACCAAGAATGATAGAAGAGGGGCTTGGAGATTTTGCCAATCCGCAAAGCATTTTAAGAGCACTTGTAATGCTTCTGCGCCATATAGGTTATCAGGATAAGGCAAAAAAACTTGAAGACGCAATGACCGTATGCGACAATGAAAATAGGATTGTTGTAACGGGTAGCCGTGAAAATAATACCTGCAGAGAATATACAGAGTATGTTATTTCGAAGCTATAACAAAGAAAGAGATGTGACCCTCGTCACATCTCTTTCTTTTATAATCCAAGTCCCAGCTCTTCTTCAATACGGAGGAGTCTGTTGTATTTACATACTCTGTCAGTTCTTGACGGCGCACCAGTCTTAATCTGCCCTGCATTTACGGCAACGGCAATATCTGCAATCGTAGTGTCCTCCGTCTCACCGCTTCGATGCGAAATGATTGTGTTAAAACCGCTTCTTTTAGCAAGCTCAATCGCATCAAGCGACTCTGTAAGAGTGCCAATCTGATTTACTTTTACAAGGATGGCATTTCCTGCCTTTTCGTCAATGCCTCTTTGAAGCCTCTTTGTGTTTGTTACGAAAAGGTCATCTCCTACAAGCTGAATTTTGCCTCCAAGCCTCTGCGTAATATTTTTCCAGCCGTCCCAGTCTTCCTCGCTCATAGCGTCCTCGATAGAGCAAATCGGGTACTTTTCTACCCAGTCTGCCCACAGGGAAATCATCTCGTCACGGGTAAGGAAAAGCCCTTGTTTCCAGAAATAGTACTCACCCTCTTTGCCCTCTTCCTTAGCCGCTTCATACATTTCGGTTGTCGCACCGTCAAGGGCAATCTTAAAGTCATCGCCAACCTTGAAGCCTGCTTTTTCAATGGCGGAGCAAATCGCCTTTAATGCTTCTTCATCGTTTTTGAAATCGGGCGCAAAACCGCCTTCATCGCCAACTGCGGTGGAGTAACCCTTTTCCCTAAGGACAGAAGCGAGCGTATGGAATACCTGAGCGCACTGCCTGAGCCCCTCGGAATAACTTTCGGCACCTGTGGGCATAATCATAAATTCCTGACAGCAGATAGAGTTTGACGCGTGTCTGCCACCGTTTATAATGTTCATCATAGGAACGGGAAGACGGTGCGCATTAGTCCCTCCGATATAGCGATAAAGACTTATCCCAAGCGAATTTGCAGCCGCCTTTGCTACTGCAAGCGATACGCTTAAAATCGCATTGGCACCGAGCTTGCCTTTGTTGTCACTCCCATCAAGTGCGCACAAAAGTGTATCAATCTTCCGCTGGTTAAATGGATTGGCGCCCTTTAATGCATCGTTAATTGTTGTGTTAACATTATGAACGGCTTTTAATACACCCTTGCCGCCAAAACGCGACTTGTCCTTGTCACGAAGCTCATATGCCTCGAAAGCACCCGTTGATGCACCGGACGGCACCGCCGCGGAGGCAAAAGTCCCATCATCGAGATAAACCTCGGCTTCGATTGTAGGATTTCCGCGCGAATCAAGAATTTCCCTTGCGTGAATGAAAGCAATCTGCGGATAAAACTGCATAAAAAAACACTCCTTGTCAATTTGTAGCCTTAACAACCAACACTGAAGACGCCTTTAGGGTTGGTTGTTAAGGCTACAAATAGTATGTCCTGACAAGGAGTATTATATTACGGTTTAACAGAAGTATATACTCTGCCGTTTACGGCGCTTCCCTGACGCGTCTGTATCAGCTCGCTTACAGTTACAAGCTGGAAATTATTCATCAGAAGGTGTTTAACTACTCTTTCGACCGCCTCATAAGTAGGCTGATGAATGTCATGCATCAGAATAATGCTTCCGTCCACGGTGTTTTTCTTGACACTTTCAAGTGTTTTTGCCGGATTTCTTGTCTTCCAGTCAAGTGTGTCAACAGACCACATAACAGCCGGCATGCCGATACAGTTTAACACTGTGCCATTATACGCTCCATAAGGAGGACGGTACAGCTTGGGATAAACTCCCGTTGCGTTGTAAACTGCTGCGTTTGTCGAGTTTATCTGACTTGAAATAGTTGGAACAGATGACCTTGCCAAGTTAACATGGCTCCAAGTATGATTTCCAATCTCGTTTCCAAGTGCAACGGCACGCTGCATTACAGTTTTGTATCCTGCAACATTTTTACCCTGAACAAAGAATGTTGCGCGGACATTGTATTTTTCAAGTATGGAAAGTACGGCATCAGTATATTTTCCCGGTCCGTCATCAAAAGTTATTGCAACCATAGGGCGGTTGGGGTCAATCTTGCCTCCGGCACGGTACCAGCCGACTTTTTCGAAATCGGTAACTTTAGCAAAAGGAACATGAATGAATCTTCCGTCCGCGGAAAACATAAGCTGCATAACATCACTCTTATCAAGAACAAGTCCGTTCGCAAGCTCTTTCTCAACATTATCCTTAAAAATGCTGTATTCCACGCCGTCTTTATCATACATCGGCACAGTAACATCGGATAAGTTGTAATACCAACCCACCTTATGATGAGCCTCAGCAGCATCCTTATAAACCTCAATAGTTCTGCCATCAGTTGAATACATCATCAATGTAACTTCTTCGCGAGTATTGTACCAGCCGACTTTTCTGTAGGCTTCGCGGTAATACTGGGGAATTTCGATTGTTCTGCCGTCAAGCGCGTACATCGTTATAATGCGTGCATCCTCGGCAGTTTCGAACCAACCGACATCCATCCAAAGCGAAATGTCAGATTGTTTTACACTGATCGTACGCCCGTCAGATGCATACATTGTAACTTCGTCAGCCTTTGCAAAGGGGATAAAAGCGGTAAATAAAACCACACAAGTGAGCAAAAGACATAAAATTCTTCTGTTCATAATATCCACTCCTTTCAAATAGGTTGTAAAAATTGGGTTTATCAAATATAAAAGTAATAATAATTAAACATTAAAGCGGAAAAGAACAATATCTCCGTCCTTCATAACATATTCCTTACCCTCGCTGCGGACAAGCCCTTTTTCCTTTGCTGAAGTATGACTACCGCACGCGATAAGGTCATCGTATGCAACTACTTCTGCGCGGATAAAGCCTTTTTCAAAATCGGTATGAATCTTACCTGCCGCCTGTGGAGCCTTCGTTCCGCGAGTAATAGTCCATGCGCGAACTTCGGGAGCACCTGCGGTAAGATAGCTGATAAGGCCTAAAAGTGCATAGCTTTTCTTTACAAGCCTGTCAAGACCTGATTCGGAAAGCCCCATTTCTTCAAGGAACATCTGCTTTTCATCGCCTTCAAGCGAACTGATTTCTTCTTCAATCTGTGCAGAAATGGGAAGAACCTGTGCATTTTCAGCCGAGGCAATTTCCTCAACCTTTTTTACAAATTCGTTATTTTCAATACCGCCTATAAAATCACCTTCGGCAACATTTGCCGCATAGAGCACGGGCTTCATTGTAAGGAGCGAAAGTTCTTTTACAATCTCTGCCTCGTCATCGGTGATTTCAACGCTTCTTGCACTTTTACCGCTTTCAAGGGCTTCCTTATAGCGTTTCCACAGTTCAAGTTCAGCGGCGTATTTCTTATCACCTGACTTCATCATTTTCATTGTTCTGTCAATACGCTTGTCCACACTTTCAAGGTCGGCAAACACAAGCTCAAGATTGATTGTTTCAATATCGCGCTTAGGGTCAACGCTTCCGTCAACATGGACGATGTTGCTATCCTCAAAACAACGCACCACATGAACGATTGCATCAACCTCGCGGATATGAGAAAGAAACTTGTTTCCAAGACCTTCGCCACGGCTTGCGCCACGAACAAGACCTGCAATATCAACAAATTCCACAATTGCGGGAGTAACCTTTTCGGGATTATACATTTTTGCGAGAACATCAAGTCTTTCATCAGGAACGGCTACGACGCCTACATTTGGTTCTATTGTACAGAACGGGTAATTGGCACTTTCAGCGCCTGCTTTTGTTATGGCGTTAAAAAGTGTACTCTTACCAACATTCGGAAGTCCGACTATGCCAAGCTTCATATTTAATCTACATCTCCTTAGTAAAAACAATTATACATAATTATCATACCATAAAATTGCCGATTTATCAATAAAAATGTTTTGAAATGTTATTAAATGGAAAAAATAAGCGAACAAAAACCCTTTTACATAAGCGGCGTTTACATAGGGATTATTTGCCTCTTTATTTATACTTCCTCATACACTCGTAAAAGAATGACATATTGTTAAACCCCGTAAGATATGCCGCTTCAGACACTGTGCATTCGTTACTTTCAATCAGCTTTTTTGCCTCGTTTATTCTGATTGTGTTGCGGTATTCTACAAATGATTTTCCCGTAAATTCACGGAAAAGCTTCCTGAAATTCGACTCACTCATATCGCAGAGAGACGAATAAAAGGAAATTTTTTTATTTTCAAAGTAGCTTTTCTGTATTTCGTCAATGGCAGGAGAGAGCTTGCGGAATTTTTGCGGTACGGGCGATGCCTTTTCAACAAGGTTATAAAGCACCTCATAGGTCTTTGACACCAGAAAGAAAATATTATTAACATAACCATTTTTCATAGAGGACATAATTCTTGAAACCTCTTTATTTTTCGTGAAAAAAGGATTTGAAAGGGAGGGAATGTTGTGGTCGTCGTCAATGGTGAATGTAATGACATTATTTATCGTGCCATCTTTTGTGTAACGGGCGATATAGGGGTATTTTCGGGGAATGAAGATAACATCCCCGCCGCGGAAAAGGTGTTTTTCATCACTTTCTAAAAAGTGGTACTCAATCTCTCCGCTTTCAACGAAAATGATTGAATGACAGGGCTTACCCTCTCTTTTTGGAAAAACAAAACCTGAATTTCGTGTAACATTGACAAATGTTACATAGTCAATTTTATATTTGTTTTTACGCTTAAATTCTATTCTTGATTCCATACAATCACACCTTTTAGCGAATACCATACAAATTTATCGAAAATGATATTGGATAGACATAATCCCTTTGTTAAAATACATTATATAAAATAATTTTCAAAATGTCAAATAGAAAGGGAGTATAATCGTGATTGAAAGAGTATTGCTCGACAGTGAAAAAGCAGTGGAGCTTTATAATTGCGTCAAGAATTTACCCATAATCGATTACCATAATCATTTGTCGGTAGATGATATTGAAAAAGATACACGCTTTTTGAATATCTGCGATTTATGGATAAAGCCCGACCCTTATAAGCACCGTGCAATGCGTATGTACGGCATAGAGGAAAAGTACATAACGGGAGATGCACCTGATAAAGAAAAGTTTGTAAAATGGTGCTCTGTTTTCCCATACCTTATCGGAAATCCGCTTTATATATGGTCTCTTATGGAGCTTGAACGCGTTTTCGGCATATCTGAAATTCCCAATAAAGATAACGCGGAAAATCTTTATGATGTCCTTAACGAATTTCTTGCGGAGAATGAAATTACTCCAAGCTATCTTTTGAAACTTTTCAATGTCGAAATTGCCTGTCCGTGTATCAGCATAACTTCGCCGACAGAAAATTTTGATAAAAAGGGGACTATAAGACCGTCACTTCGCGGAGACGATATTTTAATCCCTAATGCCGATTTTATAAAAGATGTTTCGGAGAAAAGTGGTGTCGCGGTTAAAAACCTTGACGATTATAAAAGGGCGATATGCATTCTCTTAGAGAAGGTCGAACAGATAGGTTGTAAATTTACCGACCACGCGCTTGATGACGGTTTTACATTCTATGAAGATGACGGTAAAAACGAAAAGAGATTCCAAAAGGCAATTAAAAGCAATCTTGAAAAAGAAGACAAAGACCACCTTTTCTCATATCTACTGCTTTTTGTCTGCGAAGAATATGCAAAGCGCGGTTTCACAACCCAGCTTCATATAGGCGCAAAAAGGGAAACAAGCGACCTTTTAAGAAAGAAGGCAGGGGCGCAGGGCGGTTTCGCGGCAATCGGAAATAACCTTGATGTAAACTCAGTTATCAATCTTTTAAATGCCCTTGAAAAAACCGAGGGTGGAATCGGAAAAATTGTACTTTTTGCGCTTAATCCCACGGATAACGCAAAGCTTTCCATTCTTTCAGGTTCGTTCTCGAAAGATGGCGTAAGCGGTCTTATTACACAAGGCCCTGCGTGGTGGTGGTGCGACCATAAAAAAGGAATTTGCGATATGCTTGAAAACAATGCCGTGTTCGGAGCAATATGTAATTTTGTCGGTATGACCACCGACTCGCGAAGTTTTCTTTCACTTGTCCGTCACGACTATTTCAGGCGCATTTTATGCAGTTGGTATGCCGAAAAGTGTGAAAAGGGTGAGTTCTTAAACAGTGATGAGTTAAACAAAAAAATTATAAATAAATTATGCTATGAAAATGCTAAGGAGGCAATGTAAAATGTTTAAAAACAAAGTTGCAGTTGTAACAGGTGCAGGCGGAACACTCTGCTCGGTAATCGCGGTTGACCTTGCGAAAAACGGGGCAAAGGTGGTTCTTGCAGACAGAAACGAGGAAAAGATTAAGGAAATTCTTGCTGAAATCAAGGCATTGGGTGGCGAGGCTCTCGCTTTCCCCTGCGACATAACAGACAGTAAGTCAGTTGAAGAGCTTGGCGAGTTCACAAAGGAAAATTTCGGACCTTGTGACTTCCTCATAAACGGTGCGGGCGGAAACAACATCAAGGCTATGCCCACAATTACCGCATTTGACGAAAGAGAGCTTGACGATGCTATGCCCGAGGGCGAAAGAGGTATCTTCAATATTGATATGGAAGCGTTTGAGGGTGTTATCAAATTAAACACAATGGGAACAGTTCTCCCGACCTTGTGCTTTGCAAAGCAGATGATTGAAAAGGGTGGCGGTGCAGTTATAAACTTTGCATCAATGAACAGCTATTGCCCCCTCACACGAAATTACGCATACGCACTCAGTAAGGCTGGCATCAAAAACCTTACACAGTCAATGGCGGCATACTTTGCAAACGCAAATATCAGAATAAACGCAATCGCACCCGGCTTTATGGTTAACGAAAGAAGCAAAGCATACCTCGGAACTGTTGAAGAAGGTCTTACACAGCGCGGTAAGGATGTTATAAAGCACACACCTATGGGAAGATTCGGTCAGGCGGAAGATTTGCTCGGTTGTATGAGATGGCTGCTTGACAGCGAAAATTCAGGTTTCGTAACAGGAATAACAGTTCCCGTAGATGGCGGTTTCTTAACTCTCGGAGGCGTATAATATGATTTTAACCGATTACTTCAGAAGTGACCACGACGCCGCGTGGGACATCGCAAAACAGTGCGGAGTGGAGCACGGCGTTATAAGACTTCCCGAAAGAACCGATTTTGATTTAACCGATAAAAGTCATTGGAAAGCAGTTTACGACAAGTTTATTGATTTTGGTGTAAAGCCCATTATTGTTGAGCCGATGCCCAACGAGGTGCACGACCATATCAAAGCAGGCGATGGTAAAAGGGATGAGTGTATCGAAAAAGTTATAAAGATGCTTCCGATTATGAAAGAACTCGGCATGGAGTCCATCTGCTTTAACTGGATGGCACACATCGGTTGGTATCGCACAAATGACAAAATTGTTGAACGAGGTGGGGCTTTTGTTACCGAGTTCAATCTCAGGGATTTCAAGCCTACTGACAAATGCATCACGGCTGACGAGCTTTGGAAAAACTACGAATATTTCTTAAAAGCCGTAATTCCTTACGCAGAGAAAAACGGAATTAAGCTTGCACTTCATCCTGACGATCCGCCTGTTCCCAGACTTGGCGATGTTGAAAGAATAATGATAAACAAGGCGAATATAAAGAAAGCAATATATGATATCGTTCCATCCGATATGCTCGGACTTACGATGTGTCAGGCAACATTTCATATAATGGGCGAGGATGTTTATAAGACGATAGAAGAATTAAAGAAAAAAATATTCTTCGTTCATTTCAGGAATACAACAGGAAGTATAGAGCATTATCGCGAAACATTCCACGACAACGGCGAGCTTGATATGGCGAAACTTATAAAAATTTATATGGAAAATGGCATAAATGTTCCTATCCGCGTAGACCATGTGCCGACACTTATAGGCGAAAGTGCTGAGGTTTCAGGGTATGCTGCACTTGGAAGACTTTTCGCAATAGGATACTTAAAGGGCCTTATAGAAATGGAGAAAAAACACTTATGATTACTATTTCAAAAGAGATTATAAAAAAACAGCCGAATTTCTGGAATAACTGTCTTTTCCATCCCACAGATGCCGTGGAGGATTCGTGGGGCAAAAGAATTCTCGACAGAATTTCAGAGGATAAGGCAGCGGATATGGTGCGTATCTATGCAATGCTTGAAGATATCGTGCTTATGGACGAGGACGGAAACCTTACATACGACTTCCGCGTGAATGACCTGCGCCTTGACTACCTTCACGAGAAAGGTTTCAGAATTCTTATCGCATACGGAATGATGCCCGAATGTATCGCAAAAGACCCGAAAATCATATCCCCGAAAATCAGATATAAAGGTAAAGATATGATAACATCTCCGCCGAAAACTCCCGAGCTTTGGGAAGAGGTATGCTATCAGTATACAAAGCACATTGTTGAAAGATACGGCATTGACACGGTTTCAACATGGCGCATGCAGTGCTTTAACGAGCCTGACTGGAAAAACTTCTTTATGTCAAATCTTGAGCAGGGAGATAACGATCCGCGCCTTGAAGAATATAAGGTAATGTATGCCGCATTTGCCAAAGGTACAAAAAGAGTTTCAGAAAAAGTGCAGATTGGCGGACCTTCGCTTGCGCGAGATATGGATTTCTTCAGAAAGTTTTTGACTTTTGTAAAGGAAAACAATATTCCGCAGGACTTCATTTCTGTTCATAACTACGGAACTGGCCCTGAGGGCATGAACGACGGAACAAAACCCATCAATGTTGAAAATAATATCGTGAAAATGAAAAGTTATCTCTCAATTATTGACGAGGTTGGACTTAGCGATAAAAAAGTCATCGTTGACGAATGGGGCGGTGCAGGCGGCGGCTTTATGGATATAAAGTATGCACCGGGAATGATATTCCGTGAAACCGAGGTTTACGCATCATACTTTACAAAACTTATCGCAAGAAGCATTGAAGAAAAATTCCCGATTGAAAAAATGCTTATCTGCCTTTCGGGACAGAACGAAAAGTTTGTAACAGAGGATTTCACGGGCTTCCGAAATTTCTTTACACTCAACTTTATTGCAAAACCTATCTACAACGCGTATGTTATGTCGGGCAGACTTAAAGAAAATCTGCTTTCATATTCAAAGGAAAATGAAAACATTTATGTAATTCCCACCAAGGCTGAAAACGGCTACTCTATAATGCTTACTTACAGTAACGACCTTTTTGAAGAAATAATCCCCGAGCTTGACGAAAAGGTTGTTTTCGAAGAAAATCTTGTAGGCAAGAATGTAACTGTTTACTGTATTGACCGAGAACACACAAATCCCTTCAGAGTGTACGAAAACCAGGGAACAAAAACTCCCAACGAAGAACAGCTCCGTGAACTTCGTGCGGCAGGAAAACTTGTGAACTTATACGAAGGTGTTCTTGACTCAAATGAAATAACTCTTAAACTTACTGCTAACTGTACATACTTGATAGAGGTGAAATAAAATGAAATTCAATTCAAAAGAAGACATTATCGCACTCACTCCGCAGTGGAAAGGGGAGCGCCTTCCTGACGGCAGACCAAAGGTTGACGAAAAATACCTCAAGGCACTAAAGACACTTACCCTTGAGGAAGTCTGGAAACCCATATTCGTAAAAGGTTACGAAAGTCAGTTCGAGGGCAGACTTCATACACTTCACGATGACGGCAGAAAGCTTATCGGTCGTGCTGTAACTGCTACATACTGTCCTTTCCGTCCCGACCTTGACGAAGTGGTAAAGGAGCAGGGAAGAGCCGAGGGCAGAACAGGTACATATAACCAGTGGGTAATTGATAACCTTATGGAATACGATGTGCCCGTAATTGATATGTATGATAAAATTTATAAGGGTACATATCTTGGCGGTAACCTTACAACTGCACTTAAAAACAAGACGAAAAACGAAAACGGCGGTGCAGTAATTTGGGGCGGTATCCGTGACACCGAGCAGATGAAAAAGGTGGAGGATACTCAGGTTTATTACCGCGGTATTGACCCCACGCCTATCCGTGATTTCATCATAACCGACTATAACACACCTACAAAAATCGGTAATGCAATCTGCCTCCCTGGCGATGTTGTTTTCGGTGCAGGCGGCGGTGTTTTATTCATTCCCGCGCACCTTGTTGAAGAAGTGGTAGGCGGTGCCGCAAAAACACAGGTTAAGGATATGTTTGGATTTGAAATGATTTCCCTCAACAAGTTCACAACCGCACAGATTGACAGAAATACATGGTCAAAGGAGATGCTTGACCTTCTCCTCGACTGGATTGAAAAGGACGACCGTGCCGCAGCGTACCGCGGTATGGACTGGTCTCATGAATACGACCTTGCCATTAACGGCGACCCCAACGATACACAGTCAGCACTTTAACGAAAAAACGGGCGAAGAATTTCCTCGCCCGTTTTTTTGTTGTAAAAATTCATAGTTTATGGTATGCTATGTTTACAGAATGTTCATAAAAAGGACATATTTGAAAAATAACCGACTGATATAATTCAAATCATAGAGAGACGGAAGGAGTTTTTGCTATGAAGATAAATCAGACAATTCTCATCGCAGATGACGACGCAAACATTTGTGAACTGGTAAGGCTCTATCTTGAAAAAGAGGGCTTTGAAACAGTTGTGTGCTTAAACGGTGAAAGAGCGCTTGAAATATGGAGACAAGGTGGGATTGACCTTCTCATACTTGATATTATGATGCCTAAAAAGGACGGCGTTTCAGTATGCCGTGAAATCAGGAAAGAAAGTAAAACTCCTATTATAATGCTCACTGCGAAGGGCGAAACATTTGACAAAGTACTCTGCCTGGAGCTTGGTGCAGACGATTATGTTGTAAAACCCTTTGAAAGCAAGGAGCTTGTAGCACGCGTAAAGGCGGTTCTCCGCAGAAGTCACACAGATGCCGTGCAAAATGAAGAAAAGGCTGTAGCCTACGATAAAATGAGTGTCAATCTTACAAATTACGAGCTTGTTATTGATGGAAATAAAATGGATATTCCGCCAAAGGAGCTGGAGCTTCTTTATTATCTGGCATCTCATCCTAACCGCGTGTTCACGCGCGAGCAACTACTCGAGGATGTCTGGGGATTTGACTATTTCGGGGATTCAAGAACGGTTGATGTACACATAAAACGAATCCGCGAAAAGGTGGAGGGACTCAGTGAAGAGTGGCAGCTTAAAACCGTATGGAGTGTAGGCTATAAATTTGAGGTGAAGTAATTGAAAAAATCACTTTTTTCAAAGATTTTTTTCACACAGATTTTTGTTAATCTGATTGTGATTATACTTATCATTCCCACATTGTTTTTTGCAATAGGCGGATACTTTGTAGATTCGCACCGCGAATCAATTCTGCAGGAGGCCACAAAAATAGCTCAGATGGGCAGACATGTCAATGCTTTGGGTAAGGATAAAAAAGCGTGGGACTTTTTCAGAAGCGGTATCGAATTTGCAAGCGGACAGAGCTATGCGATTGTCACAGATGCTGACGGAAATGTCATAGCCGCGCCTAAGGATACGCGTGGCGTGAATCTTATGAAAATCAATAAAAATTTCATAAAAAGCGCCATGGAGGGAAGGAGTATGGTTGCACTCTATCCCAAAGGAATCATATTTAATGAACAGACTTTGGTCTCCATTGTCCCGATACAGGAAAATGACGCTTTAACGGGCGAAACCCACTTTCTGGGGGCTGCAATAGCCTATAAGCCAATGCCACAGATAAGGCACATTCAAAACCGTATAATAAGCATGGTTCTTATGGTGCATATACTTGGATGGGTAATTGCCTTTGTTGTAGCGTTCATCCTTACAAGGCAGATTGTAAAACCCGTAAAAAGAATGCGTGACGCCGCAAAAAGTATCGCGGCAGGAAACTTTGAACAGCGAATTCCCGTTAAATCAAATGACGAAATAGGAGAGCTTTCAAGAACTTTCAATTCCATGACACAGTCACTTTCCGAGCTTGAGAATATGCGCTCATCGTTTATTTCCGATGTCTCGCACGAGCTTCGGACACCCATGACTATCATCAGCGGATTTGTAGAGGGAATCCTTGACGGAACTGTGCCTGAAGAGGACAGGGAAAAGTATCTTTCCACGGTCCTTGAGGAGATAAAAAGACTAAGCCGTCTTGTAAGCGAGCTTTTAGAGGCATCGCGTCTTGAACAGGGAAAGGTGGAACTGAAAAAAGAAAGTGTTGACATAAACAGGCTCCTTTTAGAAACTGTTTTTGCAAACGAGCAGCGCCTTGGGGAAAAGAAAATAAACCTTGACCTGAAGCTTGATGAAACTACTCCAATTGCCTTTGCGGACAAGGATTCAATAAAAAGAGTTCTCATAAATCTTATTGATAATGCTATTAAGTTTACGCCAAACGGCGGAGATATATTGCTTGCTACCTTGCGTAAAAACAAAAAAGTATATGTCAGCATCAAAAACAGTGGCGAAGGTATTTCAAGTGAAGACCTCCGACATATATGGGAGCGTTTTTATAAGACCGATAAGAGTCGCAGCGGAGATAAAAAAGGTGTTGGTCTCGGGCTTCATATTGTGAAAACCATTATATCACAGCACGGCGGACAGATTTATGCGCAAAGTGAAGAAGGAAAGAGTACAACATTTGTGTTTGTACTTGACGAAGCATAAGAAATATTATAAAATTAAAAGCAGAGGGTAATTTACCCTTGGCTTTTTAAGGCGAGTTCGAAACCATCCTCGCTGCAAGTAATCTTGCAAATCAAAACTAAGGAGAATTAAAAATGAACAAAAAAACACAATTTCTGACACAAAGCGCGCTTGTTGCATCGCTTTATGTCGCGCTCACTCTGATAAGTGCCTCACTTGGTCTGGCAAGCGGCGTAATTCAGGTGCGAATATCAGAGGCACTCACAATCCTGCCTATGTTTACTGCTGCGGCAATCCCAGGCCTTTTTGTGGGGTGCATTGCAGCAAATCTTGTTACAGGCGCGGCATTATGGGATATAGTATTTGGTTCAGTTGCAACTCTTTTGGGCGCAGTCGGAACATATTTATTAAGGAGGAACCGCTATCTTGCGACAATTCCCCCGATTATGTCAAATACACTTATAATCCCGTTTGTGCTTAAAATAGCCTACGGAGTCAGCGATGGATATTCATTTTTATTCCTGACAATTTTTTCAGGAGAGCTTATATCCTGCGGAGTGCTGGGAATATTGCTTTCAAGAGCACTTGCCAAAACAAAAATATTTTAATTAGAGAGTGATTTTATGAAAAACGAAGGTTTATCAGCAGGCAAAATTGCCGCAATAAAAAGGGCAAGACTTCTTACAGACTTTGAATGGATTCCTCTTCGCGATTTTCCTGCATACAGCAGAAGCAAAGGCGAAAAGATAATTCAGAAGGCAGGCGTACCTCTTTCGGGAATGCCTTATTCAACAATGGAACTGACAGACAAATTCATCTGTGAAAATGTTTCTTTCGAAACCTTTGTTTCTATAATAAATAACCCCGACAGCGCCCTTTACACAAAGGACCTTGGCGGTGGCACCAACGGTAAGAAATGGACATATTTCGGTATTGTGTGCAACGGTTTTGTGCGCTATGCCTTTGGAATAAAAGAGCGCACAAACACAAAAAGATGGCTCCAGATTCCCGGAATGCGTCTTATTGCAGAGGCAGGATGTTATACCCCCGAGGAAATTGAAATCTGCGATGTTCTGCACATTTTCGGAACAGGCAGAAACCATGTCGTGCTTGTTACCGATATACTCTACGGTGATGACGGAAAAGTAACCGGGATTGAAATTTCCGAGGCAACACCGCCGCTTTGCAGACGCGAGCTTCTTGATGTCGATGAATTTCACAGAAAATACGATGCTTTTGCACTTATGCGCTATGACTACATAGACTCTGTACCTCTGTATGATGCATCGGATGAGGAAATACTCTTTAGGAGAGAACTCCAGCCCGAGCTTCCTAAAATAGCCATAGATTGCGGCAACAAATCAAATTACACAGTAGGCGAGGAAGCGGTAATTTCAGTATTTTCTGATACTGAAGATGTTGTCGAAATCCGCCGTGACGGAGAGGTCGTTGAAAAAGTAACCGTAAAAGGCCCTTCAAACTTTGCAAGAAAATTTGAACGCGGATATTACACCGCAACCAATCTGACCTACGGGGAGAGCATAGAATTTTGCTTCAAAAAGCCCGAGATTACCCATACCGTAAAAAATGGCATAATTGAAATAAAGGCAGACCCCTGTGATAAAGAAAGCATTCTCGTTCATATGGATTTCAGAGGCAAGGGCGAAAAGGAAGCAGGTCTTGTCAAAACTGAAAGATTTACAGACGAAGAGAAGAAAACAGGAATTATAAGAAAACCCATTCCAGAAGAAGCGCAAACCTACAAAATCAATTTTGAAAACAAGTACGGAATGTGGACACATCAGATAATACAGATTTATGAATGATAAAAGACACGCAGTGAATTTTTATTTTCACTGCGTGTCTTTTTGTCTGTGCTGCTTCAAAAAATGACCTGAGGCGAAGAGAAAGTAGTGCAGAAGTCACAAACTGAATCCGTAGGTGTATGTGTATACTCCGCGGATGAAGTTTGTGGCTAACAAAACGCATAAAAATAGGAATCCGCAGCAAAACGGATTCCTACATAGAATAATCAAAAAAGCAATGATACAAAACCTCAATAAAAGAAATATATTCCTCATTCGCGTTTTGTGTTCGGTGCTGCTTTATCGAGTCCTTACTTTAAGTTAAGCTGACCAAGGCTTGCTTTTTTAAGATAATCATTAATGAAACCGTCAATATTACCGTCCATTACGGCACTTATATTGCCTGTTTCAAAGCTTGTTCTGTGGTCCTTAACCATAGTGTACGGATGGAATACATACGAGCGAATCTGACTGCCCCATGCAATTTCCTTCTGTACACCCTTGATATCTTCGATTCTTTCCTTCTGTTCTGCTTCCGCAAGTTCCATAAGCTTTGCTTTAAGCATCTTCATTGCAGCATCCTTGTTCTGGAACTGGCTGCGCTCGTTCTGACAAGCTACAACAACGCCTGTAGGAATATGTGTGATACGGATAGCTGAACTTGTCTTGTTGACATGCTGCCCGCCCGCGCCGCTTGCACGGTAAGTATCAATGCGGAGGTCATCGGGATTAATGTTGATTTCGATTTCATCTTCAAGGTCAGGCATAACTTCAACAGAAGCAAATGATGTGTGACGGCGGCCTGCAGAGTCAAACGGAGAAATTCTTACAAGACGGTGAATACCCTTTTCGCATCTTGCAAAGCCGTAGGCGTTGAGTCCCTCGATAAGAATACTTGCGCCCTTAAGGCCTGCTTCATCGCCGTCAAGAATATCAAGGATTGAAACCTTGTATCCTCTTCTTTCAGCCCACATCTGATACATTCTGTAAAGCATCTGACACCAGTCCTGCGCCTCTGTACCGCCTGCGCCGGCGTGAAGTGTGATAATGGCATTACTTCTGTCATACTGACCTGAAAGCAGTGTTTCAAGCTTCATATTTTCAACATTTTCAGAAAGCGTGTTAAAACCTGACTGAATCTCTTCAAGTAAGGTGTCATCATCTTCTGCAATTGCAAGTTCAACGAGTGTGGAAATATCCTCCCACTCTGTATGAAGAGCATTATAACGCTCAATCTTTGTGCTTTGCTCTTTAATCTTCTGAAGTACCTTCTGACTGTTTTTTATGTCATTGTAAAAATCAGGAGCAAGAGTTTCCTCTTCAAGCTTTTTTACTGTAGCCCTCGCACCTTCAATATCAAGCGCAACACCAAGTTCATCAATAGGCTTTTCCATGGCGACAAGGTCGAGTCGTATCTGTTCATATTCAACTATCATACTTTATTGCTCCTTTCCCATACAACAGTTCTTGTATTTTTTGCCGCTGCCACAGGGGCAGGGGTCATTTCTGCCGATTTTCTCTTCTGCCGTTTTTCTTACTGGCTTTTTAGTATCGCTTCCGTCACCGTGAGACGCTATAGTCGGCTTTGCCACCATTACTCTCTGAATAGGTGCCTGGGGCCTTGCGTGGAAAATGCCTTTTACGGTATCCTCACAAATAAGAGCGTTCATTTCATCAAACATATCTGCACCCTGGAACTTATACTCAGTAACGGGGTCGTGCTGACCGTATGCACGAAGTGTGATTCCGTTTTTCAGCTGATCCATATCATCGATATGGTCCATCCATCTGCGGTCCACACTGCGAAGAAGAACTACTCGCTCAACCTCACGCATAGCATCCCCGAAGATTTCCGACTGTGACTTGTATGCCTCAAGTGCTTTTTCCTTTACTTCATCCCGAACAGTTTTGTGGTCGAGCTTGTTATAGTCGCGCTTGTCAAAATCAAGTACGCCTCGCTCGAAGAACATTGTCTCGAAATATTCGATAAGCCCCATCATATTCCAGTCGTCAGGATACTGCGCACTTGCGTATGTTGCCATAGCGCCGTCAATTATATCATCAATCATCTTCATAATTGAAGAACTGATATCCTCGCCGTCAAGTACTTTTTTACGCTGTGAATAAATGAGGTTACGCTGTTCGTTCATAACATCATCGTACTGAAGCACATATTTTCTGGAGGCAAAGTGTCTGCCTTCCACTTTCTTCTGCGAGCTTTCGATTACGCTTGTAAGGATTCCCTGTTCTATCGGTTCATCCTCGGGAAGCTTCAAGGTTGCAACCATTCTTTCAATTTTTTCTCCGCCGAAAAGACGCATCAAATCATCATCAAGACCAAGGAAAAATCTCGATTTTCCGGGGTCGCCCTGTCTGCCGCTTCGTCCGCGGAGCTGATTGTCAATACGGCGTGACTCGTGACGCTCTGTGCCTATGATATATAGACCGCCGAGCTCCTTTACTTCCTGAGCTTCGCTTTCGATTTCAGCCTTATGCTTCTGATAAAGCTCAGCATATTTGGCGCGTGCTTCCAAAATGCTCTCATCATCAGTGTCGGCATAGCCTGTTGCCTCTGAAATAAGGTTATCGTCAAAACCAAGCTTTGCCATTTCTGTTTTTGCAAGATACTCTGCATTACCGCCAAGCATAATATCGGTACCACGGCCTGCCATGTTTGTTGCAATAGTAACCGCGCCCTTTTTACCTGCCTGTGCAACGATAAGAGCTTCCTTATCGTGATGCTTCGCGTTAAGGACCTGATGCTTTATTCCGCGTGATTTAAGAACTGCACTTAATTCTTCTGACTTATCAATTGTGATTGTACCTACCAGAATCGGCTGACCTGTCTGGTGCACACGGGCAATCTCGTCTGCGATTGCCTTTATCTTTCCGCGATGGTTAAGATATACCTGGTCGTTTTCATCAATTCTCGCAAGAGGCTTGTTTGTCGGAATTTCAATAACATCAAGAGCATAAATTCCGCGGAATTCCTCTTCCTCAGTTTTAGCAGTACCTGTCATACCGCTGAGCTTTTTGTAAAGTCTGAAATAATTCTGGAATGTAATTGTTGCAAGGGTTTTGTTTTCTCTTTCAACTTTTACATTTTCCTTAGCCTCAATTGCCTGATGAAGACCGTCACTGTAGCGTCTTCCAATCATAATTCGGCCTGTGAATTCATCTACTATCAGAACCTCGCCGTCTTTTACGACATAGTTGACATCTCGGTGCATTGTAGCGTGTGCGCGCATAGCCTGATTAAGATGATGTGACAGCGTCATATTTTCGGGGTCTGAAAGATTTTCAATCCCAAAATGCTTCTCAGCCTTTTCGATACCTCTTTGTGTAAGGTTTACGGTTCTTGCCTTTTCATCTACGATGTAATCAGCATCCAGAGAGTCGTTTTCCTCCTTGGAATCGAGCTCCTTGAACTTTTTGAAAGAAAGTGTGCGGACGAACTTGTCAACGATTGTGTAAAGCCCCGTTGATTCTTCTCCGGCACCGCTTATTATAAGGGGGGTACGCGCCTCATCGATTAAGATTGAGTCAACCTCATCGACAATTGCAAATGCGTGTCCGCGCTGTACCATATTTTCCTTGTAAATAACCATATTGTCACGAAGATAGTCAAATCCCATTTCGTTATTTGTGCCGTAGGTTATGTCAGCCCTGTAAGCATCTTTCTTTTCATCAGACTCCATCTGACTTACAGCAAGACCTACACTGAGACCTAAAAACCTGTAAAGCTTACCCATCCACTCACTGTCACGGCGTGCAAGGTAGTCGTTAACTGTAACGATGTGAACGCCTTCGCCTGTCAGCGCATTAAGATACGCCGGAAGAGTAGCAACGAGTGTTTTACCTTCACCTGTTTTCATTTCTGCAATTCTACCCTGATGAAGAACGATACCGCCAATAATCTGAACAGGGAAGTGGCGCATTTCAAGAACTCTCCATGCGGCCTCTCTCACAGTTGCAAAAGCCTCAGGAAGTATGTCGTCAAGCGTTTCTCCGTTTTTAAGCCTTTCCTTAAAATGCGGTGTTTTGGCTTTCAATTCTTCGTCTGAAAGAGCCTTATATTCTTCTTCGTAAGAAAGCACCTTATCCACGATGGGCGCAATTTTCTTGAGTTCGCGCTCAGAATATGTGCCGAAAATCTTTTGAAGTATTCCTGCCATATGTTTTTCCTCCTTACGAGTAATTCTCTGATAAAATAAATATTTCACCATATTCTATCATATTTTATATATTAAATCAAGGAATAATACGCTCAAAAAAACAATATAAAAACAAAAAACAGCCCAATCGCCTTTGGGCTGTTTTTGCAATTATTTGTCCATATTGAACTTCTTTCTGAATTTTTCAACGCGTCCGCCTGTATCAACAAGTTTCTGCTTACCTGTAAAGAAAGGATGGCACTTAGAACAAATTTCAACGAAAATGTTTTCCTTAGTAGAACCAGTTTCAATCACATTACCGCATGCGCACTTGATAACTGTCTGCTTATAATCGGGATGAATACCTTCTCTCACAATCGTTCACCTCTTTCCAAAAAATGAGATATATTAAAAAAATTGAACACTAATTCAGCGAATGCTATTATAACACAAGTTTTTTTCAATTGCAACTGTTTTTTTCTAAAACTTCAAAAATAATTTCAGGCATGGTAAAATTTATAAATTTTGCATAAAACACGATAAAAATTCTTGACAGTTTTCATAAAAATATATATAATATACTTGTAGTTTTATGAAAACTACTTAACATATATAAGGAGGTGTTACAATGGTATATGCCATTGCTGCTGTAGTTGCGGTAGTTCTCGCGGCCATCTCCGGCACAGTGTGTTTTCGTTTAGGTATATCATATAGAAAAAAGATAGCTGAAGAACAAATCGGCAGTGCAGAAAAAGAGGCAAAGCGTATTGTTGACGATGCTGTTAAAACAGCCGAAAACAAAAAGCGTGAATCGCTGCTCAGCGCAAAGGAAGAGATTATTAAAAACCGTAATGAAGCCGAGAGAGAGCTCAAGGAAAGACGCGGTGAAATCTCTAGACAGGAACGCAGACTACAGCAAAAAGAAGAGGCCCTTGATAAAAAGGTTGAGGCTATGGAACAGAAGGAAGAAACCTTAAACCGCAAAATCAAGGAAGCCGATGCGGAAAAAGAAAAAATTGCAGGCATCCACAAGGCACAGATTGAAATCCTTGAAAGACTTTCCGGTCTTACCGCCGAGGAAGCGAAGGATTACCTTCTTCGCAGCGTGGAAGACGAGGTTCGTCACGAAGCCGCAATTATGATTAAGGAAATTGAAACTCAGGCTAAAGAAGAAGCCGACAAGCGCGCGAAGAACATCATCAGCGCAGGAATTCAGCGTTGTGCCGCTGACCATGTAGCAGAAACAACAGTATCAGTTGTTTCACTTCCCAACGATGAAATGAAGGGAAGAATTATCGGTCGTGAGGGCCGAAACATCAGAACACTTGAAACACTTACGGGTATCGACCTTATTATTGATGATACTCCTGAAGCAGTTATTCTTTCAGGCTTTGACCCCATCAGGAGAGAGGTTGCCCGTGTTGCTCTTGAAAAACTTATTGTTGACGGACGAATCCATCCCTCAAGAATTGAGGAAATGGTTGAACGCGCAAGAAAAGAAGTTGACGCAACAATCAAACAGGAGGGTGAGCAGGCTACATTTGATACAGGTGTACACGGTCTCCATCCTGAAATTATCAAGCTTTTAGGTAAGCTCAAGTTCAGAACAAGCTACGGACAGAATGTGCTCAAGCACTCTATTGAAGTTTCGCATGTAGCCGGTATTATGGCAGGCGAGCTCGGTGTGGATGTAGCAACTGCCAAGAGAGCCGGTCTTCTCCACGATATCGGTAAGGCGGTTGACCACGAAATCGAGGGTAGCCATATTTCAATCGGTGTAGATATCGCAAAGAAATACAACGAAAACAAGGATGTTATCCACGCAATAGAAGCTCATCACGGAGATGTAGAAGCAACAACAATTATCGCTTGTCTTGTTCAGGCGGCTGACGCAGTAAGTGCGGCAAGACCCGGTGCAAGACGCGAAAACATTGAAGCTTACATAAAACGACTTCAGCAGCTTGAAGAGATTGCAACATCGTTTAGCGGTGTTGAGAAATCTTACGCAATTCAGGCGGGCCGTGAAATTCGTATTATGGTTAAGCCCGAGGAAATCGGTGACGGCGATATGGAATTTGTTGCACGCGAAATCGTTAAAAAGATTGAAAGCGAGCTTGAATACCCCGGACAGATTAAAATCAATCTTATCCGTGAGACAAGAACAACAGACTACGCAAAATAAATTTTGCTTCCATAAAACGCTTTTTATTGAAAACATTTTCTGTTTGCAAAATCACTTGCATCAATTTAACAAATAAAAGGGCATTTATAAAATGCCCTTTTGTTTTCCCCTTAGAAAGGTAATAGAAATGAACATTTTATTTATTGGCGACATAATGGGCCGTACGGGCAGGGATGCAATATTTGAGCTCCTTCCCGAAATCAAAGACGAATATAATATTGACTATACCGTTGCAAACGGGGAAAACGCCTCAGGCGGACTTGGAATGAACCGTGACGGGTATGAGGAGCTTAGCCGCGCCGGTATAGACTTTTTTACTATGGGTAACCATACTTTTTCAAAAAAAGATATAATATCACTTATGAATGAGGGAGAAAACATCGTCCGCCCTGCAAACCTTACAGGCGAAACTGTTGGTGAGGGGATGGCAATCGTAAATGTAGGGCAAGAAAAACTTGCCATAATAAACCTCATTGGCAGAGTGTATCTTGACGGGGATAATGAATCTCCCTTCGAGTGCGCAAAGAGGCTTATTGAAAAAGCAAAAGAGAAAACAAAAAACATTATCATAGATTTTCATGCCGAGGCAACAAGCGAAAAAGAGGCGCTCGGATACTACCTTGACGGAGAGGTAAGCGCAGTGATGGGAACGCATACCCATATACAGACTGCCGATGAGCGTATTTTACCGTGTGGCACAGCATATATTACCGATGTAGGACGCTCCGGTGCGCGTGACAGCGTTCTGGGACTTGACAAGGATGTCTCAATTGCACGCTTTACAATGGCGCCCGATGAGAAAAAACCCCCGTTTAATGTTGCCCGCGGAAAAAGTCAGCTTTGTGCCGTTGTGATTAAAATAAATGAAGAAACAGGCCTGGCGGAGGATATAAAAAGATTATGTGTATTACAGAAATAGGGAAAGTTTCTCTTTATCAAAGCGATGTTCTTTCAAAGTTTTCTAATATTGTTCACGGGTTTACAACGCGCAAGGGTGGTGTAAGCACCGGCGAATATGAGAGCATGTCGCTCAGCCATTTCCGCGGAGACGATATTGCGCGGGTAAAGGAAAACGAAAAAATTCTCTGCGAAAGCCTGGGACTTGATATTAAAAAGCTCTCATCAACAAAGCAGGAACACACATCAAATATTGAAATAGTAGACAAAACAAATATCGGCATAGGCGTTCACTACGACTGGGACAGAGGTGTGGATGCGTGCATAACCATGGAAAAGAATGTCCCGCTTCTTTGCTTCAGCGCCGACTGTGTTCCCATACTGATGTATGCCGAAGATATCGGGGCAGTTGCGGCAGTTCATGCAGGCTGGCGCGGGACGGATGGGAAAATAGCTCAGAAAACGGCGCAGAAACTCATAGAGCTTGGCGCGGATGAAAAAAACATTTATGCGGCAATCGGCCCGTGTATAGGACAGTGTTGCTATGAAGTCAGTGAAGATGTAGCGGAAAAGTTTGATAAAAAATATTCTGTTTCCAAAGGAAACGGAAAATATATGCTTGACCTTGCAAAAGTGAATTTTGACCTTATAGCGCAGGTGGGCGTAAAAGAAGAAAACATATCCGTATCGGGGATATGTACAAAATGTAATAACGGCTTATTTTTCTCGCACAGGGCACAAAACGGGAAAAGCGGTACCCTTGGCGGAATAATTTGCATAATTGAAAAGGGATGATTTTTCGATGAAAAGCACCAGATTTATTTCCGTTTTGCTTGTGCTGATGCTTCTTTTAAGCGGATGTACAAAAGGAAAACAGAAAAATATCACTCCTCAAAACCAAATAAAAACCGTAACTCTGCAGATGAGACAAATGGACTCTTTTAATCCGCTTTTTGTCACTCACAGCAGCGTGCGTGACGCGTTTTCTCTTTGTTATGAACCGCTGTTTGATATAAATAACAAGATTGAAGCCGAGGGTGTTCTCGCAAGAAATATAGAAGTTTCAGACGACTGCCTCAGTGCAATAGTAACACTCAAGGATTCAGTTTTGTGGCATGATGGCGTGAAGTTTACGAGCGCTGATGTTGTCCATACAATAAATCTCATTCAGGAAAATCCTTCATCAGAATATTCACAGTGCGTAAAATACATTGATTCGGCAGTAGCGATTGACCCTCTTTCTCTGAAGCTCAGTTTAAGCAGACCCTATGGACAAATAGCATACAGTCTGACTTTCCCCATTGTGGCGGCACATAATAGCGAGCTTGATACAAAAGTATTGGGGACAGGCGCGTACAAATTTGTAAAATACACTCCTGCAACAACGCTCTCCCTTGCATCATATGACAAGTGGCACGGGGGAGATGCGATATATACCAATGTGGAAATAAACATTATAAGGGATAATATCGCGGCAACAACTGCTTTTAACGAGGGAATTATAAATGCCGTAACCGACAAGGTTTACGACACACAAAATTCTACCCCCATGAAGACTACAAGGATAACTTCCTATCCCTCAATGCAGTATGAATATATGGCAGTAAATCACAAGGACAGCATTTTTTCTTCACAGACAGTACGAAGTGCAGTATCTTCGGCGATAGACCGCACGAACATTGTGCAAAACTGTTATATGGGAAATGCTATGGAGGCAAACGCGCCCATTCACCCTGCAGCACAGGATTTGGCAGAATCCTCGATTCTTTCACAGTATAACCTTTCCGGCTCGAGTGAAATGCTTTTCCTTGAAGGATATACTATTGATGAAAGAACGCAGCTTCTCACAGATAAGAACAAAAAGAAACTCTCCTTTACACTTTTAGTTAACGAGGATAATCCCGAGCGTGTCAAAACCGCACAGCTTTTAACTCAGCAGCTCTTTGCCGCAGGCATCGAGGTGAAGGTTAAGGAACTTGCTTTCGAAGACTATATCTCCAAAATTGAAAGCGGTAATTATGAGGCATACCTAGGCGGTATCGTACTTAATAATCCTTATGATTACGAAATACTGCTGGCGAAAGAAGGAGAACTTAATAGCTATTCTGGTAACAGCGATTATATGGAGCTTGCACTCAGTGCTCTGTGTATGTCGCCGACAGTAGACTCGCTTTCAGATGCAGCATTTAATTTTGAGGAGGTTTTCCTGCGTGAACAGCCCGTTTGCGGACTTGCTTTTCGGACAAACACTCTTATGACATCACAAAATGTTTTAGGCAAACTTATGCCGACCGTAAATGCGCCATACAGAAACTTGTGGCGTTGGTCATAATTTTATTTTGCAGATTAACATAAAACACCTCTCTGTAATAATATATAGAGAGGTGTTTTCATTATGAATATTAAAAGAATACTGATTATCGGTGGAGATACAAGAATAGAATATCTTTCAAAAGCTCTCACGGATGAGGGTTTTGAGGTAAAACAGTTTGACGGAGAAGAACCTCTTAAAACTGCTGTTACAAGTTGTGATGCAGTTGTATTAGGGCTTCCCTGTAGTCGCGATGATAAAACGGTAGACGCACCAGACATCAAGGACAAAATACTGCTTAAAGACCTTTTTCACATTATGGGAAAAGATAAACTTCTCCTCGCGGGGAAAATGTCGGACGGCATAAAAGCCGTTGCTGATATTTTCTCGGTGCGCTGGGTTGACTATTTTATGCGCGAAGAGCTTGAGATATTAAATGCCGTCCCAAGCTGTGAGGGAGCAATACAAATTGCCATGGAGGAACTTCCCATAACTATTTTCGGAGCAAATGTAGTTGTCACCGGGTTTGGCAGGATTGGAGAGCTTCTTTCCATTATGCTTAAAAATCTTGGGGCGAATGTAACCGTCTGTGCAAGAAGAAGTGCACAAAGGGCAAAAGCACGCACACACTCTCTTCACGCGGCACCGTTTTCGTATCTTGGGGAATGTATGTCAAGTGCTGATATCGTATTCAATACCGTACCGCAGTGCGTAATTAAAAGAGAGTGCCTTTCAGGTGCAAAGGATGCTTTAATAATAGACCTTGCTTCAAAACCGGGCGGAGTTGATTTGGATGCAGCCCGTGATTTGGGAGTCAAGGTAATCTGGGCGCTCGGACTTCCGGGAAAGGTAGCGCCTGTTACTGCGGGTAATATCATAAAAGAAACCATCTGTAATATTATAAGTGAATCAGGTGAATAAAATATGGATGCAAAAGGCATCAGACTTGGCTTTGCATTTACCGGTTCGTTTTGTACGCTGCGGAAAGTAACAGACGCTCTTTATAAAGTGAAGGAAGAGGGGTTTGATATATTCCCCATTATGAGCGAAACGGTTTATAAAACCGACACACGCTTTGGTAAATGTAAGGATTATATAGAAGAAATAGAAAATATATGTGGCAGGAAAATAATTTCAACCGTGACCTCTGCTGAGCCTATCGGTCCCAAAAAACTCATAGATGCGCTTCTTATTGCGCCATGTACGGGAAATACTTTAGGCAAAATTGCACAGGGTATTTATGACGGATGCGTTCCTCTTGCGGCAAAGGCAACTCTTCGGAATAATTGCCCTGTGATAATAGCACCATCAACCAATGACGGGCTTTCTTCCTCTTTGAAAAACATAGGATTACTTCTTAATTCGAAAAACATTTATTTTGTTCCCTTCGGTCAGGATGATCCCATCGGAAAAAACAATTCACTTGTTGCAAAATGGGATTATATAATACCTGCTGTGAAGGACGCTCTTTCAGGAAAACAGTTTCAACCTATATTGATGTAAAATAAAACAGGGTGTTTAAAAACCAATGGTTTTTAAACACCCTGTTTTTCATTAATCAGTTTTCTATATTCATTACTGGAATTTTTTCCTGATAAGGTTCAAGTGTGATTCCATTCCATACAAACACGCGGATATACTTGATTCCGTCTGTATCAAGGTCCTTGAAAGCGAATTCCTTTGCATTTCCCTTAACTACTGTATTACTTATCGGTATAATCTGGGAAAGAGCATCGTTTTCGTCATAAAGAGCGCAAATTGCAAGGATTTCCTTATCAGTTTCAGTCGGATTCTCAACAAGGATTAAAACTGTTTGGTCATCGAATCCCGGTTCTCCTACAGTAATGGGACGAACCTCGTGTGCAAGAGTAAGCTCGTAGTCGCTTATCTCGACAGGTTCAATGTTTGAGGGAAGAACAGATGATGTATTATGAGTTCTCCAACCAACATCTATAATTGGAACGCCCGGTGTATCAGTAACGGTCATATCTGCAAACTTCTTGTTGTTGATAAATGCTATCGAGCGACCATCCTTGTATGAAATCTTGAGCTCGATATCCGTATTGGGGCGTATATCCTGCACATAGGCGAGCGTGTTGAGGGTGTTTGCCTCGCCCTTTACCCAAATGCCGATATTCTTCATGTTTGCAGTAGGATTGGAACTGTCGTAGTAGTAAGGATGGTAGTTAAAAATAATACCGCTGCCTGTCTGGTTTTTTGCATTGATCGCTGTATAACTCGAACCGTAGAAGGGAGTAGCGTGTGCACCTATACCGAATGAAACTTTTTTATGCCACTTGTAACCGCCTGAATTCCATGCAAGAGCGTTGCCGTCAGCATCAACTGGATTTTCAGGAAGTGTAAATCTGAATTTCGCCTTAACGGTGTAATCTCGGTCGTCGGTTGTTACTGCTTTATAAACTGTATTTCCGTCTTCCTCGGTCTTGTTGAGGAATTTATAAAGAGTAGCGGAGTAGTAACTTGTAAACGCTTGGTTAGTAGCAAATATTTTTGTTTTGTCTGTATCGTTTGACACTTCGATGCTGTCATAAGTAGGCGCTTCAACCCATGATGCCTCGCCCTGCTTGAAGTGAAGATCTCTGTTCTCATCATTCTTCGTTGTTACAGCATCCATAGCATTATCAATAAGCTCTACATAGAACGATTTTTCGTAGAAACTGAGATTTGAAACAGCGCTGCTATCTATCGGTTTAACATCAGTTAAAGTAAATTTATATACCCACTTTTCACTATCACTTTCTTTATGCGTTGAAAGGCCTCCGTCAGGCTTGATGATCATAGTGTTAAAATCAATTGTACCGCCATTTGCTATGTTGGGATGATTTTCCCCGAAAGCAATGGCTGAAGTCAAGTTTTCGGTTACACTGCCTTTTGTTCTTGTAAGAGTTACCTTTCCTGAAAGAGAAGAAACAGGATGTGAAAAATCAACTGTTATGATGTCGCCGTCAGCGTTCCAGTCAACAACTGTAAGGGGCTCTTTTATTGCGGTGTCTATTCTTTCGGGGATTTCGGCAAAGTCAGTAAATTCCTTCTCTGCTTTGCTTTCTCCGATTTCAATAACAAAAGGAGCGAGAGGAAGATTTGCGGAGTTTACCACATTTACATCGACATATGTATTACTTACTGCATCATCAACCGATGTGTAGGGATAAAGATGCGCCTCAACGCAGTATGAAATATAGTTGATTTCATCAAGAACATCACAACTGATTCTGATGGTATCATCGTCGATAATTTCTACTGAAGACGGCTCTTTCCACACCCCGTTGGTTTCGCCTACGAGGAAATGACGGGGAGAAAGTCCGTCATCGGTTTTAAGTCCGCCATAGGTGTTACTGAAAGTAACCTCTGCATAACCATTGCCCTTGGATGAAACTTTGTAAAGAGGGCTTTGCCAGGTGTTGTTGCGCCCGTAAACTGCACCGAGAACAGTTTGACCCATTCGTTTTCCCGTGTCAAGCTTGTTTTTGGGATGAATAAGGTCGGTATCCTGTTCCTCGAACGGGAAGTCTGTTGTAACTATGAATGATACATTGTCAAGGTCGTAGTAAGCTTTAATCTGTTCAAGACGGAGCAAACTCCAGTCACGCACTACATATTCGCCTGAAGAACCAATATATTTCATCGGCGAAGGATTTGCCGTAAAGTAAACGACATGAAGGTCGTCATCATTTCTGTCAAGTCGCCAGGAGTTTACAAGGTTTACAAATGTTTCTTTGAATTTGGCGTTATCCCTGTCGCCTTCAAACTGATGCCACATAACACCGCGCACAGCCATATTGGTAAGAGGTGCAAACTTGGAATTATATAGCTTTCCGCCTGCTTCCCCCGGTGTGCTCGGCCCTTTGAAGTAGCTCATCATTTTGCCGCTTACGGCTACACAAATACCGCCGACGGGAATTTGAAGGTCATCGTGGATTTCCTTTATTGCGCAATAGCCCAGCGCAGAAAAGCTTTTTACGGATTCGCTGTCCGCGATTTTCCATTCGCCTTCAAGGTTTGTAGCACGCTCCGTCATTTGATTATCGGTTGTGTTCATAAACAGCCTGATATCATTGATTGGGCTGTCAGGAAGTATTTTTGAAGTATAAGTACCGCAACCCGAGGTTGTTTTTGCCATATTACTCTGTCCGCATTGAATCCATAATTCACCAATGACAACATCGTAAACTGTCACGGAGTCGGTTGTCGTTTCGAAGAGAATTTCGTAAGGGCCGCCGGGGTTCATCGCGGAAAGCTTAACCATGAAACTACCTGCCTCATCTGCTGTTGCGGTACCCTCTTGGTAAACCCTTCCGTTTGCGGAAATGGTAACTTCAACCTTTTCTCCGGAACCTGCCGTACCCCAGAGACTAATTTCTTCGCCCTGCTGTATAAGCATATGGTCACTTATGATGTCGGGAAGAACAATCTCTGCTGCAGATACCGCCACAGAAAAGACCATAGCGGAAATCATAACAATCAGCGTTGTTATGAAGAACTTAATTGGTTTTGCTTTCATTTCAATTTCCCGCTTTCTTTATTTCTAGATATGCTTAGAAATATATCGTTTTTCCTGTTTCTGCCGATTCGTAGATTGCGTCGATGATTTGCATTACCATAACTGCCTCTTCGGGTTTACACATACACTCTGTACCATTTATACAGCAGTCAACAAAGTGATTAACCTCTGCCTGTACACCGTTTATCTTTCCAACCTTAGGATATACTTCCTGGAAATAGTTGTCGTCTGTAACTTCAAGCATTCTCAGGTTGGTATCAGGAAGTTTTCTATCTATTTTAGCGCCTGCTTTTTCGCCGACAATTTCAATATGATCACCGACATCAACAGCAACTGATGCGCTGCTTGTTTTGATGTAAAGTGAAGCACCGTTTTCGAAAACCACATAACCGTTTGTAATACTGTCAATTGTTCTCTTAGTAGCAGTTTTATCTGTGGTTTTGTATCCGCCTGCAATTCCCTGTATTCTGTCGGGAAGGTCGGAATTTACACTGCTTGCAAAACCGGTTACGGATTTTACCTTGGGATAACCCATAATGTAAAGTACACTGTCAATTTCGTGTATATTACCGTCAAGAAGTACGCCGCCTACCTTTTCCTTGTCAAGCATCCAGCCACCGGGAGAAAAAGTGCGGGAAGTTCTTGCCGCTTCAGCATATGCAAACTGACCGAATTTGCCTGCCTCGGCATATTTTTTGAGGTACTGTACCTCTGCAGAAAATCTGCGGACAAAGGTGTACATAAGGATTTTGCCGTATTTTTCAGCCGCTTCCATACATTCAATCGCTTCCTGCGCTGTGCGTGTCGGGGGCTTTTCACAGATAACATGCTTACCTGCCTTAAGTGCGTCTATAATTATTGCTTTGTGAGTGAATGTGGGGGTTACGATTGCAACCGCATCAATTTCTTTGTCTGAAAGTATTTCGTGATAGTCAGTGTACGCTCTTTCAATCTTGTATTCGGTTGCTCTTTTACGAAGTTGCTCTTCGTTAACATCCGAAATGGCTACAAGCTCGCAATCCTTGTGAGCGATATACGCTTCAATATGTCTTGCAGAAACTGTACCTGCACCGATTATACCTACTTTTAACATATTTTAGTCCCTCCAATCTAAATGAACAGCGAGTGCCTGAGTTCTGTCTTCCATCAGAAGTTCATACATTGCAACTGCATTCTTATAACTTTCTTTATGAGATACCAAATCTTTTAATGACAATAATTCTTTATCAAGAAGTTGTACAACATATTCTGCGTCTCTGCTTCCGGTCCAAGGATTTTCGGGTGTCGCAACAGGGGGATGGAATGCCAAATTATGAGCAGCAATTATAGTAATACCGTTTGCACTGCAATACTCAAAGTCAATCTTTGACGGACCCTTGGGACTGCTTGTTATAACAAGTTTGCCGCGCTTTGTTATACATTTTACTTCCTCTGCAATCAACGGAGGATATGCAGTTGTTTCAAAAACAATATCTGCAAGCTTTCCGTTGTTAATCTTTTTCACAAATTCCTCAACATTTTCTTTTGTGGAATTAACAGTATAGAAACACTTGTTTTTAGGAACATAATTAAGTCTGTTGTCGGAAATATCTACAACAACAACATTAACTGCACCTGCAATCTGTGCCAGACGGGCAACCAACTGACCAACAATACCTGCACCAAAAACGACTGCAGTTTCGCCGGGCCTTATCTGAGCGGCTCTTATGCTGGCAAGAGCAACAACCGCAAGGGTTTTGAATGCAGCTTCATCAGAATCAACATTTTCAGGAAGATATATAGCTTGTTCTTCTCTGAGAACAGCATATTTCTGATGTCTATGACTGGCAATAACTCTCTTTCCGATTAAGCTTTCGTCACAGTTTTTACCCACTGCAACAACTTCGCCTACATAGGAATATCCGGGATAAATAGGGAAAGCCATATAAGCAGCTCTTGCACTTCCGTTCCAGAAGGAATCTTCGGCAATATTCTGCTCAAGTCTTGTGAGCTCGGTACCCGTACTTATCTGCGTAACGATAGTTTTAAGCAAAAGCTCATCATCAGCGGGAACAGGCATTTCACATTCCTGAAGCTCAACCTTACATTTTTCGGTGAAAACGACACGATAATTTTTCTCCATAACACTACCTCCAATTTTGATTATGTAATGTGTCAGACAAGACGAAAAATCCTCATCTGTTAATTTCATTATAGCATTCTTAATAAACACGGCAAGAAAATTTGATGCATTAACTGGCAAAAATGTCGGGTTTTTACGAAAATTATATTTACAAACAAACAAATATCCTCTATAATCAAGACAAAGAGCAAAGGAGGGATTATATGCTGTTTACAGAGGAAAATCAAAGAGTAGAAATGTCTGCGCACAGCAAGTTGTGGATGAAGGGACAGTCCGCTTTCAAGTGGCATAAAAACTGTGAAATTGTAATGCCTCTTGATAAACCGTGCAGTTTCTGGACAGCAGGTAAAATTGTCCACGCAAAAAAGGGAGATATAGTATTCTTTAATTCCCGCACTGTGCACAGTTTTATTATGGAGGAAGAGGAAACGAGACTCGGACTTCTTATTTTTGATGTCAGGACAATCCTTAATCCCTCGGTAAAGTTTACTCCGCTGAAATGTCATATCACCGCGGAGGAGATTGATGAAATCTCCGGTCTCCGTGAAAAAGTCGATACATTATTCGCCTATGCTATGGAGGAGGGCAATGCAAAAAAAACAGAGGATAATCCCCTTATGCAATCCTATATAGCCACATTTTATCTTTCACTTATGCGCCATTTCCCTGCCAACAATAAAACTCCTGAAAAAAAGCAGATCACGGAATTTTATAAAATGGTTGACTATATAAACGACCATTTCCGCGAAAAAATAAATATATCAATAATCGCAAAAAGTCTTTATATGTCACGCGAAAAAGCGTCCTTGCTTTTCCGCAAATATTCAAACATTGAGCTTTCGGAATATCTGGACAAATTAAGAATTTCAAATGTAAACAAGCTTCTCTCTGACGGATACAATGTGACTGACGCAGCTCTTGAAAGCGGTTTTCAGAGCATCCGTACCTTTAATAACACATATAAAAAGGTTATGAAAATGTCCCCAACGGAATATATACGAAGAAAAGAAAGTCAAAATTCTTGATTATATAGGGAATTTGTGCTAAAATTAAAAAGATTTTTTACAAACAGGGATTGACTTTAGCGCTTTACCGTGGTAAAATGCTAAAGTGAATAATGGGGACAGGTCAATTTTTGTTGCACCTGCGATTACAAAAATGCCCCCGTCCCCAGAAAAGGAATGAGCCAAATGACAGTAAAAGACGACATCTTAAAAACAGAAGAAAAAATAACTCTTGCACTGCGCTCTCTTTATCACGAAAGCGGTTATACCCCTTTCAAGATGAGCCGCTTTGAAGAATATGATATGTATGTCAGAAACAAGAATTTTGTCGGCAGTGGAAATATCGTTACCTTTACCGACCTTGGCGGCAGACTTCTTGCGCTTAAGCCTGATGTAACGCTTTCTATCATAAAGAATTATAAGAAGGCGGACGGCGCAGTGAGCAAGGTTTATTATAACGAAAATGTTTACCGCCCTGACCGTGCAACCCACGAAATAAAGGAGATTATGCAGTCAGGCATTGAATGTATGGGTGAAATCGGACCTCTTGATGAGTGCGAGGTTTTGTCACTTGCGATAAAAAGCCTTCAGACAGTAAGCGAGAATTATATTCTTGACATTTCTTCTGTCGGTATTGTAAAGGGGCTTATCAGCGCTGCAGGTGTTGACAGCGATGTTGAAAAGAAGATGATTTCTCTCCTTTGTGATAAAAACAGCGCTGCACTTTCTTCTCTTTGTAATGAAAACGGAGTAGGCAGCGCAGTAACGGATGTTGCAGTTAAGCTTTGTGACCTTTCGGGAAAAGCAACTGATAAAATTTCAGACCTTGAAAAACTTTGCATCAACCGTGAGATGATGGAAGCGACAGAAGGACTTAAGAACCTTATAATCGCGCTTGACGAGTGTGATATGGCGGACAGAATCTTCCTTGATTTCTCAATTATCGGTGATACAAAATACTATAACGGCGTTGTATTCCGCGGCTATGTTGATTCCCTTCCCAAGAGTATTCTTGCAGGCGGAAGATACGACAACCTTCTTCGTGGCATGGGCAAAAGCGGTGGCGCAATCGGCTTTGCAGTATACTGCGATATGTTAGAGCGTATCGATACAACAAATAAGTCCTACGACTGCGATGTTCTTCTTACTTATGAAGAAGGCGCATCATACTGTGATATAATGAAAATTGCCGACTCTCTTAAGGCAGAGGGTAAGAGTGTAAATATTCAGAAAAATAACACAGGTGCACTTCGTTATAAAGAAACCCTCTGCGTATTGAAAGGTGGAAAACCCCAAAATGGATAAAATGCTTAATATCGCCCTTCCCAAGGGAAGACTCGGCGAAAAGGTTTACGACATATTTGAAAAAGCAGGTTACGCTTGCCCCTCCATCCGCGAGAATAACCGCAAACTCATATTTGAAAACGAGGAAACAGGCGTACGATACTTCTGGGTAAAGCCTTCTGATGTTGCAATCTATGTAGAGCGTGGTGCAGCAGATATCGGCGTTGCGGGAAAGGATATCCTTCTTGAATATAATCCCGATGTTTACGAGCTGTGTGACCTTAATATGGGCAAATGCCGTATGGCGGTTGCTGCAAAGGATGACTTTGTCGATAATCCCGAACGGACACTCCGCGTTGCGACAAAGTTTCCCAATATTACAAAGAAGTATTACAGTGAATTAAGTCGCGAAATTGATATTATAAAACTCAACGGCTCTATCGAGATTGCTCCGATTCTCGGACTTTCCGATGTTATTGTTGATATAGTTGAAACGGGCACTACATTAAAGGAAAATAATCTTCGTCCCTACGAGACAATTGTTCCCATAAGTGCGCGTCTTATTTCAAACAAGGTAAGCTACAAATTCAAAAACGACATTATAGGCAAGATTGCTTCAGCAATCGAAGACTATGTCAAGGAGAATAGCAATGATTAAGATTTACGACTATGATAAAATAAGTATAGACGAAATTTTTGCGCGTGATATAGAGGATACCTCCGCTATTGAAAATACAGTTGCCGATATAATTTATGATGTCAGAAAAAACGGTGACAAGGCACTTTTAGCCTATGCAGAAAAATTTGACGGCGGTGCACCCGAAAACCTTCTCGTAACAGAGAAAGAATACGAAGAAGCAATGCACGAAGTTTCGCCCGAGCTTATAGAAATTCTCAAAAAAGCAAAAAAGAATATTGAACACTTTCACAAAAATCAAGTAAGAGAAGGTTTCCGCCTTGATGAAGCAGACGGTGTAGTAATCGGGCAGAAGATTACCCCCGTTGAAAAGGCAGGTCTTTATGTTCCCGGCGGTACTGCGGCATATCCTTCAAGTGTTCTTATGAACTGTGTCCCTGCAAAACTCGCAGGCTGCAGCGAAATTGTAATTACAACGCCCGCCAAATGCGGCAAGGTTAACAGCGCAATTCTTGTTGCCGCGAAAATCGGCGGCGTGGATAAGGTGTTCAAAACAGGCGGTGCACAGGCAATTGCCGCACTTGCCTACGGAACAGAAACTATTCCCAAGGTTGACAAAATTGTCGGCCCCGGAAATGCCTTTGTTGCAGAAGCTAAAAAGCAAGTCTTTGGCAAGGTTTCAATTGATATGATTGCTGGCCCGAGCGAAATACTTGTCGTTGCGGATTCTAAGAGTAATCCGGAATTCGTTGCGGCAGATATGCTTTCTCAGGCAGAACACGACAAGATGGCAAGCGCTGTTCTGGTAACGGACAGCCGTGAGCTTGCCGAAAAGGTAAGTGCGGAACTTGAACGACAGATTCCTCTACTGCAACGAGCAGAGATTGCCCGTGCATCAATCGACAACAGCGGTAAAATCATAATTGCAGACAATATAAAACAGGCTATTGATGTTGCAAACGAGATTGCACCCGAGCACCTTGAACTTTGCCTTGACAATCCCTTTGACTACCTCGAAAGCATCAGGCACGCAGGCAGTATCTTTATGGGACGCTACTGTCCCGAGGCACTCGGCGACTATTTCGCAGGTCCCAACCACACGCTTCCCACAAGCGGTACGGCAAGATTTTCAAGTCCTCTCTCAGTAGATGACTTCATCAAGAAAACACAGTACACCTACTACACACCCGAAGCTCTTAAAAAAGTAAGTGACGATATTTATACCTTCGCTATGGCAGAGGGACTTGAGGCACATGCAAAGAGTGCTGTTTCAAGATTTAAGAAGGAAATGTGAAAAATGCACAGACCACATAAAAGGACAGGTTATTAAACTATGAGCAGATTTTTCAGCACTAAACACGAAAAACTCATACCCTACACCCCCGGCGAACAGCCCAAGGATATGAAGTATATAAAACTCAATACAAACGAATCTCCCTATCCGCCCTCTCCCGAGGCGGTAAAGGCAGCGGAGAATGAGGCAAACCTTTTAAGGCTTTACCCCGACCCTGAGTGCAGTGCACTCTGCGAAGATATTGCAGCCTACTGCAAAGTGGAAAAGGAAAATGTAGTCCTTTCAAACGGCTCTGACGAGATACTGAACTTTATCTTCATGGCTTACGGAGATAATGAAACTCCCTTCATTTTTCCTGATATAACCTATGGTTTTTACAATGTGTTCTGCACGGTGAACAATATCCCCTATGAAGAAATTCCGCTTAAAGACGATTTTACAATTGATTTTAACGACTACTGCGGAAAGGGTAAAAATGTTGTGATTGCAAACCCCAACGCACCGACAGGAATTTTCGCACCGCTTTGTGAGATTGAAAGGCTTGCACAGAGTAACCCCGATAATATCGTAGTTGTTGACGAGGCGTATGTGGATTTCGGCGGAGAAAGTGCAATTCCTCTTACTAAGAAGTATAAAAACCTTATCGTTGTGCAGACATTTTCCAAATCGCGCTCAATGGCAGGTGCGCGCCTTGGGTTTGCGGTTGCCGATAAAGAGCTTATAAAAGACCTTAACACAATCCGCTTTTCAATTAATCCATATAACATCAACCGAATGACGATGGCGGCAGGAAGCGGAGCAATCCGTGACAATGAATACTTTGAAAAAAACAGGCAGGAAATAATAGCCACACGCGAAAAAACGGCAGCAGCACTTTATATGATGGGCTTTACGATGACACCGTCAAAGGCAAATTTCCTCTTTGCGAAAAGTGATAAAATCAGTGGCGAAGAACTTTACAAAAAACTTCGTGAAAACGGAATTCTTGTCCGTCATTTTACGGGCAAAAGAATATGCGAATATAACCGCATCACAATCGGCACTCCCAAAGAGATGGAGATTTTCGTAAATACAGTTAAAAAGATTTTGAAGGACTGATGATTATGAGAAACGCTACAATTAACAGAAAAACTGCAGAAACAGATATTAAGCTTAACCTTAACCTCGATGTATGTGAGAAAGGCGTAATCAAAACAGGTTGCGGCTTCCTTGACCATATGCTTGAGCTCTTTGCAAAGCACGGAAGAATGACACTTTCTGTTCTTTGCAATGGCGACACCTATGTTGACTATCATCACACGGTTGAGGATATCGGTATCGCACTCGGTCAGGCGTTTAAGAATGCACTTGGCGATAAAAAAGGTATTACCCGTTATGCCGATATCATACTTCCCATGGATGAGGCACTTATTCTCTCCGCAGTTGATATTTCAGGACGCGGAATGCTTGCAATAAATCTCGAAATGCGTGCAAGAAAGGTCGGCGATTTCGATACTGAGCTTGTGGAGGATTTCTTCGAGGCATTTGCAACAAATGCAGGCATTACTCTTCACATAAGACAGCTCGCAGGAAGAAACACCCATCATATTATTGAGGGTACATTCAAATCAGTTGCCCGTGCTATGCGCGCAGCAGTGAAAATAGATGCGGAGGTAAAGGACGAAATTCCGTCTACCAAGGGTGTATTATGATAGCAATTGTTGACTATGGAGTGGGAAATCTCTTTTCCCTTAAAAGCTCGCTTGATATGGTCGGTGCAGAGAGCATCATAACAAGCGATGAAAATGTAATAAGAAGTGCCGACAAAATAATTCTCCCCGGTGTAGGCGCATTCCGTGATGCAAGGCGCAAGCTTTCCGAAAGTGGACTTGATAAAGTGATTATAGAGGAAGCAAAAGGCGGAAAACCCCTTCTTGGAATATGCCTTGGAATGCAGATGCTTTTTGATAAGAGCTACGAATATGGAGAGTATGAGGGACTTGGACTTATAAAGGGTGAAATCCGTCCCATCGCTGATGTGATTGGCGAGGGATTAAGCATCCCGCATATCGGCTGGAATCCGCTTATATTCAAGAAGGAGACGGCTCTTTTCAAGTATCTTAAAGAGGGCGATTGTGTGTATTTTGTACATTCCTACTATGCAGCGGACTGTGATGAAAGTGTAACCGCAACTGCTGAGTACGGATGTGAACTTACCGCGTCAGCTGAAAACGGCAATGTTTACGGTTGTCAATTCCACCCTGAAAAGAGTGGCAAAGCAGGTCTCTTAATTCTTAAGGCATTCTCTGAAATGTGAAAGGAAATACAGGTATGATAATTTTCCCCGCAATAGATTTATATGAAAAAAAAGCAGTTCGTCTTTTTAAGGGCGACTATAATAAAATGACAGTTTACAGCGAAAATCCGCTTGAGGTTGCAAAAGGATTCAAACAACAGGGCGCAGAATATATCCATATGGTAGACCTCGAGGGCGCAAAGGACGGTACAACCCCTAATTTTGATGTGGTTAAGGCTGTTGCACAGCACAGCGGACTCAAGGTTGAAATCGGCGGTGGTATCCGTGACGAAGAAACCGTAAAACGCTATATCGATGCAGGCGTGATGCGCGTTATACTCGGCACAGCAGCAGTTAACGACCGTGCTTTCCTCCGGCAAGTGTGCGCTAAATATGCGGACAAAATCGCAGTGGGTGCCGACCTTAAAGACGGTAAGGTAGCCGTTAAGGGTTGGCTTGAAGACAGTGGTGTATCGGGTATGGATTTCCTTTCCGAAATGCAGAATCTCGGCATAAAGACAGTTATCTGTACCGACATCTCGCGTGATGGTGCGATGCAGGGAACAAACCG